>JAVBUH010000019.1:0-22955 GCA_031555505.1 Tannerellaceae bacterium
GCTTAAGCCACTCTGCTGCTGGCGAGCCAGAACCACCAGAAAATCTTCTTTGCTCATTGTGTATCTCATAATCTACTTTTTGAGAGCAAAGTAAAAGACTTGTTAGCAGGGAGACAACGGGTATTTTATCGGATGCTTACCGCGTTTTCGCTTTGAATAATAGATAGCAAGTTCTTCATATCTTTACACTACCGCCGATATTACAGCTTCTCTCCCCGGCAGAATACAAAAAAGAAGCTGCCACTCGATTAGTGAGTGACAGCGCAAAAATATATACGTAAACAACAGTAAATCAACAAAATTGAATCTGATAAATTCTATAAACTAATTGTTCGAATTTATCGAATTTAATCTGCTTAATTCGGATTTAATTAGATCGATCTCTCTTCTAGTAGAAGGATCTGTGTCCTTTCCTTTCTTGATAGATCCCTCACCTATTTTTGTCAGCTTATTATAGTAGGTTCTTATTGCATCATACCCAATTGTTACCGGCTTGCCAAACTCCAATTCCAAGGCTTTACAATATTCTGTATGTTCCAGTTTCTTGGGTATGAAATCTAACTCCTCCATTGCAATTCTCAAATAAGCTAAATCTTTTCCGGTTTGTATCCCTCTCATACTATGCCCGACATAGTCCAAAATTGCTTCCTCTTGGATAACTGTTTTCTCAAATAGCTCTGAAAGTTTACTCTTTCTAGCCTGTCTTCCGGCCTTCTTATCTTTACTTTTAGGGAGATCCTCTGGTAATTTCAGATAATTCCCTTCATCAATAGCTTGCATCTGATTCAAATAATCCTCCCAATAAGACTTTGTACGCAAACCTGAAATGATTGATCCTGATATTACAAAGTTAGAGATGAGGTCAACACATATTTTGTTAACATAGGGGACTTTTGGATTCTTACAGAATTCTTTCCCGTTCTCAATCATTCGCTCATAAGCTTTTCCAAAATGCATCCAAGAAAGCATTAAGGGCAGAGTTAAGTCTTTTTGTGGGCTTTCTATGCTTTTTATAAGCGATTCGCCTAACTTGCTCTGAATAAATTGTTTCTCTATTTCTCGATAGTCATCAAATGCTCCTTCATTCAGGTTTTTTCTTATGCGTCCCCCATACTGTTTATAAAAAGAACTTGCAACGTGGAGTATCTTGGCATACCCTATATCACTTTTTTGATTCATCATCTCTACAAATGTATCATACTCTTTAGCATGGGCATCTTTCCATTTCCTCAAATTTTCTATAAAATTGTCATACTCTCGTTGGCTCATACGTTTGTGTAATCTTAGCTGTTGATGTCTTCCTGATTTAACTCTCTCTCAATATCTTCAATGGATGGAAGAGAAGACTTAAGGTTCTTTGGTAATAACTCTGAGAGCTTATACTCAGAAATACCTATCGGCTGGCTACTACTCGCTAAAGAGTAGTGGGCCTCTATGTTATCCTTTGTTTTGCAAATAAGTAAACCGATAGTAGGATTATCTATTTCCTTTTTTAACTGATCATTGATTGCAGCAATATAGTAGCCCAATTTTCCAGCGTGTTCAGGCTCAAACTCATTAACCTTTAACTCTATTACCACATAGCTACGCAGTTCTAAATGATAGAATAGCAAATCAATGTTCCTATCCTTATTGCCAACTCTTATAGGGTACTGCCTACCCACAAAAGCAAAACCCTGTCCAAGTTCCAGAAGGAACTTTGTAATATTTGTAACTAATGCATCTTCCAACTCTCTTTCTTTGTAATCCTCCGTGAGCGTAAGAAAATCGAAATTGTATGGATCTTTCAAGGTTTCCTTTGCTAAATCACTCTGAGTATCAGGCAGTAATTTGTCAAAATTATTGATAGACTTGCCTTGTGCATGATACAGATTAACATCCATAAAGTTCATTAACATGGCTCTACTCCATCCGTTTTTAATAGTCTTCTGCACGTAAAACAAGGCTTCTTGTACGGATTCACATTTGGTGAAGATTTCCACATGATGACGCCATGGTATTTGAAATATCGGATGGTCTTCTAATTCTGCACCAAGCTGGTTCAAAATTGTATTTCCTTCATTTTTACGCATTTTCAATTCTGCACCAAGTTGGGGGAAATTTGCGGCTCTACTTTTATCATCGAGTTGGTGAGTGCCTTTTTCTGCTTGGCTGTAGAAAAGATAAAATCGTTTCATGTGATAAAGATTCCTTTCCGAAAAGCCTTTCATGCCAGGAAATTCTCTTGTCAGTTCTTTACTCAACTTTTCAAAAAAACCACTTCCCCACGCTGCATCCATTTGACGCACAACTATATCATGCCCCAAATCCCAATACAGGTGTAATAGTTCAGAATTAACTTTTATAGCTGCTTTTAACTGGCTCTGTCGGATACGAACCTTAAAATCGACAAGCCACTGCTTAAATTCAGAATCTTTTATCAAATCAGTACTCATACATTGCTTGATGTTGTCAAATCCTTGTTTATTAATACGTCTTTCCTTAACGAAATATGTTCTATAGAGTTTCTATGGATTATCTATGGGCTTTCTCGCACTTTTTGCTTTATAGAAGTATCTTACCCACCTTCTAATCCAACAAATTTACTAATTCTTTTTTTATCTCCTCGTCAATCTCTCGATAACGTGCGAAGGCTTTGCTTCCTTCCTTATGTCCGCTCAACGCTCCAATCAGGTTCGGGTCTTTTACTTTTTTGTATATATTCCCGATAAATGTTCTTCGCGCCATATGACTGCTGGCTTCTTCATACAAAGGCTTTTTCACCTCCTCGCCTGTGAGTGGGTCAAGGATAGTCACAATTCTGTTAAGCTTTGCCAGTTCAAAGGCTTTCTTAATGGCATCATTATACTTCTGTTCCGAAATGAAGGGTAACAGTTTGTTTCCTTCCACATCTTTATATTTATCCAGAATAGCTTTTGCCTTATCATTTAGCGGAACCCTCACTGTTACAGGATTTCCTTCCTTTGTTTTACGAGGGATGTATTCAATTGCCTCGTTGATTATGTTCTGTTTAGTCATACGGTATAAGTCACCAATACGGCAGCCGATAAGGCTTTGAAGAATAAAGATGTCCCGTTGGATCTCCACTTGTTCATATTCGGATAGGTCTGCATCATATAACTTGTTGCGTTCTTCCAGTGTAATGTAAACAGGCGTTCCATAGGTACATTCTTCTATATGGAAGTTGTCAAAAGGTCTATTGGTTGTTTTTTTATTGCTATAGCACCAGAGGAAGAAAGTCCTTATTCGGCAGAAGCAATCAATCAATGTATTATTTCCTCTAGGTTTTGGAGTCCGCTTCTCCGGTATTTCTTCATAAATAGCCGGATACAACTCGAAATATTTATGCTCATTCTCGAAGAAGTCCCACATATCACGTAAAGTATCAGGAGTTACGTTGTCTATATCCAGTACAAACGATTTCTGACCTCGCTTGGTTTCTCTCACATACAACTCGTAACGTAGTAAAGCCCTCTTAACTACCCGAAAATTCTTCTTTCTGACTTCCGAAAGTTTGTGTTTTAGCAGGAATTCATCTAAAAGCTGTTCGAAGGACTGTTTCATTTCGGCCTCTATTTGTTCTTGTGTTTTGTATTTGTCAGGGTGGTGAAATTTATCAATCAATTCGCCTAACCATTCGGCGCCGGCTTCTTCTGAGTAGTTCTGATTTATAAGAGAAACGATGCTTTGAATGTCATTTCTTAATTTTATCTTTACATCATCGGTCACCAAGGCAACTCTGTCTTTATACCCTTGCTTTTCTGAACTCCAATGATTCGGATTAATTGTCAACTCACTGGCGGCTTTGATGTCCTTATTAGCATCTCTAAGCCGGAAATAGATAGTAGCTTTACTATCTATATCGTTCTTCTTAGCCGTCTTTCTTATGAATACTGAGACTTTCATGATGATCGGGTTTATATCTGCCACAAAGATATAAATTGTTCCCAAATTGTTCCCAACCATCCTAAATTTATTTCAACTCAATTAAATGCTATTAAACAAATCGAACAGTTTAATTACTTAATATACAGTTGTATAAATTCGAATTCTGAATATTTTCAACAGTATAGAAATGTTCCGAATTCAACTATTTTGCCCCCGGCTCTGGGTACGATTAAAGCCTGATTTTCATCTGAAAATCAGGCTTTAATTTTTTTATAAAGGTGTGCTTAAAGTGTACTGATTGACGAAAAATGGATCAATCCGGAAACTTGTGGAGAGGAAATAGTTTCAGTTTTGCTTTCAGCCGGTTCAGCCTTATCCGGCTGTTTCCCGGACTACCTTCCGGCAGGTTGATCACCTTTTCTGACGAAACCTGCAGTATCTATCGTCGGCATCTGCAACTACTATTGTCGGGAATACGGAGTTCTATTACCGGCATTAGCAATACCTTTCCTTTTCACATCTGTGATATCTTCTCCTCACAGCTATGGAGCGTAAGCTTCACAGCTGTGAAACGAAAGCTTCACAGCTGTGAAAAGGAATCTTCACAGCAGTGGAACGGAATCTCCATAATTGTGGAATGAAATGATCATTCAGATGACGACAATACATTATAAAGATGACAACAATACATCATAAGGATGCTGCCGATAGAAGATTTAACATGGGCGTACACAGGCAGGTGTAAATAAACAGGCATACGTAATGCCTGTAAATAGATTGTTTTGACAAAAGGATATGGTATAAATAGGTATTAATTGTCGGCGTGTTACTTCACTTCACTACCCGGCTTAACAGTTTTCTCGGGCATTACCACTGCCAGTGCTCCGTCTGCATTCTCGGCCGAGAGGATCATGCCTTCCGAAATGATTCCTTTCAGTTTGCGGGGAGCGAGGTTGGCGATGAAGCAGATCTGTTTGCCAATAAGCTCTTCAGGGGTGTAATGGGCGGCAATACCGGAGACGATGGTGCGTTGTTCCAGACCGTCGTCGATACGCAGTTGGAGCAGTTTGTCGGCTTTCGGAACCTTGATGCATTCAAGCACGGTTCCTACGCGGATATCCAGTTTGCCGAAGTCGTCGAATTCGATGGTTTGGCGGATGGGGTTAGCCTTGTAGTTGGCCTCTTCGTTGGCTTTCTTGGTGTCGAGCAGCTTCTGTACCTGGGCGTCGATCACGCTGTCTTCGATCTTCTCAAACAGCAGTTCGGCTTTGCCCAATATATGTCCGTCAGCCAGTAAGTCGGTAGTGCCCAGTCTGTCCCATCCCAGTGGCTCCACATTCAGCATCTGGTTCAGTTTGACCATGCTGAAGGGGAGGAAAGGTTCGAAGGCAATGGCCAGGTTGGCTGTGATCTGCAAGGCAATGTTGAGAATGGTAGATACGCGTGTCATGTCGGTTTTGGCCAACTTCCACGGCTCCGTGTCGGCCAGGTACTTGTTGCCGATACGGGCAAGGTTCATGGCTTCCTTCTGTGCATCGCGGAAATGGTAGGTGTCAAGCAGACGTTCCACATCGTTCTTGACGTTGGCAAAGTCGGCCAGTGTTTGCTTATCGTAGTCGGTCAGTTGGCCTAACGCCGGTACTTTACCATCGAAATATTTTTCGGTGAGTACCAGTGCACGGTTGACAAAGTTACCCAGGATAGCAACCAGTTCGTTGTTATTACGTGCCTGGAAATCTTTCCAGGTGAAGTCGTTGTCTTTTGTTTCGGGTGCATTGGCCGTGAGTACGTAGCGTAATACATCCTGCTTGCCGGGCATAGCCAGCAAATACTCGTGCAACCAGACGGCCCAGTTGCGCGAAGTGGATATTTTGTCGCCTTCAAGGTTGAGGAACTCGTTGGCAGGCACGTTCTCCGGCAGGTTGAAGGTGCCTTCGGCTTTCAGCATGGCGGGGAATACGATACAGTGGAATACGATGTTATCTTTCCCGATGAAATGGACTAATTTGCTTTCCGGATCTTTCCACCAGGTTTCCCAGGTATCGGGCAGGAGCTCTTTGGTGTTGGAAATGTAACCGATCGGGGCATCGAACCATACATAAAGCACTTTACCCTCGGCGCCTTCTACGGGCACAGGGATACCCCAGTCCAGGTCGCGGCTCACAGCGCGGGGCTGCAAACCCATGTCGAGCCAGCTCTTGCACTGGCCATATACGTTGGGTTTCCATTCTTTATGTTCTTCCAGAATCCACTGGCGGAGAAACGGTTCCCATTTGTCGAGTGGAAGGTACCAGTGTTTGGTTTCCCGGAGGACGGGCACACTGCCGCTGACGGCCGATTGGGGGTTGATCAGGTCGGTGGCGCTCAGTGATGTGCCGCAGGATTCGCATTGGTCACCATACGCATTCTGATTTTGGCAGTGCGGGCAGGTACCGGTGATGTAGCGGTCGGCCAGGAATTGTTTGGCTGTTTCGTCGTAATATTGCTCGCTCGTCTTCTCCACAAACTCACCTTTATCGTACAGTTTACGGAAGAAATCCGAAGCAACCTGACGATGTGTGGCCGAGGTGGTACGCGAATAAATATCAAACGAAATACCGAAATCGGCAAACGACTGCTTGATAATGGCATGGTAGCGATCCACAATATCCTGCGGTGTAACACCTTCTTTCCGGGCGCGCAACGTAATGGGAACGCCATGCTCATCGGAACCGCCAATCATCAATACCTCTTCACCTTTCAGGCGAAGATAGCGGGCATATATATCCGCAGGTACATATACTCCGGCCAGGTGACCGATGTGGACAGGTCCATTTGCATACGGCAGCGCCGTGGTGATCAACGTTCTCTTGAATTGCTTTTCCATACCTCTATCATTCATTTTGAGGTACAAAAATACGAAAACAGAATGACAATTATGGAAAGAATAAGGAAGAAGATTTACTCAAAGGGCAACGCCCCTGGCGTTTTCAACTCTAATGGCCTTGCTACAGTCCCCAGCTTTCCCTGTCGAGGTTACGGTAGTTGATGGCTTCGCCCAGATGAATAGAGGTGATGGCATCCGAGGCATCGAGGTCGGCAATGGTACGGGCTACTTTGAGGATGCGATCGTAGGCGCGGGCAGACAGGCTGAGGCGCTGCATGGCGTTTTTCAGCAGTTGCAGGCCTGCCGCATCCGGAATGGCATAGGTATGCAGCAGTTTTGCATTCATCTGGGCGTTACAGTAGGTGCCCGGATGGGGCGCAAAGCGTTTTTCCTGTATGGCACGGGCCCGGATTACCCGTTCACGGACAGATGAACTCGATTCGGCCGGGGCACGATCGGATATCTTCTCGAAGGGCACCGGGACGATCTCAATCTGGATGTCGATACGGTCGAGTAAAGGCCCGGAGATGCGGTTCATGTATTTCTGAACGGCTCCCGGCGGGCAGAGGCAGGGACGATCCGGATGATTGTAGTACCCGCACGGGCAGGGGTTCATGGAAGCTACCAACATAAAACCGGCCGGATAATCTACGGTAAAGCGAGCCCGGGATATGTTGATCACCCGTTCTTCCAGGGGCTGGCGTAATACTTCAAGTACGTTTTTATTGAATTCGGGCAACTCATCCAGGAAAAGTACGCCGTTGTGCGCCAGACTGATCTCGCCAGGTTGTGGAAAGGCTCCACCACCCACCATGGCTACGTTGGATATCGTGTGGTGAGGAGACCGGAAGGGACGTTGCGCCATCAGGGAGGTATTTCCGTTTATTTTGCCTGCTACCGAATGGATCTTGGTGGTTTCCAATGACTCATGCAGCGTAAAGGGGGGTAGAATAGACGGTAACCGTTTGGCCAGCATGGATTTGCCGCTTCCCGGTGCTCCCACCATCAGTAAATTATGGCCGCCGCTTGCGGCTACTTCCAGTGCGCGTTTCACATTTTCCTGTCCTTTCACTTCTGTAAAATCGAGATCGAACTGTTGTTGGCGTTCATGGAATTCCTTGCGGGTATCTACTATGGTTGGCTCCAGCGTGCGCTTCCCGTTGATGAATTCGATCACTTCTTTGATATTCCCCACCCCATACACTTCGAGGTTATTGACCACGGCCGCTTCCCGTGCATTTTGCCGGGGAAGGATGAATCCTTTGAATCCTTCTTCCCGTGCTTTGATAGCGATGGGAAGGACACCTTTGACCGGTTGCAAACTACCGTCGAGGGAAAGTTCGCCCATCATCAGATAGTCACCTATATGTGTACTGTCAATTTGTTCTGTCGCGGCCAGGATGCCGATAGCCAATGGCAGGTCATAGGCTGATCCCTCTTTACGGATGTCTGCCGGAGCCATGTTAATCACGATCCGGCTGCGTGGGACGCTGTATCCGCCGAACTGCAGCGACGATAGGATGCGTTCGTGACTTTCCTTCACCGCCACATCGGGCAGGCCGACTAAAAAGAACTGTATCCCTTTGGTGGAATTCACTTCGATGGTAACAAGCGTGGCTGAGATGCCTTGCGTAGTAGCAGCATATACTTTGACTAACATAGTTAAGAATTTGATAAAAGCATTAAGACTGTTTATTCATCCAATAATTTCTCTAATGTTTGTTTGATTTCCATCCCGTTTTCTGTTTTCAGGATGATCTTTCCTTCTTCGTCGATCAGGTAGCACAGCGGCAGAGCGCTTACATTATACAAATCAAGTAACATAGATGCCTGGCCGGCAGAGTCGGTTACCAGGTTCCATTGAATACTGTCTTGCTTTAGGATATCACGTACGGCAGCCTGATTGTCGTCCAAACTGATCAATAGGATATCGAGTTTGTCTTTTGGATACTTGGTCGCTACCTTGTCAATATAGAGATCTTCCGTCTGGCACATGTCACACCAGGGAGCCGTGAAGGTGAGCAGCACATATTTCTGCGGAAAGGAATCGAGGCTCATCGGCTTGCCATAGATATCTTTAACCGAAAAACCAGGTGCTTCAGCTCCCAACGCCGTTCGTTTGGCGCGTGCGCTGTATTGTTCAAGCTCCCTTACCAGATAAAAACTTTTCAGTTCCGGGTCGAGGGCTGCCAGTGATTCATCCATTCGGCGGGTATCGTCGGGTTTCATAAAATAGGTCTGGATCAGTGCTACCGACGCTTCTTCATCAGGATGTTCTTTGATGTAGGCCGTGGCCTGCTCAGTAAGTTGCAACTCCAGATTGGTAATGCGGGCGGCGAGATCGGTTTCTTCTGAAGAATTGTTCTCGGAACTTTTCAGACGGTTGATGAGATCGGTGTGTTCCCGCAGGATATCGGCGTGTGATTTGCGGAAAGCAGATAGCTTTTCATTCGTTGTCCCGCCTTTTACTTGCAATAATTGCGGATAACGGGCATCACCGGAGATCGAAACGTTTAATCCGGGTTCGAGATAGACAGTGAGCCAATGCGTTTTGTTCTCATAATAAACGGTGGCGGAATGAAATCCTTCCATCTTTTGGTCGAAGTGGAAATGTCCGGGTTTGTCGCAGATAAGCGTATCAACCACGCGGTAGTCTTCCCTTTCAAATACCACATATAGCGTCTGATCTTCCAGGTTGGACAACTTGCCTTCAACCCGGTAGACATAGTTCCCGCCACAGGAGATCAAGCAGCAAAGAATGGCGACTATGACAAAATACCGCTTTTTCATGTGAGACGCTTTTATACCTATATTATATGTAATATAACAGTATAGAGCGAGTAAAGATAAAAGATTTTATTATAAAATCCTTATTTTATAATAAAATTAACATATAAAAGTAAAAAAAGCACGGGAAGAATAGCTTCCCATGCTTTTATTATGGTGTATTTTTAACGTTTATGCGTTAAAGCCTACCCGGTTTGTTAACTAATTATAACTGAGGACCAGCAGCGATCAATGCCTTGGCATCATCGTTGTCGCAATACTGTTCGAAGTTTTTGATATACTTCGCGCCCAATGATTTAGCTTTGGCTTCCCAGTCAGCCACGTTTGCATACGTAGTACGCGGGTCAAGGATATCGGAAACATTAGCCAATGTCTTCGGTATCGTGAGGTTCAGGATGGGTACATGCACTCTTTCTGCAGTTTCGATTGAACCGTCAATGATCGCATCGATGATCGCGCGAGTATCCTTCAAAGAGATACGTTTGCCTGTTCCATTCCAACCGGTGTTCACCAGATAAGCCTTAGCTCCGTGTTCTTTCATCTTGCCACCCAAAGTCTTAGCATACATCGTGGGGTGCAATGTCAGGAAGGCTTCGCCGAATGCCGGAGAGAAAGAAGGCAGTGGTTCGGTGATACCACGTTCTGTACCGGCCAACTTAGATGTGTAACCGCAGAGGAAGTGATACTGAGCCTGTGCGTCGTCCAGGATAGATACCGGAGGCAATACGCCGAATGCGTCGGCCGACAGGTAAACGATTTTGCTGGCGTGGCCAGCCTTTGAAGGCAATACAATCTTGTTGATATTGTAGATCGGATACGATACACGGGTGTTTTCAGTGATTGAACCATCCGCATAGTCAGGAGTACCGTCAGCTTTGATCACTACATTTTCCAACAACGCATCACGTTTGATGGCACGCCAGATGTCCGGTTCTTTTTCTTCGCTCAAGTCGATCACCTTGGCATAGCAACCACCTTCATAGTTGAATACGCCGTTATTGTCCCAACCGTGTTCGTCGTCGCCGATAAGGAAACGTTTCGGGTCGGCAGACAGGGTAGTTTTACCTGTTCCAGACAGGCCGAAGAAGATAGCTACATCGCCCTTGTCGCCTACGTTGGCCGAGCAGTGCATAGAAGCCATACCCTTCAGCGGCAGGTAGTAGTTCATCATAGCGAACATACCTTTCTTCATTTCACCACCGTACCAGGTACCGCCAATGATCTGTTCCTTCACTGACAGGTTGAATACAACAAATACTTCAGAGTTCAATTTCTGTTCTTTCCAGTTAGGGTTCGTGATCTTGGAAGAGTTGAATACGGTGAAGTCAGGTTCGCCGTAGTGTTCCAGTTCATACAGAGACGGACGGATGAACATGTTGGTCACGAAGTGAGCCTGCCATGCAACTTCCATGATGAAACGTACTTTCATACGTGTATCCGGGTTAGTTCCACAGAAAGTATCCACTACATAAAGCTTCTTGGCTGTATTTAATTGTTTGATGGACAATGCTTTCAGGTCATTCCAAACAGCGGTGTCAACAGGCTTGTTGATCGTTCCGTCCCACCAAATTGTATTTTCTGTTGTTGCATCTTTCACGATGTAACGGTCTTTAGGCGAACGACCGGTGAATACACCTGTCTTCACAGACACGGCACCTGTTGTTGTTAATTCACCTTTTTCGAAACCCTGGTTTGCGGGATCCATTTCAGCTTGGTAAAGCTGTTCGTAAGTAGGATTGTGAACAACAGCGATGTTGCTGCTAATTCCATACTTGCTCAAATCTAAATTAGCCATTTTAATTAATTTAAATGATTGATTTATATATACTTATTCTCTCTCAACAACACAAGGGCAATCAGGTTTGGCGCCTGGATTGCCGGTAGGCGATTTATACCTTTACGAACCGGATACAAAAATAGTGTTTTTTTTATTAGGCGATCACGTATTAAGGAAATTTTTCAGGATTAACACCCCTTTTCTAAGCTGTTAACAGATTCTGGGTTTATTCCTGGTCTTTTTGCTCACTGGAGTTTGCAATTAGCAGGCAGATTGTTGATCGGATGCGGTACCTCTATCTGAAAAGTAAAAAAAAAGACCACCTCAAAGAAGCAGTCTTTTTTTATTATTTTCAAGCAAGGGAATCGCTTTATTTCACTTCCCAGGTCTCGCCGCTCATCAGGAGGTCGTTCAACTTACGGATCGGGTTTTTGGCCTGAACCTGTTCGATCTGTTCGGCCACAGCCTGGTCGTAGCTGGGGGCTTCGATGGCGCGGATGACACCGATGGCAATCGGCATATCCCCTCCCATTAACGACAACATCATGTGTAGGGTGATGTCTGTTTCATGGGCATCATGTACCAGCACGTTGTCGAGGGTGTATCCGTCTTCACCGATGGTAACGGCTTTCAGCTTCAGGCCTTCGAGCACGATTCCTTTCTCGTTGTTCTTCCCGTACAGCATTTTTTCACCGTGACGGAGGAAGATCGTGCGGTCGGCACGGTTTTCTTTTTCAGACAGGTGGCGATGGATGCCATCGTTGAAGATTACGCAGTTAACCAGTACTTCCACTACCGAACAACCTGTATGGCGGGCTGAATCGGCCAGAACCTCGGTCGTATTCTTCAGGTCTACATCGATCACACGGGCAAAGAAGTTGCCACGGGCGCCCATTGCCAGTTCGGCGGGGATGAACGGCTCTTCTACGGTACCGAAAGGCGAACTTTTGGTCACCACGCCGCGATCTGAAGTGGGAGAATACTGCCCTTTGGTAAGGCCATAGATCTTGTTGTTGAACAATACGATATTGATATCCACATTGCGACGTACAGCATGGATGAAGTGATTACCTCCGATAGCCAGACAGTCGCCGTCGCCGGTCATCACCCATACGCTGAGGTCAGGGCGGGCTGTCTTTACGCCTGTAGCAATGGCGGCAGCCCGTCCGTGGATGGTGTGGAATCCGTAGGTGTTCATATAGTAAGGCAACCGTGACGAACAACCAATCCCTGAGATAACGGCAATGTCTTTCGGATTCACGCCTAAGTCGGCCATGGCCTTGTGTACGCAATTCAATACGGCATGGTCGCCACAACCCGGACACCAGCGTACATACTGATCGCTTTTATAATCTTTTGCTGTATAGTTTATTGTTTCTTCCATTTCTTACGCCTCCAGTAATTTGGTAAATTCTTCAACCAGCCTTCCTACAATGAACGGTTGGCCTTTCACACGGTTAAACTTGTATGGATTGAATCCGGAAATCTTGCTGCGGAGGAAGTTGGCAAATTGCCCCTTGTTTTGTTCCACCACAACTACTTTCTTGTATTTGCAAAGTATTTCTTCGGTATTTTTGGGCAACGGATGGATAAACTTGAAGTGTGCCAGTGCCACTTTCTTCCCTTGTTCGCGCAGGGTATCCATCGCTTCGTACAGGTGTCCGTAGGTTCCGCCCCAACCGACAAGCAGCAAGTCGGCATCCACGTCGCCGATCACTTCCTGTTCGGGAAGGAAATCGGCTATCTTATCGATTTTGGCCTGTCGTGTTTCTACCATTTTCTGGTGATTGAGCGCGTCGGTCGAGATGGCGCTGGTATCATAGTCTTTTTCCAGTCCGCCAATCCGGTGCGCGAAACCTTCCATACCTGGAACAGCCCAATACCGGACAAGTGATTCTGCATTGCGGCGATAAGGCTTCCAGGGTTTTTCGCCCTCGTACTGGTCCACATATTGGGGAGTAATGGTGGGATAGTCGTCCAGATTAGGTATCTTCCAGGCTGATGAGCCGTTGGCGATGAACGAGTCGGTCAGCAAAATCACCGGCGTCATGTGTTCCACTGCCAGTTTACCGGCCCAGAAGGCTGCATCGAAACAATCGGTCGGGGTGGCGGCAGCAATCACTACTGCAGGGCTTTCGCCGTTACGGCCATACAATGCCTGCATCAGGTCGGTTTGTTCGCTTTTAGTAGGCAAACCGGTAGAAGGGCCGCCGCGCTGTACATCTACTACTACGAGCGGAATTTCGGCAATAACTGCCAGGCCGATCGCTTCGCTCTTCAGGGCCAGTCCCGGCCCGGATGTAGAGGTAGCCGCCAGGTTACCGGCAAAGCTCGCGCCAATGGAGGTACAGATACCGGCAATCTCATCTTCAAACTGCAGTCCTTTGACGCCTAATTCTTTCCGTGCGGATAATTCCTGCAGGATATCGGTGGCTGGTGTGATCGGGTAGCTGCCCAGGAAGAGATTCAGACCGGCTTTTTCGGCCGCAGCAATCAGACCGTAGGAAGTCGCTTTGTTGCCGTTCACATCCATGTAGAATCCTGGTTCGGCTTTCTTACTTTCAATCCGGTAGGTGGATACGCTGGCCTGGATGTTGTGACCATAGTTGTAGCCGTCTGTCAGTGCCTTGATATTCGCTTGTGCAATGGTCGGTTTTTTAGCAAATTTGTTTTGCAGCATGTGCATGGCGCCTTCGAGCGGACGTTCGAACAACCAGCATACTAGCCCCAGCGCAAACATGTTCTTGCAGCGTAGGGCGGCTTTGTTGTCTAATCCGAAATCAACCAGGCCGTCTTTCACCATCGTAGAGATGGAGGCTGCCACTACCTGTACGGTGGTGAGCCCTAATTCCGTGAACGGGTCGTCGGTTTTAAACTGGGCCTTATCCAGATCGCTTTTTTCAAACGAATCGGTGTCAATGATCACAATCGCATTGGGTTTGAGGTACTTTACGTTCACCTTCAATGCGGCCGGATTCATTGCTACCAGTACGTCTGCCTTGTCTCCGGGGGTCATCACCTTACGCGAACCCAGGTGTACCTGAAATCCGGATACACCGCTCAGCGATCCTTGCGGGGCGCGAATCTCGGCAGGGAAGTCGGGGAATGTGGATATTTCATTCCCGAAGATAGCCGAGAGGTTGGAAAAGATCGTACCGGTTAACTGCATACCGTCTCCAGAATCACCGGAGAACCGGACTACCACTTTTTCCAAAGTGGTCACTTTTGTCTGATCTGCCATAATTACTTTGAGCTTGTCGCTTTTATATGTTCAAAATTGCAGCAAAGTTACGGAAAATAAACATTGCCCACCTGTTAGAATTGTCTAAAATGCGGCCAAATAAATATCTATATTGTTCGAACGCATGTTAAAATGGCTCGAAACATATTCATTGACCGGCTTACCTGCATACATGTACACGCCCAGTTTGAATCCCGGCACGCTTTTGATCATTGCTTGGATCGTACCCATGTCACTGAGTTGTATCAGCAACGGGATGAAGATATTACTCAGCGCCATGGAGGTGGTACGCGCTACCCGGTTGCTGATATTGGGTTGGCAATAATGGAGAATGCCATACTGTTCGAAAATGGCAGGATCGGAAGGCTTCAGGGTGCAGGTGGTTTCGAAACATCCTCCCTGGTTGACTCTCAGGTCGATCACGAGGGCTCCTCTTTTCATCGAGCGGATCAGTTCTTCTGCGATCACATACCGTTTGTTGGTATTGATATACCGCATGGCTCCAATCACCACGTCGGCCGTGAGGAACGCATTGTGCAATACATTCGGATGGAATGTGGAAGTGAAGAGGCCTTGTCCCAGCGTGAGTTGGATGGTGCGCAGTTTGTTGATGTCGTCGTCGAATACTTTCACACTGGCTCCGAGCGAGAGGGCGGCACGGGCGGCTACCGTTCCGGCGCTTCCGGCTCCGATGATCACCACCTCGGTAGGCGATACCCCGGGTATGCCTCCCAGCAGGATTCCTTTACCTCCCTGTGTATTGCTGAGCATTTCGGAGGCGATGGTGATAGAGGCCGTACCTTCTATTTCGGAGATTACGGTCATTACGGGTAACTTCCGGTATTCGTCGGCGATCAGTTCGTATGCGATCGCATTGATACGCTTGGCGATCATCAATTCGAATGCCTCTTGCGACAGGGAATGAAGCTGAAGCATGGAAAGGAGGGTAGCGCGCGGTTTCATCAGTGCTACTTCTCCGGCTGAGGGAGGAAGTATCTTCAGGATGATGTCAGCCTGCCAGACTTCGGCCGCAGTTGCCATGATTTCAGCGCCTGATTCGGCATAATGATTGTCGGCATAGTTAATTCCCAGTCCTGCCCCTGTTTCGATCCATACGCGATGGCCGCTGCTTGTCAGGATATCTACGGCTTCAGGTGTAAGCGCCAGCCGCCGTTCAAGTTCGTCTGTCTCCCGTGGGATACCGATGTGTAGCGCATTACCGGCCTTATTCAGTTCGGCCAGTAACTCTTGTGGGATATAGGCGCCTTGTGTTTGTTTACATCCGGTTGTTTGCATAGTTATAATTTTACTTCCAAAGCTTTTGAGATGGTTTTTACGTCCGTCTCAGTCAGCATTACTTCGGCATCGAATACTACGGATGCCTGTAAATAAAAAGGTTCCCGTTTGACCAGGGTTTCTGCTATAAAGGCTTTGAGTGTTTCTCCTTTTCGCCCGGCAAGAACGGGACGTGTACTTTTGCAGGCTTCCAGCCGGTTGGCCAGTTCGTCTACAGATACTTTCAGGTATACGGTGGTGCCTTGTCTGTTCATGAATGCCATGTTATCGGCATAACAGGGAGCCCCGCCTCCGGTAGAGATAAGCACATCTTCAAATGCGGCCACTTCATGCAGCATCCGTTGTTCTATGTCGCGGAAAGCGGCTTCGCCTTTTTCCGCAAAGAGCTGTGGGACAGACTTGAGATAACGGCTTTCGATATACAGGTCCAAGTCAATAAATGAAAGCCCCATCCGCTTGGACAGGTCTTTCCCTATTGTAGTTTTGCCGGCTCCCATATAGCCCGTCAGGAAGATACGCTTCATTGCAGTCAGTTTTCTGCAAATGTATGTTTTTTTGCGGATAGATGTTATTTCTTCCGTGCCTTTTCGCGTTCGCGGAGTTTCTTTTGGTATTCGGCTTCTTTCTGTTTCCGTTCTTTTTCCTTCTGGCGGAGGCGTTCTTTATACTCGCGTTCTTTTTGCTTCTGGAGTTCGGCACGGGCTTTTTCTTTGGCTTTACGCTCGCGCTCCAATTGTCTTTCACGCTCTTTGCGTGTTTTTGCTTTCAAGGCGTCTTCTTCCTGTTTCTTCTTTAGCAGCGCATTCCGATCCAGTTCTTCCTGTGCTTGCTGCGCTTTAGCCAGGCGTTCTTTCTCTGCCTGGGCCTGTAGCGCTTCTTCGTTGCGGATCGCTTCAGCTTCGGCTTCACGGGCGCGTATTTCTTCAATCTCCTTGAGCGTCAGGTCTCTTTCCACAGCGGGCGCCGGTGCGGCAGGGATACTGTCGGTCGATAGGGCGGCTTCGGGATGGTCCATCGGTATTGTATCGACGGAGGCTTCTGCAACAGGCGGTGGTACTACACGCAAGGTGTCTGGCAGGATCGTCTGTTCGGGAACGCTGTCTGTGGCAACGGGAGTTGCAACGTCCTCTTGTTGTGCCGGAGGAGGCACAATCCCTTCTTCTTTAGCAACCGGTTGCTGAGGTTCCTGCTGTCTCACGGCGGGTTTTCCGGCCGGTTGCTCATCGGCCGCTTTCTCTTCATCGGCTGCCTGCATGTCGGCTTCCCGCTTGGCCGACCAGCGGGCAAGCATATCCGGTGCCAGTTCGGCAAAATGTGTTTCAAAGAAGTCGATGTATTCGTCTACACTCTTACCTCTGAGCAGTGTCTCATAGTTGTCGAGGGAGATTGGCAGCACCGTAATGTCCTTACTCAATGCCGCAGCATATCCGTCTTTGCCGTAGATCATTTTATAGTAATGCGCTACTTCGCCGAAATTAAAAAATCCGTCGATGGTCAGCATGCTTATCGGGCCGTTTTCTTCCACATTCAGGTCGAAATCCTTCACCATAAAGTTGGCAAAGTTGTAGGCAGCTACGGTAAACAACAACTGGTTCTTATCCAGGCTGCCGGTAGGATAGAGCATCAGCATCCGGTAGGGTACCTCCGTTTCCGGTGTAAAGGTACGGGCCGAATCGGCGGCCGACAGTGACCCTTCGGCTCCTCCGAACCGCATGTTCCAGGTCATGCCACGTACATTCCCCTGTACCAGGGTGCGTCCACGCAACACACCTTTCAGCATTTCACCGGCCAGTTCGCTCACATCGGCAGTCGGATATTTATCGAGCAAGGCCTTCAGGGTGGTTTTGAAACTTTCCACATCGCCTGTCTGCACGTTGGTCAAGGCATCCAGGAACATGAACTTGGGCATGAGGTTGGCCAACGGATATTTTTCACTCATGAGCTGGTAACTCTGGCGTACTTCCCGTACGTCGCCGGCCAGATACTGGAGGTAGGTTTTCTGGTAGATCGAATCCTGCACTTTGTCCATCATGCGGATGTTGTAGGCGTAGTTCGGATCGGCGATCGCCACGGCATAATCGCTTTCCGGGAAGGCGCTGATCAGCTTAGCCTTGTATTCGTTGGCCAATGCCGTATCTTCCAGACGGAGTGCCATGAGGAATATCTGGTAGTAGCTTTCCAGCGTGTGTTCATTGTTGGGATAACGGCGATCCAGCGTCTGGAATCCTTCGATAGACAGGGGCAGATCTTCCAACCGGTCTTTGTAGATCATCCCCATCTGGTAAAGGCCATCCACGATAATGGTGTTGGAGGCTTCCATATCCTCCGGCGTAAGCGGGAGTTGCTGGATATAGAATGCGCGGGTCTTGGGATCGTTGGAGATATCGTCGGGCATTTCTGCTCCGGCTGTTGCAGCCTGGCCCACTCCGGTAGTGTCGGCCACGGCCTGGCCGGCTACTGCTTCCTCTTCCATGGCGCCGAAGGTAGACATGGTTTTGTTGCGCCGGCGCCAGTTGTCTTCCAGTACCCGTCGTCCCCATACCCGTTGGAACTGTGTCTTTCCCTGGGCTACGGTCTGCGGGTTGTAAAAATAGAACGTGCCTGCGCCCGCAGTGGGTACGGCAGCCATTTGTGCCTCTGTGCCCGGGCGGTTGATCCCCGGGTTATTGGCTTCCTGTTGTGCCAGATAGGCTTCTTTCTCGGCCAGGGCTTTCGCTTCTTCCTCGTCTTTCTTTACCTTCTCGATGATTTTGTCGATCACCGCCAGCCGTTCGGCTTCCGGCATCCGGGCAAGGGTCTGGAGGCTGTCTTGCAGTTGGACGGCTTCTACGTGCACCACCAGTTCGTCCAGTATCTCCGACAGGCGGGCTACCCGCTTGTAGTCTTTGTGCTCTTTCTGGATCACGCCCAGGGCGCCACTGTAGCAAGGCTGGGCATGGATATAATCACGTTGTGCAAAGTAGATGTCCGCCAGTTTGATCTGGCAGATCGCCTTGTCCTGTCCGTTGCGGGTACTTTTGTCGATCCCCATGCGGTAGTTTTGGATGGCGTGGACGGTATCCTGACGATTCAGGTACATATTCCCCAGGGCGTAATACACCTGGTCGAGCATGTCTTTGTTCTTCTCGCTTTTCGTCATTCGTTCCAGCTTCTTCACTTCTTTTTGGAAGTGGTTGCCGGCAAAGACTTCCGACTGCCGGATGCGTGCTGCAAATTCCAGTTCGTAGGGCGGACTGGCCGAAGCCACCTGCCCGAATTGCGTATACGCCAGCCCGTTCAAGTCCAGCGTGGTATACAATTGCCCCAGCAGGTACTTCATCCGTGTGCGTTGAAGTTTGTTCTTTTCCGCCTTGATGGCTGTTTGCAGGTAGGGGATAGCTTCTTCAAACTTCCCTTCCTTTACCAGCAGGTCGGCGTTTACGGTGGCATATTTGTCGAGGTTTTTCTTGGGAATGCCGTTGATGTTGAGTTTATTCAGTACATCCTCCGACTCGTAAAACCAACCCATCTCCGCATAACAGCGTGCCTGCCAGATACGGGCTTCGGAGGCTACCAACTCGTCGGTGGCATAATGGCGGGAGATGTATGAGAATGTAGCAGCAGCTTGCAGAAAATCAGCGTTGTAGAACTGTGCCTGCCCCAACATCAGCCAACTGTTTTTCAGAAAAGGGTTGTATTCTTCCTGTGCCTGTAGCGCCACCTGGGCGGGGTCTGATCGCCAGCCGGGTTTCTTCAGCGGCTTTACCTGGATGGAATGGAGCTTAATGGCTTTGTTGCTTTTCTCGATCGCCCGGTCGAAAGCCCCCCCCGGCGTAGCTTTATCTTTCGGTTGTGCACTGATGGGATACATCAGTATCTGTTCCGAATAGTTCTCCTTGTAGCCTTTCTGCATGGCATCCAGCGATTCGTCGAACGAAACCTTGCCATTGTAATAGATGTTGTACCGGGTGGTAAAGGCATGATAAAAACGGCTTGCTTTCGTGTTCTTCTTTGTGCTGCACGATCCAAGCAAACAAGCCGCTATCAACGATAATAGTATATATGCAAAACCTTTCTTCATTCTTTGATCCCGTGGGAAAGGGAGTAGTCTCTGCGCAAGGCTGTACCTCGTCTGTATACTAACGCCTCCCCAGTGATTTTATTGCTTTGGCTGCTAAAAAGACCACCACGAGCACAAGGATGATAAATGCCCCGGACGGCACATTGATCAGATAGGAAAGGAAAAGCCCGGCGATGCATGCCAGGAAGCCCAGTACCACGCTGCCGGCGATGATCTTGCGGAAGTCGGCCGTGAACAGGTTCATCGTGATCTGCGGAAGCGTCAGCATGCTCATCAGCAACATAATGCCTACCAACCGGATCGAGAGCACAATCGTGATGGCAATGAAACAGATCATCCCGTACTCCACCACCTTGACCGGCAATCCCTGCGTACGGGCGAAATCACGGTCGAACGCCACAAACAGGATCTCCCGCATGAACAGCGAGAAGAGCAGTACGAGCACAACCGCCAACGCGGCCATCCAGCCGATGTCCGAACGCGAGATGGTCAGTATATTTCCGAACAAATAACCTGACAGGTTGGGTGCATACCCCGGTGTCAGGAAGATAAAGATCACTCCCAGCGCCATCCCCAGCGACCAGATCCCGGCAATCGCCGAATCTTCGCGTATGTTCTGCGACTTACTGGCCCATTCCACGCCGAATGCCGAGAGGATGCTGAAGGCCATCGCCGTCAACGTGGGATTCAGGCCGAGGTAGAACCCCAGTCCCAACCCTCCGAAAGAAGCATGTGTGATACCGCCGCTGATGAATACCAGCCGCCGGGCAACGATATACGTACCCACGATACCGCAGGTAATTGCCGTCAGCAGGCTACCGATCAGGGCATGTTGGAAAAAGGTATATTGAAAGATATCCATGTCTTATTAATGTATGCGTCGTTCGCCTACGATCAGGAAGGCCTCATCTTTCAGCGCATCGGGCAGGTTGATCGCCCGCAGTTGCAGGCTCCGCAGCCAACCGGCTACTTCGATGTCGCGCAGGGTGAGGAGCACTTCCCTGAATTCACTCACGGCGGCATCGTCGTAGGCGTCGGCTTCCACACCGCGGAAACGGTCCAACTCTTCGTCTTCGTAATACTCGATCCCTTTGCTCACGGCGGCCAACAGGCTGTCGCGCTCGCATACTTCGTGCTGTCCGCAACATACTTCCGGAATTTCCTGCGCTTCCGGCATGGCGCTGATCTCGCCGCGTTCCAGCATCTGCTGCAACCGTTTGTTGCGGAAATAGCCTGCCAGGGCGGCTACGCAGCCGAGGGCGATAAGCCCCAGAATGATATAGATCATATTGTTTTGTCCTCTTTATACTTCTATTCTGTAAACATCATACTTCCGTAATCGTGAAGCCTGCTTTTTCCAATGCTTCCCAGTACCCGGGATAACTTTTGCTCACCACCTGCGGATCGGCAATCGTGATCCCTTCCGGTCGCACAAGGGCTGCCGGAGCGAAAGCCATTGCCATACGATGGTCTTCGTAAGTGGCTATCACCGGGTTTGTATCCGGTTCGCAACGCTCACCGTCCCACCCCAGCGTGTCGGCCGTATCGGTCAGCACATAGCCAAGCTTTTTCAGTTCGGTTTTCAGGGCCAGTATCCGGTCGGTTTCCTTGATGCGCAGGCTCTGCAATCCGGTAAAGCGGAAGGGAATCCCTTTCAGGGCACACGTTACAACCACGGTCTGTGCCAGATCGGGCGCTTCCACAAAGTTGTATACAAAAGTTTGGTAGCCGGCCCCTTTATGGCTCAACACCGCTTTATCACCGTTTCCCTCCATTTCTACACCCAGCGAGCGGAACAGTTCCGCACAAACGGCATCACCCTGCAAACTGTGGTGGCGCAATCCCGGCAGTTGCACAACGCCTCCTTCTGCCATCAGCGCACAAATCTCAAACCAGTATGAGGCCGCACTCCAGTCTGCCTCTACCGTAAAAGGTACCGGCCTGTATTCCTGCGGAGTTACACTGATGGTATTATCCTGATAATTGCAACGTACCCCAAACATTTCCATCATGCCCAGCGTGAGCAGGATATACGGGCGCGAAATTACCTCGCCTTCCAGCCGTATCTTCAATCCCTTCTCCATCAGCGGGGCAATCATCAGCAGGGCCGAAATATACTGCGAACTGATATTTCCCGGAACCGTGATCTCGCCTCCCTGCAACGCGCTCCCGTAGATGCGTAATGGCGGATACCCGGCCTTTTCCGTATACTCAATCCGTGCACCCAGCGCATTCAGCGCATCCACCAACGGCCCGATCGGGCGGTTCTTCATCCGTTCCGATCCCGTAATGGTCCATTCGCCCACTATCTTGGCGAGAAAAGCCGTGAGGAAACGCATGGCCGTACCGGCCGCTCCGATATCAAAGTGTGTCCCGTTTGAGTTCAGCGCGGCGGCCAGCACGTTGGTGTCATCGCAATCAGCCAGGTTCCGCACATCATACGGACTATAGCTGAGCGCATTCAATATCAATGCCCGGTTGCTGATACTCTTAGATGCAGGCAGGTTGACAACCGCCTCTTGTATGTCTTCCGTTTTCCGGATCAGGTACTTCATTGTCGATGGTCTGTCTTCTTATAACAGACAAAAGTACGGTTTTTTATTGCATTACCCCATTTTAAGCGATAGGTTATATCTAAACAAATAGAATTTGATTTCATCTTTGCACCGAAAGACCCGACGCAAACTAAGGGAAGCGTACATCTTCAAAACTGCCCCGATTGGAAACGAAGCCTGCTGTATCTATCGTCGGCATCTGCAACAACTATTGTCGGGAATACGGAGTCCTATTACCGGCATTAGCAATACCTTTCCTTTTCACAGCTGTGATATCTTCTCCTCACATCTGTGATATCTTCTCCTCACAGCTGTGATGCTTTCTCCTCACAGCTATGGAGCGTAAGCTTCACAGCTGTGAAAAGGAATCTTCACAGCAGTGGAACGGAATCCCCATAATTGTGGAATGAAATGATCATTCAGATGGCAACAATACATCATAAGGATGACAACAATACATCATAAGGATGCTGCCCACACACGCT
>JAVBUH010000066.1:0-43665 GCA_031555505.1 Tannerellaceae bacterium
CCACATAAACAATCCAGGTCCGCATTTTGTTCTTACGGTGGGCACTTTTTTTGTGATTAACCCGCGATCCCCTGGAACAATGCCCGGTCACGGGCATCCTGTTCATAGCCGGGGGTACAGGCGAAGCCAAGCCCCCGGACAGGTGATTTGTATATGTTTTGGGTGCCGCGTCAGCGGTACCGTGTGGATAGACCGGCACCACTGACGTGGCGCAGGATGATGATATGTACGCATTTGTCCAGGGGCTTGGCTTCGCCTGCACCCCTGGCTACCTACATGATGCCCCTGACGGGGCTTCGCCTGCACCCCTGGCTACTTACATGATGCCGCTGACGGGGCTTCGCCTGCACCCCTGGCTACTTACATGATGCCGCTGACGGGGCATTGTCGCTATGGATACGGCGGTATATTCAATTCCATACTGAAACAACACCTGCTTTCAAACCAACCAAACCTCCTCTATAAAAAAGTTTTTTTATAAAGGAAATGCAACCAAACCTGAATATTCAACTCCAAGCAAATATGGATATATTGTAACTCTTATTTGTGGATAATCGGCTCGTTTTTCTCCTTACAAGGCAGTTTTTGGAACTGTTTTTCCCGATGAAATAATCAGATGCAAGCTTTACCCAAACGAGGCCTGCGCCTCCACCTTCTGAGGCCTGCGCCTCACACCTCCTGAGGCCTGCGCCTCACACCTTCTGAGGCCTGCGCCTCGTTCATTGCCACCAGCAACCAAACATATCACCCAGCATAAGTTCATGTATGAAGATCCAATTATAGGAAACACAAGAAAGAATATAAACTAAATGTAAATAACATACAACTTGTGAGTTGTTTTTCTGGCGGCAATTGCTTATCTTTGGATGCATTGAGCCTAACCATATTGTCTCATTCGCTTGCAGGACTGTAAACCTATCCTTATGAGCAAAAAAATCAAAGAAAGTTTGTCAATGCCGAATAAATGAAGATACATAGTATATGAAGAAAACCGTAATAAACATCGATCGCGACCGCTGTATTCAGTGTGTGAAATGCGTCAAGGTATGCCCGGCGGGTATTTTTGTACAGGACCGGGAGTGTAAAGAGATAGAGACACAGTTTGTGGAAAGCTGTATCGAATGCGGGCATTGTGTGGCGGTATGTCCGGAGGATGCAGTGATACATTCGATCTTCCCTGCGGAGAAAGTGCATCCGGTGGATGCGGCGCAGTTGCCTACGCCGGAGCAGATGATGCTGTTGTGTAAGTCGCGCCGGTCCAACCGGGCTTTTTCTGGGCGACCGATCCCGAAGGAATCGCTGAAGATGATATTGGAAGCCGCCCACCGGGCGCCGACGGGGAGTAATATGCAGGAGGTAAAGTTTGTACTGGTCACCCAACCGGAGATATTGTTACAGATAACGGCTTTTACCATGGGTGTATTCGGTGATTTGCTGAAGAAGTTGAACCACCCGTTAGTACGCCCCATCATGAAACGTGTAATGCCGGATGTGTACAAATATGTGCCGGCTTTTAAACAAATGCAGGAGGATTACCGGAATGGGACCGACGATATCTTACGCAAAGCCACCGCCGTTATCTTTATCTATACGCCTAAATGCGCCCGCATGGGTGTGTTGGATGCGAACCTGGCATACCAGAACGGTTCGTTGATGGCCGAATGCCTCGGCGTAAGCCAGTTCTATACCGGCTTTGTGCTGAATGCCGCCAGGCAGCAGAAAGGGAAGCTGGAACAGATGCTGGGCATAGACGGTGTGATCCATGCCGGCATGGCGCTGGGTATGCCCTCGTTCCGTTATCCGAAGTACATTGACCGCAAGGAGATTCAGGTAGTGGAGTTGTAGGTTTACAACCATAGGAAAGCGCGGATCCGGTTCATTGAGAATACCAGGTCCGCGCTATCTGTTTATTGTAAGAGGCCTCCTTTAGAAGAAATAGGCCACTGAGGCCTTGAGGTTGCGGTTGCACATAGAAGAGATACCTGCTTCGTTTTTGGCAGCGCTCCAGCCTGGGGTATTGATAAGGTCTACCAATCCTAAATCGTATCCGAGGGTAATTTGGAATTTGTTGAATTGGACACCTCCCATGGCGGTGAGGCCGAAATCAAATCGCCTGAACATACCACTGTCGCCAAAGGTACCTTCTTCACCGCTAAGGCCGTAGGCAATATACGGACCTACTCCCAGGATGATATCCAGACCTTGTCCGGCAGCTATCTTTGTCCCGGCATACACAGGTAGTTGCAGGTAATGCATAATGGTGGTTTCAGATCCGGAAACATATTCATACAGGATGTTTCCACTACCACTCAGTTTAAAACCTTGCAGCGAATACAGCAGTTCGGGTTGTACAAAGAACTTGTCGGTGATGTTGATCTGCGAAACAAGGCCCATGTGGAAGCCCGGTCTGTACTTGACGGACATGTCGAGCGAAGAGTTCCCTGATCGGTTGCTTGCATCGATCAGACCACTTAAACCGGATACACTGGAGGCATTGAAACCTCCCTTTACTCCATACAGCACTTCTGTCTGCGCACTCAGGCCGAGAATTGAAAACATACAAAGCACACTGATCAACATCGCCTTGCCAACTAATAGATGCTTCTTCATAAG
Source organism: Tannerellaceae bacterium (assembly GCA_031555505.1). Classification (GTDB taxonomy): domain Bacteria; phylum Bacteroidota; class Bacteroidia; order Bacteroidales; family Tannerellaceae; genus JAJDIA01. Next base: position 2,614 of record JAVBUH010000066.1, read on the forward strand.
ATAAATAAGTTTACTAAGCCCTACTCTTTTATTGGATTTTCGGATACTCCATCGTTTGTTGCCGGCGAATATAGGCAATATTGTATGATCCCTGCCCGGATATATCTTAATAATACTTAAGCCCGGAACTAATGAATAAAGATATGATGATAGCATTTGTTGAATCGATTATTGAAGTTTGAGCAAAACAAAACAAAAGGACATTCGGTAATAGTGGGGTTGTTATTCCGTTGAATGACGGATTACTTTCGCCGTGGTTTCAGTCCGGCTGCCTGTATGAGCTTGCGGCAAAAGTTATAGGGTTGGCTGATTCCTACCTTCCGCCCGGTGAACCAGCGTGGTGATATAGTCGCGCAGGCTTTCGCCATTGTGGAGGCCTAATTTGGTGCGCAAGCGGCTGCGGTGGGCGGTGACCGACGATATGGCGATGGAGCCGACCCGGGCGATGTCGGCCGCCGACAGCCCCTCGGCGATATGGCAGCAGAGTTGGAGGTCCTTGTCCGTGAGGCGGGGATGGACCATCCGGATGGCGTGGCGTACGGCGTCTTCGGTCTGGATCACGTCCTTGATGCGTTCGATCAGGGCGGTACTCATCTGCTTGTCCGACCGTTCCAACAGCCCGGCAGCCTGTTGGCGCGTCATTTTCCCTTTGGTGATCAGTTCGAACTCCCCGGGAGTGAGGTGGAAGAAACGTGAGATGAGGGTGTTTTGCTCCGCGACCCGCTTCCGGGTACGGTCGGCGTCGCGCCAGGCATCCATGATGATGCGCTGCAGGACGGACAGCCCGGCCAACAGGAATGCCAGCGAAACGAACATATTGGACAGCACCCTCTCTCCCGACACCCACGCTCCGGCACCGTACAGGAGCATGCACAGCCCCGACAGGATAAAGGGCAGCCACCGCCACGTGGTCAATCCCGCCGCCACCACCGGCACTACCATCATGCAAACCGACGCCATCAGGATAACCTCCGCCCCGGGTTCCGGGGCTACGACCTGCATCACCATATCCGCACATTGGGCCACGCTCACGGCAAGCGCCTGCATGATGAGCGCCCGGTTGTCGTCTATCCGTCCCATCCGGAACAGCAGGTAGGCCACCGGCAGCATCAGGTCTGACGCGACATAGGCAATGAACAGCGGCCAGTTGCCAACACCGGGAAAGAATATCTTCTCAACCACGAGCCCAAGGATAAAAAAAGCGGCGATCAACTTCAGCATCACCACCCGTAGTTCTTTCTCATCGGGGATGCCTTTGAACATAAACAAGCGTCTCATAACCGGGAAATCAATATGTGGCGGCACAAAAGTTTGACTATTTCCCAAAAATAGGCAAAATGCAGCAAAATGCAGCATATAATATCCGCGTTTTTTTGATAATCACCGCAAATTTTGTATATATATTTGCAGCGAAACCTGTTTGTATCGCCTATGGGCGGCAGGTTCCCTGACGGATCGAAGCAAACCATACATATAACAAACTAAAAAAGGAGAAAATCATGAAAACAATGCATTCCGTATCCGCTATCCTCGTCTCCTGCCTGCTGCTGTTCAACGGCTGCCTGAAAGACGACATCGACGATTTGAAGAAACAACAGGCCGACCAGGCTGAGCGCATTGCCGCGCTGGAAGCCTGGCAGCAGACCGTGAACACGAACATCACCGCCCTGCAAGGGTTGGTGACTGCCCTTGAAGCGAAAGACTTTGTAACTGCCGTTACCCCCAAACTGGAAAACGGTGTGGAAGTAGGCTACACCATCACTTTCTCGAAGAGCGGCCCGGTGGCGATCTACCACGGCACGAAAGGTGACACCCCCGTGATTGGCGTGGCACAAGACACTGACGGCCGCTACTACTGGACCGTACAGACCGGCTCTGCCGCAGCCGACTGGATCAAAGACAGCAAAGGCGCCAACATCCCGACTACCGGCCTCGCCCCGCAGGTACGCATCAACACCTCCAACGAGTGGGAGATCTCTTCCGACGGTGGCGCCACGTGGAAGTCTACCGGCGTGAAAGCCACCGGCCCGCAAGGCGCAACGGGTGCAACGGGACCAACCGGCGGGCAGGGCGACGCGATCTTTGCAGCGAACGGCGTGGACAACTCGAACACCGATTATGTGGTATTCACGCTGGCCGACGGGACGACAAAGATCAAAGTCCCGAAATATATCGCACTTGGGATCACGTTCGATCAGCCGGACTTCTTCAAAACAGGCGAAACCAAACTGATAGGCTACACCTTACAGGGCACCGCCCCCGCTGTGATGACAGCAGTCAACCTTCCGGCAGGCTGGAAAGTATCCTTCGACAAAACGGCCGGACAGATCAAGGTGACGGCTCCGGTCACCATCACCGACGACAATGCAGCAGGCGAGGCGGTGATCCTCCTCTCTGACGGTGGTGAGCGTACGGTTGCACGTGTACTGTCGCTCACATCGACCGGGCCGGTGAGTAACGAGATTGGCGCTTATTACTACCTGAAAGGTGTGATAGCTGGTGTTGTCTATGAAACGAAAAAAGAAAACCGGAAAGGATTGGTAGTTTCGTTGGATGAAGCTCCTTCTACTTTAAGATGGGGGCCAATCAATGAAACTGCCGCAACCGATGTTATGGATGGCAGGGTAAATATGGCCGCTATAAAAACCATCAATTCAGATTACAGTAATTATCCTGCCTTCCAATGGGTTTACCAAAAAAATGGCAATACTGATGGCCCGTGGTATCTGCCTTCACTTAATGAGTTGATGTCATTATATGCCGGCTACTGTGGTCTGTATATAGGAACAGGCTGGTCTACAGGAGGTTATGCAATGCCGGGTTATGATAATCCAGCTTGTGTGGAATCCCGTGCCACGTTCGATAATATACTGACATCGGTCGGCGGTGTAGGGTTCACAGGTGCATACTATTGGTCGTCCACGGAGTTCAGCGATGGCGTCGCGTGGCACGTCGACTTCACCGATGGCGACACGTACAGCGACCTTAAGGCCAGTGTTGATAGAGTTCGAGCCGTCCTTGCTTTTTAATCCATTTATCTATTAAACTATTTAATACTACCGCGAAGCGGTCGAAAATAATTTCACAAAATGGCCTTGACCGAACAGCTTCCTGTTTACCGCGACGTGTACCGGCTGATCCTGTTGATCTACCGGTACACCCGCAATTTTCCCCGTGAGTATAAATACACACTTGGTCAGGAAATGAAACGGGACGCCATTATGCTCGTACGGAGCATCTACCGGGCCAACCGCTCGGAAAGCAAGCGCCAATGGCTGGAAGAATTTTTAGACAACTTCGAGATACTGAAACTGGAAATCCGCCTGTGTGTGGACTTATCGTTTCGACAGCGCCGGATACATGGCGAGCATCGTGGGGTTTTCGGCTTGTTTCACCATGAAGTCGGCTACGTCCATGCGGGAGATATGCCCGATGCGGATGTTTTTATACAGTTTGGTTTCCACGCGGTATTGTTCGGACAATGCATGGTGGGTCAACGTACCGGGGCGCACAAACTCCCACTGGATGGAGGACTGGGATATCCATCGTTCCATCTCGGTTTTATTGAGATACACCTTGTCCAGGATGTATTTGAATACCTGCCGGTTCAAGAATGGGAGGTACTCCCGGCTGTTGCCCGCACCGAAGCCGGTGAGGATAATGACGGGTACCGTAATGGGCTTCGTTTGGTGGAGTTTGAGCAGGGTATCGGCAAAGTCGGTATACAGGGTGGTGGCACGGGTGTCGAAGCCCCGTCCCAGGGTGACCAGGATGGCCGATGTGCCGGCAATGGCATGTGCCAGATCGATCTCGCTGGTAGCATCTCCCTGGAAAGGATGGAGGTTGATGTGGGGTGGCAGGGGCAGTCGTGAACGTGACAGGGTGGTGACGTGGTGTCCGCGTGCCAATGCCCGTTTAACGGCGCAAAGGCCTACGCCTTTGGAGGCGCCAAGGATGCATATATTCATAAGATAAGTCTTTTTAATTCGTTGATACGTAGTAATTCAATCGTTCTGCCATTGATCCGGATCAGCCCTTCCCGGACCATTTTGTTGATCTCTTTGGAGAGTGCCGGACGGGTTACACAAAGATAGTCGGCCAGTTGCGCCTGGTTGTGTTCGGCCTCCACGAGGGTGCTGTGTGCCGGGGTGATCCGGTCGAACAGATAGGCCACAAACCGCTGGCGGATATTTTTCTGCGAGAGGGCCCTGAGGCGGATGGCCGTACACTTATTGCAGTTTGACGAGATACACAGGAAGCGTTTGAGTATCTCGGGATACTCGCTGATCAGTTGGAAGACGGATTCTTTGGATGCCCTGAAATAGATCCCGTCTTCCAGCGCCTTGAAAGTGGCCGGATGCCGGCCGTCGGCCCTGAACAGGTGCGGGGTGCCAAACGCACGGGGAGCTTCAATGTATTCAATGAGCACATCATTGCCCAGGGCATCTATAATGTCTACACGTAATTTCCCTTGCAGGAGCACATCCAGGTGTTTACATAATGAGTCCTGCCGCACCACAACCTCGTTCTTTTCTATCCGGTAGACGGCATAGTCGAGTTTGCCGGCGAGTGAAAGCTGTACATTCCGCGGTAAATCTCGGAATAAAGGGATTTGGTGTAGCAGCTGTTCGTGTTCGGGCGTAAACAGTATTGGCGTCATTCGTAATGCTTTGTTACACAAATATAACAAACATATCCGGACGTTCGTCTATTTTCGCCCGAATTCGTACCGGCTACATCCATTCCCCCTCCTTATCGTTCACCGATGGGCACGTATGTTTCTTCCTGTAGCACGTTCATATAAGCCGGGCGGATGATACGTCGGCCGGCAAAATGCAGCTCTTCGTTGCGGTGGGCTGTCCAGCCTACGATGCGGGCCATGGCGAAGAGCGGCGTATAGATTTCTTCGGGCAGGCCGATCATTTCATACACAAAGCCGGAGTAGAAGTCTACGTTGCTCGACACCGTCTTCCCGTTGTTCTTCACGCGGGCAAAGGTGGATACGGCGCGATCTTCCAGCAGTTCGAGGAACTCGAACTCGTCTGTACGTCCTTTTTCCTTCGCCAGTTCGCGTGCCAGTTCGCGCAGCAACAGGGCGCGTGGGTCGGAGATGGTATACACGGCGTGTCCGATGCCGTAGATAAGGCCCGTATGGTCGTATACTTCCTTATTGAGCATGCGGGTGAAGTAGGCGTCTATCTCTTCCACATTCTTCCAGTCGGCGATGTTCGCTTTCAGGTGGTTGAACATATCGCACACCTGGATATTGGCGCCTCCGTGCAGCGGGCCTTTGAGGGAGCCGATACCGGCGGCGATAGACGAATAGATGTCTGTCATGCTGGACGAGGTGACGCGTACGGTGAAGGTGGAGTTGTTGCCGCCTCCGTGTTCGGCCTGCAGGATAAGCAGCAGGTCCAGCGTGCGGGCTTCCAGCGGTGTGAAATGCCGTTTCAGCATGAAGAGGAAGTTCTCGGCCAGCGTTAGCTCGGGATTCGGATGGCGGATGTGCAGCGATCGCTCTTGTGTGTGGTGCCGCAGCACATTGAAGGCGTAGGCGATGATGGTGGGGAAGCGGGAGATGAGTTCGATGGACTGGCGCATCAGGTTTTCGCGGGAAAGGTCGTCGGCCTTATCGTCGAAGATATAGAGTTCGAGCACGCTGCGTGCCAGGATATTCATGATGTTGTTTCCCCTGAGGCGTACGATGCTGAGGGTGGATTCGTGGGTGAGCGGCATGTTCTCGTACAGCAATTGGCGGAATTGTTCAAGCTCTTCCTTGTCGGGCAGGTTGCCCGAGAGCAGGAGGTAGGCCACTTCTTCAAAGCCGCAGCGTTTCTCTTTCATCACGCCGTGGACCAGGTCTTCTACATCGTAGCCCCGGTAGAACAGTTTGCCGGGGATGGGTTTGAGTTTCCCGTCTGTCCGTTCGTAGCCTACTACGTTGCCTATCTTGGTGATCCCCACCAGTACGCCGGAACCGTCGTCGTTGCGCAGTCCGCGTTTCACGCCGTGTTGTTTGAACAAGGCATTGTCTATCCGGGCCGTTTGCTTGATGGTATCGGCCAGTTTGTAGATCAGGTATTGCTTGTCTATACTCATAATGTTGTTTTATTAAGATGATTATATCAGTTGGCGCATCGTATACGCTACTTCTTTCAGGAAGGCGCTGGTAGTGAGTGATTGGCCGCCGGGCATGAATCGTGCCAGGTCTTCGGTTGCTTTTCCGTCTTCGAAACATTTCTCCAGCGAACTGGTGATTAGTTGGGCAGCCTGGCTCCAGCCAATGTATTCGAGCAGCATCACTGCCGAGAGCAGGAGCGAGCAGGGGTTGGCCTTGTTGCTGCCTGCTATGTCGGGCGCTGTGCCATGGGTGGCTTCGAATATCGCATGGCCGGTCTCGTAGTTGATATTGGCACCGGGTGAGATGCCGATGCCTCCTACCATAGCCGCCAGCTGGTCTGAGATATAGTCGCCGTTGAGGTTGGGAGTGGCTATCACGGAATACTCCCCGGGTTTCAGCAGCGTGTTCTGCAGGAAAGCGTCGGCGATGACGTCTTTCACAATCACTTTCCCTTCCTGTACCGCTATTCCCAGCGCGTCGGCAGCGGCTTGCTTTCCCTGCGTTTGCTGGATGTGCGTATAATGCCGCATGGAAAAGGCGGCGTGGGCGAATTCCCTTTCGGCCACATCATATCCCCAGCGTTTGAATCCGCCTTCGGTGTACTTCATGATGTTTCCCTTGTGTACCAGCGTGACGGAGGGCAGGTGGTGGTGGGTGGCATAGCGGATGGCTGCACGCACGAGGCGTTTGCTCCCTTCTTCCGAGATGGGCTTCACGCCGAATGCCGAACTGTCGGGGAACCGTATCTGGGTGACCCCCATCTCGTCGGTCAGGAACCGGAGGAAGCGGTCGGCCTCGGGGCTTCCTTTCTCCCATTCGATGCCGGCATAGATGTCTTCCGTATTTTCACGGAACACGGTCATGTCTACTTGCTCGGGTGCTTTCAACGGAGAGGATACGCCGGGGAACCAGCGTACCGGGCGGAGGCAGGTGTAGAGGTCGAGGTGCTGGCGCAGGGCCACGTTCAGCGACCGGATACCTTCGCCTACGGGTGTGTTGAGCGGCCCTTTGAGGCCGATGTAGCATCCCTTAAAGGCAAGCAGCGTACCTTTAGGCAGCCATTCGCCGGTTTTCTGATACGATGTTTCTCCGGCAAATACTTCCATCCATCGGATACGCCGGGTTCCCCTCCAGGCTTGCTGTACGGCTTCATCTACTGTGGCAAGTACAAGGGGCGTGATCTCGGTTCCCACACCATCGCCTGTGATGAAGGGGATGGTTAGCATATCGGGAACGCGTAATTGTCCGTCGGTAAAACTAATCTTTGCCATTTTTTGGTTGTTTAGCGTAATAATTGAGAGCAGAACCGGCGCGGAACCACTCGATCTGTGTATGGTTGTATGAGTGAGAGACCTCGAAAGACGTGTCCGTGCCGTCTCTGTGTTTGAGTGTGGCCAGCAGGGGGACGCCGGGTGTGAGCGTGGTGAGGCCGGAGAGCAAGATCAGGTCGTCTTCCCGTATCCGGTCGTAGTCTTCCGGCCGTGTGAAGGTAAGCGCCAGCATTCCCTGTTTCTTGAGGTTCGTTTCATGGATACGTGCGAATGACTTGGCCAGGATGGCACGGACGTTCAGGTAGCGGGGTTCCATGGCGGCATGCTCGCGCGACGACCCTTCGCCGTAGTTCTCTTCGGCTACTACGATGGAGTAATGGCCCTCTGCTTTGTATTTTTTGGCAATGCCCGATACCGGTTCTGAGGCACCGGTACATTGGTTGCGCGCCGCATTCGTCTTCCCGTTGAAGGCATTGACGGCGCCCATCAGCAGGTTGTCTGAAATATGTTCCAGATGCCCCCGGAAGCGTAGCCAGGGACCGGCCATCGAGATGTGGTCGGTGGTGCATTTCCCGCGTACTTTGAGCAGCAGGCGCATCTTGAGCCGGTCGCTGCCGTCCCAGGGGGCGAAAGGTGCGAGGGGTTGCAGGCGGTCTGAATGCGGGTTGATCATCACCCTCTCTGTCTGCCCCGTGGGCAGGATATAGCCTGTCTCGCCCTGTTGGAATCCTGCCGGTGGCAGTTCGTTGCCTGTGGGGGGATCCAGCATCACCAGTTGGCCTTCCCGGTTTTGCAGCTTGTCGGTCAGCGGATTGAAGGTGAGGCGTCCGGCAATGGCCAGCGCCAGTGTCAGCTCGGGCGAGGCCACGAAGGCGTGCGTGTTGGGATTGCCGTCTGTGCGTTTGGCAAAGTTGCGGTTGAAGGAGGTGACGATGCTGTTGGGCCGTTCGTTGTCGTCGGTCACCCGTTTCCACTGTCCGATACAGGGGCCGCAGGCGTTGGCCATCCGTATACCGCCTATCGCTTCAAAAGCGTGGATGATCCGGTCGCGTTCGGCCGTTGCCAGGATCTGTTCCGATCCGGGATTGAGGAACAATTGGGCGGCCACGGGGATGTGTTTGTCTACTGCCTGCCGGGCGATGGATGCCGTGCGGTCCAGGTCCTGGTAGGATGAATTGGTACACGAGCCGATCAGGCCTACTTCCACCTTTTCCGGGTAGCCGTTGGCCCGCACCTTTTCGGCAAAGGCCGAGAGGGGCGTGGCGGCGTCGGGTGTGAACGGCCCGTTGATATACGGTTCGAGGGTGGAGAGGTCGATGTCGATCACCTGGTCGAAATACTTTTCCGGCGAGGCTTCCACTTCGTCGTCGGCCTGCAGGTAGGGCGTGATGTTGTCGGCCAGTTGCACCACCGCATCCCTGCCGGTGGCGCTGAGGTAGCGCCGCATCTCTTCGTCGTAAGGGAAGAGCGAAGTGGTAGCGCCTACTTCGGCTCCCATGTTGCAGATGGTGGCTTTGCCGGTGGCCGAGAGGGTTGCTGCACCCGGACCGAAATACTCGATGATACGGTTGGTGCCGCCTTTGACGGTGAGGATACCGGCCAGCTTGAGGATCACATCCTTGGGCGAAGCCCAGCCTGTGAGGCGGCCGGTGAGCCTTACGCCGATGAGCCGTGGCATCTTCAGTTCCCAAGGCATTTCGATCATCACGTCTACGGCATCGGCGCCTCCCACGCCGATCGCTATCATACCCAGTCCGCCGGCGTTGGGCGTGTGTGAGTCGGTGCCGATCATCATCCCTCCGGGGAAGGCATAATTCTCCAGCACTACCTGGTGGATAATCCCTGCGCCGGGCTTCCAGAAGGTGATGCCGTACTTGTCGGATACGCTTTGGAGGAAGTCGTACACCTCGCGGTTGGAGGTGAGGGCGTCGCCCAGGTCGGCCTGTGCTCCCTGGTGGGCGCGGATCAGGTGGTCGCAGTGTACAGACGCTGGTACGGCCGTATGGCTTCTCCCGGCATTCATAAACTGCAGCAGGGCCATCTGCGCGGTGGCGTCTTGCATGGCTACCCGGTCGGGGCGGAAGTTGGCATACGCCTCTCCCCGCCGGTATTCTCTGGATTCTTCTTCGCTGAAAAGGTGCGCGTAGAGGATTTTTTCCGCCAGGGTCATTGGCCGCCGGAGCACATCCCTGATGTAGTTCACCCGGCATACCAGCTCGCCATAGCAGAGCATAATGGTTCTTAGATCGTTGTCCATATTTCGTTGGCGTTATAGGTCAAAGAAATAGATAATTACCGGAAAGAAGTGTAAGAATGATTACACTTGCCCGATTTATTTACTGAATTCCTGCTTCAGCTGCGTGACCCAGTCGTCGATGCGCTGCTTGGTTTTGCCTTGCTGGTTCTCGATGTCGATGCCGAGCCCCAGCAGTTTGCCGTCGCGTAGTGCGCGCGAGCGTTCAAAGGTATAACCGGCTGGGTCTGTCAGCCCCACTACGGTGGCGCCGGCGGCTTCGAAGGCTTCGGCCAGGATGCCGATGCCGTCGAGGAAATTCTCCGGGTACTCCACCTGGTCGCCCAGGCCGAAGATGGCTACCTTTTTCCCCTTCAGGTTGGCCGACGAGGTTTCGGGCAACGTTTCGTCCCAATACGTAGGCAGTTCGCCGTCGAACCAGGTGGAGGCGCCTGCGATGATGTTGGCGTATTTCTCGAAATCCTGGCTGGTTGCTTCTTCCACGGGGACTGCGTCGATGTGGCTGTCCTTGAACGCCTCGATGATCTTCTGGGCGATCTTACTTGTCTTCACGGATTCTTTTCCGTAAAATATACCGATTCTTTTCATCTTTTTCTGCTGTTAATACATGAGTAATTCGTTGGCTGCTTCGTAGATACGGTCTACGCCCGGCAGTACGGCCCGTTCCAGTACCGGATTGAATCCCACGGGGGTGAAGATGGATCCCACGCGTTTCACCGGCGCATCCAGCAGTTGGAACATCTCGTCGCTGATGAGGGCGGCTATCTCGGCTCCGAAGCCGGAAAACACCTTGTCTTCGTGTACCACCAGTACCTTGCCTGTTTTTTGGACGGTTGCCAGGATGGCTTCTTTGTCCAGGGGGATGAGTGAGCGCAGGTCCAGCACCTCGATGTTGCCCGTGCCTTCCTGCGCCAGCTTTTCGGCGGCTTGCAGCGACAGGTGGGTGGTATTTCCGTAGGTGATGATGCTCAGGTCTGTACCCGCACGCCGGATGCGTGCTTTGCCGAAGGGCACTTCAAAATCGTCGGGGATGATGGTTGCCGCCTCTGTGGCATTGTACTGGGCTTTGGGTTCAAGGAAGAGGGTGGTTCCCTCGGAGCGGATGCTGGTGCGCAGCAGTCCGGCGGCATCGTCGGCAAACGATGGGTAGACGATCCGTGCGCCCGGCAACGAGGCCAGCGACGCTTCGATGGTTTGCGAGTGGTACAGTCCGCCGCCGATATACCCGCCCGATGCCAGGCGGATGGTGATGTTGGGCGAGAACTTGCCGTTGCTCCGCCAATACTCGTGCGTACATTCTACGTATTGTTCGATGGCGGGCCAGAAATAGTCGGCAAACTCAGCGCCTTCAATCACCAGGCGGATCTTCTTGTCAAAGCGGCTCATGCCGTTGGCTGTGCCCACGATATAATCTTCGGCGATGGGGGCGTTGAATACACGCTGTGGGCCGAACTCCTGTTGCAGGCCCTTGGTCACGTTGAACACACCGCCCTTCTCTTTGTTGGCCACGTCCTGTCCCCAGAGGAAGGTATCGGGGTTGTGGCGGAACTCCGCCTTCAGCGTTTCGTTGATGGCTGTCACCAGGTTTTTCTTTTCGCCTTCCTGCAGGTTGTGCAGGCCGTCGGGGTATAGTTGCGGAACGTAGGGGTGGGGCACTACGAAGTCGAAGATCGTCTTCGGGTCGGGATCGGGCGCAGCGATGGCTTTGCGGTTGGCGGCGCTCAGGTCGGCCTTGGCTTTGGCCTCGATCTGTATGAGCTCTTCTTCCGTGAAGCGGTTGTACCGGAGCAACATCCGGCGGAACTTTTGCAGCGGGTCGGCTTGCTTGACGTAGGCCAGTTCGTTCTCGTCGCGATACAGCGTCTGCTTGTCTGAGTTGGAGTGCGAGCCGATGCGCACGCAGTTGGCCTGCACGATCACCGGGTTACGGTGCTCGATGGCGTAGCGGCGGGCTTCGGTCATGGCGTTCATCGAATCGAACACATCCTTGCCGTTGCAGTAGATGATCTTCAGGTTCTTGAAACCGCTGAAGTCTTCGGCCACCTTGCGGTTGGCGGTCTGTTCCTTTTTGGGTACGGAGATTCCGAATCCGTTGTCTTGTATCACAAAGATCACCGGCAGGCGCTCCGTACTGGCGCCGTTGATCGCTTCGTAGACGAACCCTTCCGATGTGGACGCTTCGCCGTGCGACGTAATGGCTACCCCTTTCCGGTTGTAATACACAATGGCCCGTGCCACGCCTGCGGCATGCAGGTCTTGCGTGCCGGTGGCCGAGGATACGTTCTGGATGTGCCACTCCGGTTTGGCAAAGTGGTTAGACATGTGCCGTCCGCCACTGCCCGGGTCGGTAGCTTTGGAGAGGCCGTTGAGGATGAGCTCTTCGGGCGTCATGCCGGCCGACAGTGCCGTAAGCATATCCCGGTAATAGGGGAAGAGGAAGTCTTCTTCCCGGTTGAACACCTGCCCGATGGCCAGTTGGATGCCGTCGTGCCCGGCATACGGTGCGTGGAACGACCAGCCCAGCGATTGCAGCAGGTAGGCCGGTGCTTTATCGTCGATCGCCCTTCCCAGCGTCAGCAGGTAGTACCAGTGGGCGAGCGTTTCTTTTTCGGTTGTTTTGATGGAATATTTCATGATGGATGCTTACTTAGGTTATTGAATGGGCCAGTTTTCGAGATAGTCGGACACTGCCTTGAGGAAGTTGCCTCCCAGCGAACCGTCTATCACGCGGTGGTCGTACGACAGGGAGAGGTACATCTTGTGGCGGATGGCTATCATGTCGCCGTCCGGTGTTTCAATCACGGCCGGCTTCTTTTCTACCACGCCCACACCCAGGATGGCTACTTCGGGCTGGTTGATGATCGGTGTGCCGAAGAGGCTCTTGAACGTGCCGAAGTTGGTGATCGTAAACGTACCGCCCTGGATGTCGTCCATCGCCAGCGTATTCTTGCGCGCTTTGGCGGCGAGTGCGTTGATGGATAGGGCCAGGCCTTTGAGGCTGAGCTGGTCGGCCTGCCTGATCACGGGCACGATCAGGTTGCCATTGTCCAGCGACACGGCGATACCTATGTTGATCTGCTTCTTCTGCAGGATGTTGTATCCGTCTACCGACGCGTTCACCCGCGGGTATCTGATCAGCGCCTGCGCCACTGCCTCGGCGATGGCCGGCATGAAGGTGAGGCTGATGCCTTCGCGTTCCTTGAATGCGTCTTTGTTGCGTTCGCGCCAGCGCACCAGGTTGGTCACATCGGCTTCCACTACGTTGGTCACGTGCGGGGAGATTTGCTTGGAGGCCACCATGCGGTCTGCAATGATCCGGCGGACGGGATCCATCGGGATCACTTCCACATCGGCGCTGCCTGCCACGGGTGTAGCGGCTGCCGGGGTTGCTTTGGCCGGCTGTTGGCCGGGCTGCGGTGTGGCAACGGGTGCGGGTGCAGGTGCTCCTGCAGGAGTTACGGGTGTTGCGGGAGTAGCTTGTGCTTGAATGCCAGCCGGGGCTGCGGGTGCGGCGGGCGCAGCAGCCGGTTTCCCTTCTTTTTGTTGTTGGATATAGACCTCTATATCCCGTTTCGTAAGGCGTCCGGAGAAGCCTGTTCCGGGAATACCGTCCAGTTCATCCTGACCGATCCCGGCGTCTTTGGCCTTCGAGAGCACGATGGGCGAATACCAGCGGTCGGCAGCTGCCTTGGCCGTTTTAGCAGCAGGAGTGGCCGGAGCAGCCGGTGCTTCCATAGCAGCCTGGCTTGTTTCGGCAGCCTGGTCTATCTGCGATGGCTGTACTGTGGCCGGTGTCGGATCGGCATCGGCCGGCGTTGCTGCCGGGGGACTTGCTGTTTGCGTGGCAGCTGGTTCACCGGCGTCTTCTTCGCCGGAGAGTTGTACAATGGCTACTACCGTACCTACGGATACGGTATCGCCTTCCTTGAATAAGATCTCTATGATTTTTCCGGCTACCGGCGAGGGGATTTCCGCACTCACCTTGGCCGTATTGACTTCAAACAACACATCGTCTTCCTTTATATCATCACCCACTTTCACTGTCCAGGAGATAATGGTGCCTTCCGTGATACTCTCGCCCAGCTTGGGCATTTTTATTTCGAATCGTGACATACTATATTGAATTATATTAATGTGATTACGTGTTAACTCCTATTTGGTATTTAGTAAACATAAACCGGAATTAAATTGTTTTGACACGTTCTATCCGGTTGTCGGATAGCGAGTTGTAGTTCCAGGCGGGTTGCCGGTATTTCTGTTCCATCAGCAGGTCCACCTGTTCGCTGTCTGTCTTGCTTAATGAATAAACAGCGTGTCCGCGCTCCCGGTGCAGGAAATAATCGGCCAGGTATTCCCGGAAGCTCTCCATGGAGATGGGGCGGGGCAGATGATCCCTGATATTGGTCACCGGGCTTTTCACGGAGCCCACATAGATCCGCTTTGGTGCTTCCCTGTCCACGGTTGCCTGTACAGGCTGCGGGCGCAGGGAGGCTTCGAGGGCCGGCAGGTCGGAGGCATACAGCAGGGTGGCGTGATACAGCACCCGGTCTTTCCAGATGCATTGCGCGCTGCCGGATACTTTCCGGTTGCCGATGTAGATGCTCCGCCGTGTATCGGTGCGCAACGGCAGGCCGAAGGGAGCCAGTGCATCCATGATCCAGCCGGTGTACTTGTTGAAGTCGGCCTGGCGGGTGGTCTCGATAAACGTCAGGTTCAGGTTGCCGCCGTCGTGGTATACCGCTCCGCCGCCGGTGTAGCGCCGGGCTACCTGTATGCCGTGCGTGGCTGTATACGCCAGGTCTACTTCCCGGCACACGTCCTGGTGTTTGCCCACCACTACTGCCGGGTGGCTCTGCCAGAGCATGAAGTAGTTGGCTGTTCCCTGCTTCAGCAGGTACTCTTCGGCAGCCAGGTTGAACCACACGTCTTTCTGTGTACTGTTGATACAGAACATGGCAGCTCCCTCCTTATTCGAATATCACTTCGCGGAAGATCTCGCCTACGGTGGGATGGGGTACGACGAAGCGCTTGAACTGCGGCACCGTGAATCCTTCTTCCACCGCGATACCTGCCGTCACGATCAGCTCCGAGGCCGGGTTGCCGATCAGGTGGCATCCGATGATACGATCCTGCGGGTCTACGATGACCTTGCACAGCCCGTTCACGTCTTCGTTCTCGGCCATGAAACGGCCTGAGTAGGTCATTGGCAGTTTCATCACCCGGTAGGGAGCCTGTTCGGCGTCGAGTTCTTTTTCGGTCTTGCCCACGCTGGCTACTTCGGGATTGGTGTAGACCACACCGGGGATGGCGCGGTAGCTCATCGGGTCGTCTACGCCCAGTATATGGTTGATGGCCACTTCACCTTCGCGGATAGCCGTATGGGCCAGCAGGGAAAATCCCGTGATGTCGCCGGCGGCATAGATGCGCGGGTGGGTGGTTTGCATGTATTCGTTCACGCGCACGCCTTTGCGGTCGGCCTCCACGGGGAGGGTTTCCAGGCCGAAGCCGGCGATACTCGGTTTGCGTCCTGTGCTCAACAGTATCTGTTGGGCTGCGAGCGTGGTTGTCTTCCCGCCTTTTTCAATCACCACACCTTGCGGGGTGATCTCTACCACCTTTGTTTGCAGGTGGAAGTGCACGCCTTTCCGGGTGTATTCCGTGCGGAGTAGGGCGGCTATCTCGCCGTCGATGGCGCCCAGTATCTCGGGCAGCATCTCTATCACCTCCACCTGTACGCCCATGCTGTTGAAGTAGGAGGCAAACTCCATCCCGATCACACCGCCGCCGATGATGGCCAGCGATGCGGGCAGTTCGGTAGCGTCAAGCGCTTCCCGGGAGGTCCAGTAGCCCGATCCTTCGAGGCCTTTGATGGGCGGGATGATCGTTTCCGATCCGGCACAGACCAGCACATAGCCTACGATGTATTCGTCGCCGTTGCACGTGATCCGGATACCGTTGCCGGTCTCTCCGGCCAGCGTGGCCCAACCGTTCACCAGCGTTACGCCGCCGTGGGTGAGTTTGGCTTTTACACCGGCTGTCAGCTTTTTTACCACCTTGTTCTTCCGGGCTACTATCTTGGCATGGTTCGGTACTACCGTCCCTTCGATGCCTACGCCATACTTCCCGGCGTGCCGGGCGCTATCGGCCAGTTTGGCCGCATAGAGCAGTGTCTTGGTGGGGATACATCCTTCGTTGAGGCAGACGCCCCCTACCGTATTCTTCTCAAATAAAAGGGTATGAAGCCCGTTAGCAGCCGCTTTCTCCGCTGCGTTGTACCCGGCCGGGCCACCACCGATGATTGCAATATCAAAATTCATAATTCATTAGACTAATTATCCTACAATAGAAATCTTCTTATGCTTCACTGAACATATCACTGACAACATCACTGATTATCACAACACATCACTGATTATCAGTTGTCCCTATTGCTATAACAACTCCCACCCCGATTAAGTTGCCACACCCCCCTGCCGACGGCATTCGCCGTTGCCCGGATGGCGCCGCGTGTGAATATGCAGATTGGGTTGAATTTGAAAGCAGGCGTTGTTGCATTTGAATGTTCAGGTTGGGTTGGATTTGAATATTCAGGTTTTGTTGAACTTGAAAGCAGGCGGTGTTTCAGTATGGAATTGAATATACCGCCGTATCCATAGCGACAATACCGCGTCAGCGGTATCATGTAGGTAGCCAGGGGTGCAGGCGAAGCCAAGCCCCTGGACAATGGATGGTACATTATAATCCTGCGCCACGTCAGTGGTGCCGGTCTATCCACACGGTACCGCTGACGCGGCACACAGAACATATACAAATCATCTGTCCGGGGGCTTGGCTTCGCCTGTACCCCCGGCTTCGCCTGTACCCCCGGCTACGTACAGGATGCCCGTGACCGGGCATTCACACAAGCTATGGTATCACCCTGATATGTTCATTTCATGGGTTAGGATGCTTCACTTTCGCCGGAACTTGAAGTACCCCGCTTTCACATACGCCGGAACTTGAAGCAAGCCCACATTCAAGATTGTCGGAATATGAATCTAAATGATAATAATTAAAAAGGGCGCAAGGTTTTGCCTGCGCCCTTTCTAATTATTATAAGAGGGGATTATTATTCTTCCGATTCATCTTCCCGCATGTTGTGGAAGACGTTTTGAACGTCTTCGTCTTCTTCCAGCTTGTCGAAGAGTTTGTTGAGCTGTTCGCGCTGTTCGGGGGTGACGTCTTTGAGGTCGTTGGGGATACGGACGAATTCGGCGGTGGTGATCTCGAAACCGTTTTCTTCCAGGTATTTCTGGATGGCGGAGTTTTGTGAGAATTCGCCGGAGATGATCAGTTCGCCTTCATCTTCTTCGATTTCTTCCACACCGAAGTCGATGAGCTCCAGTTCGAGGTCTTCGAGGGAGATGCCTTCCTTCGCGGTGGTATGGAAGATCACCTTGTGATCGAACAGGAATTCGAGGCTTCCGCTCGTTCCCAGTGAACCGCCATGCTTGTTGAAATAGCTGCGGACGTTGGCAACGGTACGCGTGTTGTTGTCGGTGGCCGTTTCAACGAAGACAGCAATACCGAACGGCCCATAGCCTTCGTAGTTCACTTCCTTGTAGTCGGTGTAATCCTTGGAGGTGGCTTTCTTGATGGCACGTTCCACATTTTCCTTCGGCATATTTTCCTTCTTCGCCTGCTGCATCAGCACGCGCAGACGGGGGTTGGCGTCAGGATCGGGGCCACTTGCTTTGGTGGCGATGGTAATTTCCTTGCCTAACTTGGTGAATACACGGGCCATATTGCCCCACCGTTTAAATTTTTTTGCTTTGCGGTATTCAAACGCTCTTCCCATATTGTGTTCTTATTTATTGTTGGTTATCTCAGTTGCGCACCTAATTTTTGTTCCAGGTTGGTACGGATTTTCTGCATTACGGCATCAATTTGCTTGTCGTTCAGTGTCTTCTCGGTGTCTTGCAGGTAGAAGCTTACGGCATACGATTTTTTGCCGGCTGGCAGGTTCTTGCCTTCATACACATCGAAGAGAGATACTTCCTTCAGTAGTTTGCGTTCGCTTTCAGCGGCGATCTTTTCAATCTCGGCAAATTGTACCTGTTTGTCGATCAACAAAGCCAGGTCGCGTTTTACAGCCGGGAACTTGGAGATCGGGGTGAAGGATACCTTGTTCTTACGCACTTCCTTCATCAGGAGTGTCCAGGAAAGCTCGGCATAATATACTTCCGTGTCGATGTCGGCCACCTTACACAGATTTCTTTGTACGATACCTATTGTACCCAACTGGCGTCCGGTGCTGGATGTGATGGAGAGGCCGGCGCTGTAGATGTCGTTGGTGAGGTTGCCGAAGATTACCTTTTTCATATTCACGCCGAGACGTTGCAGGATGTTTTCGACGTAAGCTTTCAGTTCGTATACAGACGATTTCTCGTCGGCATGCGCCCAGCTGTTGTCCACCCGGTTGCCACATACCCAGAGGCCAAGGCGGTATTCTTCGGTGTATTCGGCAAGGGCGTCGCCTTCCTTCTTGATCCCGGCGTTGTAATCGTAACAGTTGCCGAATTCGAAGAAGCGGATGTCGCCATTCTTCCGTTTGATGTTGTATTCGATGCTTTCCAGTCCGCCGAACAGCAGGGTTTGCCGCATGCTGTTGAGGTCGGCGCTGAGCGGGTTCTCCAGCATGGCGCAATGGGTGGCAGGGTAGGAGGAGAGCTCTTCGTAATAGCCCCGGCGGGTTAGCGAGTTGTTCATGATTTCGTGGAAACCGGTGCCGCAGAGTTGTTCGGAGATGATCTGTTCCAACTGGTAGTTGCGGTCAGTTGGCGTCTTGTAGCTGAGGTTGGACTTCACGTTGTCGCTGAAGTCCACGTTGTTGTAGCCGTAGATGCGGAGGATGTCTTCAATCACATCCACGTCACGCTGAACGTCGATGCGGTATACCGGTACGCTAAGCGTCAGTCCTTCGGCTGTTTCGGCTTTCACTTCGATGTCGAGGCTGGTGAGGATGCTCTTGATCGTGTCCACAGGGATGTCTTTCCCGATCAGGGTATGGATCTTCCGGTAGGCCACTTCTACGGTGTAGGGTTCGGCCACGGTGGTATAGACATCCTGCAATTCGCCGGTGATCGTACCCCCGGCTATTTCCTTGATCAGGAGGATGGCGCGTTTCAGGGCATACAGCGTCTGATTGGCATCCAGCCCGCGTTCGAAGCGGAAGGAAGAATCGGTGTTCAGCCCGAAACGGCGAGCCGTCTTGCGTACCCGGGTGGGGTTGAAGCAGGCCGATTCAAGGAATACGTCTGTCGTCTGTTCGGTCACACCCGAATCCAGACCGCCAAACACACCACCGATACACATGGCTTCCTCCGTGTTGCAGATCATCAGGTCCTGGTCGGTCAATGTACGTTCCACACCGTCGAGGGTGGTGAACTTCGTGTCGGCCGGCATAGTCTTGACGAGTACTTTGCCACCTTTGATTTTGTTATAATCGAATGCATGGAGCGGTTGTCCCACTTCGTGCAGTACATAGTTCGTAACATCCACCACGTTATTGATCGGGCGCAGGCCGATGGTTTTCAGCCGGTTCTGTAACCATTCGGGGCTTTCCTTCACGGTCACGCCTTTGATGCTTACGCCCGTATAGCGCGGACAGGCATCCGTATCCATTATTTCCACCGTGATGGCGGGCGTAGCGTCTTCAATGCGGAAAGCCTCTACTGACGGGCGGGTCAGCATGCCCGGTTTGCCATTTTGCTTCAGATAAGCGGCCAGGTCGCGGGCTACACCGAAGTGCGAGGTGGCATCTACGCGGTTGGGAGTGATATCCACTTCCAGTACATAGTCGCTTTTGATATTGTAATAATCCTTGGCCGGCGTTCCCACCACGGCATCTGCCGGCAGGACGATGATACCCGAGTGGTCGTTGCCGATACCGATCTCGTCTTCGGCACAGATCATCCCGTTGGATTCCACGCCGCGTATCTTCGAACGTTTGATGGTGAAAGAATCGTCTTCGCTGTACAGCACAGTGCCATTTACGGCCACCACTACCTTCTGTCCGGCAGCCACATTGGCAGCCCCGCAAACGATCTGAAGGGGTTCGCCTTCGCCGGTATTGACGGTTGTGATGTGCAGGTGGTCGGAGTTGGGATGTGCTTCGCAGGTCAGTACTTCGCCGATCACCAATCCTTCCAATCCGCCTTTGACGGTTTGTACTTCTTCCACACCGCCCGTTTCCAGTCCGATGGAGGTGAGCGCGGCGGCTACTTCGTCCGGTGTGAGGTCGAAGTCAAGATACGTTCTAAGCCAGTTGTAAGATATATTCATTTGATACTGTATTTATTTCATTCTTTGCTTCTGAAATCGACCGACAAAATTACGAATAATAATGAAACCGCCCGCATAAATAGCCTAAAAACACTATCTTTGCTCCTCACGAAAAGGCAATCAAACAGCGAACGCATGCGAATCGATATACTCACGGTACTGCCCGAAATGATCGACGGGATGATCAACTGCTCCATTGTGAAGCGGGCACAGGATAAAGGACTGGTGGAAATACACCTGCACAACCTCCGCGACTACACCTCCAATAAATGGCGGCGTGTTGACGATTACCCCTTTGGCGGCGAGGCGGGTATGGTAATGCAGATCGAACCCATCGACCGCGCTATCTCGGCTCTGAAAGCCGAACGGTCGTACGACGAAGTGATTTTTACCTCGCCGGATGGCGAATTGCTGGACCAGCCAATGGCCAATAGTATGTCGATGCTCCACAATATGATTATCCTTTGCGGACATTACAAAGGCGTGGATTATCGCATCCGTGAACACCTGATCACCAAAGAAATCTCTATCGGCGACTATGTCCTGACAGGTGGTGAACTGGCTGCCGCCGTGATCACTGATGCCGTGGTACGCCTCATTCCAGGTGCTATTGGCGACGAGCAGAGTGCCCTCTCGGATTCATTCCAGGATAACCTCCTGGCACCGCCTGTCTACAGCCGGCCGGCAGAATATAAGGGATGGAAAGTACCCGACGTGCTGCTCTCCGGCCATGAACGCCTCATCAGTGAATGGCGTCTGCAGCAGGCACATGAACGAACGGCGCGGTTACGGCCTGACCTGCTCAAGTGAGCTTCCCCTCCGGTAATTGATAATTCCATAAACAAACTAATATTATTATGAAACTAAAAGGAATGTTCTTTGTTACAACCGCATGGCTGTTGTTGCTTGCCTGTAACTACTCGAAGTATGATTACCTGTTCCAGGATCCCGATCTGCCGATGGAGGAACGGATCGATGACCTGCTGAGCCATCTCACTGTGGAGGAGAAGATACAGCAAATGATGAATAAGACACCGGCTATCGAACGCCTGGGTATCCCTGAATACGACTGGTGGAACGAAGCACTGCACGGCGTAGCCCGTGCCGGGCGTGCTACCGTTTTCCCGCAATCGATCGCTATGGCGGCTACTTTCGACGAAGCTGCTTTGCTGCAAACATTTACCATGGTGAGCGACGAAGCACGCGCCAAGTATCACCAATACCAAAAAGACAAAGAATACGACCGTTACAAAGGCCTTACCTTCTGGACACCCAACATTAATATCTTCCGCGACCCGCGCTGGGGACGCGGTATGGAAACCTACGGCGAAGATCCGTATCTGACTGAACGTATGGGGCTGGCAGTTGTACGTGGCCTCCAGGGAGACGATCCCAACTACTTCAAAACTCATGCCTGTGCCAAGCATTACGCTGTACACAGCGGTCCGGAATGGAACCGCCACGAGTACAATGCCGAAGCTGCTCCGCGTGACTTGTGGACTACCTACCTCCCGGCTTTCGAAGCGCTTGTGAAGGAAGGTAAGGTGCAAGAAGTAATGTGCGCCTACAATCGTTTTGAGGGACAACCTTGTTGCACCAGTGACAAACTGTTGATCGATATCCTGCGCAACAGTTGGGGATACGAAGATATTATCCTTTCTGACTGTGGAGCCATTGATGACTTCTGGCGGAAAGATACGCGTACCCCGCGCCATGAAACGCACGAAAATGCTGCCAGCGCTTCGGCTGATGCTGTTCGCCATGGTACCGATCTCGAATGTGGCGGTAGCTACCGTGCCCTGAAGAAAGCCCTCGAGGAAGGCCAGATCACTGAAGCCGACCTCGATGTGTCACTCCGCCGCCTCTTCCGTGGGCGTTTTGAGTTAGGTATGTTCGATCCCGACGATCGTGTGCCGTTTGCCAGGATCCCTTATAGCGTGGTGGAAAGCCCCGAGCATGTGTCTCAAGCCCTTGAAATGGCTCGTAAGAGTATCGTATTGCTTAAGAATAAAGAGCATACGCTGCCGCTGGACAAATCGACGAAGAAGATCGCCGTGGTAGGCCCAAATGCTGCCGACTCTGTCATGTTGTGGGCTAACTACAACGGCTTCCCCTCACACACGGTAACGATTCTTGACGGTATCCGGGCCAAGGTTCCCAATGCCGAAGTGGTCTATGAACTGGGATGTAACCACACGGCTAACGACCTGTTGAAAGACCTCGGCAACTGTATCACCTCGGATGCCGGTCCGGGTTTTGCTGCTGCTTATTATAATAATATTGCTTTCGAAGGAGAACCCGTTTACCAGGGGCTTACCAAGGGACTGCATTTTACCACCGGTGGTAATACACAGTTCGCTCCGAACGTAAATCTGACCAACTTTACTTCACGCTATACCGGTGTGTTCGAATCGCCGGTGGCAGGTGAAGTGGAATTCAATCTGTCCGGCAATGATGGTATCCGTCTGCTGCTTGAAGGCGATACCCTGGTCAATGTATGGGGTAATGAGTACGGCGCCGGAAAAACGCATAAGTTCCAGGCTGAAAAAGGCAAGAAATATGCCGTTACTATTGAATATATGCAAAAACTGGGCGATGCCTCGTTGAACTTTACGGTAGGTGTACGTACACCGGTCAATTTTGCCGAAACTGCTTCGAAAGTGAAAGATGCCGATGTTATCGTATTCGTAGGTGGTATCTCTCCACGACTTGAAGGCGAAGAAATGCCGGTGGATGCCGAAGGTTTCCGCAAAGGCGACCGTACCAATATCGAGCTTCCGAATATACAGAAAGAAATGATCAAGGAGCTGGAAGCCACCGGCAAACCAATTGTCTATGTGGTTTGTACGGGTAGCGCTCTGGCACTCAACTGGGAAGAAGCCAACGTGGATGCCATCGTGAATGCCTGGTATGGCGGACAAGAGGCCGGGACAGCCGTTGCTGACGTACTCTTTGGCGATTACAACCCTGCCGGACGTCTGCCGGTTACTTTCTATACGTCTGTAGATCAGTTGCCCGATTTTGAAGACTACTCCATGAAGGGTCGTACCTATCGCTATATGACGCAACAGCCGCTCTATCCCTTTGGATATGGCTTGAGCTATACTACTTTCGCCTATCAAAACGCGAAGCTGTCGTCGGATAAGGTTGCTAAAGACCAGCCGGTAACCCTTACACTTGAGGTAGCTAACACCGGCAAAATGGATGGCGACGAAGTAGTTCAGATTTACATCAAGCATTCGAACGATCCTGACGGCCCTCTCAAAGCGATGAAAGCCTTCAAACGTGTGAATGTCAAAGCCGGATCTACCCAGTCTGTAACTTTCACTCTCGAACCGAAAGCTTTCTGGTCGTTCAATGACCAGACACAGGTGATGGAAGTGCGCCCCGGTACCTACCAGGTGCTCTACGGCGGTTCGTCAGACGACGGCGCGCTCCAGTCGCTTTCTGTCGAGATTGGATAAGAAACGTGTCCCTGGCAGGATGCCAGGGTGTATTTGTTTTTAAGGTAAAGGGTCTTAGGGGTTGTTTAACAAGCACCTTAAGACTCTTGCTTTTTTATCTCCCCCGTGTGTCTGTGTAAAGAATGCCTCTGTGTGGGGGTGGTGGTGGAATATCCCATTGACGTGGATGATGAAAAATATGGAAAAAATGATTGATCCTTTCATTATTATTCTATCTTTGCATGAACAGTAACTATTACCCCGGGACCAATTAGAATGAAAAACAGTGTGTTAACCCTCATCGTCGTGATACTGTTGTTTGGGTGTAAAACCGAACAACCAGTCGTGCACGACCCTTTAATTGTACTTGATGTAAGTCAGGTATATCCTGAAAAAGAAATATCATTAGCTGACATTGCCGATATTACGTACCTGCAATTGAATGATGAACAGGAGGAATACCAGTTCGCCGGTTTTCCGCTGTGCGTGACCGGACAATCGATCGTTGTCTTTGATTCGGAATACGGAGATGTATTGTTTTTTTCGAAAGGCGGACAACCGAAGTCGAAATTTAATCGTCAGGGAACCCGAGTGGGGCAATATGGACATCTGATGCCCGGGGCGGCATGCTACGATGAGGCAAAGGATGAGTTTTTCGCGTTGGCCGACAACCGGATTGAGGTGTATACCTCAGGAGGTGTACATCTCCGGACGCTGTCGTTGCCGGCAGGTACTGCCTTGTCTGAAATGTTTCTCTTGGGCGACGATGCCTTGTTGTTGTTCGATAATGCCGTGGAGATGAGGCATGTCGTTGCTAAGTTCGACCGGATGGAAGGATTGGGTGACGAAAAGGAAGTGAACGACACCGGAGGCGGAGACCTGTTCCTGTGTGTGTCGCGCAAAAATGGCCGTGAACTGGAAGACGTAACCCTGCCGCATGACCACGACGTAGACCTGAGCCGCGAACTGGAGATTGATGGCGTGCCGACGGGTGGTGTGATCACCGGGCGGATAAACCACATTGTGAAGATATCCGGCGGATTGCTGCTGCACACAGCTGAGACAGATACCCTGTTTCTTTGCAGTGACAGTAGTCGGCTGCTAACCCCTGTCATGGTGCAAACACCTTCCATGACGGCGCTTGATCCGGTGGTCTATATTAACTCATTTGTGGAAACGGCCGGGTACCAGTTTATTGAACTGATCGCCATACAGGTGGAGAATGGTCGTTATCCCACTACCCTCCTGGTACGCGACAAGGACGACAGAGCCCTTTACAGGCAGAAGATCCTGTTCGACGATTATCCGGCAAAAATGATTCGCATCAACGCTGGCGCCATCACTCTAACGCAAAGCGTGCAGGAAGGTCTGTTTTCTCTCCCCGTAACCGAACTCCGTCGAGCGTATGCTAACGGTGAGTTGGGTGGCTCCCTGAAAACATTCGTCGCCTCGCTGGACAGAGGGAACGAGAACGACGTGCTGATGTTGTTGCAGTTTAAATAGGGAGATTGAACGGCAGCACTCTCAGTGCCCATGTGGCTATTTTTATTTTTTAGCAACTGCCTTTCGACGTAATCAAATTATAATAAGTAACTTTGCCAGCTAACAATTATTGAATAGATGAAATATAATACGGAAGAAAAAAAACTGACCCTCCCGGAGTACGGGCGCAACCTTCAGAACATGGTAGACCATTGTCTCACGATCGCCGATCGTGACGAACGGAAACGTTGCGCAAATACGATTATCAATATTATGGGGAATATGTTTCCCCACCTGCGCGACGTAAACGATTTCAAACATATTTTGTGGGATCATCTGGCTATTATGGCCGATTTCAAGCTGGATATCGACTACCCGTATGAGATTGTGAAGAAGGAAGACCTGTATGCACGTCCGCCGCGTATCCCTTACGGTATACATCGGATGCGCTATCGCCATTACGGACGGACAATGGAATTACTGGTGCACAAGGCTACTGAAATGGAAGCCAGCAAAGAGAAAGATGTATTGGTGAGAATGCTGGCTAACCACATGAAGAAATCATTCCTGATCTGGAACAAGGATTCGGTAGACGACCGAAAGATATTCAAGGACCTGGATGAGCTGTCGGACGGACAGATCGTACTCCATGAAGATGCATATAAGTTGACAGAGAGCCGTGAGATACTGGCACGCAATGCAGCCGCTCCCAGCCAGGGAGGAAATACCAACAACAAGAAGCGTAACAAAGGAAGATGAGTTCGTTTGTAATCGAAGGCGGTTACCGCTTATCCGGAGAGATCGTACCCCAGGGGGCCAAGAATGAAGCCTTGGAAGTGATTTGTGCCGTGTTGCTTACGCCCGAGAAAGTGACGATTCACAACATCCCGGATATACTTGATGTGAATAACCTGATCCAGCTCCTGCGGGATATGCGGGTAAAGGTGGAACATCCTGCTGCCGATACATATACGTTCCAGGCCGATGATATGGACCTGGATTATCTCCATACCGAAGATTTTCTACGGCGCAGCGCAGCCCTCCGCGGATCGGTGATGATTGTGGGGCCGCTGACCGCCCGTTTCGGACAAGCCCTGATCCCGAAGCCGGGGGGCGACAAGATCGGACGCCGCCGGTTGGATACCCACTTTACCGGGATACAGAAACTGGGCGCCTGTTTTACGTATGATGAAGAACGCCAACTGTACGAAGTGAAGGCAAACCGTCTCAAAGGCGCTTATATGTTGCTTGATGAGGCTTCGGTGACGGGTACGGCTAATATTCTGATGGCGGCCGTGTTGGCCGAAGGAACGACTACGATCTACAATGCCGCCTGTGAGCCTTACCTGCAGCAATTGTCGGAAATGCTCAACCGGATGGGAGCCCGTATTTCGGGTGTGGGTTCTAACCTGCTCACGATTGACGGTGTGGAAGTACTTAGAGGGGCGGAACATACTATCCTGCCGGATATGATCGAAGTAGGTAGTTTCATCGGGATGGCTGCGATGACAGGATCGGATATCACGATCAAGAACACAGGATATGATAAACTGGGTATTATCCCGGAAGCGTTCCGCCGTCTGGGGATCATCGTGGAACAGCGTGGCGATGATATCTATATTCCCACACACGACTCGTATGCAATCGATACGTTTATCGACGGGTCGATCATGACCATTGCCGATGCACCCTGGCCGGGACTGACGCCCGACCTGCTCAGTGTCTTCCTTGTAGTGGCTACACAAGCAAAGGGTAGTGTGCTGATCCACCAGAAAATGTTTGAGAGCCGCTTGTTCTTTGTGGACAAGTTGATTGATATGGGTGCGCAGATCATCCTCTGCGATCCGCACCGGGCGACGGTGATCGGACTGGGTAACCGCTTCCGGTTGCGTGGCTCCACGATGGTGTCGCCCGATATACGTGCCGGCATTGCGTTGCTGATTGCGGCCATGAGTGCTGAAGGTACCAGCCGGATACACAATATCGACCAAATAGACCGGGGATACCAGAATATAGACAGGCGGTTGAATACTATCGGTGCCCGTATCACCCGGTTATAAAATTCGTACGGCAATGATCAGCGAAGAAGAGGTATTCAAGATAGGGCGTTTTGCCAAACCCCACGGGGTGAAGGGCGAGTTGGCATTGGTGACAAACAGCGATGTGTTCGATGATGCCGAAGACCCGTATATTGTATGTCCGGTCGACGGCCTCTTCGTGCCGTTCTTTATCGAGAGTTACCGGTATAAAAGTGACTCCATCGTGTTGTTGAAACTCGAGTATGTGGATAGCGAAGAAGCAGCCCGCGAGTTTACCAACCTGGAGGTCTATTATCCGTTGGATGCAGTGGATGAAGAAGATCTGGCAGGGGATATGTCGTGGGACAGTTTTGTGGGTTATAGCGTGCATGATGCTGCGTATGGCCTGTTAGGCATGATCACGGCAGTAGACGAGAGTACGATCAATGTGCTGTTTGAAATAGACCGTGAAGGTGAACCGTTGCTGTTCCCTGCCTCGGAAGAGTTGATAGAATCGGTGGATCCCGCCGGTCGGCAGATCATGGTGCGTATGCCGGAAGGTTTGTTGGATCTGTAAACTGTGAGGGGTGCCGATGGAAGGGAAGCTGAAACATTCGAAGAAGAAAACATTCCAAACATTCTGGAGGGATATCCGCTTTAAATACAAACTGTCGCTATTCAACGAAGGGACGCTGGAGGAAGTATGGACATTCCGCCTGTCAGGATTATCAGCTCTTTCGGTGGTTTTGCTGTATGGTATTGTGTTGGTGGTGATTACCTCGCTGATTATTATCAAAACGCCCATCCGTAACTACCTGCCTGGTTACCTGCCGGCCGAAGTGCGCGAACAGATCATACAGAACACCCTCCGGGCTGATTCGCTGGAACGTATGATTGCTGTCCAGGCGCTTTACCTCGACAATATCGGTGGTATCCTGACCGGTACGCTACCGCTGGATTCGATTCGTGAGATCGATTCGCTGGCGCAGGTCGATGGCAACTATGAAATCCCGCGTAACCGGAAGGAAGCCACCTTTGTGAAGAGTTTTGAAGAAGAAGAAAAATACAACTTGTCGGCCGTGAGCACAGCCAATGTGCTGGCGGCCGACGGGGTTTTCTTTTATAAGCCGGTGAACGGGATCGTGTCGGCTGCCTACGAGTCGAATATACGTCATTATGGCATTGACCTGGTAGCAGCACCGCAGGAAAGTGTACTGGCTACATTGGACGGAACAGTGGTGTATGCCGGTTTTGACGCTCAACTGGGCTATGTGATCCAGTTGCAGCATAAGAATGGATTCGTGTCCGTGTATAAACATAATGAATTGTTGTTGAAACAAGCGGGTGAGCATGTGGTGGGAGGCGAAGCGATCGCCATCCTCGGTAATACCGGCACCTTGTCTACCGGTCCCCATCTGCACTTTGAATTGTGGTACAAGGGGCAACCGGTGAACCCGCAGAATTATATCGCTTTCTGAACATGAAGAGACAACTTGCCATATTAGGTTCTACCGGCTCTATCGGTACGCAAGCCCTGGAGGTGGTAGACGCTCATGCCGACCTGTTTGAGGTGTACGCCCTGACGGCTAATAATCAGGTAGACCTCTTGATCAATCAGGCGCGTAAATTCATGCCTGAAGTAGTGGTGATCGCAAACGAACAGAAATACCCCGAACTGGCTGAGGCACTGGAAGACCTGCCGATCAAGGTATGGGCTGGCGAAGAAGCCATCGCCCAGGTAGTACAGGCCGAACCGATTGATATGGTGCTGACCGCGATGGTGGGTTATTCGGGCCTGCGGCCAACCATTGCCGCCATTAAGGCGGGTAAAGCAATCGCGTTGGCCAACAAAGAAACGCTGGTGGTGGCAGGCGAACTGATCACCTCGCTGGCTACCGAGTATAAAGTACCCATTTTGCCGGTAGATTCTGAACATTCGGCTATTTTCCAGTGTTTAAACGGAGAGTGGCAGAACCCGGTGGAAAAGATATTGCTGACTGCCTCAGGCGGTCCGTTCCGTACCCGGTCGCTGGCCGAACTGGCTACGGTGACCAAAGCACAGGCCTTGAAGCATCCGAACTGGAACATGGGTGCGAAGGTGACGATCGACTCCGCTTCGATGATGAACAAAGGCTTTGAGATGATCGAAGCCAAATGGTTGTTCGGACTCAAACCTGAGCAGATCCAGGTGGTGGTACATCCGCAGTCTATTATCCATTCGATGGTACAGTTTGCCGATGGCGCTGTTATGGCACAGTTGGGTATCCCGGATATGAAGTTGCCCATCGCGTATGCTTTTTCGTATCCGCAACGCTTGTTCAGTTCAGATCCCCGGCTTGATTTCAGTGTCTGTTCTACGCTCACATTTGAAGAGCCGGATATGACACGTTTCCGTAACCTGGGGTTCGCATTCGATGCCGTACGGAAGGGTGGAAATATGCCTTGTATCCTGAATGCCGCCAATGAAGTGGTGGTAGCCGCATTCCTGCGCGATGGGATCGGCTTCCTGCAAATGAGCGACGTGATCGAACAGGTGATGGGCAAAGCTTTTTTTATCCAGGCGCCCTCGTATGAAGATTATGTGGCGACTGACCGTGAAGCACGCCGTTTGGCGGAAGCCTTATTATAGTATATTATTAAATGTAGAAAACATATAGATGGAAACATTTTTGATTAAAGCGTTACAGCTAATCCTTAGCTTATCGATTCTGGTGATTGTGCATGAGTTCGGGCATTTTCTTTTTGCCCGTATCTATAAGGTGCGTGTGGAGAAGTTTTACCTCTTTTTCGACCCTTGGTTTGCCCTCTTCCGTTTCAAGCCGCATAACAGTGAGACGGAGTATGGTATAGGCTGGTTGCCACTCGGCGGGTATTGCAAAATATCCGGGATGATAGACGAGAGTATGGACAAAGAACAGATGGCGCAACCGCCCCAACCGTGGGAGTTTCGCTCGAAGCCTGCTTTTCCGCGATTGATGATTATGACCGCTGGGGTCATTTTCAACTTCCTGCTGGCATTGTTTATTTATTCCATGATCCTGTTTGCCTGGGGAGATACATACCTGCCCTTGAAGAATATGAAGGATGGGATGTACTACAGTGAAACTTTCAAAGAAGTGGGTTTCCGTGATGGCGATATCCTGTTGAAGGCCGACAGTGAAGATCTGGAGCGTTTTGGCGCCGATAGTTTTCGCAAGGTGGTAGAGGCAAACAATGTGACTGTGTTGCGTAACGGTGTGGAGACCGTAATTTCTATTCCGGAAGATATGATGCAGCGGGTAATGCGTGATAAGAAAGGATTTGCCAATCCAAACCGCTTCCCAATGGTAGTACGTGAGCTGCAAAACAGCAATGCTCCGGCTGCTTTAGCTGGTTTGCAGGTTGGCGACAGTATTGTTTTCATCAATGGTGAATCCACCCCTCTTTTTGAGGATGTTTCTGATTTGCTGGCTACACATAAAGATGCGGATATCACGGTAGGCTATTATCGTAACGGTGAGTTCGCATCAACGATACTGCATACGGATACGGCTGGTAAGATGGGTGTTTATCCGATGGGACCGAATGAACTCTATGGATCAGTGACACATATGTATAGCTTCTTCGGCTCTTTCCCCGCCGGTATCAAACTGGGAATCAATACCCTGAAAGGGTATGTGAGCGACATGAAGTACGTATTTACGAAGGAAGGAGCCGGTAGCATCGGTGGATTCGGTACCATCGGTAACCTGTTCCCGGCTGAATGGAACTGGAAAAAGTTCTGGGAACAGACCGCTTTCCTGTCCGTGATCCTTGCCTTTATGAATATACTGCCTATTCCGGCTTTGGACGGCGGACATGTGATGTTCCTGTTGTATGAGGTGGTTACTCGCCGCAAACCCGGCGAAAAGTTTATGGAGTATGCACAGATCACCGGAATGGTGGTTTTGTTCGGCCTGCTGATCTGGGCCAACGGGAACGACTTGTTCAGGTTGTTATTCAAGTAGCAACCAGCCTTGAACACGAGTGGGCTATCTGTGAAAATCACCTGTCTAAAGGGATAGTACGTTGTTTTTACGGTAATCTTTTGGCGTAATACCGTTTTGCTTTACAAAGGCACGGTGGAAGGATGAGTGAGAAGCAAAGCCGCAGCGGATGGCTATTTGGTTGATCTGGCTGTCGGCGTCATGTATGAGTTGTTTTTTCGCTTCTTCCAAGCGGTAGTTGAGCGCTATCTGGCTGAAGGAGGCTCCCAATCCTTCGTTGAATACGCGAGACAGGTAAGACCGGTTAAGAGGCAGCACTTCACAGGCATCCGTCAGTTTGAAGTCGGTGCGCAGATAAGGCTGGGTTGTTTCCAACCAGTGGGTGACTGTTTCGAGATACTCAGGCAGGTGCTGGTTGAACGAGTTGTAGGTCTCTGTGGATGGAATAATCTCTTCGGGTGCTTGCATGGACGACTGGAAAAAACCTTCCGGATAAGGATTCTCATAAAATAGCCCCTTGTAAATAACGTAGGTGAAGAAAGCAGAGATAGTGATCTGATGGAAGACAAACGTGATGGGCGTGCCTACGAAGAGAAGCAATCCGTACATGAAGGTCACTATATACAACCCGATCTCAAAGTAATGCAGCCAGTTGATATCCATCTGTCGGGAAGAGGCGTAGTTTTCCTGGCACCAGTGTTTGTACTTGTGCTGGTAATGGAATACAAGTCCGTGTACCAACAGGAGATAAACGATGACAGAGGCAAAGATAATGAAACGAAACCAGACATTGAATGCTCCTATATGCAGTCCCAGATCGTCTGGGCCGGTCAGTTTGATAATCGGTTCATGCAGGAGGGCCAGTACAATGAAATAAACTAAGTAAAGGCAGATATAAGGTAATGCCAATACCGCCAGCCGTTTCCCATTGAGCCAACCGGGACGAACTACTTCCACCAGGTACGGGAGGTAGAGGAGTGCATAAAAATTACCGATGGTAAGTGATACAGGTGAGAAGAAGTCGCGATTTACAAATACCTGGCTACCGATGAGGCGGCTGACCATTTGCATTAGGAAGCCTATACCCCAGCACAGCATAATCCATGCCAAAATGCGTCGTGCGCGATTGCCCTCTGAACGTAGGAACAACAATATCGCTCCTCCGAAAAACATCGCGCACGAAGCCGGTGTAAGAATCTGTAATATAGTGTGGTATAAGAGTGTAGTCGACTGAATCATATCCCTATATTATCAATTGACAAAAATAGGAAAAGATATTTTATCCAACACCTAGTTCACACAAATCATCTTACTTTTTCTTCTTTTTCAGCAATCCCACGGGTGAAAGGGCAGGTTGAAAGCTTCGGCTACCGCTTCGTAAACGATCTTTCCATCTACTATATTGAGCCCGCGTTTCAATGCTGGGTCTTCCCGGCAGGCCTGCTGCCAGCCCAGGTTGGCCAGTTTGATGGCGTAGGGCAGGGTGGCGTTGGTAAGCGCCAGCGTGGATGTCTGGGCTACTGCTCCCGGAATATTGGCTACGCAATAGTGCACCACGTCGTCTACCAGGTACGTTGGTTCGGCATGTGTGGTGGGGTGGGATGTTTCGAAACAACCTCCCTGGTCGATGGATACATCAACCAGCACGCTCCCCTTACGAAGCATTTTTAGCATGTCACGCGTGATTACATGAGGCGCTTTGGCTCCGGGAATCAATACGGCGCCGATCACAAGGTCGGTCGAGGGAAGTTCCATCTCGATGTTGTGGGCAGAAGAGTATAATGTATTGACATTGGCAGGCATTACTTCGCTCAGGTAACGCAAGCGGGGTAATGAAATATCTGTAATGATTACATCGGCTCCCATGCCGGCCGCCATCAATGCTGCGTTATAGCCCACAACGCCACCGCCCAGCACCAGTACCTTGGCCGGTTTGACACCCGGTACACCACCCAGCAGGATGCCTTTGCCTCCCTGCGGCTTTTCCAAAAAACGGGCGCCTTCCTGTACGGACATACGTCCAGCCACCTCGCTCATTGGGATGAGTAACGGGAGCGAGTGATCGTTGCCTTCCACTGTCTCATACGCCAGGCAGATAGCTCCGCTATCCATCATGACCCGTGTCAGTTTTTCTTCGGAAGCGAAGTGGAAGTAGGTAAATACCAGTTGCCCTTCCCGCACCAGCGGATATTCGGCGGCAATCGGTTCTTTTACTTTGACGATCATTTCGGCAGTTGCATAAATGTCTTCAATTCCCGGGAGGATAATGGCCCCGGCCTGTTCATAGGCATCATCTTCAAAGCCACTGTTCTGGCCTGCCGTATGCTGTACATATACGGTATGGCCGTGTTTTACTAACTCTTTGGCACCACCGGGCGTAAGCGCTACCCGGTTCTCATTGTTCTTAATTTCTTTGGGTACACCGATAATCATCTGTGAGAGATTTAATTGGTTAATAACTTGACGTAAGTTAATCACGCCGGAAAATTAGGAAAAAATCCGACAAATTGGTAGTGTACGACCCAAAAAAATGCGGGTGCATCTGAAAAATAATAGCAAAAGGATAGTACTGGTCCGCACGATACGGTATTACCGCATCGTCTGTGTGCGGTAATACCAACTAATCGTATGAAGGCTTACAGCCCCTGTCCATGACAGGATTTGTATTTCTTGCCACTGCCGCAGGGGCAGGGATCATTGCGGCCGACTTTCTTTTCGGTGCGGATCGGTTCCAGCTTCTGCTGTTGTTGCGGTTGCGGCATGTTGGGGTTGCCTTGTTCGGGCGCTCCTCCACCGCCTATCTCCGCTTTTTCGGTGCGGTAGCGGCTCATGTCGGTACGGCGTTCGGGGGCAGCCTGTTGTACGGCGATCCGGCGTGAAGCGGCTGCGGCAGCTTGTTGGGCGGCAGCGCGGCGTTGTTGGTCTTCGGCCGATTCTTCGCGTACGGGGATCTGTCCGCGCATCAGGATAGATACGGTCTTGCGGTTCATCGTATCTACCATTGCTTTAAACAGGTTGTACGATTCCAGTTTGTAGATCAGCAACGGGTCCTTGTTTTCGTAGCTGGCGTTCTGTACCGAGTGGCGCAGTTCGTCCATTTCGCGCAGGTGTTCTTTCCAGGATTCGTCGATGGTGTGCAGCACGATCGATTTCTGGAATGACTTGGCGATCACTTTACTTTCCGTATCGTAGGCTTCCTTGAGGTTGGTGGAGATGTTGTACATCCGCTTACCGTCTGTGATGGGGATGAGGATATTTTCATACATCGCACCCTGGTTCTCGTATACCTGTTTGATCACCGGATTGGCTACCTGTACCATTCGTTCCATGCGGCGCTTGAAGGTCTTCAGCACTTCACTGAACAGGGTGTCTACCAGTTGCGGTGCCTTGGTGGATTTGAATTCCTCTTCGGCGAAAGGAGATTCCACAGCGAACGAACGGAATACTTCCAGCTTGAAGCCTTCGTAGTCCATGTTGTCGGTATGTTGTTCCACAATGGCTGTAGCCGTATCGTAGATAGTATTCAGCACATCCAGGCCGATACGCTCACCCATCAGGGCATGGCGGCGGCGGGTATAGATCACGTTACGCTGTGAGTTCATTACGTTGTCGTAGTCGAGCAGGCGTTTACGGATACCGAAGTTGTTTTCTTCCACCTTCTTCTGGGCGCGTTCCACCGATTTGTTGAGCATCGAGTGTTCCAGCACTTCGCCTTCCTTGAAGCCCATACGGTCCATAAGGCCGGCAATCTTTTCGGAAGCGAAGAGACGCATCAGGTCGTCTTCCAATGAAACGAAGAACACGGACGAACCCGGGTCGCCCTGGCGGCCGGAACGGCCACGCAACTGGCGGTCTACACGGCGGCTTTCATGCCGTTCGGTACCGATAATGGCCAACCCGCCGGCTTTTTTTACTTCGGGCGAGAGCTTGATGTCGGTACCACGGCCGGCCATGTTGGTCGCAATAGTCACCGTACCGCTTTGACCGGCCTGTGCTACAATGTCGGCTTCTCGCTGGTGCAGTTTCGCATTCAATACATTGTGTTGAATTTTCCGGATGGTAAGCATACGGCTGAGCAATTCGGAGATTTCAACAGAGGTGGTACCTACAAGCACCGGACGTCCGGCGTTGACCAGTTCGTTGATCTCATCGATCACGGCGTTGTATTTTTCGCGTTTGGTCTTGTAGATACGGTCGTTCATATCTTTACGGGAGATCGGACGGTTGGTGGGGATCACCACTACGTCGAGCTTGTAGATATCCCAGAATTCACCGGCTTCCGTTTCGGCCGTACCGGTCATACCCGCCAGCTTGTGATACATACGGAAGTAGTTCTGGAGCGTGATGGTGGCGAAGGTCTGCGTGGCGGCTTCCACCTTCACACGTTCCTTGGCTTCGATGGCCTGGTGCAGACCGTCTGAGTAGCGTCGGCCTTCCATGATACGACCGGTCTGTTCGTCTACGATCATTACCTTGTTGTCTATCACTACGTATTCGTCGTCTTTCTCGAACAACGTATAGGCTTTGAGTAACTGGTTGATGGTATGTACGCGTTCGCTCTTGACGGAATAGTTGGCCAGTATTTCGTCTTTTTTCGCCTGCTTGTCTTCATCGGTACCCTGGAAGTTGTCGAGTTGTGACAATTCTGAGGCGATGTCCGGCAATACAAAGAACTGCGGATCGTCCGATTTACCTGTCAACAGGTCGATACCCTTGTCGGTCAGCTCGATGGTGTTATTCTTTTCATCGATCACAAAATAGAGTTCTTCCGTCACAATATGCATGTTGCGCATATTGTTTTCCATATAAATGGCTTCCGTCTTCAACATTTGCGACTTGATACCCTCTTCGCTCAGGAATTTGATCAGCGCCTTGTTGCGTGGGTATCCTTTGAATGAACGATAGAGCAGGAAGGATCCTTCTTCGCGTTCTTTCTGGTCGTTGCTGCCCATCTTTTGCTTGGCTTCGATCAGCAGTTTGGTGGCCAGGTTCTTCTGGGCATTGACTACAATTTCCACATTGGGACGGAACTGTTCAAACAACTGTTCTTCGCCACGGGGGATCGGACCCGAGATGATCAACGGTGTACGGGCATCGTCAATCAATACAGAGTCCACCTCATCCACGATGGCATAGTTATGCTTGCGTTGTACCAGGTCGCCTGGGTTGATGGCCATATTGTCGCGGAGGTAGTCAAAACCGAATTCATTGTTTGTCCCGAAGGTGATATCGGCTTCGTAGGCCTTGCGGCGTTCGTCCGAGTTGGGTTGGTGTTTGTCGATACAGTCTACAGACAGGCCGTGGAACATATACAGCGGCCCCATCCATTCGGAGTCACGTTTGGAGAGGTAGTCGTTTACCGTTACCACATGCACGCCATTACCGGTGAGGGCATTGAGGAATACGGGCAGGGTTGCCACCAGTGTTTTCCCTTCTCCGGTTGCCATTTCGGCGATCTTTCCTTTGTGCAGTACCACACCCCCGAAGAGCTGTACGTCGTAGTGTACCATGTCCCAGGTGATCTCATTACCACCGGCTATCCAGCGATTCCGGAAATAAGCTTTGTCGCCTTCTATTCGTATGAAATCGTGTTTAGCAGCCAGGTCGCGGTCGAACTGGGTGGCTGTCAGCTCAATCTCTTCATTTTCTTTGAGTCGGCGGGCGGTATCTTTCACGATGGCGAATACCTCCGGCTGCACTTCCTGGAGTACGATTTCCAGTTTCTCGGTGATCTGTTTCTCTATTTTATCTACTTCGGCCCAGATGGCTTCACGTTCTTCAAGTTCTTTTTCGTCGATTCCCTTGCGCAGTTCGTCCACCTGAGTACGTTCTGCGGCCACGTAGTTTCGTATCTGTTGTTTGAGGGCTTCCGTCCGGGTGCGCAGTTCATCGTGGCTGAGTTGTTCGATCTTTGGATAGACGGCCTTGACCTTCTCTACAAAGGGGGTGATTTCTTTCAAATCTCGCTGTGACTTGTTGCCGAACAACGATGTCATAAATTCATTAAATCCCATACTGGTATTGCGTTTTAATTTTTATACGTGATTGATAACTAAGGATTGGGATGCGATGTATGCATCCCGGCAGAAACCATAAGTCTTATTTATTGACTGTCAGTTCCCACAACGGCAGGCATTGCGATGCATTCGGCGGGCGGATCCGCAACACATACGTCACGCTCGGCGCCACCTCTGTAGCTTTTACTTCCCTGTAGATCCGTTGGGGTTTGAACCCTGAACCCAGGAATATAAGCGGTGTTTGTACGGCATTGTTGCGTACCACCTTCACTTTATCTTTTGAATTTTCAAGATTGACCTTCCAACCCGGTTGCAGTTCGATGATCAGGTCTCCCCGTCCTTTGTGGTATGTACCCTGGCGGAAGTTGGCTGTGCCTTCGTTCCACTCACCGTCCAGCAGGGAGCTTCCGGTGGTTACATGCTGCACACCGCTGAACTCGTGTACGAACTCTGCAGCTTTGTGTTGTATTTCAGGCAGGCTGATCTTGGCATTCTCGATCGCCTTCCGGTTGAAGAATATCTGGTTGTTGTAATAGCCTGTTACCCAGTTGCTCTGTTGCCCGTACAGGTTCATCAGGTACATGTTGAGCAGGGCGATACACCGTTTGGGATAGAATTCGCCGCCACCCAGGGTGAGCCCTTCGGGATAGTCTTCTTCCGATTTGTAATAACCCGAACCGGTGAAGACAATCAGCGTATTGCGCAGCCCTACCTTATTATCGATCGCATCGAGCAGTTGTTCGATGTCTTTGTCGAGTTGGTAGTATGTATCCTGTATCTCCCGGTTGTATTCTTTATTCAGTAGCGGACGGTAGTTGCCGGCATAATACGTGACCGATAGCATATCCGGACAGGAACGTGTACCGAACGCCGCATATTCAACGAACTGCAACGCCAGCCGGTTTACTTCCTTGTTGATGAGCGGGGAGGTTTTTAAGTTGAAATAC
Organism: Tannerellaceae bacterium; assembly: GCA_031555505.1. Lineage (GTDB taxonomy): Bacteria > Bacteroidota > Bacteroidia > Bacteroidales > Tannerellaceae > JAJDIA01. The sequence continues at coordinate 40,455 of JAVBUH010000066.1, forward strand.
CCGTCAGACGATTTGGCGATGAAGGTGTATTTGAAGGGCACTTCGTCCAGCACATAGGGGAAGGCGTTGTAGCGGTCGATCGGCAGCGACGGTGTCCACACCATATTGTCCTGGCGGGCGGCCAGTGATTCGGGACCGTTGTTGTAGCGGTCTACATACCAGGGAATGTTCTTGTAGTAGGTGGTGGTAGCCCACTTGCCGTTATAGTTGTCCATCCAGAACGCAGCGTTGGCTGCATGTCCGGCTGAAAGGATAGCCGCTTCGGCATCGGGGGCGATGGCATAGATGTCACTGCGCCCTTTGGAAGCTATCTTCAGTTCGTCGCCGATGGTAGAACTCACCAGTGCTTTGGGTGAATAATTGTCTTTGGTATAGTTGCCGAGAAATTCAGGGTCGTTCAGGATCGAAACTTCCCGTTCTTTGTCAAAATCGTATGTCTTATTGGCGCTGATGCCGTGGAAAGCCGGGTTCGTGCCGGTAAAGAGGGTGGCAAAGGCGGTTGCCTGATCGATGTTGGAAAACTCAAAGCGGATGTTCTGATACACCACCCCCTCGTTCATCAGGCGCTTGAAACCACGTTCGCCGAAGGTATGGTAGAAGTAGTCGATATAATCTCCCCGCAACTGATCTACGGTGATGCATACCACCAGTTTGGGCACCTGTTGCTGGGCTTCCACATTGGCTACTGCCAGGAGGACTATGAGTGATGACAGAAATTTTCTCATCCGATCTTTTTCATGTAATTACAAATTCCGTGCCAAGAACGTACACATAATGTGGCAATTAGCGGAATAAATGCTGCATTCAGATGCTGCGGGATGAAGTACCAGCCTGCCAGCATCAACAAAAGCGCTGCAAAGTTAATAAAATGATAGTAGAAAACGGCTTTCTGCTGCCTTAAACAAATCAAAATCACCGCAATGAGGTGAAAAGGATGCAGCCATACAACCGACCAGTTTGGCCAGATGCTCGGATGGGTGGAGATGAAGCAAAGGAAAAAGAGCACACAACCGGCTACGCCAGCCAGGGTGAACAATAGGATATCTACCGCAGCAACGTATTTCTTTTTCCGCCATTCGAGGCAGGTGATGCATGCGATCAGTAGGAAAAGCGACCAACTGCATACCAATGGTGTGAACACCTGCAGCCAATCCGTGCTGTCGTCGTCCACCTTTACGGCTGCAATGACGGAGGAGGCCGACACCAGTTTACGTTCCGTTCCGTCTGTACGCATCACTGTAGCATGGGCTAATTCGTCTTTCAGGTAGTTGGGAAGAAACATCATTTCGTGGGGCGTAGCCAACCGGTCGGTCGGGCTTCCCAGCGCCAGGTCACAACCAAAGGTAAGCCAGGGATTGCCTCGCGTACAATAATTGATCATGTTGCGGAATGTCTGTGGCTGGGGAGTGTTATGGTATACCACTTTCCCGTCTACGCTTTTCGTTACCATGGCCGGGAGACGGGTGGCGCAGTTGTCGAAGAAGAAGTTGTACCGGTATACGGCATTCTCCGGTTGTGCGTTGATTACCAAGGCCTCCCACAGTCGTTGCCGTTCGTCGGGGAGGAGGTCCAGTACCTGCTCGGAGATGCTGCTGCCCCGCATCTGGTATTCGGCAACGTAGCCCAGGTAATCGTTCACATCGAGCTTATAATACGTATCCCCTTTGGCAAAGCGGTATACGAAATTGGGTTTGGAAAAGTCGAAGACGCCGTAATTAAAGATGATATCGAGCTTATTGGCCGGGTCGTGCACACGGAAGGCCGCGTGCCCGTACAGCGTGTAGATCGCACCATCGAACGGTTCGCAGGTAAGGACGCTTATAAACGCTTCTTCACTCAGCTTGTGCTGTCCGGCTACCGGCAGGCAAAGGAGGCAAAGGAAGGTGATCGCTATGTACTTGATGGCTTTCATGGTCAGTCTTTTTCGCCGTAAGCCAGGTCGCCGGCATCGCCCAGGCCGGGAACAATGTAGGAGTGCTCGTCCAGTTCATCATCCAGGGCGGCTACCCAGACTGTGATATTGTCGGAAGGGAGTTTTTCGCATAGATAGTCCAGTGCCGGTTTGCTGGCTATGATAGAGGCCATGTGTATCTCGGCTGGTTCGCCCTTGGTCAGGAGGGCTTTGAAAGCCAGTTCCATCGAACTGCCGGTGGCCAGCATAGGGTCTGTCACGATCAGTGTTTTCCCGTCGATCCGTGGCGAAGCGATATACTCGATATGGATATCGAAGTTGAGCCGGTCTTTGTATTTACGGTAGGCCGACACGAATGCGTTTTCCGCATAGTCCAGGTATTGCAGGAAACCCTGATGGAACGGCAGGCCGGCACGCAGGATGGTACTGATCACTACCTGGTTGTCGGGGATGTTCATCTCGGCAATGCCGAGCGGACTTTGGATGCGGTGCACGCTATACGAAAACTCTTTGCTGATCTCGTAGGCCATGATCTCGCCGATACGTTCGATATTCCGGCGAAAGCGGAGGCTGTCTTTTTGGATATCCACATCGCGCAATTCGGCGACAAACCGGTTGAGGATGGAGTGTGAAGAACCTAAGTTTACTATTTTCATAACCATTCTGTTAGTGGTTTCAAAAGTAGTTATTCTCTTTGAATGGACAATTACCTGCCTGTCTATTCATCGATTAAAATGTGATTTTGGGGGGGAATAAACAGAGGGGTTTGCCGATAGGTTCACTTGATTGGCCGACAGAGTTGACCTTTCTGTCGATCCTGTGGTGTCTGGCCGAAAGAATGTCCGTACATTTGCTGTACAGTAATAAATAAGGTAAATAAATCAACAAGGTTAACAAATGAATGAGTAAAAACCCAGGCATTGGTCGAAGGCAAAAAGATTGCCGGGTTGTATTTTTAAAATGAAGTGTCGCCCCGCTGAGGTTTGTACCCCGGCGGGGCGAAATCGTTTTAGGGTTAAGCTGGCTCCACAAGTTACGCGCCCCCAATCCTTAAACCTGAAAAATGGGCAACAGGTACCATTTCATATTTGCTCCGATTGGAAAGCGTTGATCCTTAAATCTGTTCCGGCTGTCAATTTGTAACTATTTGATAAAAAGGATGTTGCAAATCCGTCAATCGCCACAAAAAAGATCATACTGTTCCAAAACGATCGTCATAATGTTCGTGAACGTACATCATAATCTTCGTTTCGGAAAAGTATGATCTTTTTTTCGGGAGACGATGATGATTTGGAAGGC
>JAVBUH010000057.1:0-58574 GCA_031555505.1 Tannerellaceae bacterium
AGCCGGATTGGCCTTCCAAATCACCATCGTCTCCCAAAAAGAAGATCATACTGTTCCGAAACGAAGATTATGATATTCCTAAACGAACGTTATGGAGATCGTTTTGGATCGTTATGATCTTTTTTGTGGCGATTGACGGATTTGCAACATCTTTTTTATCAAATAGTTACAAACTGACAGCCGGAGCGGATTGGAGGGTCAACGCTTTCCAATCGGGGCAAATTTGAAACGATTGCCGCTCCACAAGTTTTTCAGTTTGGTCTGTCATACCCCAAGACAGCAGTTTTAAACATCAAAATACAAAAACTTGATACAAAAGTGCAACACAATCGTCTCATAAAACCGTATCTTGTGATCGAAACTACTACCAGCCATGAACACACATATCCGCATCATCCTGTTTTTTCTGTTGGTCGCCTGTGTACAGGTATCGGCATCGAAAGCCTATTACTTCAGGCAATACCAGGTACAAGACGGATTGAGTAATAATATTGTGAGTTGTTGCCTGCAGGATGCCAACGGCTTCATGTGGTTCGGCACGCGCGACGGGTTGAACCGCTTCGATGGCTATTCGTTCCGCGTATTCCGCGACGATGCTGAGCAAAAACAAGCCCTCGGCAGCAGCAACATCAGCAGTATGGCCGTTGACAGCGAAGGCATTCTATGGATCGGCTCCTACCGCGGCCTGTACAAGTACAACGGAGCCGACGAAACCTTTGCACTCATCCCCTTCACCAAAGGCATACGCGTAGGCGGATTGTCTGCCTCACCCGAAGGCTACCTGTGGATGATCCTCGACGGGCAGTTGGTAAGATACGACCAGCGGCTCAACGCACACCAGGTATATACCATCCCCGACAACGGCACGCCCACCTCGTTCTGCTTCTCCCCACAAGGCGACCTCTGGATCACCCTCTCGAACGGTATGCTGTATGCTTTCGACCGGCAAAACGGCACCTTCACCGGATACGACCTCTTTGCCCACTCCGCCCCATATACCTTGCGCAACCTGACAAAGGTCTATGCTACCGCCACCGGCGACAAACTGTTTATCGGCACCACTACCAACGGAGCCAAGCTATTCGACGTAGCCACCCTCACCTACAAAGACATCCTGCAGGAAGAAGTGCGGAAAAAAGAGATGACCGTACAAGGCTTCATCCAGACAAAAGAAGATGAGGTATGGATCGGATCCGAATCAGGCCTCTTCATCTACACCCCATCCACCGACACGTATGCACACGTGCAGAAACGGCCCTACGATCCGTATTCGCTCTCCACCAATTCGCTCTACAACTTCTGCCGCGACAATGAAGGAGGCATCTGGGTCGGTACCTATTCTGGAGGTGTAAACTACTACTCACCCTTCCAACCCTTCGAGAAGTTCTATGCCTATCCCGATGCCAATGTGATGCAGGGCGACCTGGTGCACGATATCTGTACCGACCGGTACGACAACCTCTGGATCGCCACCGAAGATGCCGGGCTCAATAAACTCGACACCCGCACAGGCCTGTACATTAATTATCAGCCCCAACGTGGCGAACGAAGCATCTCCCGCACCAACCTACACGGACTGGTGGCCGATGGCGACCGGCTGTGGGTAGGTTCGCTCAACGGGATCGACCGGATCGATATCCCCAGTGGCCACGTAATGAAGCATTACACGCTGGGGAGTAACAGCCTGATCGTGATCATGAAGAAACTACCCAACGGCATGCTGCTCGCAGGTACCGCCAACGGTATGTATCGCTATAATGAGGCCACAGATCAATTCGATTATATGCCCGCTTTCCAAACCAAATACCGCATCCAAAGCATCCTCGAAGACCATACCGGTGTGATCTGGATCGGCATGGTAAATGGCGGCGTGCGTTATTACAACCCCGCCGACCAGACCTGCCATCCCTTTGCACACGACACCATCCGGACCAGCAGCAGTAACACCATAAACGATATCTACGAAGACGACGACTATAACCTGTGGTTTGCCACCCTCGGCGGCGTCAAAAAACACAACCGCCGTACAGGAGAGATCACCCGCTATACCATCGCCAATGGCTTTCCCAGCAATGTCTCCTTCCGCATCCTGCCCGACAGCAACAAGAACCTGTGGATCAGCACCGCTAACGGATTGGTATGCCTCAACCCACGGACGGATGAGTTTACCGTCTACACCGAAGACCACGGCCTCATCACTAACCAGTTCAACTACAACTCCGCCTGGAAAGACCCCTCCGGACGCATGTACTTCGGAATGGTCAAAGGAATGGTACGCTTCAAACCCGAAGAAATACATCCCGTCGAACAAATGCCCAAGGTATACCTCACCTCCACTACCGTATACGACAAAGCCATAGAAACACCACTCCCCACCCTGCCCGTGATCTTCAGCCGGCACCTGGTGCTGGCCAATGAACAGTCTACGTTCAACATCGACTTTGCCGCCCTCAGTTATATCGCTCCCCGCCAGACCAAGTATGCCTACCAACTGGAAGGCCTCAGCGACCGGTGGACCTATCTCACCGGTTCACATACCGCCTATTACACCAAACTGCCTCCCGGCCATTATACATTCAAAGTAAAAAGCACCAACGTATCCGGCCACTGGAACGAAGCAGTCACCACGCTGCGGATCACCATCAAACAACCCTGGTGGCTTTCAGACGCAGCCATCGTGGTCTATACCATCCTCTTCCTCGGGCTGTGCGGACTTGCTTTCCACTTCGTGGTACAGCAAGGCAGGCGGCGCATCCGGCGTAGTATCAAACGATTTGAAGATAAAAAAGAGAAAGAATTGTACCAGGCCAAGATAGATTTCTTTATCAATATCGCCCACGAGATCCGTACCCCACTCACGCTCATCAAAAGCCCACTGGAAAAGGTGATCGCCAACCAGGGAATCCCACCCGAAGCACAAGGATACCTGACGGTGGTGGAGAAGAACGCCAACCGGCTGCTGGCACTCGTGAACCAACTGCTGGACTTCCGCAAAACCGAACTACAGGGCTATCGCCTCTCGTTTGTCCAAACAGACATCGTATCCTTCCTATACGACCATTGCAGCCGCTTCCAGGATACAGCCGAACAACGCAAACTCAAATTCGAAATACAGGCCAATACAAAAAAACTGTTTGCCTACATAGACAAGGAAGCCTGCACCAAGATTATCAGCAACCTGCTGTCTAATGCCCTGAAATACGCAGCCACCCTGATCCGCATCACGCTCACCCGGCAGGAAGATACCGACCAATTCCTGATCGATGTCACAAACGATGGGCAGCCTATCGCGCCAGAGATCAGAAAACAAATATTCGAACCCTTCTTCCGCAGTGAACATGCCGAGCACCAGTCCGGAACAGGACTGGGACTACCCCTGGCGCGATCACTGGCCGAAATGCACCGGGGCACGCTGTCGTTGTTGGAAACAGCCGAACCGCTGATCACCTTCCGGCTGCAATTACCCGTCAACCAGCCCGATTCCATCCGCCTGCAGGAAGAAGCCGCAGCAGAGAAAACGCCCGATGCCATACAGGTGGTATACGAACTGGATCCCGCACGCCCCTCCGTATTGGTAGTGGAAGATAATGACGAGATGAAGGAATTCGTAGGCAATGAGATCCATACATTATATAATGTGCTGACCGCTACAAACGGAGAAGAAGCGCTTCTCCTGCTGCAGGAATACAGCATACAACTGATTGTGAGCGATATCATGATGCCGGTCATGGATGGGTTAGGCCTACTGAAGAAAGTAAAGACAGACCTGGAGTTCAGCCATATACCGGTGATCCTGCTGACGGCCAGGAACACCACCCAGTCCCGCTTGGAAGGACTGGAACTGGGTGCCGATGCCTATATTGAGAAACCCTTCTCGATGGATATCCTCCTGGCACAGATCACCAACCTGATGAACAACCGCAACAATATCCGCAACTATTACTTCCACTCGCCCATCGCCCACATGAAGTCGATGGCATACACCAAAGCCGACGAGCATTTTCTGGAAAAGCTGAACGATATTATCAACGAACACATCAGCAACATCGACCTGGATGTGGAACTGATTGCAGACAAGATGAACCTGAGCCGGCCAACGCTCTACCGGAAGATCAACGCCCTGTCAAGCCTCACACCCAACGACCTCATCAAACTGACACGACTGAAAAAAGCCGCAGAACTGATTCTCCGGGGGGAAATGAAAATATACGAGATATCGGAAGCCGTAGGGTTCAACTCACAATCATACTTCAGCCGGTCGTTTTCTAAACAATTCGGCATGAGCCCGTCGCAATATGCGCAAAAGAATGATGTAGACCTGTCGGTTATTTAGATTTACTTGATACACTTGTCCTTCCCTATGCAAAGACGGGAAAACAGTGTATGCCTGTACTCAAAAATAAACTACTTTACCCGTCTTCCCACTCTGGACGGCAGCTTCCAGAATGCGCACTACCTGCAGGTTATTCGTGAGAGACGACAGATCACCTGACGTAACCTCTATCTCCTTACGGACAGCCGCTTTGAGATACAAAAACGAGTCATTGTAAGGGGGCTGCAATGGAGCAGGCGTCTGTTGCTCCTCGCTTTTACCCGTGCGGACACGCATCCGTGTGGGGGTATCCTGGTAGATGTATCCTTTGTTGCCATAAATATGCATATCCTTCCGCCCCATCGGCCAACTCCATGAGGCCATGATCTGTACCACCGCAGAAGGATAGGTGACCACAATCGTGGCATCATCGTCTACGTTGGGATAAATAGCCGGTTTGGTTTGTTTCAAAACAGCATAGACACTTACCGGCTCCTGCCCTTGCAAAAGCCAGGTAGCCAGATTGGCGCCATAGCAACCAAAGTCCATCACGGCACCGCCACCGTTCAGCACCGGATCAGTAAGCCAGTCCAGGAACTCTTTGCCACAACGGATCTCCACCGGACCCTCGTGCCCATCATAGACGTTGATCCGGTTGATTGGCCCCACGGCACCCTCCTGCACCAGACGCTGCGCTTCATGGTTCGTGGCATACCAGGTGGTTTCGTAATTGGTAAGTAACAGGATGCCATGTGTCCGGGCCAGCTCAGCCATTCGGGAGGCATGCTCCATATTGATGGCCAACGGCTTTTCCACCATCACATGGATGCCCCTCGGCGCACAGGCTTCTACCACGCGCAGATGATCAAAAATAGACTCGTACACGATAACGGCCTCAGGCCTGGTTTTGTCCAGCATCTCTTCCAGGTCGGTATAAAATAAAGAAGCGTCTACTTTCTTACGTATAGGGGAGTTTTGACTAATGGTTTCGTCTCGCTCAGCTACACCAACGATCTCAAAGTCGCCACGCCCGATCCGGTTCACCACTTCCCACACATGGCCATGGCTCACGCCGGCAACAGCCAGCCGAAGCGGTTTAGCGTCTTGGGCAACACCTGGTATTCCAAACAAAGAGAAACTGATGAAAGCAAGAAAAACACGATAGAACCCATTTTTTGTCTTCATATAGCAGTACTATTAGATTGTTGATTAAACACAAGAAACCTCTTCCCGATAGTAGGGGTACAAAAAAATTAAAGGCTGTCATCACGACAACCCCTAATCAAACTTTGTTAACCTTAAATCTAATACTATTATGAAAAAACCACAATGCAAAGATACTGCCTCAAACAGCCTTTGTCAAGTTTTTGGCGGTCAATTAATGTTAAAGAACATACGATTTATAGCCAAAAAGTGTTAGCCAATCCAAAAGGATATAAAAATAACGGAATATCCCGCTATCTTTACCGATATCATACAATCTATATCTGCATGAAAAAGCTGCTTATTTACTTTTCGCCCTTACTTGTGTGCCTGTCCATGCCCAACGGCCGGATATGGCACAGGCACAAAATAAGCCTTGATGTCAAGGCTGTCTTCTCCCGCTTTTTGAATTAATAATACTTTATCACATACTACTATGCAAAAGAAAACTTATACCCCGGTTTTACTGTCCGGCATTTCTTTAGTCTCCCTCTCCTGCACACAGCAGCATGAAGAGGCAGAAAGGCCTAATATCATTTTAATAATGTCTGATGATATGGGATATTCCGATATCAGCTGTTATGGCGGCGTTATATCTACACCGGTATTAGACCGGTTGGCTGAACAGGGCTTGCAATACATGCAATTTTATAATACGGCGCGTAGTTGTCCTACACGTGCCAGTTTGATGACAGGGCTTCACCCGCATCAGACAGGTATTGGTCACATGACAGATAACAGAGGTGAAGATGGCTACCAGGGTGATCTCAACAATCACTGTGTGACCATAGCCGAAGCGCTGAAGGGCAATGGATATGAAACATTTGCCGTTGGGAAATGGCACATGACGCGTTTTATGAAAAAAGACAGCCCCAAACACAACTGGCCTTTACAAAGAGGCTTCGACCACTTTTATGGAACAATAGCGGGGGGAGGTAGTTTCTATGATCCGCAAACATTATGTCGCGGGAACGAATATATCACACCTGAAAATGATCCCCAATATCATCCTGAAACTTTTTACTATACAAATGCGATAACGGATAATGCGATTCAATTCCTTCAACAAAGGGAAGCTTCCGACAAAAGCCCATTCTTTATGTATGTTGCATATACGGCAGCTCACTGGCCTATGCACGCTTTGGAAGAAGATATCGCTCCCTACAAAGGCAAATTTGATAAAGGCTGGGATAATCTTCGCAAAGAAAAATATCAGCAAATGATGGATGCAGGAGTGATTGACAAGAAATGGGGATTGAGCATCGATACCACCGTTACCCGCTGGGAAAATGTCAAAGACCAAGACTTTGAAACCCATTGTATGGAAGTCTATGCCGCCATGGTTAGTAACATGGATAAGAATATCGGCCGTTTGATCGATTATCTGAAAAGTACGAATCAATTGGAGAATACGCTGATTGTCTTCTTACAGGATAACGGAGGTTGTGCAGAAACAGTAGGCCGTGGACAAGTAGTACCTACAGCAGTTATAGTTCCGCAGCATGCACAACTCATACCCATGGAGAAAGATGAGTTACAGACCCGGTTGATCCCTTACCGCACACGCGACGGGCGTGCTGTAATGCAGGGAAACGGTACCATGCCGGGAGGGCCGGATACATACATCGCTTATGGGCAAGGATGGGCTTATGCAAGCAATACCCCTTTCAGAGAATACAAACACTGGGTACATGAAGGAGGAATATCTACACCTTTATTAGTACACTGGCCGGCAAAAATAAAAGCGCACCAAGGGCAAAGGCGCTGGCAACCGGGACAATTACCGGATATTATGGCGACTTTGCTGGATGCCTCTCAAACAACATATCCGAAAACATACAATGGCGCGGAGATAACTCCAGCTGAAGGTATCAGCCTCTTACCTTCATTTACTACAGACAAATTCAACTATGACCGTCCATTATACTGGGAACACGAAGGGAACCGTGCCATTCGTACAGGGAAATGGAAGCTGGTTTATAAGGCTGTTGAAAACCAAACAGAAGATATTGATCTGAGCCGTTGGGAACTGTATGATCTGGAAAACGATCGCACAGAAATAGAGAATCTGGCTGAACGCTATCCTGAAAAAGTGAAAGAATTGGCCAGGCAATGGGATGATTTTGCTATTCGTTGTCATGTAAAACCCTGGCCCCATGAAATACAAGGGCCTGAAAACCATTAAAAGGAATTACCCTGGCTGATAAGGAGGCTATCTTTGATAATGTAAAGTCACGTGGTTGGAGGGTGTGCAAAGGTTGGACTTTTGACACACCCTCTATATGGATTACTACCAAGAAGCCCTGTAGTAGTCTTTCTACGTGGGAATCGCCCAATAGTTATTTAGTGATTTTTACACAAAGCATCCGGTTCTGATCGCGGACTAACAGTTTGCCATCTGCCAGCGCCATCGGGCCCCAGTTCTGGGTATTACCGCCCACGCTCGACATTCCTTCCGTGAATGCGGCTCCTTCTCCAAGCAATGCGGCTTTGGAGATTGGCTTAAAGCCGGCCGGGTCTGGCTCGATCAGGTATAATGTTTTTACACCATCGGTAGCCAGTAGCAAACCATCGGCAAGAATCAGGCTACCACGGTCGAAATTCGGATTCCGCCCGGTCTTCCACATTACCTTTCCATCCATATTCATACAGACAAGGCCATCCCGCTTTGAGTTGGTAAAGTACTGTGCGTAAAAGTAGCCGTTGTACAGGAGAGGCGGTTTGGTCTGGTCGCCAAACTCCAACGTGGTAAAAAGTTCGGAAGTATCAAAACTGCCATCCGCTTTTTTGTTCACCTGTATCATGGTAGCACCGCGTTCATAACCACCGGCGATCAACAGCTTATTGTTTCCGGCATCCACGGCACAGGGTACTGAGATATGACAATCCCAGTTTACATACTGCCACAGGATTTTCCCCGTATGGGGATTCATCCCTACTACATTTCCCTTGGTTGGCTCGGCTCCCTGGCTTCTGAAAGGGTTCGTTGATGAAGTGATCATCACCAGATGATCTTCTCCGGAAATTTTCACCACCTTCGGACTTACATAGCTTTCATTACCCAGGTTAGGTGTTTTCCAAACAAGATCGCCGGTCATTTTATGGTAGGCCACCACCCCTGCATCAGGAGCTTGGGAGGCCAGGATAAGCAAGTCGCCATAAATCAACGGGCACTGTGAGATTGCCCATATAGGAATGGTTTTTCCACCAAAGTCTGTCCACACGTTTTTGCTCCAAACCGGTTTGTGTGTCTTGACATCTATGGCATACAAATCACCATTGGGACCGCAGGAATACACATGGCTGTCGTCTACAATGGGCACACTTCGCGATCCGGGGAATGAAACAGTACCGGGAGATTCATAACTGAATTTCCAAAGTTCTTCGCCTGTCTGAAGGCTAAAGCATCTCATCATATCCCCCACCTCATCATCTCTATCAAGCAGGTATACCTTGCCATCCTTCACCACAGGACCGCCATAACCTCTACCTACATTGACAGCCCATAACACCTCCGGACCTCCTTCAGGCCAACTTCTCAACAGCCCTTTCTGTGTGGAAATACTGTTCCGATCCGGACCAAGGAATTGAGGCCAGTCCTGCGCTGTGACTACCGGACAAGAAAACATAAAAAAGGTAGCGATAAGTGCAAAAAAACAATGTGTTCTCATAAACGTATTTATTTAGTGATTTTTCGGAAAGAAGCATTTTACCAAGTGTAAATATACTGCATTGTTAAAACAAGCCACCGGATCACTTCCTCAAAACGAATAAACCAATCATGAAAACGAATGGGCCTAAAAAACAAAAAAATCTCCGGAAATATTTCCGGAGATTAACTATGGTTGTGCGGCTGAAGGGACTCGAACCCCCACGCCTCTCAGCACCAGATCCTAAGTCTGGCGTGGCTACCAATTACACCACAGCCGCAGGTTTGCGGGGGCAAAGATAGTTCTTTTTCGAGGAAAGACAAGGGAAAAGCATTTTTTTCAGTAGAGAAGAGATTAGTCTTCTTTTTCAGCCGTTTCCCCTTTCATGCCACGTGGATCGAATTCTTTCCAAAGAGAATAACCGATGGCGGCAATCAGCAACAACAGGATCAGGGAAGAACTGTAGGCCGATACATTAGCGGCTATTACATACCCTTCAGGACGGAATTCGAAGACGATTGTATGGTCGCCGGCCGGGATACGCATGGCGCGTAATGTCCAGTCGGCACGGAAATGGGAGACTGGCTTACCGTCGATTGTTGCTTTCCAACCCGGCTGATAATAAATCTCCGAGAAAACAGCCAGTTGCTCAGTGGATGCTTTGGATGTATAGGTCAATTTATTCGGACGATACTTGTCAAGTGTTATGGTGGCCAGCGAATCAGGCTGAGGAGTAAACCCTTGAAGATCGGCGGCAAAACGCTTATCCACAACAGCGGTGTGCAATGGATTGATTATATCCAGCGCAGCAATCTCAGTATCTGCATTATCCACCATCTCCACATTCTCTACAAACCAGGCATTGCCGTAAGCGTATGGATTCAAGATCGGCGGCTGTCCGGCATTATATATAATGTAACGCGCGTTGAGCATATTCAATGTGGGCATAGAGGCAAACGCCTGCATGATGTCTTCCATCGATGTTGCACCCTGTAGAGACTTGATGATAATGTTTGTTTCTTTCATTAACCGATGGTCAATCAATTCTTGATATCTTCTCAGTTTTACAGCGTGGTATCCACCGATGGAGTGATGGTAATAAGAAGTAGTGGTTTCCTGGAAGGGATTATTGAGATTGAACACACGGAAAGAGAGTGTCTTATCTTTTAGTATCTCCTGGTCGGCGACAGTCTCTTTATACGTTTGTGCAGGGGTTTCCTTCACAAAGTTTTTTTCGTTCAGGAAACGGCGGTCTACAGACCATAAATCAACCAGTGTAAGCACAGCAATACCGGCGCAAAGGATAAGAGAGATCTTCGTCTTATCTTTCGCCCGCATATAGACAAACACCAACCCAGCCGTCAGCAAGACAAATACCAACGAACGAAGTGCGTCCGAAGAAGCCATCGATGCACGGTCTATAAGCAAAGCGTTATACCAGGGCTGATTTGTGTATCCATTCAATTCATCGTAGGTAGACTGGAAGCTGAAGAATGAGGTAGGTAATAACCATACCAATAGACAGATACCGCCGGTAATGGCCAGGGAAGTGATCAAACCGTTCTTTAACAGTTTTTCGTCTGCTTTGCCATCCACAATCTCCTTTAATCCCCAGAAAGCAATAATTACGGCCACCATACCCGGAATCACCAATGCCATCTCCACGGTACGGAACTTGTTGTACATCGGCAGGTAATGGAACATGATATCATTGAACCAATCCATATTCCGCCCGAACGCCAGAAAAGTAGTAAACAAGCCTCCCGCAAACAACCACCATTTCAACTGGCTTCTACACACAAACATGCCCAGGATGAACAGGAAACATATCACAGCACCGATATACGACGGTCCGGATGTGCCCGGCTTATCCCCCCAGTAGGTAGGCGCCATTGTTTCATTTCCTACCTGATATCCTTTGGCTTTCAATTCCTTTATAAATTCAGAAGAACTGTCCAGCATTGTCCCCGTTGCACTTCCATAGACAGAAGGAATCAGGAAGGTCAGTAGTTCTGCTTTGCCATAGCTCCATTGGAATGCATAGTCTTTATCTAATCCGGAAGAGATCTTTTCACCAGCGGGCGTAGTGGTAGTCAATTCAGTGGCTCCACGGGTAGAAGTCTTGCCCAGCTCCCAGTTGACATACATTCCCTGCGCATTCGGCAGTATAGCCAAAACCACAGCAGCAACCATAATCAGGGATACACGTAGTAATTCCTTCCAATCCTTCTCCATCAGTTTGCTTACTGCAAAGCCCAGATAGATAAAGACACAAAGAAGCACCAAATAGTATGTAATTTGTACGTGTCCGTTCGAAAGTGACAGTGCCACCCCCAGCAGGAACAAAAGCCCCCCCCAGAGATACTTTCGCTTGAAAAGCAGCGCCATTCCCGCCAGGGTTAAAGGCATATAAGCCATCACATAGGCCTTGACGATATGCCCAACTTCAATAATTACAATATTATATGTTGCAAAGGCAAAGGCAATTGACCCTCCTACAGCCAGCCACCAGTTAACCCCCATGATACACATAAGGATGTAAAAGCAGATCAACCCTGCCAATACCATGGCTGCATCGGTATATCCAATATCCTTTACCGGTTTCTCAATCAATTCAAATTTAGGTAAATTAGGAGCCGGGCTACCGTATCCAGGGCCATATGGCATACCGGAGAACATTGCATCCGACCAGACACTGAACTCACCAGGCTCGGCTGTAGCCGCATATTTCTCTACCTGACTGGTTCCCATTCCGGCAGCCTTAATATTATCGCTTTGCATCAGCGTTTTTCCATCAAAGAAAGACGGGGCGAAATAAG
The DNA here is from genome assembly GCA_031555505.1 of Tannerellaceae bacterium. GTDB lineage: Bacteria > Bacteroidota > Bacteroidia > Bacteroidales > Tannerellaceae > JAJDIA01. Next base: position 11,985 of record JAVBUH010000057.1, read on the forward strand.
CCACAGACAATGCGATAAATACTACTATCGCCACGATGTGCTTTCCCCATTGCTTCATTAATTTCTGCATTTGTATTGTATTTAATTTGTAATCATGAAATATTATTCAGAAGCCACCCATAAGAAGGATGCCTCCACGTCTCACACCCGGCCTTTAAACCATTTAGCAGAATAAAAACGGACGGCAAACCAACCATGCAGTAATACGCTGGTTATTTTACCATAATGAATACACATGATCTGGTATCTTTCCTGCAGAGAGGCTTTACGGTTAACTTCCGACATCCCTGCTTCCAAGAAATTGGAAAGTATCATCCGTGTATTCGTAATACGCCGTGCCCGTTTCAGGCATTCGATGCACCAGGCATAGTCGGCCGAAAAGCGATATTGCAGATCATATTCGGGAGCAGATTCGCGCCGGGCAATAAACGACTGGTGACATACCAACATCCCCATCCGGAAACTTTTCCATGTCAACTTCTCCGGAGCTTTCAACCGACGCATTGCTACTTGCCTTCCGTCCTTATCCGTAATAGCCGTCTCTCCATAAATCACATCCGGAAGCAGTTTCTTTTTCTGAATAATCAGAGCTATTTGCTGAATAATATCCATTGAAAAAAGCGTATCACCGGCATTGACAAACCAAACATACTCACCGGCAGCTTTCCGGAGTCCTTTATTCATGGCATCATACAACCCCTGGTCAGGCTCACTCACCCAATAAGCGATACCCGATTCGTATTGTTTGATGATATTCACGGTTCCATCCGTCGATCCCCCGTCAATAATGATATACTCTATATGTGGATACGACTGCCCCAGAATACTCAACACTGTACGTTCCAACCATTGAGCGGCGTTGTAAGTGACGGTAATAATGGAAAAGACAGGAGACATTGTTACTTTATTTTCAATTTAGCTTTCAGTACCCTGACAAACATCTGAGGATCGGCAATAGCTTTCTTCAATCCATTTATCCTTGCCTGAATAATACTCTTCGAAAACATCCAGCTCAACGTATAGCCAATATCCGTACGATGAATCATCTTCTCATCCAACGTATATTTGTAAATGGAGTATTTCGTTCTTCCCTGAAAATGCAGGCAAAGCAATTTAACTAAAGAACCATCAACCAACCATTTGCCATAAGGCTGATTCTCCTGCCAATAGATCTTTTTTATATTTCCCTCCATCTCAAAACCGGCAGACAAAGTAAAACAACCATCAAAACATTCTCCATCCCGGGGAGGATTGGCAATATCCACAACATTAGGAGACATATCATCCTGATACCAGACAAACACCGTCATATCGCAAAAACCACCATGTAGCTTGTTATCGATAAACGGTTGATAGAAGTCATGTAATCGTTGAACATTTTCCGTCGTATACAATCCCGATATATAGTCACAGAACCGTTGCAATGAAGCAGGGTTGAATAGCGAACAACCCGGACCTCCTTTACCGCAGATCGTAAATTCGTATTCAGCATATTTCGGGAAAGCATCATCGACTTTACAAAAAAGCAACACATCCGAGTCCATACACAGAAAGTGTTTCATGTGATGTCGGCGCACAAAGTCGAGTATGATATACCAGCGTTGAAAACATATCAATTCATAAGGATAAGGGTTAGATGATAAATGGACATAAGACTTGGCAAACTCGTTTGCACTCTGCATATAATCATCTATATCATGATGTTCAATCAGACCGTCATACCCTTTGGTCGCACTGTCACTGATCAGACAAATGCGACTATCCGGGTTAAAAAGCCTCATCTGCCGCAATACTGGTGACAGATAAAAAGAATTGCCTTTATGAACAATAATAATAGGAATTTCCATGTGATACTATGTTATCTCTGTTTAATGCATTTCTCATACACATGACATGTCTGTTCAACCATACAGTCGATCGAGAAACGCTCCAATCTTTTATTTCCTGCAAATCTAAGCATATTTGCATAATCGGCATCAAAAACAACTTTTGAAACAGCCTGTAAAATAGACACCTTATCCACAGGGTCAAAATAACACCCGCCCTCTTCTGCCACCTCAGGAAAACAGCTGGCGTTACTAAGGCAAACCGGACAACCATACGAGAATGCTTCCAGTATTGGAAGCCCAAATCCTTCGTACATAGAAGGATATACAAACGCTTTTGCATACTTGTATAGTGATCCTAACTCTTCATCCGATGCACTTATTTGTACCATTTGCTTCCTAATGCCGCAAGAATCAAATACTGTTAGTTCATCAGGTGTGAAAGGTTTTCCTGTACAAACAATTTTAATCCCGGGATTATCTTTCAGCAATGGAATAAGCGATTCTATGAAGATGTGGAAATTTTTATATCCCTTTCGTTCTCCCACATATAAAATGTAGTTATCAAACAATTGTTTACACGGCGTTATACCTGGCTTATATCCATGATTGACAACAGAAATCTTCTTCTCATCTATCCCATACAATTCAACAATATCCTTTTTTGTGTGCTGACTAACTGCAATGATATGAGAAGCTTTTTCCGCCAGCAAGCGTTTATATATGCTTGTCTTGTCGTAAGACACAAACTTTTCCGGAAATTTCTCATGAATCATGTCATGGATAGTTATCACAAGAGGCTTTTTGATATTTTTTAAGTAATAACCGTTGTAGTAGGTAGGATGGAAAAGATCAAAGCTACCGGTCTTAAGAGCCTTTTTTACGGCCTCATCATTATAGTAACAGTAGATTTGTCTTCTTATTCGAAAAGGAAGAATATCTGATAGTTGTTTGATCTCCGGATTTATAGTTTTAGCATAATAGTTCTCAGAGAATTTTATAGGGAATGAATAGCTATATGTTTTAGGTAAATTAGTCATTAACTCAGAGAAATATCGTGTAATCCCTCCAAACCGTTGCATGGAAAACATATAGTGGTCATATAGTAATCTCATATCATTTGCCCTTTTTTTTCTTCTTCTTCCATTGATATAACAGGTATCCGCCTATTCGTGTAGAAGCAAACAACTCCATTTTCTTCCGAATAAATGCATTTGCTTTACTTTTTGCCGTAACGTTATCCTGCCATCCCGATTCGCATAAATGTAATGCTACAGTCGAAGGTCTGACATCATCCCATAAACTGGCAAACATATATGAAGGATATATAACGATATCTTCCCGCAATAGTTGTGGCTCATCTGTAAAAACATCGTACCTAAATCCATAGTCATCATATGCTATCTTTGCTATTACATTGCAAATTATAGTCAGATCATCGTTAAATCTCCCATTGGCAAAATGAAACTGTTTATCCGAATAATACTCTAAACACTTTCCAATCCAGGAATTTCCTTTTTCAGATCCAATAATTGCTCCTTGGATTGCATAGCCTGCATACATCGAGTACCAGTTTTTGTCACTCCTTCCCTTGAACATGGTATGGTTATATTCTATGGATGAAAAGGCAGAATGATGTAGAAATTTATCAAAACGTTCAAACACTTTTACATCTGAGTCCAAATAGATACCACCTTCCGTATACAATGCATACAGACGTATATAATCTGCAGCAAAAGCCCATTTCCGACAGTCGTATGCTTGTTTGACAAAAGGGACACGATGAACGTCAAATCGCTTCGTATCCCAACAAATAATTTCATACTCAGGCATAATCTTTTGCCATGAGTTTATGCATTTTTGTAATTTGTGTGGAACGGGATCTCCACTTAGCCAACACCAATGGATCTTTTTGGGAATAGACATAGATTATAGAGGTATAAAATATCTTAAAAGCCTTTTATAAGAGAAGAATTTTTTCTTCACAGTAGTATTGTTAATTACTTTGTTGGATAAAACATATTCCGGAGGTTTTAACGGAAAAGTCATACATGCTGATGGTATATATGACTTCTTAGCCTCCTTCGATCCAGTATGCGTCGCATCCACAGAATATAATCCTATATTCGTGACCAAATTCACGTTAGGATAGATACATAACTGGTTTTGGACTCGCAACATGAACAAATATTGCACATCCCACGTATTTATCCCCTTACTACCAGCAAGTGTATCGGAAATGAAAGATGAAAAGTAAATCTCTTCCCGTAAACTGTTGAATAAGGATTTTCGTTTTACACTGTTATGCGAAGCTTCATTCCAATATCTAAAATTGACATCATAGTTATTCCAAACTCTACGCCAGGAAGCCCATCCCCAGATATGCGAAATAGAACAGAAATCGTAACTCAGCCCTTCACTTACAATACCTGGGAAAAAACAATTAGCACCAATATGGCCGATTCGCGTATCATCTTTATATCGTATCAGCATTTCTTCACAGAAAGGAAAAAAAGACAAATCCGGCAAACAGTCATCTTCCAGAATAATCCCCGCCTCCTCCTGTTCAAAGAACCAGGTAATACCAGTACTGACCGCTATTTTACAACCCAGGTTATTTTCCCTGTAAAGCGTTTTCAATTCACATTCCCAATCAATCTGATCGATAATCTTTCTTGTCTGATCGCATTTAGCGGCTTCACCTTCTTTATCAGCACGCGGTCCGTCGGCTGCCACATATAGCCTAGCCGGTTGTATCTGTCGTATCCGCTCAAAAACCTGTTGGGTGGTATCTGGACGATTGAAAATGAGAAATAAGATAGGAGCCTTAAACATATGTTATTTATTCTCTAATGCTTTCTTCAAAGCTTCCAAATAACCTCTTCTATATTTCAAATCAGGTTCCATATAATTACCTTCAGCCCATTCATTCCATGATTTGAGAAAAATAATAGTATGCTGGTTTTCTTTATCTTTGACTTTTTTAATTGTGTCACGTACATGTTTATAAAAAAGATCCGGAGTTGCATCCGTTAGTATATGCCCTGAGCTACCCGATCTGGGAGAATGATCCCAATTAGGGATTAAAGTCGGATAACAAGAATCTGACTCTTCTTCATCTCCAATAAAATATTTCGAAGCTCTTTCATACGACACAACACGCCCCCTTCCGAATACATATTTCATAACCTTCATATAGGCTTTCTCTAAAAACGAAAAATCCTTTTTGAAAAAGTGAAATAAACGCACCACATTAACAGCATTGAAGCCCATTTGCAAGAATTTATCAATATCGTTTTCATTATAGGTATGAGCTACGAAATGGATGCCTTCAAGTCCCTCATGCCTTGCCAACTCACTCCACTTCTCAATAAATCCGGTTGCATCAGGGAGTTCATAAGGAGAGTAAACCATAAATAAAGGCTTATTATCTACACAAATATATCGCTTATCTTTAAATGCAGGCAAGACATAGTTAAAGTGATTCAAAATATCATCTGCTCCCGGATATAACTGCTCGATGAGTAACTTCTTACTACCATCCTTATTAAATAATTTATCCTCCCACGAATGATTAGCCCAAGCGAGACAAAAGGGAAAATCCGGCTTTCCTGAAGACAAAACTGCTGTAAAAGGCTTTTCAAGTAGAACTCTCCCATTCCCAAACCAATAATGCCAGTAACAAAAACCTTCCACACCATATTCACGAGCCATATCAGCTTGTGCTTGCCTACTTTCTGGTAATCGTAGATCATAATATCCCAAATCAGCAGGAACTTTAGGCTGATAATGCCCTTTAAACAAGGGTTTTGCTTTACCCACATTAGTCCATTCGGTAAATCCTGTTCCCCACCATTGATCATTCTCAGGAATAGGATGATATTGCGGAAGATAGAATGCTAAAACTCTGGGGTTACTCATTGTTATGTCTGCTAGTGATATGTTAAATTCTTCTTTATTTTTCCATTTGTTCCCATATGCCTGCTTTGGCATTGCGTGTTAGAAAATCACGAATGAGATTCTGACGTTCGCCATATTTTGTATCAATTGTATACAAGTACTTGTCAGTGTCCATATCCACAAAGAAGACCTCATTCTGATTCAGATTAGCTATATGACAACTGGGACCTGAAGTGATCGTGCCCAAAAATAGTTTAGATTCTTTCAAAAGTTCGATAGATGCAAAAAATCTAATCATTTGCTTCCGCTTCTCATAGGGTTCTTTGAGGGTAAAATCACTATTAAAATAGCCTTTTTCTTCCGGAGTACAAAACGAATACCAATTAAAGTCCGGAGCTTTTTCTCTTAGCTCTAAAATAATCCCATAGTCATCCGTCAATACAAAGACATCTTTTATTGATGAAAGTTCTTGTATCCTTTTCAAATACATATCAGCAGAATACAACTTACCATATTCCATGACTTTATCTCCACCTCTGATTTGGCACGAAATATACTCTCGGGGCAAATCTAAAGAAAATATATGTTCGCCAATTTTCTTCCTTGTATCCGGATTAAAATGCCAAATAATGGCATCCATTAATTGATACATATCCTGATAATCCCCCCATAAGCCTAATGAAGGAAGCGAGTAAAGCTTATTTCTGTTCAGTACCTTCTTGCTTAAATCCTGAGTATAGTATGAGTAGCCATACTGCCACTTATAAAAGGAGCCAATCGGGCTAAACAAATCTAATTTTATCTTATATTTTAATAAAGGCAAAATATCTTTCCTTACCTGTGAGACTATTTGTTTCCAGGAGATTTTCTGATGAACATTCGCAAAATGGTGAATGTTTTTATATGTTTCTTCACAAAAAGGCTCAAAATAATCAGACCATCCTTTTTCGTAACCAAAGTTTGAGTCTGCTGAATAAAGCTTAAATGATATCTTATTAGACAAACTATAAAACATCATATCAACCATATCCCCGTATTCGGAGAAGAAGCCTGCGTCTATTCCAACATGGTAAACAAGAGATTTCTCAAATGAATTGTTTAACATCAAATACTTGTCCTTCAATTCACATACAGAATCACAAACTCCGTATACAGTATCTTTTTCTCCGATCTGACTATCCATTCTTTCTATATTTTTGCTTTATAAAAGCAATGCATTCGTTATAAATAACAGAATCGGCGTATCGCATGATAACAATATACATCATAACTGCAATCGCAATTTTCAACAAGAGCAATAAATAAATATTTGCGATAAACGACGTTAGCAGGTATGTCGCAGTCAAGACCACAAGGGTACTGACAATATACGGGATTATATCTTTTATCACATCAAGTAACCGAATGTAGATTAGTTTATTCACAAAGTAATGTAATATTAATAGCCCGACAAAGCTAATGAAAACATAAGCATATACCATCGGGAATATGCCAAACGGCACAATCAAAAGCAATGCCACCAATTGTAGTATTGAAACTAAAATGATGGAAAACATATAAATAGTAGACTTCCCATATACAAGCAGTATATTTGTATAAAGAACCCATAAGAAAATAAACCCGCCCCACAGACAGAATATCTGGAGGAAAGGAATACTTTCTAACCATTTTTCTCCTACAGTGACAAGGATGAATTCTTTACCAATAAAGGCAAATCCAAACATACAAGGGAAAGACACAAATGCACCAAACCTAATCAATTTTCTGAAAATATTCACTTGCCTCTCTTTCTCTTCATTGACTTCAACCAAAATGGGTTGTGAAACAGACGAGATCATCCCCGAGATAAGAGAACTGCTTATAGTGAACCATTTATATCCTTGTGAATAGAATCCTACCTGCTTCTCCCCATACAGTTTCCCTAAAAGCACAGAAAAAATATTATTACTGATTTGGAGAAAAATATTTGTTATAAGCAGTTTCGAACTAAACAGAAACATTCCTCTCAACCGGAATAATTCAATGGAAAAAGTAGGCTTAAAAGGAGAGTACCTCCATCGAAGGATCAATGTAATAGCAGAGTACGATATCATTTGGAGCACTATCCCCCAATAAGCAAACCCGTTGATAGCAAACCATAAACCAACACAACCGGAAACAATAACAGAAACTATATCAATTTTCGCTCTCTCTTTCACCATCACTTTCTTAAACAGCATCGCATAATGGGCTACTCCCATACTATTTAACAAGAAAGTAAGAAAAAGAACTCTTGACAAATTGACAAGGAGTTCATTATCATAAAATTTGGCAATCAAGGGGGCTAAGAAAAATAATAGTACATAAAAGAATAAGCCAATAAAAAGACTAAACCAAAAAACGGCATTATAATCCTCTTTCTCTATCTCTTTCCTATTAATCAGAGCAATAGTAAAGCCACTATCAATAAACGTGGTGGCAATGGCGGAAAAAATTGCCAACATCCCGACTAATCCATAATCGTCGGGAGAAAGAATACGCATTATAATGATCCCAAAAACAGCTCCAACCAATTGTTGTATCCCATTACTAATACCTCCCCAAAATAGGCCTTTTGCTGTTTTCTGCTTTAACGATTCTTCCGTCATATCACTGCCCCGCTACTTTTTGCCCGCACCAAACATTTCCTTAAATAGCGGTGAACAAAGCATAGATATCCTTCCGTAAAACTCACTTCATATCCCCATTCACTTAACAACGAGGGTATTACCTCAGCATCCTCTTCTTTATGGTATGTACAAACAGCCAAGTGAACGTCCGAAAGCCTATTTAACAAATTCCGGCTTCCATGTAACGCATCCTGTTCAGCACCTTCTATATCCATCTTAATAAACAAAGGCACATCCTCCTGATTTGAAAAAATAGAATCTAAAGACAATGTATTTGCCACATCACTATTTCCTATATAACCCTTCAATATGCACACTTTGTCTTTCCAAGGAGAGAAAGTGGCCTCCAAAGCTTCAATCCAATGATCTTCACACTCAAAGAGATATACTTTCTTTGTCAAATCGATCGTTTCCAATGAAAATATACCTTCGGCAGCCCCAAGATCAAGCAATACCCTTCCCTTCAATTCGGTATAATCTTCCACATATCGATGAGGAGAAGTAAGATCCTGCTCCAGTAATAATGAACGATAGGTTTCCCTTACATTCTCTGCAGCGTATTTCAATGGAAAAAATAATTTCTTGCGATTATGCAGCACATAAGGTAAACCGGAATTTTTATCATGGAATACATCCACCTCACGATCCTTATACAGCAATGATGCCTCAAAAGGATAACACGTTAATCCATGCTTACCAATAAATGCATAAGCAGCATTTTTTTCGGTTGCAGGTAAAATCTGCCGGCACAAATAGGTGAGTTTGGATCTTGTAACTAAAGGAAATGTTCTGAGAAAAGACAATACATCTCCCAGAAAAGCCTGATATATTTTTTCACGATAAATTGAAGGAATATATTTTCTATAAAGCTTGGCTATCATATTCTATTAGATTTTTATAACCTCCCATCCACCCACTCCCTCTCGACCAGTGCCTTTGTGTCAAAGATTACCTTGCCTTGTTGGTGGATTGTTTTGAAGTCTATTGTTTTAAATACATTGTGGGCGACGGCTACGATGATAGCGTCGTATGAAGAAGGGTTGGGCATTTCACTCCGCAGCGAGAGGTCATATTCGACGCGCACCTGTTCGCGGATCGCGTACGGATCATAGACGTCTACATGCAGGCCGAACTCTTCCAATTCACGTACTACGTCGATTACTTTCGTGTTGCGGGTGTCGGGGCAGTTTTCCTTGAAGGTGAAGCCCAACACAAGCACTCGGCTGCCGACGATTTTGAGGCCTTTACGGATCATTAGTTTGATCGTTTTGGCGGCGACGAAGCGGCCCATGCTGTCGTTTACAGAGCGGCCGGAGAGGATCACTTGCGGGTTGTAGCCCAACTGCTGCGATTTATGCAGGAGGTAGTAAGGGTCTACGCCGATGCAGTGCCCGCCTACCAGGCCGGGAGAGAAACGGAGAAAGTTCCATTTGGTGGCGGCAGCTTCCAACACCTCTTGCGTGTCGATATCCATACGGTCGAAGATGAGCGCCAGCTCGTTCATAAACGAGATGTTCACGTCGCGCTGGGCGTTTTCGATTGCCTTGGAGGCTTCGGCTACCCGGATGCTCGATGTTTTGTGTACGCCGGCGTCGATGATGGAGGCGTATAGTTGCGCCACTTTATCGGCAACGGCGGGAGTAGAACCGGAGACTACTTTACGGATTGTGGACAGCGTGTGTACCTTATCTCCCGGGTTAATGCGCTCGGGCGAATAGCCGCAGAAGAAGTCCACATTGTATCTCAAGCCCGACTCCCGTTCGAGCACAGGCACGCAGTCTTCTTCGGTACAGCCCGGATATACTGTTGATTCGTAGATCACGATATCGCCTTTCTTCAATGCTTTTCCTACGGTGGCAGAGGCACCCAGCAAGGGCTTCAAATCAGGTATTTTAGAAGATGTGACCGGCGTTGGGACGGTAACGATAAAGATGTTGCCTGTCCGGATCTGACCGGCATCAGCCGTCAATTGCAGGCCAGGATAGGCTGTTAGTCGCAAATCAGCATCAGCCATTAACTGCAGGTCGGCATCGGCCGTTCGTTGCAAACCCGCATCGGTTGCCAATTGGGACTCGATACCGATACTGCCGGACAGCTTTAATACCGCCTGCAATGCCTCATCCGTCACCTCTTGCGTGTGATCGTTGCCGGCAAGCAAAGATGCTACTCGCCCGGCATTGATATCGTAGCCGATTACTGGATATTTACGGGCAAAGGCCACAGCTAAAGGCAATCCTACATAGCCCAGTCCAATGATTGCTATCCTGATTTTTTGTTCTGTCTCCATGACATACCAAAGGCTCGTCACTCCCAGTCGGGGCAACTTCAGCACGGCAAAGATAAGGAATTGCAAAGAATAACCCACGTCTTAGCCCAGGAATTACCCATTACGGCTCCTTTACATCTCCTTTATAACTCCCTCACCTCTTCTCTCCACAGTGATACCACTGCTGCCTTCTGCCTTCAGGCGCGTTCTTATTAACTGATACACAAACAAATATACCTGAATCCTGCCCCTTCAGGCTATCCTTCAGGAACGTTCAGCTTCAGGCCGCATGTACACCCCCACCCCATACTTCGCCTTCCGCAATTTACCGTTGGCAATCAGTTGGTTGATGCGGCGCATGGATGTTCCGAAAGTTACGCCGCACAACTTGCAGAACTCTTTCCGGGTGATACAACTGTGATCCTTGAAATACCTTTCAAGCAGGCGATCGATGTCTGCGGGAGAGCGCTTGAGTGAATGGTTTTTTTCGCGTACACGTTCCAGGTGAGGGCTCTTGAAGGCGGCGAGGAAGTCGGGATCGGGACGGAAGGTGACAGACTTTACCCGGATCGATTCCGCCCGCCGTTCGTCGGGCGTATCCACCGGCGGACAGTCGAGCGTGAGTGAGAAGAGGCCCAGACCGTCAATCTGCACCATTTGTCCGCCTAACAGTGCCATTTTCATCACAGTGGTATAGGCCTCCAGCGCGGCTTTGGCGTCGGCGGTACTCAGGGAGTTGAATTGGTGGATGAGTTCAATCACTTCGGATGTCTTCATCGTTCCGGTTGGTTTGACACGTGCGTGCAGTTTCGGTTTGCGGTTACTGTTCTTCGGAACAGGATTCTGGTAGAAATCATACTGTATTCCCATAGTATTATTGTTTGGATGTGAATGAATTATTGTCGACAACCCGGTCCTTTATTGCTGTCACCTAAAGGACTTATCCTGCCCACAGCTGTACAAAGATGTTCGCACAACTGTGCGAAGGTCTGCTCACACGTGTGCGAACATCTTCGCACAGTTGTGGGTAGGTTAAACCTTCAGCACAAAGATACGAATACTTCCTGGTCTCTGCAACAGTGCATCAGGATGCCGGCAACAGATATAAGGGGGAAAATAGTTGCAAATTCACATATCAAAAGTATATTTGCACGTCAGCCGGTCTTTTCCAGGCAATTGCAAAAACGTATACGTAGCCGCGCCTTGAAGCAACGTAAGCGTCTCGGCTATCACACCTTGTAGTGAAGCAGCAAGCATGTGATATCACAACCACCCCTTGATGTCACTCAAAACAAATTATGAATCAACCGGTTAACCCCTTCGGTGACATGTGAAACCAAAAAAGGGAAAAAGGTCTGACGCGCGCGTACGCGAGAAATAGAGATTAGGATTGGCGAGCGGTTCATCCAGGATAATAAACTCGGAAACGAAGCCGGTCTGGTCTGGAACATTACTTTGTGCGGCGCACCTGCGACATGGTGACCAGCCTGGGCAAAACCATGATCGGATGGGATGAAGTCATTGCCTCCGGGGTTACGCCCGACAAGGCTGTTGTAATGTGGTGGCGGCACAACCGGGAAGACCAACTGGCGAAAGCCCTGGACGAAGGTTTCCGCGTGATCCCCCCTTCCTCCGCTTCCTGGATGCGCTGGGTGTTTACTATTTCAACCCGTTTGACAAAGGCTCAACGCCCGAGCCATGGGGTCCCGAAAGAAAGGACGATGCGGCCGAAGGATAACCTTTCCTCCCTTTTTTTGTCATCAAAGCGCATAAATTCGTTCCAATTAATGTATATTTGCACACAAACTCGTGCCAATTAATGTAATTCAATCCGATTTCTCATGGAAAGAACAGCTATTGACGAACTAAAAAGGTGGAAGAACAGCACTTCCCGCAAGCCCTTGATCGTACGGGGGGCGCGTCAGGTGGGTAAGACCTGGCTGATTAAAGTATTCGGCCGGCAGGAGTATGCCCGGGTGGCATACGTGAACTTTGAAAGCTCGAAGGTGCTACAAACGTTATTTGTGGAGAATTTCGATATCAAACGGATACTGACAGCCGTCGAAATAGAGACTGGCATATCGATCCATGCGGAGGATACACTGATCGTTTTCGACGAAATACAGGAGGCGGAACGAGGGATCACGTCACTCAAATACTTCTGCGAGAATGCACCCGAGTATCACCTCATCGCTGCCGGATCATTGTTAGGCGTGGCATTGCACGAGCATACCTCCTTTCCGGTAGGGAAAGTGGAATTCCTGAACCTGTACCCGCTGTCATTCGGGGAATTCCTGCAGGCTGCCGGACAAAAACCGCTTCACGACCTGCTCCAACGTAAGGATTGGGAGCTGATCCGCGTGTTCAAAGACAAGCTGAGCCATTTCCTACGCCAGTATTATTATGTGGGAGGAATGCCGGAAGTGGTTGCTTCATTTGTGGAGAAGAATGATTTCAACGAAGTCCGCACCATCCAAAAGCAGATACTCGCCGCTTACGAGCAGGATTTTTCCAAACATGCCCCCAACGAGATTGTTCCCCGGATACGTATGCTGTGGAATACGATTCCGGCTCAACTGGCCAAAGAAAACAAGAAATTTATCTATGGGGCCATCAAACCGGGAGCAAGGGCCAAGGACTATGAGTTGGCGCTTACCTGGCTGATGGATTGCGGACTGGTTTACAAGATCAACCGGGTATCTAAGCCTGATATCCCACTGATCGCCTATCAGGATCCGAATGCTTTCAAACTCTTTACGGTAGATGTCGGACTATTGGCTGCCATGGGAGAAATACATGCCCATACACTACTGGACGGGAACCGTATATTCGAAGAATTTAAGGGATCACTCACAGAGCAGTATGTATTACAGCAGTTAGTCCTGGTTTCCGGTATGGCGATCAACTACTGGAGTTCGGAAACAGCTAAGGCCGAACTCGATTTTTTACTGCAATATCACGGTGAAGTCATTCCGGTTGAAGTCAAAGCCGAAGAAAACCTGCATGCCAAAAGCCTGCGTAGTTTCTGCCAAAAGTATCTGCCACGAACAGCCATCCGCACATCCATGTCGGACTACCGGCGGGAAGAGTGGCTTACAAACGCGCCGCTCTATGCAATTGGCTCCTATTTTGATTAAAGGCAATGCTTATTCATTCAAAACCACCGCACTCCTGGGAGTGCGGTGGTTCCTACGTGTCTAATCAAAGCTGTTTTGGTACACAAATGAAAGTTACTTGCTAATATTATTGATGTAAACTTATTAACGGTTACTCATAATGCAGCGCTTCGGCCGGAGCGATGGTCGCCGCCTTGCGGGCTGGGATGTAGACGCTGAGGAAGATAGCCAGCAGGATAATGGCAGCGGTGATCAGGAAGCTGGCCGTCACCCGGAGCGCCGTCACCGGAAGGGCTGTCACCAGCAGATCCAGGTTCACGATATTCAGGCAGATCACCAGCGCAATAGCCAGGCAGACTGAAGTGAGCAGCAATGCCTCGCTGACCACAAACCCGAACAGTCCCAACTTCGAGCTACCCAATGCCATTCGTACGCCCATCTCGCTTATACGCCGTTTCATCCGGAAGGTGAACGTACCGAAGATCGCCAGCAGGATATTGACCAGGAAGAAGGTAGCACCCATGGCATAGAGCGACAGCTCGTTGCTGATACGGACGTTGTTGTTCTCACGCACCTGGGCGACAGGGAAGAAGTTGGATATATTGAATCCCGTGCCGGGAAGGTAATGGACCACAAAGTTGTCGAACGCCGGAGCAAACTGCGCCTCATTAGCATCCGGCACCCGAAGCACCAACTGCGGCAGGCGCACGTCTTTACCCGTACCATTGAAATGCCCCAGAGGAATGTACAAGGCGCGTTCGGGCAGACCGAAGTCGTTACCCTTGACCCCGGCCACCACACCGATCACCCGGAAAGTATCGGTTTCATTGATGCCCGGCTTCACAAATTTACCGAGCAGCGAGCCGTCCGGAGCCAAATCCTTCGCCACATTCTCGGAAACAAGTCCCACATACTCCTTATTGGCTATCTCTTCCGGTGTAAACCAACGTCCTTCTTTCAACTGGAGGGAGAACATGGAGAAAAACTTGTGGTCCACAAAGCGGTTATATACACCGTGTGATTCCAGGCTGTCCAATTTCACATCTCCGTTCCACATCCAATTCGTATAGGGATACGCATAGCCGGAGATGGAATAATCGGTGATACCCGGCAGTTGCGCAATTTGCCGCGCCATACGGTCAAAGCTTTCCCACAGGCTGTCGCCCGTCAGCGTGTTATCGCTCAGGCGCTCGATATGGAGGGCATAGCTGTCGCCCGGGTCGGCGCCATTCGGTATAGCATACAGGCGGGCGTAGGTAACGGTGAAATCCACCACATAAAACAACAGCACCGTCACAAAGCAGATAAACACACCCGGCAGAATGTTCTGGCTGAACTGGTTCTTCAATATTTTAAACAACGAACGTATCATGCTTCACCTCCTTTCAATACTACGGCAATATTCTTTTTCGACAATCGCATGGCGGGTATGATACCCGACAGGAAGCTGATCAGGAAACAAACCACCAGCACGGCCACGATCACCTGCCATCCCGGGAAAGCCATATAGGTGGATGTATCCACATTATCTTGCACACCCCAGCCAAACATCCTTATTTTGAAATTGTAAACACCTATATACGCCAGCAGCAGTCCGGGAATACCACCCAGCAGGGTGAGTTGCAGGTTCTCCATCAGATACTCTTTAATGATATCCATCTTGTTTGCCCCGAAAGCCTTCCGTACGGCAATCTCGCTGTAACGGTCTTTGATATTCGAGAAACAGAGGATCGAGAGGCTGAACAACGGGATGGCGAGCACGATCAGGATCATGATCACCCAACGCATGTAGAAAAACGAAGTATTCAACTCACGGGCATTGCCGGTGATCAGGAACTCCAGGCGGCTGCGCGGCCCGGTGAGTTGCATGGTATGTGCATCCTCTTCCATCTTCTCGTGTGTGGTATTATAGCGTTGCAGCACTCCGGCCAATTCGTCACGGACGGCCTGCATACCGGCTTTATCCTTGCAGAGGAGGATGGCGTTAAAGGGACCTACCAGGTCGTTCCGTTCATCTATTTCGATCGTCTGCCAGGTATATGGCATCCAACAGTTGGCGTATGCTTCCCGACGGGTAGGCTTTACATCATTTATTACACCGATCACGCGGAACATCGTGCCGTTGATCTGTATCTCCTTATCGATCGGATCGCCTTCGGGGAAGAATGCGCCGCGTACCTTCTCGTCGATCACCACCACTTTGCTGCCGGCATTGAACTCGGCTTCATTGAATGGCCGCCCTTCGACAAAGCGGTAGGAATGGATCTTCCAGTAGTTCATATCCACCCCTTTGGTGGTGTAGAGGTCGGACTTCATGTCTCTCACCCGGAAGAAAGTGCTCTGGGTGATGAACGACATCATCTCGGGGGTCTTGAGCGGACGGATGTAGTTGTCGCACAGGCGCGACGATAGCCAGCCGTTCCACATCCCCCCCTTGGAAAATCGCTTGGCAGCCATGGTGATATACAACGTGCGGTCTACCTTATCTTCCGGATATTCCGGCTTGGTATAGGTGACGTAGACGATCACAATCATCATCACCATCGCCACCGACAGGGCGGTACAGCAGAGGGCGATAAAGAGTTGCAACTTGTCGCGTGCTGCAAAAATGTTCAGTGTCTTCATTCTACTTTTACGGTTTATTTTGTTTATGCCATCAGGAACAAATTGCATACCAAAAAGATAATATACTGATTATCTGACTATTCGAGAATGCATTCCCTGTTCATTATCGAACACCGTGTCCAGTTTTGAAGTGCATGGTTAAACTCCCGGAAGGTAGGGTGTTCAGTTAAGTGTTCCCGTTTTTTGTGTGGGTATGCGAATGCCCCATCAGGGGCATCCTGTTCGTAGCCAGGGGTGAAGGCGAAGCCAAGCCCCTGGACAATGGATGGTACATTTTAATCCTGCGCCACGTCAGTGGTGCCGGTCTATCCACACGGTACCGCTGACGCGGCACACAAAACATATACAAATCACCTGTCCGGGGGCTTGGCTTCGCCTGTACCCCCGGCTACGAACAGGATGCCCCTGATGGGGCATTCGCATACCCACACAAAAAACGGGAACACTTAACTGAACACCCTACCCGGTAGGACAACAGGGAGGTGTGCCGGCATCCAACAATTATTCATAGTGCAATGCCTCGGCCGGGGCGATCTTCGCCGCCTTACGGGCCGGGATATACACACTGAGGAAGATAGCCAGCAGGATAATGGCGGAGGTGATGATGAAACTGCCCGCCACACGAAGCGCCGTCACCGGAAGCGCCGTCACCAGCAGATCCAGGTTCACGATATTGAGGCAGATAACCAATGATATCGCCAGGCAGACCGATGTGAGCAGCAACGCTTCACCGACCACATACGAAAACAATCCCCACTTGGTACTGCCCAGCGCCATCCGGACACCCATCTCTCCCACACGGCGTTTCATACGGAACGTGAATGTGCCGAAGATGGCCAGCAGGATGTTGATGAGAAAGAAGGTTGCCCCCATCGCATACAGCGATAATTCATTGCTGATACGGGAGTTGTTGCTTTCGCGCACGCTGGCGACCGGACTGAAGAAACTGATATTGAAGCCTGTGCCGGGAAGGTAATGGACCACAAAATTGTCGAATGCCGGAGCAAACTCCATCTCATTGGCTTTCGGCACACGGATGACTAACTGGGGTATACGCGCATCCGTTGGCTTGGCATTAAAATGTCCTAAAGGAATATACATGGCACGCGGAGGACGGTCAAAGTCGTTCTCTTTCACCCCTGCCACCACACCTATCACGCGGAAGGAATCGGGTTCATTGAAATCCGGATCCACGTACCGCCCAAGCAGTGAACCGCCGTCGGGCGCCAGGTCTCTGGCCACATCGGCTGAAACAACCCCCACGTACTCCTTATTGGCGATCTCCTCGGGTGTAAACCAGCGTCCTTCCTGCAACGGGAGGGAGAACATGGAAGCATACGCATGATCCACAAAGCGGTAGTAAACAATCTTCGATTCGAGTTCGCCCGATTTCATATTGCCGTTCCACATCCAGTTGGTATAGGGATAGGCAAAGCCGGAGATGGAATAGTCTGCCACTCCGGGCAGTGTGATGATCTGCCGGGTCATGCGGTCGTAGCTTTCCCACAAGCTGTCGCCGGTCAGTGTGTTGCTGTTCAGGCGGTCGATATGAAGCGCATAGCAGTCGCCCGGATCGGCACCGTTGGGGACATTGTACAGGCGGGTATATGTGACTGAGAAATCCACCACATAAAACAACAGCACCGTCACAAAGCAGATAAATATACCCGGCAGGATATTCTGCCCAAGCTGGTTCTTTATGATCTTGAATAACGAACGTATCATGCTTCACCTCCTTTCAGTACCATGGCAATATTTTTTTTAGACAAACGCATGGCCGGAACGATCCCCGACAGGAAACTGATCAGGAAACAGACTACCAGTATGATACCGATTATCTGCCAACCCGGAAGCGCCATATAAGAAGATGCCTCCACACCATCCTGCACATTCGAGACAAACATCTTCAACTTGAAATTATAAACACCCGCGTATGCCAACAGCAACCCGGGGACACCTCCCAGCAAGGTGAGTTGCAGGTTCTCCACCAGATATTCCTTCACGATATCCATCTTGCTTGCCCCGAAGGCTTTGCGGACGGCAATCTCACTGTAACGGTCTTTGATATTCGAGAAACAAAGGATGGAAAGACTGAAGAGCGGGATCGTCATCACGATCAGGATCATCACCACCCAACGCAGGTAGAAAGCCGATGTATTCAGTTCACGGGCATTACCTCCGATCAGGAACTCCAGTCTGTCGCGCGGCCCGGTGAGCTGCATGGTATGCGGATCAGTACTTTGGCCTTCGTGCGAAGTATTATAACGTTGTACCATTTCGGCCACCTCATCGCGTACGGTTTGCATCTGGCTTTTATCCTTGCAGAGAAGGATCGCCGTAAAAGGCCCCACCAGGTCGTTCCGTTCGTCCAGTTGTATCGACTGTGCAGTATAAGGCATCCAGCAGTTGCTGTAGGCCTCGCGACGGGTAGGCTTCACACCTTTAACCACCCCTATCACACGGTACATCAGGCCGTTGATCTGTATCTCCTTATCGATCGGATCGCCCTCAGGGAAGAAGGCGCCGCGTGTTTTCTCATCGATCACCACCACTTTGCTGCCGGCATTGAACTCGGCTTCATTGAAAAGCCTCCCCTCTACAACGGAAAAAGTGTGTATCTTCCAGTAGTTCATATCCACGCCTTCGGTGGTGTAGAGATTGGATTGCATATCCTTCACCCGGAAAAACGTGCTTTGGGTGATGAACGACATCATTTCGGGTGTCCGGAGCGGACGCAGGTAGTTGTCGCACAGGCGGGACGAGAGCCTGCCATTCCATCCTCCCCCGCCAGGAAACTTCTTCATCACCATGGTGATATACAGCGTACGGTCTACCTTATCCTCCGGATACTCCGGCTTGGTATAGGTGACGTAGATGATCACGATCATCATCACCATGGCCACCGATAGGGCAGTACAACACAACGCGATAAAGAGTTGCAGCTTATCACGCGCGGCAAAAATGTCGAGTGTCTTCATAATATTCTGTGGTTTACATAATTCCCCACATCAGGAACAAATTGCATACCAAAGATACAACTTACTGGTTATCATCCACTTGATAGCCCTATCAGCTGTTCATTATCGAACACCCTGTTCGGTTTTGATCGTGGAAAGCACTAATACCCTCATGATCAACGGGGAAGCATCGGGAAGATTTTTTTGATCTGCTCCTTCGAAGGCATGCTGCCGTATTCGCAGATTTCAAACGATTCGAAGTATTTGCTGTCCTTCAACTGGTCGGCGGTGTACCATTTCAGCGCCGGCTCGGCATAGCGGGTGGCCTGGTTGCGGGAGAGATACCGTTCGCCGATATAGGAGCGCTTGCCTTCCTTGTCGGCCGGCATTTCCTTCGCATAGCCGTTGTTCCACGGCAGCCATTCGAATACCTGCGATTCGTGGGCGCAGATGGCATCTACTTTCTGTTGCATCACCGGGGTGATGTCTACCACGATATCGGGAGAAAAAGGATTCGGTTTCTGGAAGCGGTCAGGCATGTAGAGGAATACGACCGGCTTCATCAAGGGCTTGCCGCCGGGTACCATCAGGGGAACGGAGATCATATAGGCCGCATCTTGTACGGTCTGTGAGCAATAGCGATGGTCAGGGTGGTAGTCGTTGGGACGGTGGGTGATCACCACATCGGCCTCCCAGTCGCAGATCAGACGGATCACCTCCATACGGTTTTCGAGTGTGGGCAACAGTTCGCCGTCATTGTTGTCGAGGTTGATATACTCAATACCGAGGACACGGGCAGACGCCTGCATTTCCTGCTTGCGGCGGGCGGCCAACTCAGCAGGTTTCATCTCATGATGGCCTTTATTGCCATTGGTGAGCGACACGAATTTTACCTTATGCCCCATCTGTGCATACAGGGCGGCAATTCCGCCGGCATTGATATCACAATCGTCGGGATGAGCGCCGAATACAATGACGCGGATCGGTTCGTCTGCACACACGGCAGTGACAGTAAAGAACAGGGATGCCAGGATGATGGCGGCGGTGGTGAGTAATTTCATATACATTCAGATTAGATAGTTAACTCACAAATATACGCACAATAATGCATACATTTGCCTGAACAACCTCAAAAAATTACCTTTATAATCAGTCCCTTTTGCTTTTTCTTTTATATTTGCCCTTGATTACAAAATTATACTAGACCAATATGGAGACAATGGATGAAATGGATGAATTGCTGGACTTTCTTGCCAAATGCGATACATTCTATGTAGCGACAATTGATGAAAACAACCAGCCGCGGGTACGTCCCTTCAATTTTGTGATGGAATGGGATGGCAAACTGGCCTTTGGGACAGGAAAGCACAAAAGTTTTTACAAACAACTGGAAAAGAATCCTAAAATTGAACTCTGTTGCTATGAGCCCAAAACAAGTGTCTGGCTTCGCATCTGGGGAGAGACGCGCTTTATAGACGACAAGGCCGCCTTCCAGCAGATGTTCGAGATACAGCCGGAATTGGAAGCCGTGTACCAATCGGTAGACAGTCCGTTAATTGCCTGTTTTGTGATCGATAGGGGTGAAGCCGGTTTCTACTCTTACGAATCCATGAATACGCCTTACAAGTCGATCCGGCTTTAGATAGCTCTTTTTTTACCTATTGTGCGCTCCGGGCAAGCCTTGTCGGTCCGAAGGAGGGAGAGGTATCCCCCCGCAAAAAGAGATCGGCATCACCTACCCTATATTTTGATTTCCCCGGACAGGTTATAGCGGATTTCTCCTTATATTTGCTCATATAATTAATCTAATAATCATTTAAAGAGAAATACAGATGAAAAACATCTCCAGAAGAACGGCCATCAAGACTGTGCTGGCAGGTAGCGCCGCTGCCACCGTATCCGGCATAGCCCCGATGGCACAGGCAGCCGGAAAGAAAACAGCAGCTCCGGCTCCGTTGAAAGGGAATATCCGCCATTCGGTGAGCAAATGGTGCTTTGGCGACATTGAACTGAATGAGTTTTGCGAAATATGTAAACGGATCGGCATCGAGTCAGTAGAATTACTCGGCCCGAAAGACTGGCCAACCGTACAGAAACACGGCCTCACCGTTGCCATGGCCGAAGGCGCCGGACTGGGTATCGACCGCGGCTTCAACGACCCCAAACTGCACGACGAGTTGGTGGCCAGCTACGAAAAAGTGATCCCGATGGTAGCCGAAGCCGGATTGAAAAACCTGATCTGCTTTGCCGGAAAGCGCAACGGCGTGACCGACCTCCAAGGCTGGCAGAATTGTGAAAAGGGCTTGAAGCGCATCACCCCCATCGCCGAGAAATACAATGTAGTGCTCACCATGGAGCTCCTCAACAGTGTAGGTCATTACGACTACCTGTGCGACCATACCGTATGGGGTGCCGAACTTTGTCGCCGGGTAGGGTCGCCCAACTTCAAACTACTATACGATATCTATCACATGCAGATCATGGAAGGGAACATCATCGAGCATATCCAGAAGTATCATGAATACTTCTCTCACATCCATACCGGAGGAAATCCGGGACGGAACGAAATCGATGAAACACAAGAGCTCTACTACCCTGCCATCATGCGCGCCATCGTGGCTACCGGCTACAAAGGCTTTGTGGGACAGGAGTTTGTTCCGAAAGAAAAAGACAAAGCGGCCTCACTTGAGAAGTGCATCCGCATCTGCGATGTATAACCGCGAACATACTGTTTGCCTGAAAGAGGAAGATACAAGAAAGGGCTATCCAGCGATGGAGTCACGAATCACCAGCAAACCTTCGGGTCCCATATTGAACAGCAAGTCCACAATACTCAGGTTCGGCAGGAAACCATAACGTTGGCCGAACACCTGGTAATACGGGCGGGGATGAAAAGTTTCATCCTCGCCTTCGTGTTTGGGGCGGATGGATTCGCGGAAATCGTTCAGGACATTCGCCTCGAACGTGTCTGTGTAATGTACTACGGGTTGCATATCCAACAATTGGCACACCAATGTCCGCAAAGCCTCGTTGAAATCAAACAGGAAGGTATACTTCTGCGCGTAGAAAGGGGCGAAGTCGTCTTCATAATACGGAAAGAAAGGGCTCGTATGATAGGCTGAGACCAGCGCATTCCAGTGCAGGTGCCGCCAGTTGCCGTGATCAGAGATACGGATATCTTTGGTGAGACACTTCAGGGTGTCAGGCTTGACGATAGGGACTGAAAGCGACAAAGTACCGTTGGCCGTTGCGATGGTACAACGATTGCGGTAGGTCTGTTTGAGGTAGTTCTCGCACGTTTCGATCCTCACTTCCGGGTATTGGAAGAGTTTACAATAATACTGTACAGGAGCCAGATAGGCAGTGGATAGTGAGGCTATCTGCATCAGTCGGGCAGTTACTTATTCATTCGGATGTACCATACGGAACATACGCCCCCAACGGATACCGCCGTCAAACAGGCTGCGGTCTTTGTCCAGTGAGAGCCAGATCAGGATGGGCTTGCCCACGATATGGTCTTCCGGCACAAAACCCCACGAGCGGCTGTCGGCGCTCTTGTGGCGGTTGTCGCCCATCATCCAGTAATAATCATACTTGAAGGTATAAGTGTTTGCCGGTTGGCCGTTGATCAGGACGGTTCCCTTCTTCACCTCCAGGGTATTGTTCTCGTAGTTCTTGATACAACGGTGATACAGTCCCAGGTTACGTTCGGTCAGTTCGATGGTAGCTCCTTTGTTCGGAATCCAGATTGGTCCGTAGTTGTCGCGTGTCCATCCCGTCTTGTAGTCTACCGGGTAGAACATATCACCTCCGAACTCGTCGGGCTCTATCACCACATTCCGCACGTTTGGTAATTTACGTGCTACTTCCAATGCTTTTTTAGTGAGCGGTATTCGATAGATCATGTTGTAATTACCATTCGCATCGGTCGGAAATCCGAAGAAGCCCGACAGACCGTTTCCTCCTGCACCACCCGCATATGCGATCTCGCGATCTTCTTTGCTCACGTTCAGCAGGCGGAATTGTTCTTCCGAAAACGGCGAACTCACCTCCAGGAAGTAGTTAAACTGCAAGTTCTCCGGATTATAGGCCGGCTGTCCGTTGATATATACCTGGCTGGCACGCACTTCGAGCGAATCGCCCGGCATACCGACACATCGCTTTACATAATTTTCCCGCTTATCTACCGGCCGGTAGATCACATCGCCGTAGGTAGCCTTGTTGAGCCAGATAGCCTCCCTGCCATATTGGGCAACCGATGAATAATAGTCGGGATTCTGTACCTTCACCGCCACCGTATCCCCGGCGGGGAAGTTGAACACCACGATATCATTGCGTTCCACCTTTCCCGTTCCTTTCACCCGCTTGTAGCCCCATTCAGGCCAGTCCAGATACGATTTGGTATTCAGGATCGGAAAGGTATTCTGCACCAACGGGAAGGAAATAGGCGTATTCGGCACCCGGGGGCCGTAGCTCAGTTTGCTCACAAACAGGTAATCACCCACCAGCAACGACTTCTCCAGCGATGAACTGGGAATCTGGTAATTCTGGAAAATAAAGAGATTGATCAGGTACACCGCCACCAGGGCGAAGAGGATATCGTCCACCCATTCCAATACATTCCGTACAGCCGGATTCTTCGACTTCTTCCAGCCTCCCCAGGGAATAAACTTGGTGAGGTAGATATCCACCAGCACGATCAACCCAAGCAGCAACCAGGCATTTTCCATCCACAAGGCAAACAGCACGTATAATATGGCAGCAATACCAAACTTAATCCATTGTTTCTTTGGAAACTTCTTCATGTCTTCTTTTATATATAATGTGGATTAGAACTTCAACATATCATCCATACCCAGGAAACCTTTCTTCCCGGCCGTAAATTCAGCTGCCAGTACGGCTCCCAACGCAAAGCCGGCGCGGCTCTTGGCATCGTGCTTGATCCGGATGGAATCCACCTCGGATTCATAAATGATCTCATGGATACCCGGCACCTCGCCTTCACGAATGGCATGGATAGGGATGTCGGTAGCACTCTCGGCCGTTTCCAATGTCCAGCGATCCTTCCGTTCCACCTGTTCCAGGATAGCTTCAGCCAGTGTGATCGCCGTACCGCTCGGTGCATCCAGTTTGTGGATATGGTGGGTTTCTACCATGCTGACGTCGTAGCTGGGGAAACCATTCATCATCTTTGCCAGGTATTTATTCAGGGCGAAGAAGATGTTTACGCCAATGCTGAAATTGGAGGCATAGAAGAAAGTCTTCCCTTCTCCGGCACATATCGCCTTGACCTCGTCCAGGTGATCCAACCAGCCGGTTGTGCCCGATACCACCGGTACACCGGCAGCAAAACATTTCATATAATTGCTGAATGCGGTGGAAGGGACGGTGAATTCGATGGCTACGTCTGCGCTTTTAAAAGCGTCTGACCCGAAGTCTTCCGGATTGTTAATATCGATGATGCACACTATATTGTGTCCCCTGCTCCGGGCTATTTGTTCGATGGTTTTCCCCATCTTTCCGTAACCTATCAATGCGATTTTCATATACCAATTCTATTGAAGTTCGTTGTGATCCGCAAAAAACAATTATTATGCGGACGTAATGATGCGCAAATATACAGAAAATGAATTAGATTTGCGGAAATAATCTTAACTCTGAATAGATATGGAACGTTTATTGCACTACGTCTGGAAATACAAGCTCTATCCATGCGAGCAATTAGTAACCACCACCGGCCTTCCTGTCACCGTCATTGATCCCGGTCTCTCACACACCGATGCCGGTCCCGACTTTTTCAATGCCAAGCTACGGATAGGCAATACCGTCTGGGCCGGAAGCGTGGAGATACACTGTAAAGCCTCCGACTGGCGGAACCATCACCACCATACGGATAAAGCCTACGACAATGTGATCCTGCATGTTATTGAAGTAAACGATGCCGAGATCTGCCGTTCCAACGGCCAACCCATTCCCCAAGTAGTACTGCCTATCCCCCATACCATCCGGGAAAACACGGAATGGCTGTTACACCAAAGCCAAAGCCTGCCCTGCCTGCCCTTCATTACGCAGATAGACCCTATCCATCTCACCTCCTGGCTCAATACCCTGCTGAGTGAACGGTTGGAACGGAAAGTGGATGATATCCGCCGGCTATTGGCACAACACAACGACGACTGGAACGAAGTATTCTACATCCTCCTCACCCGCAACGCCGGCATGGGCCTCAACAATGACGCCTTCGAACGGCTGGCCAAAAGCCTCCCGCTGCGTTGCCTCCAGAAACAACGCACCAACCCCGTGCAAATAGAATCCATGCTCTTTGGGCAAGCCGGTATGTTATTTGAAGAAAAGCCCTGTCCCTACTACCGGCTGCTGCAACGCGAATATCAATTCCTCCGGCATAAATACCAACTCCATCCGGTGGAACCCCTGCCCATCAAAAGCCTGCGCACACGCCCCATTGCATTCCCGCATATCAAACTGGCACAGCTGGCAGCCATCTGGTCACAGCACGATACGCTCTTCTCCGCCCTCCGCGAGACCGACTCCATGGAAGCAATCAAACGGTATTTCCGTGTCATGCCATCGGATTACTGGAAGACACACCATCACTTTGATCATGCCTCTCCCGAACAGGAAAAGCCGCTCGGTCAACATTCCCTCCGGATTTTACTGATCAATACCATCGTACCCCTCTTTTTCGCCTGGGGCGAGCGGAACCACCAACCCGCCTATATCGAACGCGCCCTGCATATACTGGAATCCATCCCGCCGGAACAAAACCACATCACCTCGCTTTTTGCAAATGCCGGGATCACCCTGCGTGATGCCGGCGATTCGCAGGCGCTCATCCAACTGAAACGCCTCTACTGCGAGCAAAAGAAATGCCTGTATTGCCGGATCGGTTTCCGGTTGCTGAAAAGGGGATTGCCGGAGTAAACAGACGCCTGAATTGCAAAGATTGATTAATTACAAGCCGTTACACGCCTAATTGCCGGATTTTTCCCTACTTTTGCCCTCTCGTTTAATGAACGCGCATAAGGAAGCATGAAGGTATGTAGTAAACATGGACTAACCGCAGGAGCCGCGGCACTATGGCTGGCCGCCCTGTATTCGTGTGCCAGTATCGGGACGCCCAATGGCGGACCGTACGACGAAACCCCTCCCAAATTCCTCTCCAGTACCCCGGCTCCCAACCAGGTAAACTTCCATTCGCAGAAAATTGAACTGACATTTGACGAGTTGATCCAACTCGACAAACCATCGGAGAATGTGATCATCACCCCGCCGCAATTGGAGCTTCCCGTTATCCGGCCCGGTGGAAAAAAGATATCCATTGAGCTCAGGGATACCCTGCAACCGAACACCACCTATACGATCGACTTCACCAACTCGATCTCCGACAATAACGAGAAGAATGTGCTGGAGAACTTCTCCTTCGCCTTTTCCACCGGCGCTGTGATCGACTCGCTGGCCGTATCCGGCATACTGCTCAATGCCGAGAACCTGGAGCCGATGCCCGGCATCACGGTGGGCCTGCACCATAACCTGGAAGATTCGGCTTTTGTCAAACTGCCTTTCGTCCGCACCTCGCGTACCAACGACAAGGGACAGTTCACCATCCGCAACATTGCCACCGGCTCCTATCGTATCTATGCGTTGAATGATGTAAACCGCGACTATAAATTCGACCAACCGGGCGAAGACATCGCCTTCTGCGATTCCCTCATTATTCCGACGTTCGAGTTCTCCACCCGGCAGGATACCCTCTGGAAAGACAGCCTTACGATCGATACCATCCATACGGTAAACTACACCAAGTTCCTGCCCGACGACATCCAGCTCCGCCTGTTCAAGGAAAAGTTCGCCCGGCAGTATATGCTTCGCCCTGAGCGTAACCAGGCTACGATGTTCACCGTCCGCTACAATGCGGTACCGGATACCATCCCCTTGCCTACCTTGCTCGACATCGTGCCTGAAATACCCGACTGGTACTTCATCCAGACGGCCGAAGAGGGGAAGACGGTGAATTTCTGGATCACCGATCCGCATGTGTTCGCACAGGATACGCTTCAGGTAGCCATCACCTACCCGCGTACCGATTCACTGAACGTGCTCCAGCCGCAAACCGATACACTCCGCCTCGTCACCAAGCGCCAGCCGACGCCTAAGAAAAAGAAAGACGAAGACGAAAAGCCCAAGATCGACTTCCTGCCGATGACCATCTCGGCCTCCGGATCGATCAATACCTACGATACGGTGTTCGTAACCTTCGGCGAACCGCTGAACGAGTTGGCCGCCGACCAGTTCCTGCTCAGCCAGAAAGTAGATACCCTCTGGCAGCCGGTAGATTTCCGCCTGAAGGCCGACAGCACCAATTCGCTCCGTTTTATCCTGGAACATCCCTGGAACTACGGCGAAGAATATCTCCTTGAAGTAGATTCGGCCACCATCTACAGCCTCTACGGCAAATGGAACGAACCTTATTCAGGTACCTTCCGGGTGAAGAAGAAAGACGAATACGGCAACCTGTTCATTTCCATCGCCGGGGTAGACACCACGGCGTATGTGGAACTGCTCAACAGCAACGACCAGCCCGTACGGAAAGCCCCGCTCAAAGACGGAGGCGCCCTCTTCATGGACCTCAAACCGGACAAATACTATGCGCGCCTGGTAGTAGACCTCAACGGCAACGGCAAGTGGGACACCGGCAACTATGCCGATAAACTGCAGCCCGAAGAGGTATACTATTCGCCCAAAGTGTATGAAGTAATGCAAAACTGGGACGTGGATGAAACCGTTCCCTGGAATGTAACCGCTACCCCGCTCAGCAAGCAGAAGCCGCTGGAGATTACCAAGAACAAGCCCAAAGAGGCAACCAAACAAAAGAGAGATTATCGCAATGAAGGACGTCAGACATCTTCCGGCCGTTCGTCAGGACGCAGCAGTGGCATGCCGTTCTAGCCTGAAAAAATGGGTAGGGATTATGTGCATGCTTGTCTGCCTGGGACAGGGGATAAACGCACAATGCACCCTGCCACCGGCCCTTTTCTCCGACAAGGAAGAGATCAACTATGAGGTTTATTTCAAATGGGGTATCCTGATGCCGAAAGCAGGGATGGCCCAAGCCAAAATGTACAAATCGACCTACAACAACGAACCGGCCTGGAAGTACCGGCTACTGGCCCATAGTTCAGGCATGATAGACAAGTTCTTCTCCGTACACGATACGATAGACACTTTCTTCTCATACACGCGTCCGACCGTTCTCTTCAGCGAAAAACGGACGCTTGAAGGCGGCTACTATCAACTCGACCGGCTTACGATCAAGACGAAAGACAATCGCCCGGCAGTACATAGTTTCCGCCGTTCTACCCACCTGATCAAGATAGACTCCCTGATGTATGGCGACCATTGCATTCTGGATATGCTGGGAGCGCTCACCTTTATCCGGACCATCGACTGGTCAAAGATGAATATCAACGACGAGGTGACATCGAATGTAGTGATGGGGCGAGACATGATCAAGGTAAATTATCGCTACCGCGGACAACAGGTGCTCGAACGGGGTGGCGCCAAGTACAAGACACGCCTGTTCGTACTGGATGTGTACGATGAATCATTCACCCAGTCCAAAGAATCGGTCGAAGTCTGGATTGGCGATGACGAGAACCATGTCCCCATCAAAATACGCGCCAAACTCAAGATCGGCGCAGCTGAAGCCTACTACCATTCTTCGGCCCATCTCAAACATCCCTTCACCTGCCGGGTCGTGATACCCAAATAAGTTGCTGGAACAGCTTTCCCACTAATCGAACCGGTAACGTACGGAGAGGAAGAACTCCCGTCCGCGTATCTGAATCCACGACGTATAGCTTTCCAGCGAGGTATATTGCGTATAGCCATACTGTTGCTTGTCGAACAGGTTGGCGGCCGATGCTTCCACCATCCATGAGCCATATTTCCATTTGAGCGACACATCAGCCAGGAAGGCGTTGACCGATTTGTCGCGGGTCACATCATTATAATAATGGTCGGCCGACACATTCACCTCCACCCTGGAAACCGTATAAGAAGCGAGTAGCTTTTGCACCACGTTCCACAGTGGCGTCAGTTGCGTGTCTTCGCCCAACCGGGAACCACCGTAGCGGATCGTAGACTGGTAGCTGAGGTCTACCCGGCGATGTGGCACCCAACTGATCTTCGGCTCGTACTGCATATAGCTGGCACGGAAAGGCATCCGCATGCCTTCGCTCAGTTGCTCACCCTCCTGGAGGCTGAGTTGCCAGGCAAGAGACGCCTTCATCTTCCAATCGTAGAAACCTTTAGAGATGGCGCCGTTCACGTTCCAGCCCGAAGCATGGTTGGTCATCAGGCGGGAAGCCAGCGTCACCTGCTCGCCGTCGAACAACTGTTCATACATCCGGTTCAGGCGGATGCGGTAATGTGAGACAGCCAGGGTGGCGAAGAACTCCCGGATGGTGTTCCGGTATTCGCCATAGAGGCGGTAGTTCTGCTGTTGTTGTACGGAGAGGGAACCGTCGTTCCACACCCGGTTGCGATAGTCTCGCTGATAAGGCTGGGCGTAGAAATCAGTCTCGCTGCCCAGCTGTTCGCGGTAGCTCCCGCTCAGGGTGAAGCGCCAGGCATAGTTGAGTTTGTATTCGAACCAGAGCGACGGGTTGACAGACAGCCGGGAGAAGCCGGCCTTTGGATACGCCGTCCACACGGCAGGCAGTGTTAGGGTTGCCATCCATTTATCGATCGTGGCTTGCCAGGAAGAAAGCGCATAAGTGCTCCATCCGTTGCGTATCGTGCTGGTTTGTCCGGTTATGCCGGCGCTGTAGCGCTGGCTCAGGATACCTTTCTTGCGGAGGTAGGAGAAGGAGTTGTCGGTATAGAACTGCCCGAGGTCCATCCGTTCGCCCACACCGTTGACTACCAGTTCGCCCGGCAGGTAGTTATAACGCAGGAAGGAGCGCATCTCCCAGGTATTGGATTCGCCCTTGTTCCACAGGTTGCGGAACTCGTTCCGGATACCCACCTGCGAGGTATTGATCCGCTGGTCTGCCTCCCGGATACCCAGATACTGCGACCGGCTGCGTTGCCAGTCGCCCAGGGCTGTAAATTTGTTGGTGAGGAAGTGGGTGGCGGCATTCTGTTCCACATCTACATGCAGGTCGGCCTTATCCGAACGAAGCCGGGTATCGCTGGCTTCGGCCACACGGATGGTGTCTTCGGCCTGGTAGTAGGTGGTAGTGCTTCCCCGTTCCTGGCGGCGTTGGTCGTGGGTATATCCGGCGCTAAGGCGGAGTTGGGTCACCGGATCGAGTTTGTAGAGCCGGTTGCCCGAGAGCGTATGGGCGTTGTTAAACAACAGCCGCTCCTTCTTCAGCGGCGCCATCAGCGAGGGTTGCGAGAGAAACGAGGGGACAGACGGTTCCTGTACCTGTCCGGCCGGGGTTCTGAACAGCTGCAACTGTTCGTCGGTCACATCCTGTCCGCGGTTGTTGCCTTTGTACAGGTAGGCCGACTGGCTGCTGCGGTTCAGTTGCATGGCATCCAGGCCTCCTTCCCACAGGAAATCGTCAGCCGCGAAGCCCGCGCCGGCCTTGATACTACCCATCCAGATATCGCGGAATTCGGGTTTGAGGGTAAGGTTGATCGCCACATCTTCCACCTTCACCCGGTCTTGCAGGAGGCGGATCGGCTGGTGGTTCTGCAATACCTGCACCTTGTCTACGGCCTTCGCCTGGAGGTTGTTGTTGATGCGGTTGTACCGGCCGTCTGTAAGGTCCATTCCCTCTACATAGAAATTGCTGATCTCTTTCCCGTTGTAGGATATCTTCCCGCTCTCTTCGTTCACGTCCAGTCCCGGCAGTTTCTTGAGCACATCCTTGATCGATTCGTCCTTACCCGAGAGAAACTGCGCTACGTCGTAGTTCACTGTGTCGCGGGTGCCATATACACGTCCGGGGCGTATCTGCACTTCTTTCAGCTGGTAGGCTTCCGTCTCCAGTGTGAGGGAGAGGGTTTCGCCCGGACGTACCTTCCGCGTCAATGTCTTGTAGCCCAGCAGGGAGACAGAAACCTGCAACGAATCCGTATCCAGGTCTTTCCCGCCCTTCAGGGTAAAAGCGCCGGTGGCATCGGTCAGCGTATACGCCGCCGTCCGCTTTGCCTGTCCGCGTAGCAGTTGCACGGTAGCCATCTCTACGGGCTGGCCGGTTTCGGCATCCGTCACGCGGCCCCGGAAGAGTTGTTGCGCCTGGCTATGACACACACCAATGGCCAACCATACCACAAAGGGTATGATCCGGGAAGAGACGCTCACACGTTTCATTTTTCAGCGAGTTCAATCGGGTTGAAAGGCGTATTCTTCGGTGTCTTGTTCATCTCCCCGTCTTCGTTCCTGATCGAGATCCGGACGTTGGGGTTGGTAGAAGTGATGTAGCCTACCGGGTCGGCGGCAAACCGTTCGTAGACGGTGAACAGTTCTTTCCGGGACACCTTCTGGTAGCCATCGGCACCAAACATCAACGGCTCACCGGTCTGGTTGATCAGGCCGGTACACTCAAATACATACTCTTTCTTACTGTCTTCGGCTTTGAGGATCATACCCGGCAGGCCGAATAGTTTCCACGGGCCTTCACTCCGGGGAATATCGGGCGTGTACCAGGCCGTCCACTCACGGCCTTTGAAGTGGCAAACAGCCTTCTGGCAGGGATAGCCTATGAGGGTCTGCGCATCGTCGTCTACGAGTTCCCACTCCGGTGCTTCGTTGGTTTCTTCGCAACGGAAGCGGCCCGAAGCCACCTGGTCCAATGTCGTTACCTTGCCTGTTGGGTAGTTCTTATAGATGCGGTGGGTCACCATGCCTTCGTTTGTCTTGTCGCCCGGTGTACGCCGGCGGGTGATATTCCCGTTGCTCCGTTTGAGTTCTTCGCGGAAGAGCGAATCGGTTACAAAGCGGTTGTAGCTGTAATACTGCGACGCTTTGGTGCCTACTTTCAGCATCATGGTCTCATCGAGGATATTCTCGGGGTTTTGCGGATCAGGCATAAACTTCAACTGGTATTGCACCACAAAGCGCACATCATCGATCGAGTCGGCTTTCATCGACTCGTTGGGATTCATAATATTGATCACCATCTGCGCCTGGAGCGTGGTGGTGGAGCAGGCAAGCAGCAGGGCTGCCGATAAAAGGATTCGTTTCATCTCTGTATAGTGTTTGATACGGAGGCAAACATACTGAATATTTCTGTCTTCAGCAGCCTGGTTTTATTACTGAAATATTACGCACGGACAAAAAAGCCTGCGTAAGTTTGCATTCCTCCCGTGCGTACATCTATCTTTGCGTAAAACATTCATTCACATGGAAAAGCGGATTCGAATTATTTGGTTGCTTTCACTCGTATCGGCCGTGCTGCTGATCGGAATGCAGGGATACTGGCTGTACAACCAATACGGCTATGTGGTCGATTCCTGCTCGAACGAGTTGGCCGATCAGATACTGCAGGCTGGTGAAGAAGAATTCGAGATACGGAAAGGGGAGAAAACGTCTCCCTATTCGTTTATCGTCAACCAAAGTTCGGAATATAAAAAAGAAGAAGGCCGTGAGTCGAAAAACCAACAAGTATTTGTAGGCATCAGTAAACCGGGAGCTCCGAAGGCCAATGAAGGTTCACTGACGCTCGAAGCTGCTGAACAGCGGCAGTTGAAACAAATGCGACTCGGACTGGACTATTTGGAACAGCAACCGGATACTTCCGGCAAGATATCTGCAGATACTATCACCCCGATACGTCTCACTTTCAACGCCACCCTGCCGGCTGACCAAATGCATGCAGCGGTCAACCGGACCCTGACAAACTATACCAACCCGTTCCGTGTGGCGTTGCTTGATTCTATCCTGACCGCCCAACTGCCCGGTATGCACTACACCCTTATCCCGTCGGCCCAAGGCGATTCGTCTGTCAACGCTTCCCGGTGGGAGAAAAACGGCAATCTGTTCTATCCGGCCCTTACGGTGACGTATGCCTACAGCCCGATGCAATACCAATATGTGACGATCTATGCCGATATCCCGGCACAACCTGTTTTCCGGCAGATGGCCGTGCAACTGGCCTTGTCGCTCGTGCTCATCTTTCTGCTCACCGGTTGCCTGGTGTACCAGGTGAAGACCATCCTCAAGCAACAGAAGATAAGCGAGCTCAGGCAGAACTTTGTCAACACCATGATCCATGAACTCAAACGTCCGGTGCAGACACTGAAGACCTTCATCTCTTTCCTTGGCGATAAGGAGATGCGTGCCGATGAGGCGGCCACAGAGCAAGTGGTACAGGATTCACTCTTCGAACTCGACAATCTTTCGGCCTACCTGGCCAAGCTGCGCGACATGGTACGGGCCGACGACGAAGTGACCCTACTCAAGCGCACCCGGTTTAACCTGCAGGAACTCACCGAAAAAGTGATCCGCCTTGCCTCCGTACCGGCTGGTAAAGACGTATCCTTCTCCACTTCCTTCGAGATGGAATCCCTTATGATCGAAGCCGATCCGGTGCATGTGGCCAACATCCTGAGTAACCTGATCGAGAACGCCGTGAAGTATTCAGGCCGACAGGTACACATCACCATCCGCGCCGAACGGCAGGGACGCGAGCTCCGTCTCACCGTATCAGACGATGGCATCGGTATCCCGCTGTCCGAACAGGAAAAAGTATTCGCCAAGTTCTACCGTGGCAGTAACCTGCCCGACCGTAACCTCCCGGGACTGGGACTGGGCCTCAGCTACGTGAAGCTTATCAGCGAAGCCCACCAGGGCTACGTCACCCTCCAAAGCCGGCTGGGTGAAGGAACAACCATCACCTTATGCCTTCCGCAATGAAACCTGCGCTGAAAATACTGTTTGCCGACGACGACCTCAAGTATTCCCTCGTCATCAAGCGCTTCCTCGAACGTGAAGGCTATGACGTGACCTATACCGGCAACGGGCAGAAGGCCCTCGAACAGTTCCCGGTGATCAAACCCGATCTCGTTCTCCTGGACATCAACATGCCCGGCCTTAACGGCTTCGAAGTGGCACAACGCATCCGGGAGACCGATGCCCACACGCTCATCTTCTTCCTCTCCGACCGTTCCGACAAAAGCGACCGTCTCCAAGGCTTCAGTCTCCGGGGCAACGACTATATCGCCAAGCCCTTCTACCCCGAAGAGCTCATCGCCCGCATCCGTGAACGCTTCGAGCCTACCGCTCCCGACAACTTTCCCGAAGAAACCTACACCTTCGGAAAGACCGTCTTCAACTATAGCACCAACGAACTGCGCACCGGCAACAACAAAACCCTCATCACCTCCCGCCAGGCCGAACTGCTCCGCATCCTGGCCCGACACCTCAACACATTGGTAGAACGCAACACCCTGCTCTCCTCCGTCTGGGGCAACGCCTCCTACGCCAACTCCCTCGCCCTCAACGTCCAGATCACCTACCTCCGCAAAGCCCTCCAAAACGATCCCGACACCACCCTCACTTCACTCCCCCGCAAAGGGTATATGCTCAAAGGATGATCAACAGAATCGCCTTAACCAGACACCATGTAAAAGCAGACTGCCACCCACACCTTCCTATTCGCTTCGATTGGAAAGCGTTCATCTTCAAGACTGCCCCGATTTGAAACGAAGCCTGCTGTATCTATCGTCGGCATCTGCTACTACTATTGTCGGGAATACGGAGTCCTATTACCGGCATTAGCAATACCTTCCCTTTTCACTGCTGTGATGTCTTCTCCTCACATCTGTGATGTCTTCTCTTCACAGCTATGGAGCGTATGCTTCACTGCTGTGAAACGAAAGCTTCACTGCTGTGAAAATGAATCTTCACAGCAGTGGAACGGAATCTCCATAATTGTGGAATGAAATGATCATTCAGATGGCAACAATACATCATAAGGATGACAACAATACATCATAATGATGCTACCGATAGAAAATTTAGCATACGATCCCGGAAAAAGGGCTGAAGGGAAGACTGAAAGGTGAGGGTTCAGGCCTTAACTGCTGGCAGCAAGAAAGTTACACCTCGCCTGAAAGGCTGAAGGCAAGGTGTCATACGCTGGGAGGAATCCAATTTTACAGTCTCTGAGAATGCGTTGCATGAAAACGAAAAGAGGCTGTTCCGGGTGGAGCAGCCTCTTGGTATGGGAATTGACCGGCACGAGGCCGGTATTTAGGCAATGTTAGCGGGGACCACGGTTGCCGCCGTTGCGGGGGCCACGGTCGCCACGGTCACCACGGTCAGGGCGGGGGCCACGATCAGGACGGTCGGTACGAGGCGGACGTTCTTCGTAACCTTCGGGCTTAGGCATCAATACCTTGCGGGAAAGTTTGAACTTGCCGGTCTTCGGATCTACGTCTACCAGTTTCACCTGGATAGAATCACCTTCTTTAAGGCCGGTTTCTTCTACTGTTTCCAGACGTTTCCAGTCGATTTCGGAGATATGCAACAAACCGTCTTTGCCCGGCATGAATTCCACGAATGCACCATAAGGCATGATGGAAGAGATTTTGCCTTCGTATACTTCGCCCACTTCGGGAACAGCTACAATGGATTTAATAGCACGCATAGCTCCGTCGATGGATTCTTTGTTGGTACCTGAGATCTCGATGATACCCACACCTTCCACTTCTTCGATAGCAATGGTAGCACCCGTCTTTTCCTGGATACCCTGGATGATTTTTCCACCCGGTCCAATTACGGCGCCGATAAATTCCTTGGCAATGATCATCTTTTCGATGCGCGGTGCATGGGGTTTCAGATCGGGGCGCGGTTCCGGCAGGGCATCCGTGATCTTGCCGAGGATATGCAAACGTCCTTCGCGCGCTTGAGCGAGAGCGTTTTCAAGGATTTCATACGAAAGTCCGTCTACCTTGATGTCCATCTGTGTAGCCGTGATACCTTCCATGGTACCTGTTACCTTGAAGTCCATATCGCCCAGGTGGTCTTCGTCGCCGAGGATATCGGAAAGGATAGCGTAGTTGGTCCCTTTGTTTTCAGAGATCAGCCCCATGGCGATACCTGATACCGGTTTCTTGATCTGCACACCGGCATCCATCAATGCCAGCGTACCGGCACAAACGGTAGCCATGGAAGACGAACCGTTGGATTCGAGGATATCGGATACGACACGTACCACATACGGATAACCTTCGGGCAGCATCCCTTTCAAGGCGCGGTGGGCCAAGTTTCCATGACCTACTTCGCGACGGCCGACACCGCGTTGCGGACGGGCTTCGCCGGTAGAGAACGGCGGGAAGTTATAATGCAGCAGGAAGCGTTCCTTACCGTAGTTGAGCACATCGTCGATCAGTTTTTCGTCCGACTTGGTACCCAGCGTAACCGTTGTCAGTGACTGTGTTTCACCACGGGTGAAGACAGCCGATCCGTGCGGCCAGGGCAGGTAACTGGTTTCGCACCAGATGGGACGTATCTCGGTGGTCTTACGACCGTCGAGGCGCTTGCCTTCGTCGAGGATCGCACGGCGCATGGCTTCCTTTTCCACATCGTGGTAGTAGCGACCGATCATTTCGGCTTTCTCGGCGAGTCCTTCTTCACTGTATCCGCCTTTATATGCGTCTACAATGGCTGCGAAGGCTTCGGCACGCTGGTGCTTGTCTGAACCGGATACGGCAACGGCGTATACTTTGTCGTAGCATTTTTCGCGCACGTCCTTGCGGAGTTCTTCATCGTTGGTTTCGTGATTATATTCACGTTTTACCATTTTCCCGCAGGCTCCAGACAATTCGATCTGTGCCTGGCACTGTACCTTGATCGCTTCGTGGGCCACCTTGATAGCTTCGAGCATTTCAGACTCCTGTACTTCCTTCATTTCACCTTCTACCATCATGATGTTGTCGATGGTTGCACCTACCATGATGTCGATATCGGCTTTAGCCAACTGGTCGAAGGTAGGATTGACAATGAATTGGCCGCCTACACGGGCCACACGTACTTCTGAAATCGGGCCGTTGAACGGTATATCGGAAACAGCCAGGGCGGCAGAGGCTGCCAGTCCGGCCAATGCGTCGGGCATATCTTCGCCATCGGAAGAAAACAGGATGACGTTCACAAATACTTCGGCGTGGTAGTTATCCGGGAACAGCGGACGAAGCGCGCGGTCGACCAGGCGTGATGTCAGAATTTCATAATCGGATGCTTTTCCTTCACGTTTGGTAAAACCACCGGGGAAACGGCCGAATGCAGAAAACTTCTCTTTATACTCTACCGACAGGGGCATGAAGTCAACACCCGGGTTTGCATCTTTCGCAGCCGTAACCGTGGCCAACAACACGGTGTTGTTCATACGAACAGTTACGGAACCGTCCGCTTGTTTGGCCAATTTTCCGGTCTCGATCGTGATGGTCCTTCCATCACTCAATTGGATCGTCTTGTTAATTGGATTAACCATAATCTTCTTTCTTGTTTTTCTATCTGTAAAAATTCGTGCAAATGTAGCGAATCTTTACCTGTAAATGCATGAAAATGAAAAGAAAAAACGAAGTTGTAACCCTTTTTGTGTGAAACAACAGACTTTTTTACTAATATTGGACGCTCAAAGGACATTACAGTCGCCTTCGAATCTTACCATTCGCTGAAAGACATGGTGAGCTATTACACCTTTTTTAATGACGAAATCTGGACCATCAATGCATACAAAAGGGATATCTACTTCCAATCATTCTTTCTACCAACTGTTCAAGATCCCCGGAAAGCTGAGCAATGAATCGTTGTTGGAATTGCAATACACCGATTTTGGTAACATCAACGGCAACTACAATCCGTCGGCTCACTTAACCATGTCGTTCCCCCGTAATGTCGGACAACTGCCCCTTTACTACAATCACAAGAATACAGGCCGGCCGTTACCGGCTGATGCACCGGAGACTGACTATAAATCATCCTATCTGGATGCACCGATCACCCCGTTGTATCCATTTGGTTATGGCTTGAGTTATACCACATTTGAAGTAACTAACGTCAAAGCGGACAACAACCAATTTGGTAAAAACGGTAAGATCATCGTCACTGCTGATGTAACAAATACAGGCTCAAAAGAGGGCGAAACCATTTTGCAACTTTATATCCGTGACCTGGTAGGTAGTGTTACCCGTCCGGTAAAAGAACTGAAAGGGTTCACTAAAATAGCCCTGAAAGCCGGAGAAAGGCAACAGGTATCATTCACTATCAACGAAGACCTGATTGCTTTCTATGGCATCGATGGCATAAGAAAAGCCGAGCCGGGAGATTTCAACCTGTGGGTCGGTCTGCATTCGGCCGACGAAACCAATCAAACAAACTTCCGTTATGAATAAAATAAAAACTGCAGCCATGCTGGTACTGTCTGCAACCAGCTTAATGTCCGCCGCACAGCAAATGCGGATGGATACCTATTGTAATCCACTGAATATAGATTATACCTACATGATCTATAACGCCGATAAAGATATCTCCTACCGGTCGGGGGCCGATCCGGCGGTGGTGGAGTTCAGGGGTGAATATTACATGTTCGTGACCCGTTCGCACGGGTATTGGCATTCTACTGATCTTCTCAACTGGAATTTCATCTCACCTGGCAAGAACTGGTATCCACAGGGATGTAATGCACCGGCAGCTCATAATTACAAAGACTCTGTGTTATATGTGGCTGGCGACCCGTCCGGGTCGATGAGTATATTGTATACAGACAATCCTAAAAAGGGAGGCTGGGAAGCAACCCCCACGATCCTGCACGACCTGCAAGACCCGGATCTGTTCATTGACGACGATGGACAAGCGTATATGTTCTGGGGCTCCTCCAATGTATATCCTGTCCGGGGCAAAAAACTGAATAAGGAGAAACGCTTCACCGTATCGGGAGAAACGATAGAACTGTTCAACCTCGATCCGGCAAAACATGGTTGGGAACGCTTCGGGGAGAATCATTCGGATACCATACTGGGTGGATACATCGAAGGTCCCTGGCTGACCAAACATAACGGCAGATATTACATGCAATATGCCTCACCCGGTACCGAATTCAATGTCTATGGCGACGGTGTGTATGTGGCCGATCATCCATTGGGACCCTATAGCTACCAGGTGCACAACCCCATTTCCTATAAACCCGGCGGGTACATGAACGGCGCCGGACACGGCAGTACGATGATGGGGCCGGGCGGACAATACTGGCACTTCGCTACGATGGATTATTCCGTGAATATGAACTGGGAACGGCGCCTCTGTATGTTCCCGTTGTTCTTCGACAAAGACGGAATTATGTATTGTGATACCCGTTTCGGTGATTATCCTCATTACGCTCCTGCTGTTCCTGGTAAACACGGTCAATTCAAGGGATGGATGCTGCTATCATATCGAAAACCGGTGGAAGTATCTTCTTCCATGGGTAATTTCACCGCATCGGCCCTAACCGATGAGATCGCGAAAACATCCTGGCTGGGTGCTGAAAATGATAACAGGCAATGGGTGCTTATCGACCTTGAATCACCGGCAACCGTTCGCGCCATCCAACTCAACTATGCCGATTATCAGTCGGATATGTACGGACGTATACCCGGATTACGCTTCCGGTATACGATAGAAGGATCATTGGATGGAAATACCTGGTTCATACTGATCGATAAAAGCAATAGCTACAAGGATACGCCGAATGATTACGTGGAACTTGAGAACCCGTCACTTGTACGTTACGTGCGTTATCACCACATTGAATCGCCTGCGCCACATCTGTCAATGTCCGAGATACGGATATTCGGAACCGGTATGGGAAAGAAACCGGCACGGATCAGACAGCTACAACTGGAACGGCATACAGACAGGCGGGATATCAGTATCAGGT
Source organism: Tannerellaceae bacterium (assembly GCA_031555505.1). Lineage (GTDB taxonomy): Bacteria > Bacteroidota > Bacteroidia > Bacteroidales > Tannerellaceae > JAJDIA01. The sequence continues at coordinate 52,217 of JAVBUH010000057.1, forward strand.
GGGACAAACAAACAAATGCACAAGGGTACAATGTACGTTGGGGGATCGCCCCGGACAAATTGTATAGCTCATGGATGGTGTATGATGACAATAATTTGCTGCTTAAAGCGTTAAATACAGAACAGATATATTATTTTGCTGTGGAAGCTTTCAACGCAAACGGCGTTTCGGAGCTATCCGATATCCTGCAAGTAGACTGACCGAAGATATATTTGTTCGGTTTTGCTGAAAGAAAATGAAAACCTCACGCAAAACAATTGTAAAATAATGTATATTTGCATCAAATTTTGAAAACATACAGATCAGGATGAAAAAACAAATAATCTCACAATGGATCCTGCTGACAGGTGTATTACTGCTGGCTTGCTCTTCCTGTAAACAAAATACGGAGTTCACAGTGACCGGGGTCGTATCCGGCGCAGATGGTCAGACACTCTATCTGGAAAACGTAGGTGTTTCTTCGGTGCAAATACTGGATTCGACAAAACTGGCCGCCGCCGGTAAATTCAAATTTACCGAACCACGTCCGGCCTCTCCCGAGTTTTACCGGTTACGGTTGAACAACCACCTGATCAATTTTGCCGTGGATTCGACAGAAACCGTTTCTTTCATTGCCGATGCCGGCACATTCTCTACCTCATACACCGTAGAGGGTTCAGAAAATAATATCGCCATCAAGAACATTACACTGGCACAGTTGGATGCCAACCAGGCCATCAACCGGTTGCGGAAAGAATATGAAGGTGGACAACTGTCTGATACCACGTATGCCCGCCTGGTGAATGAAACTGTAAATACTTACAAAGAACTGGCCCGGAAATATATCTATGCCGCTCCAATGTCTACAGCCGCCTATTTCGGATTATTCCAGCAGATAGACGGACTTTTGTTCTTTGATCTGTACGACAAGACCGATTCCAAGTCATTCGCAGCTGTAGCCACCAGTCTGGACCACATGTATCCCAATAGCGCTCGCGCCCAGCACTTGCACAATCTGACATTGCAATCTCTGAAAGTGATCCGCGCCCAACGGGAGATCAACCTTGACAAGGTGAATGTGGAAGAAGTGAACTTCCTCGATATCAACTTACCCGATGTAAAAGGGGCGAACTACAAACTATCGGAAGTAGCCAAAGGGCATGTCACGCTGGTAAACTTCACAGCCTACCAGACCGAATGGTCGGCCTCCCTGAATATGGAACTCGGCGAACTGTATACCAAATACCAGCAGGAAGGTCTGGTGATCTACCAGGTATCGCTGGATTCGGATTCGCACCTGTGGCGCAACCGCGCATCCAATCTCCCCTGGATCTGTGTACACGACCCGCAATCTGTTTATTCACAGATCGCTGCCTTATATAATGTACGACAACTTCCAGCCCTTTTTATCCTGGATAAAAAAGGGAACCTGGTGAAACGTGTGGAAGATATCGCTCAACTGGAAAAAGATATCAAAGGTTTATTCTAAGGAGTTTTATGTTGTAAAACAGGCGGTTATACTTGCTTTTACAATCAAGAAACCCTATATTTGCATCGTTATAACATAGTGATACATAAGAGTTCCGGCCTTGGATTGGCCGGGATTCTTTTTTTTGTACGAGTAATTAAAGTATATCTAAAAAGGAGGATTGAGTTATGGCAGTTAGTTACATGACTGAAGACGGCTACAACAAGATTTTAGCAGAAATAAACTATCTTGAAACAGTCAAACGCCCCGAAATATCGGCACAGATAGCTGAAGCACGGGACAAAGGAGACTTGTCTGAAAACGCTGAATACGACGCAGCAAAAGAAGCACAGGGCCTTATGGAAGGCAAACTGGCCCAACTGAAAGAATTGATCGCCAACGCCCGGTTGATCGATGCGTCCCGCGTCCAGACCAATGAAGTACAGATACTGAACAAGGTAAAGATCAAGAACACGAAAAACAACGCTGTGATGACCTATACCCTGGTGGCTGAAACGGAAGCCAATCTGAAAGAAGGAAAGATTGCCGTGAGCACTCCGATCGCACAAGGCCTTCTGGGCAAAAAAGTAGGCGATGTGGTAGAGATCAAAGTACCCTCAGGCCTCATGACGTTTGAGATTCTGGATATTTCCATCTAATTAGCTAGCGGAGGAAACCTATGGCAACCATATTCAGCCGTATTGCAGCCGGAGAAATTCCTTGTTGCAGGATCGCCGAGAACGACGAATTCTTTGCCTTTCTGGATATCAATCCCCTGGCAAAAGGGCATACACTGGTGATCCCGAAAGAAGAGACCGATTATATCTTCGACCTGGAAGACGAGAAACTGGGCCGGATGATGGCCTTTACCAAACGCGTGGCAGCCGCTATCCGGGAAGCAATTCCCTGCAAGCGTGTAGGTGTGGCTGTGATCGGCATGGAAGTGCCGCATGCACACATCCACCTGGTGCCGCTGAACAAAGAATCAGACATTTTTTTCGGGAAAGAAAAATTGACAATAAGTGGCGAAGAACTGGAAGAGATCGCCTCTTTAATCAGAAAAGTCTATAAATAATGTTAACCGACAGAGATCGGTTAAAAAACATTACGATATTTGTAAGAAATATACGTAAGAGTATATTTGATTCATTAGTGGTTTTTACTCATAAATTTGTTAACCTTAGAAGAAAGGCCCCTCTGAGACAGAGCGGCCTTCTTTTTTTAAACACACTAAACACACACAAAATACACCTATTTCTTAAGGCCATAAAATGGTACGATGAAAACCGGTCCAGTTAGTATTCCAGCCCCATCCGTATTCATTAATCAAAGGGAACCCATAGTTGACACCAATTGCTACAACTGCAATCACTGAAACGATCCAAAGAATCACCAGAATCCATTTGGCCCCAGAAGGCATTGGTTTCCATTTAAACAACTGTCCGCATAGCGCATACACCAGCCCAATGATCGGAATACCTACCGCAAGAATACAACAGAGGCTGCTGATCACCAGCCATCCGCCCGGATAAATCGACAGGCTGTCCCAATGGGCAAACGGCATGAAGTGGTACAGCAGACCGAAACCTCCCCCCAATAATCCGGCAATCAACGCGATCAGTACAATGAATAAAACAAATAAAACCAACAATAAGGGTGGAAATAACACTATGCTTACAAGAATGGCCAGCACTTTGATGATTGCACCAAAAACAGAGACAAAAGCATCGCCCAGTTTCTGTAACGTGGAACGGGGTTTATCCGAATGTACGTAATCACTGATATTATTGGTGACCTTTTCAAAACCATCCGTCACCGTTTTCCCTATATTCTCTACCGTCACACTTTCACCACGCATCTGTAACTTCTCGGCAGCGGTAGTCGCCATGGGGACTACCAGCCAGAGAATAAGATATACCGGGATCGTAACACCATAAAAGAACATCAACAGGATGAGCGCAATACGGACAGCCGTCGGGTCCCAACCCATATAAGAGGCAAAACCACTGGCTACCCCACCCAAGATACGATCGTCAGGGTTACGGAACAGGCGTCTCTTGGTATAACCTGTTTCCACCTTTGCCTTGTATTCTTCCCTCGCTTCCTCATGCGATGTGCTTTCGCCAAAAATTTCTTCAGGTTTACCCATTCGTTTGATCACTTCTTCGGCATGCTCGATTGTGATCACCTCGTAGCCCAAACGTACTTTTTCACTGAAGAGTTCGGATATGCGTAATTCAAAATCATTCATTATCTCATCCGAGCCTTCTTCTTTGCGGAAGTGCAGGCGTAGATTGGAAAGATATTTATCGAGCAACTGATATGCATCTTCGTCAATATGGAACACTGTTCCTCCGAGATTGACCGTAAGCGTCTTTTTCATTATGGTAGGTATTAATTGTTTTTAATGTGGTTGATTGTGTCATTCAGCTCCTGCCAGGAAAATTCCAGTTCACCAAGGAACAAGGTCCCCTTCTCAGTCAACTCATAGTACTTCCGGGGTGGCCCCTGGGTTGATTCTATCCACTTATACCCTAGCAACTCACTATTCTTCAAACGGGTCAACAGAGGATACAGCGTGCCTTCCACAACGATCAGTTGCGCTTCCTGCAACTTCTGAATGATATCAGAAGTGTAGGCAGGCTCCTTTTTAAGCAACAGGAGGATACAATATTCCAATATCCCCTTACGCATTTGCGATTGAACATTCTCTGCATTCATACTTCATCGTATTTATGCCACAAATATATGTAATACCTATGTACTATGTATAACATACTACTATAATTTACATATATTTAACGATAAATGCAGTATACGGTGGCTAAGCAAGGGAAAAACTGCACAAAAGAACCTATACTGTGTAAAAAAAGAGCTCATTTCATGTCGGTTCTATTATGAAAGATGTATTTTTGTAACACTAAATAATAATGTAAAGTTATGGCATACTATCACTTTGCCGAAATGATCCACCGGCAGGCAGAAAAATACGGTACCCGTACCGCATTGAAACATCGCGACAATGCAACAGGTGCATGGACAGATATTTCCTGGAGGGAACTCGCAGAGAATGTGATGCTCACGGCCAAAGCCATGAACGAATCAGGCATCGACGTGCAGGAGAACATTGGTGTTTATTCGCAAAACATGCCGCAATTGTTGTATGTTGATTTCGGGGCATACGCCAACCGGATCGTTTCCATCCCAATGTATGCCACCAGTTCCCCGGCTCAGATCAAGTACATCATCCATGATGCCAATATTAAAATACTTTTTGTAGGTGAACAAGTACAATATAATAACGCGTACATTGTACTAAAGGAATCAGACGTGCTGCAGCGGATCATCGTATTTGACCCGGCGGTGAAACTGAATCCGGAAGACAAGACATCCATTTATTTCAACGACTTTATTCGCCTGGGCGACAACGCCCATGCCGAAAGCCGCGTCAAAGTGCGTATGCATGAAGCAACCCCCGACGATATTGCGACGATCATGTATACCTCTGGAACAACGGGCGACTCCAAAGGGGTTATCCTCCACCATTACAATTTCCTGGAAGCCATGCGTATCCACAATATCCGCTTGCATATTACCGAAAAAGATACTTCGATGTGCTTCCTGCCGCTTACCCATATCTTCGAAAAAGCCTGGACTTCCCTCTGCTTGCAGAATGGTACGGTGATCGCTGTACTCTCAGACCCTAAAATCATACTGAAAGCGCTGGCCGAAGTACGTCCTACGGTGATGTGTAACGTACCGCGTTTCTGGGAAAAAGTCTACGTAGGTGTACTGGAAAAGATCAACACTTCTTCTCCAATGATGCAAAAGGTATTCCGAAAAGCAATCAATGCAGGAAAGCGGTACAACCTGGAATACCTGAACAAAGGTATTACTCCGCCACTAGGCTTACGGACCAGTTATAAATGCTACGATAAGGTGGTCTTTACGCTGCTGAAAAAGGTATTGGGATTAGACAAGGGGGTATTGTTCCCTGTAGCAGGAGCGCCTCTGTCGGATGAAATTTACGAATTCATGCGCTCGGTCAATATCCCGATCGTCTACGGATACGGACTGAGTGAAACAACAGCCACTGTCTGTTTCTGCCCCGAGTATGGCTTTACCCTTGGCTCCATCGGTACGCTTATGCCTGATGTTCAGGTGAAAATAGACCCAGCCAACAGTGAAATCATGGTTAAAGGGAAAACAGTGACCTCCGGCTACTACAATAAACCCGAAGAAAATGCCAAGACATTTACGGAAGATGGCTTTTTCCGTACCGGCGACGCCGGTTGGCTCGATGGAGACACCTTGTATTTCAAAGAACGTATCAAGGACCTCTACAAGACATCCAATGGCAAATATATTGCTCCGCAAGCCATTGAAATCAGGCTGAGTAGCGACCTGTATATCGAACAGATTGCCGTGATAGGTGACAAACGCAAGTTTGTGAGCGCCCTCATTGTTCCTAATTTTGTGGCATTGGAACAGACTGCGTCCAAAAAAGGGATCACTTTTACCGATCGGAAAGAACTGCTGGCGCAAGATGAGATCCGTCGCATCATCGCCTCCCACGTGGAAGAACATCAGAAAGACCTGGCTTCGTATGAAAAGATCAAAAAATTTGTCCTCCTCCCCGAGGCTTTCTCCATCGAAGGTGGCGAACTCACCAGCACACTGAAATTAAAGCGCCCCGTGATCTTGCAAAAATATGCCGACCTGATCGAAGAAATGTATATTGAAGAGAATCCGCTCGATTATTCTCAGCTTAATTACATATCTTTGCCGGGAATTATAAAAGACGACAAGAAATGATTACATCAGACCAACTACATAGTTTGTTGGAGCGCGAGTCAGCGCTGAGGGGGTACCTTTGACATAGATGGTAAGACCATCCGTTTAGAAGAGGAA
>JAVBUH010000070.1:0-48823 GCA_031555505.1 Tannerellaceae bacterium
AGCCGGATTGGCCTTCCAAATCACCATCGTCTCCCAAAAAGAAGATCATACTGTTCCGAAACGAAGATTATGATATTCCTAAACGAACGTTATGGAGATCGTTTTGGATCGTTATGATCTTTTTTGTGGCGATTGACGGATCCGCAACATCCTTTTTATCAAATAGTTACAAACTGACAGCCGGAGCGGATTGGAGGGTCAACGCTTTCCAATCGGCACAAATTGGAATCGTTTACCTGAATAAAAAAAATCGTCAGGCGTCACTTCCCCAAATACTCTGCCTGCATCTTCTTAGGCAGTTTCTTCACCACCTCCTCAACCGAATGGCAAATCCACTGCTTCACCGTTTCGTCATTCATATCCCCATTCAGCCGGATGCTGTTCCAGAATTTCTTATTGAAATGCCAGGCTGCCTCCACACTGTGATAACGCTCGCGCAGTTCGATGGCTTCTGCCGGATCACATTTCACCGTCACCTTCAGATCCGGATCATCCAGCCTAACCACCGCAAACCACTTATCTAATACCCTGAAAATAAGATACTCGTCTCCAAACGGCATATACTCCGTCGCTTCCTTTATTGAAAGACAATACTCCCGTAGTTCTTCTATATTCATGATCTTTCCCTAAAACTGCAAATGTAAAATAATAACCCGCACGTAAACACTTCACCTGTGAACAAAATCCCTTCATCTACTCTTTTATTGATACAACGAAGTTTCAATCTTATCGTCCCGATGCCATTCAAAAGACTACTCATCCCCCTGCGGCTGTTCTACAACACCCTAAGCCGCATCGTATCAGGCTTGGCGCAGTTCGCCATGCTGCTGGCAAGCTTTTCTACCATTGGCATTTTGATTTACAATTTCGGCTTTGATATAAACAAAGAAACCTACCCCAGTATCCATGTAGCCCTGAATCGTCTACTGCTCATCTTCTTCATCTCCTACATCCTACGCCTCGTCTTTGCCTACGACCAGGTGAAGCGGGTAAAAGGACGGTGGCTCGAACTTGTCTTGTTCATCATGCTACTGATCACAGTCGGCATGCACTTCTTCATCCGTCCCTACTTTGGCGGCCGCACAGGACTGGGGATATTCAGCACCAACACCCTGTCTTACATCCTGCTCTTTATCCTCAGCCTGATCGAGATCTCCCGGTGGAGCCTCTATCTGCTCGACCGCACATTCAACCCCGCCCTCTTGTTTGTCTTCAGTTTCCTCTTCATCATACTTGCAGGAACGTTCCTGCTGATGCTACCCCACGCCACGGTCCACGGCATCCGCTTTCTGGACGCCCTGTTCACCTCCACCAGCGCCGTATGCGTCACCGGGCTCATTGTCATGGACACTGCAACCGCCTTCACTCCCTTCGGGCAGTTCATCATCATCCTGCTCATCCAGACCGGCGGCATTGGCGTCGTCACATTCACCACCTTCTTCGCCCTGTTCTTTTCTGAAAAATCGAGCTTCCACCACCAGATTGTTGTACGCGACCTTATCAGCGGAGACAGCCTCAACGGCATCTTCCGGACCCTGATCAACATTGTGCTTGTCACCCTCTCGCTCGAAGCCATCGGTACCCTGCTCGTCTACCTCTCCATACACGATAAAATGGGGATGACCTTCTGGCAGGAACTGGCCTTCGCCGCCTTCCACGCCATATCAGCCTATTGCAACGCCGGTTTCTCCACCCTCTCGGGCAACCTTTACGAACCGATCGTGCGCACCAACTACCTGCTGCACACCATCGTAGCCATCCTCGTCATCCTTGGCGGCATTGGCTTTCCCATCGTGTTCAACTATTGGCGGCTCGCACGCTATTTCCTACAAAACAGCCTTCGCCTGCTTTCCGGACGGCAAAAAGCATTCGTCCGGCGCAAAATCATCAGTGTGAACAGCCGCCTCGCCATGGTCACCACCATCGCCTTGCTGGCTGTAGGTACCTTACTCTTCTTCCTGCTCGAATACGAGCATGCACTCCGGGGGCTATCGCTCGCCCAGCAACTCGCCGTATCCTTTTTCAATGCCGTCACCCCCCGTACGGCCGGTTTCAACAATATCGACCTCACCGCCTGCCTGCACAGCTCACTGTTCCTCCTCATCCTCCTGATGTGGATCGGCGCCTCCCCCATGTCGACCGGCGGCGGTATCAAAACCACCACCTTTGGCCTCATGATTCTCAACATCAGCAGTACCATACGCGGAAAGAACAACATCGAAGTAGCCCACCGCGAAGTCCGTCCCGCATCTATCAACCGCGCCTATACAGTAGTCACACTCTCACTGATATGGCTCGCGATCAGCATATTCCTGCTCTCGGTATTCGAACCCCGGGCAGACCTGCTTACCATCATCTACGAATGCGTATCGGCGCTCAGCACCGTTGGCCTGTCGCTCAACTTCTCGCCCACCCTGAGCGATCCCGGCAAGATCGTCATCATCATCACCATGTTTGTCGGTCGCGTTGGACTGATCACCATCCTCACCGGCATCATACGTCGATCCGTAGCCAAAGGCTACACCTACCCCAGCGAAACAGTAATGGTATAAAAACAAACAGAAAAAATAACATACGTATGAAATACATCATCATCGGATTAGGCAACTTCGGCGCCGTACTTGCCGAGCAACTCACCCTCCAGGGACACGAAGTAATAGGCGTAGACGAAGACATACATAAAGTAGATGAACTCAAAGACACGCTTGCCAACGTGATCTGCCTCGACTCCCGCGACCGCCACGCACTGCTCACTCTCCCCATCAGGGATGCAGACGCCGTATTCGTTACCATCGGCGAAGACTTCGGCGCCTCCGTCTACACCATCGCCCTGCTCAAGCAATTGGGCGTCGGAAAACTGATTGGCCGCAACCTCTCCCCTATCCATAGGACCATCCTCGATGCCATCGGCGTAGACGAAACCATCTCCCCCGAACGCAGCTATGCCGAACTATACGCCACCCGGATAGACATCCCTGAATCAATCGGCAGCTACACCTTCTCCGACGAGTACAAAGTGATCGAAGTAACCGCCCCCGACTTCCTCATCGGCCTCACCCTGCCCGACGTCGATTTCGAAGGCAACTACTCCCTCAAGCTCATCTCCGTCAAACGTCCCCAACACCCCAAAGGCGCTATCCCCCTCAAACGATTCAAAGACCTCATCATCAACCCATTAGATTCATCTGACCAGGCAACACCCTTCCAATTCCAAAAAAACGACACCCTCCTCCTCTACGGCAAGGTACAGGATCTGAAGAAGCTGATCAATACCTGAACTTAAATATCTATTACAAGGGAAATAAACTATACCCCTATTTCAGTGCCGCCATCAATCACCACCCGGTATTCTGGCCTTCGGATCATGGGAGTGTTGTAACCTATTTTTACCTGAAGTAATTAGAACTATCAGAATGTTTTTCTGTTGGGAAATAGCGATCAACCATATCGTACGATTTTGCCTTCCTTCAGTTGTTCTTTGGTGATGGCTTGACGCAGGATGGCGGCATCCAGCGTTTGTTTGCCGGATTGAAACAACTTGATGGCGCAGCGTTGGAGCACATTGACGATACTGCCACCGGAGAGTTCGGTTTCGGAGGCGAGTTGTAGCAGGTCGTGTCCTTGGCCTGCGGACAGCCATTCGGGCGGCGTCATTTGTTGCCAGAGACGGAGGCGCAGCGCTTGGTCGGGTATGGGGAAATAGGCTACAGACTGGAAACGGCGCAGGAAAGCTTCGTCCAGATTCTCTTTCATATTGGTAGCGAGGACGATCATGCCGGGGAAGTCTTCGATCCGCTGCAGCAGGTAGGCCACTTCCTGGTTGGCATGGCGATCGTTGGCGTTGGAGGTCTGCGTACGTTTGCCAAACAAGGCATCGGCCTCGTCAAAAAAGAGGATCCAGTTGCGGTGTTCGGCACGGTCGAATACACGAGCCAGGTTCTTTTCCGTCTCGCCGATGTATTTGGAGACCACCATCGACAGGTCGATACGGAAGACATCCAGGCCATAGCGCTTGCCCAGCAGGGTGGCGGTCAGTGTCTTCCCGGTTCCCGGCGGACCGTAGAACAGGCAACGGTAGCCTTGCTTGACAAAGCGTCCCAGTTGCCAGCGTCCCAATATCTCCCGTTCGTGTTGCAGCCAGGCGGCGATCTCGTTGATGCTTTCCTTCAGATCGTAGGGAAGAACTAACTCGTCCCATTCGAGCGCCGTCGTGACCCGCTTGGCGGGGAAGTCGGCGCTATAGGCCGGATGGTCAGTCAGGCCGTAGAGGACTTTTCGGCTGAAATCATCCGTCAGTTGCAGGCGACCGCTCAGGAAAGGTTCGCCTTCTCCCTGTCCATCCAGGTATAGGATACCGGCTGTCCGAAACCAATGCGTCGGATCCGTCAGCAACGAAGCCACCGACTGCCGCTTCTCCGGATCGCCCAACGACAACACAAAGGCTGCCGTCTCTCCCGTAGGCAGAAACCCGGTATGCGACACGCCCTCCTTCCCACCGAACTCGGTATACACCCTGTCCATCAACTTGTTCCGCAGAAAGAAGATATCCAATGTCTGGGGACTGAGATAGGGCATCACCGCCAGCAGCAGGATCACCCGTTCTTCAAACGTCAGTTCACGGTCGCTTACAAGGGAAGCCAGCCAGCCGCTATCCGGCAGCGGGATATCGCGGATAGAGGCGTACGGACTCTCCTGCCCGATGTACAAAGAGACGGCGGTGTGCAGGAGGTGCTGGGTGTAGAGGATATGTGGGGTCATTGGCCGAAACGAGCTTTGGTTTGCTGAGTAATATCCTGCCCTAATTCCTGAGGACCGTAGATACGGAAGTACCAGGTATCCTTCATCATCTGATCAAAATTCCCATCATGTTCTAATTGATTTCCTATTGCTCTGTTCTTTGCCATACCCCTATTTGTAATCCAACTTCTCCGAGCGCCATTTTCTAAAGAAAGACAATCTGCGCCATCCTGATATAACCGGCCGGCGACATGAGTATTCCATGGAGTCCGAGAGTTATCCCACAAACCCTGTCCTGAGCGCATCCCATTCTCATTATTAAACGCAATAGCATTCGCCAAAGCAACTCTAGCATTTACGGGCTGTTCATGAAGCCTGGTCGTATCAATAAATGGATAGTATCCCCTAAGGAATTCGCCACAGTCACTCGTCTCAGGTGAATAATTTCCCTGGGCAGTATTACCCTGCGATCGGACATTAAATACTGGAACATATTTATAAAGGAAAGTATTGCCTATCCTTACAGAAGCAGCATCAGGAAATAAAGCCCAGTGATTCTGTATATTGGAGGAATTATCCAAGCGAGTATTAATTTGCAAAGCTACCTCCCTAGTCATATACACCTCCTTCGGTTCCGGATAGGCTGCATTAATAGCAAAGTGGGTATTCTCCGATACCAACATGGGATATGGAGAATATGTAGTAACAAAGCGAACACCAAACCGAGAATCAGAACTTAATGAATTTTCTGTTGCAGCAATTGTTTCATATCTTTCTGAGCCAAACTGCTCATTGGGGCGTTGCGGATCAGACAACCGGCCTGAAGCGTTAAAATAAACAACGTATAACTTCTTTAATAATCGTTCATAGGATTTCTGCACATCAAATACAAACAATAGCACATCATTGTGAGTAAAAATATACCCACTAATATATGTTGATAAATCGGAAATACAACGATCTACGCTGCCTATCTCATTATGTAAGTCATTGCCTAAAGGCGATCTACCGATAAAAGCAACAATTTCCGCTGTAAAAACAGCATATGTTCTATTTACGACTTCCAGTCTGGCATCAGTCTGCTGATTCATTGTACAAATCCCATTAAGTTCAGTTATTATCTGCTCACAAGTAGCAGTACATGAAGCAATTAGATCTACGTCTCTTAAATAATCAGGCGAAACAGATGTATTAACCAGATCCTGTGGACTATCATTTCCACGCATATGAACCACCTTATGCGTAGAAAAGTATGGAGTTCCAATAGCTGAGAAACCACCATGCGGTTGCACCAACCTAAACATCTGCGCTACCGGACGACCGGCGGCGCTCCGCAACTGAGTCGGCGCCGCACTCGTGGTTCCAGTCATCGTCCCTTCCGCAACCGCCATCCTTCCATACCGATCCGCCTCCTGCTCCAGCCCGCTGTCGTCATTGACTGCCGTTCCTTTGAGTTGGCAGGTGGGTTGGACGCGTCCCTGCATTTGTTGGACGACATGCCAGGCCTCGTGGGGCAGGTGTTGTTCCTGTCCGGGGGCGATATGGATATCGGTGCCTTGGGTATAGGCTAATGACTGTAACTGAGTGGGCTTATCCGAATTATAATGTACGCGTACGCTATCCAGGCTGTATCCGGACAGACGTTCCATGCCCGACTTAAGCCGGTCGGGCATCCCGGTATGATTTGTAGCGCTATTTCCTCCGAAAGACGCCACAGGGCTAGCGGCACTCCGATGAAGCCGTCCTTCGCTATAAGCCTGAAGCACTTCACCCGCAGGAGCCTGCCGAACCGACAATGCATCCGATTGTTTGGCTTGCGCGATTTTTTCTGCTTTATTCTCTTGTGTCTTCATTCTATATTTTTTATTTTTACAACCTGACTACCTGATAACTCTACTACTATCATGGAACGAATGCTTTTTGTCTATCTACTATTTGACCTGACCGCATCTGTTATATCGATCATATTCGGATGCTGTTTTCTCTTCGTGGCTATGCCCTGCACGAAAGCGTTGGCTAATTACCGGTTCACCCGCAAACTGATGGCTTTTGCCTATTTTGTGTTGGGCTTCGGTAACCTTTTTGCCATCCTCTCGCAAAGTGCCGGAATATCCATCAATCTGACCGAGGTCTATTCGGTCACCGTCAGTATCGCTTCCTTGCAGGCGTTTGCGTTTACCTACACGCTGATCACACTGGTAAATCCCCGGTTTACCACCCGTCGCAGGTTGCTTTACCAGCTTATGCTGATCGGGGTATTCCTGCTATTGGTGACGGCAGCCTCTTTTACCGGCAGGACGGACATACACCGGATTGTCAACATCCTGTTTTTCCTCTTCTACGTCTTCCAGTTGTGCTATTACACCACCCTCTTCCTGCAGGAAGAAAAGCGGGTGCGGGAACAACTGGAAGCCTTTTATTCGGGCGAGGAAGTCAGAAGACTGAACTGGGTACGAACCACTTTCTTTGCTTCCCTCGCTATCGGGATCAACGTAGGGTTGTGCCTTTCGTTCCTCAACTACACCCTCTTACTGGTGATGATCGCCATTTATTCCGTTTTCTATATCTGCTTTGCCATTAAGTATATCAACTATCCGCAGACGTTCCATACCCTTCGGCACAGCCTGGAGGCAGTACCCGAACAAACGGAAGCAACGACACAAACATCATACGGCGAACTGACCGGCAAAATTGAACGATGGGTCATGCACAAAGGCTTTACCACCTGTGGTGTGACGGTCAACGACCTGGCCGGTGCACTGAACAGCAACCGTACGTATGTGTCGATCTACATCAATACGCAGATGAAAGTAAACTTCAATACCTGGATCAACCAACTCCGGATAGAAGAAGCCCGCCTGTTGATGCAGCAGCATCCCGACTGGCCCATCTCCCGGATCAGCGTGGAGATAGGCTACGCCGACTCCAGTTGCTTCGGGAAACAGTTCCGAAAGATCACCGGGGTCTCCCCCACCATGGCGCGTGTCAATAATCAACAAACAGAGTAACCGGGTAACGCCTTACCCGGCAGATCAGAACCGGAATCCGCTCTTCCGAAAAATCACAAAGAGGAGGAAGAAGAGAAGTGCACCCGCCAGCACGCCGGCCGCCATCCAAACCCATTTCATGGTAAAGGACTGACGCTGCGCAGCCACATCGCATCCCCATACTTCAAAATCATTGACCTGCGTCATTACGACATCTGCCGCATCCACTTCAAACTTGACATAGCGTGCCTTTTCCGGTTGGATGATCATCGTGCGTGACAGATACCAGGTCCGGTCTGTGTTCTCCCCTGCAAGCTTCCATTGGAAACCATCCGTATTATCTTCACACGTTGAAATAGTATAATTCGGGACCCCGTCGCCAAAAAAAATCTGTAACCGGCTCACATCGTATACTTTCTCTAAATCCACTATAAAATAAGGGGCCGCTTTAGTAGCTTTCCAACCGGTGAAATTTTTTCCAAAATGCAATAAGGAATCTGTCACCACTATACTTGTATCCGGTATCACAGGTTTATCGTAACTGATCAAATGCAGGTTTTTCTTTGCTGCTTGCATAGTGACATCGGTCATATCCGGTATCTCTCCTACTTCTTCACCCCAGACTTCAAACTCATACATCCGGGTGCCTCCCGGGGTACTCCCCTGCACTTCATAGCGAATATACCGGGCCTCTACCGGACTAATCATGTCTGCCTTTATCTTAGTCGATCCCCCTCCGGTTTTACTCACAACATTCATCCACTTATTAGACAAAGCATCCTCAAGGCCGACATATATATTGTAATTGACCACATTGCTATAAGAGAATTCCTGTACCTGACAATCATATGTAACAAACTCGTAGACTTTGCAGACACGCTGCAAATCAATCACAAAGGAAGCATTATTCTGACTCGTATACCATTTGTAAGTTGTTGTCCCAGGAATTTGTAGGCCATCCACCAGGTACTCAACCTTATGATAAGAAAGCGATGTATTAACTGAAGTGATCGGTTTTCTCAAACTCAATAGTTTTAGTTCATCCTCATTTATTTTCCAACCCAACCTTTTCGCCTCAGGTTTATTTATAGCCATTTGTGTTTTCAGCGATAATATCGCCGACTCATTCACCGGCTCTTTCAACTCATTTTGCGCATACACCGCAAATAAAGGGATTAATAACATCCACAAACACAAACTGATTTTTCTGATTGTCTTCATATTGATTTCATTTTAAATTGATTATCGCCATTGCACATGGACAGGCATTTCCATCCATGGATATTTAACAGATGTATAGATCCAAGGAATGGTATCCAGTAGTACATCATACGCTTTTTCCTCTACCTTCAGCACCCAATGGTTTTCTTTCTGTTCCAACAAACCTTTCCGCTGCAGGAAGGCTTGTTGAAAAGCACGGATGCTGGTATTTTTCATCGTTGGCCAGTTAAAGCGGACACTTTCCAGCAGTGATTGACAACAGGCACGGTCTGCATCCGTCAGTTCAACCGCACGGGGTAACGGTTTACCGGTATCCGTATAGCCGGTCAGCAGCCGGTTCAACACCAGCTCATGTTCGGCAAAGGCCTCCCATTCGTCATACACCAACTGTTGCAAGGCAAACAGGGCTTTGACGGAAGATGCATCATCGGTAAAATGCCTGTCCGTCTGCAGATTTAACCGTTCGAACAGCCGGGGAAGCCAGGGCGCCAGTAAGACCAGACCGGCATTCGGCACATCAATCCGTCCCGTTAGCCCATCGCGCACGGCTGCTGCATCGGCAGGTATTTCTGTGGATTGCCCGTCTTTCCCTAAGAATGAACTGTCTGCGACAGAGGGCTTCGGCATTATTTCTTCTTTCATTATCAAGCCGGAAGACTTTTCAACAGAGGTCAATGGCTGAGGAGAGCCATTCACCGCCACACCTTCCCTTGTCGTCCAATAGTGTTCTGTCCGGTCGATTTCTTCCAGCAACACCGTCAGTTTATTCGTCCGGATATCTACCGGGGCAACTGAAGTATAGGCAAACAATGCCCGCAGGATATCCAGATAGTCCAGGTTATAATGCGCCGCCAGTTCACGAACCGTATAAAGGATGAACTGCTTGTGACTAAAGAAACCATCCCCCTCTTTCATCAGATAGGTCAGCACCAGTATCCAGACCACCGTCCGGTAAGAATTTTGTGGAATGTAGGCATACGAGCTCCGGGGTTGGCAATGGATCGTATGATGGGTAAACGATTGAATAAAAGCGGCATTCTCGACTTCGCAGGCGGCGACAATGCCTTGCAACTCATCATCATCAAACTGCATCACCAGTCGTTCACGCAAGCTCATCCGATGCCATTCCCGCCGTAGGGAAGACACCCAGCCCGGGTCTTTTGATTCGGCGACAGCCGCCAGCAAAGCAGAAGGAGTATGCGCTTCATCGGCAAACATGGACGGCAAATAGCCATTAGACAGAAAGAAAAGCAACAACTCGGCATGGCACGCAAGGACAGGGGTGATCCGTACCCCAACGGCAGAGGAGCCGACTGCCTGGTGCAGGAAAGCCGTAAACTGCTCATAAAGGCTACGGGCAAACTGTACCGGAAAACTTTCATGGAAATCCTCTTCGGTCAAGAGACCGACAGGGACCTCCAGGCATTCAATCTCTATGACCACATCCTCCTGGTCGAAAGGCGACAAGACATCGTTGATCACCTTCTCCACCGAACGGCGGCAGAACTCATCCCAGTCCTTGTACAGATCCCGGGCGAATGCATACGTATCCGCCTGAAAGTCTAACGATAGCCGGTCTATTGCAATCATTTTTGTTTCTCCTTCTCTCGTTTGGTGATAATAAACTCTTTCAATACTTCCAAATGCCCTTCTGACATTTCCCGATGGTAGTTGTCGTAGATCTCCTTGAATGACTCACCCTCCTGCGCATCGAGCCAATAGACATCCACCTCCAGATGAGCCGGCATCCGCATCAACAGGGTTTGAGCAAATCCTTTCCGAAAAGAGGCAGTCTGCATCCGTTTCGTATCCCCATAGAGGAAGACACTCAGATGCAGAGCCAACGGAAATTCGACCGGCACATAATCCTTACTGCGAATCGGTTCCGTCAGATTACGGATAAAAGTATGCTCGACTATCCATACCTGTTCATCCGGGGCCAAACTAAATAATTGTTGGAGATACCGTTCCACCCCAAAGGGTTTTCCCGTATTCTTATGGGAGGCTTTATGCCGGTCCCTGCCCCAATAAGGAATGTTCCGCAGGAAATTCACCCGTCGTTCGATCGATTCTTCCCGGCTCTCCGGATATCCTTCGGCGGTAAGCATGAAGGTGGGATTGCTATTCTCGCCATACATTCGCTCCAGGTTATTCAGAAACTGTTCCTTAAGCAAAGTTTCCCGTCCTCCGGGTATGTCAGTACTCAGACGAAACCACCGGGGCAGGTTCTTTAATTCGTTCAGCCCCTTCGACAAGAGTTCGTCGAACAGGGATAGATACGCTTTCAACTGCTCGGCTTGCCGACGTCTCTGCAAAGTGGCATCCGGCGCCAGTCCCCAGTCATTGATCCCATAAAACGCGGGAAACTCCTGCCGGACAGGTATGGTTTCATACACTTCCCGATATGTTCCTTGCAATGTCAGGCTCTCTTCTTTATCCAAATAAATGGACAGGTCTGCCGGAAAGGATTTATCTGCTTCGACGCCGGATACCACGATATGGATATCCCGCAAGTCCTCGCACAGATTTCTGTTTGCATAATACAACTCCTGTATGGCTGTCCGGATCAGAGCCGGTGCCTCGTCGGACAAGCCGGAAGATATTTCTGCATATACATCATACACACCCGACTGTTCTGCACCCGAAAGCGGTTCAAAGCGGATAGCCTGTAGTCCGGGAAAACATTTCAAGGCTAACGCCTGGTAATCGGCAGGGGTGACAGGTCCCGAAAGAGAGATCAGCGCTTCACTGAACAATCCGGTCGACTCCGGGTTCATCTGTTCCTGAGGTGTACAGAGATAATCTTCCAGGTTGAAATGCAGCCGGTAATCATAATCGGTTAGGGCATAGTTCAGTACATCATTGATGGTCAGACCCGGATCATGCGTTCGTTGCTCCATCCAGATTTTTCCGGACAAAGCACGCAAGCATTCCTCCGTCTGTTTTTGTAGCAAGGGGTACAAACGCTCGTCGCTTTCTTCAAATCGTATATCTGACCAGTCTGTCATATCAGTAGAATAATTCCTGTAATGTCACTTTAAGAAGCACCTCGTCTCCATATTTCTTCCGGGTACGGATCTTCAACACGCAACGGCCTGATTCCTTAAACCACTTCACCTGGATACGGTTATTGAAGAAGGTACGCCAACTGTAATTAGTCACGACCACCCGGATCGGTTCGTTATCCCACTGTGTAGCAATTGCCTTAACGAACAGGAATCCAAACGAATGCCCGACTTCACATCCGGCAGTAATCTCATACGCCTTACCGCCTTTCGAACCATCCAGCAACTCATGCCACTGACCATCTGCCGGAAAATGGTTTCTCCCCTTTGCATGCCCCAAAAACGCATCGGCATGCAACTTCCCCTTAACTACAATGTCAGCACCATCGCCCAGTTCAATTCGTTTATCCGGATAAAAAGACAACACAGTGGAAGCATCTGCCCCATTCCTGACTGACAATACACCGGATTTATCGACCGCCATTGTCCAGACAGGCTTACTATCCAACGATTTCTTCTTGAAGGCGATCGCCGCATCATGCTCATCGGCCGATACTAATTCTATTTTCCCCTCCACCTGGTCATCGACGATATTCACCATAGAGTCGATCAGTTCGGCAAAATTCTCAGATGTCGGTTTTTGCCCTGCTCCAAAGTATTTCTTCAGTTCATTTCGGGTTCTTTTCCATTGAATGTCTTTGTTTGTTTCCATATCGTATTATTCTTTGATGATAAATGTGTTACTAATTTCCAGTTCACCAGTACCGATCCGTTCGGCATATTCGGTTTCAGAACCGGTAAATACCAGGTGTTCGGCAGCCGGCACCTGAATATACCAGGGATGAGAGGGATTGATCGGAATCCAGGCCTTCTGGTCCGTAAATTCCAACAGTTTTTGAACCGTTGTATTTCCCAAAGTTGCTTTCTGCATGGAAGTCATCAGGACAAGGATAGACACATGATAAACTTTGTCGGTCTCCAGACTACTTTCCAACAGAGCCTGCACGTCCGCTACCCGGATCGAATGCCCAAACGACGGCAGATCGCCTGTTCCCATCCAGGGTGCGATATATCGATCCAGCCTCTGCTTCATTTCCCGTTGGAACAGGTTCTGACGGATACCCGGTTTGAGCGATACATGGCATCGGATCATCACCTCTTCAAATACGGGGTTGATGGCATCGACAAGGACAAAAGACCCGGTATGGCTACTGATCTCCTGTTCTATCTCAAAAAGCAGGTCGTACGGGCATAACGGAAGCACCATATCCGGCTTTCTCTGCATGACGGCCAGCGTTACTACTCCTTTACGCCCGTCGTTCTTTGTATCACAGGCAGGAAAACAGGTCACCTTATCCACCTGCGGAAACCGTTCCAACACCATCCGTTCGTAATCTTCCGGTGTGACAGGCTTCTGACGGAATAATGCCTGATTGGATGTCCGGAAGATCATACGTTGAAGCGACTCAGGCTCAAGACCACCCATACTGGGGCGCAGTTGGCTGACCGACTGAACACCCGGCAGTTCCTTTTGCAGACGGTTGACCGTACCCGCAGGAAGGCTCTGCGTTCCCCACGTATTTTCAGACGCATCGTCAGGTCGGGCTTCTACTTGCACCGTATTCAGGAAAAAGCCGAATACGGAAGGATAATTCAGTGAGTTGCGTTCGAAAGCCGCATACAGCCAGAACAAACCGTCAGCATCCAGTTGAGCCGTCGTGACACGGGAGGGCAATTGGATTTCGATTACGCCGCTGTTCAGGAAATGGTCGGTTGTATCCTGTAAGAAGGCCTCTTCACTCAGGCGTACCCATTGAAAGCCGTTATGGAAATACCACTTAATGGGCAACAGATCCGACTTCTCAAACTCATGGTGTGAAGGTAGTAACTCGGCATGTATACGGATGGTCTGATAACCGGTGATATCCGAAAAAGCGAACTTCAGATACCCCTCTTCTTCCGGACCATTCACGAGTGTAAATGGCCCCTTTTGGATCAACTGTATATTCTCTATCGTTATCGGGTCTATATGATACAGGCGTGTCTTTCCAAGCGCATATCCCGATCCAAACTGAATGGTTTCTTCCGCCTTATAATGCAAGGTAAGGCCATCCAGTACCGGGACATAGGGAGACGGTATCAACTTTACCTCATCCTTGTTTCCCCTTTTCAGCAGGCTGTTGATAAACAGGCGCTGATAGAGCGAATGCCCAAAACCGGCATTCGGCGCATCCAGCGACATGCGGATAAAACCTGAAGGTACTTTGCCATACACAAAGTCAGCCCGATCATGGGCATAGACCGGCATTTGCTTATGGAGGTTCCAGAAAAGATTGCTTTCCGGCATCAACGTCCGGGTAGTGGCATGTACAGCAAACAGATTACTCCGAACCGGCGAGCTTTCCACCCAGGTTTTTTCTTTCAGGAATTCCGTCTTGACGCGGAAAGAAGTGTTATCGATAGACTGTTCATAATCCTTATAATAGACGGAAAAACCACCTTCTTCCTGTGGTAGCTGCAACCACTGACAGGTTAACCGGACCTCGGTAAGCGGCTTGATGGCAGCCTCATAGCTTCCGGCAATCATCCAGGACCCTTTATCGCTTTGTACGCCGAACGGATAAAAAGCGGTATCCGTATTTTGGCGGCCCTGCTCATTGACTACTTCCAGCGAAGTGATATCTCGTACATCATTCTCTATGGACAACCGGTGAATAAACAACTGACGCGCCCAGGTATAAGGGAAGATCGGTGCATCCCTGTTAATCAGTATCCGCAAAGACGGCCATTGGGTGTTCACGCCATGCACCTCTTTCTCGCAGGGAACCGGTGCCGGAAAATCATACGACAAAATGAAAGAGATACTGAAATGTTCCTGCCCGCTATCGGTATGGTATTTCAGTTCGTAAGCAGGAATATACCGCCATTCGCCGACCGTACTGATCTCCAGGTAAAAAGTATCTTTCAACAACCGGTAATAGATATCTTTTGACCGGTCTGTCAGGCTCGTCATATCTTCGGCATAACGTTGGAAAAAGGTTACCGACTCGGCGGTCAGATATAATCGGATCGTCACCTCCCGGCAGCCCTCCTCTAATACAAACAAGGGCGATTCGATCATAAGACCGGTCGGGATAAAAGTATGGGTTTCATCCCGGCGGGCATCCGTATCGAACAATACGACAGTCTGCTTCCGCTCGTTTGGCTGGATCACCTTTTGCAGGATTGTATTGACATACTGCAGTTTCTTTCCGTTAACCACCAATTGGTTTTGTTGAAACAGCACGGAAGAGACCGAATGCAGCTTCATACCTGTCACTATCACAGGTTCTGTGCTGTAGTAGCAAAGATCCGTACCCTTTTCATCAGTTCCGGCAATAAATGCGGTATGTTGCGATATCAGGACATCATGCGAATCCTCTCGTTTCGTCAACATCAGCCAGGTCTGATCCGGACGGATGGGTAAGGGACGGATATGTAAAATGTTCTTCACATAGAACTCGGAAAACCGCTCCCATAGGCAGTTAAACCCGGATACCACACGGGCATAGTTGCTGATGAAGGAGTCCATAGTAGCCAACGCCGGATCAGTAAGCCCGGACTGTACAATATCCTGCCTGAATTCCCCATAGCCCGCCCGAAGGATATCCATACACTCGCCGGCAGGAACCTGGTTCCTGATCAGATTGGAAACCACCTGCGACAGTTTCAACGACGGACTATACCGTAACTGTTCATCCCAGACAACCAGTAATTTCCTTAACGCTCCCTCCTTTTTCTCCGTACTGCTTTGTATGGTTTCCAGTATAAACAAGGCCTGGAAGCGCATCAACCCGGCAAACGAATAATCCCGTCCGTCTCCACAGGTTATCGGAATGGAAGCAGACAGACCCATCAGATAGTTGAATAAGGCAGAGTGATTACTCTCCAACACATCCAGTTGATCTGTTCGACAGACTCGTTGCAGGAACTGTGTACGATCCGAACTATCTATATGGTACCTCTTGTTGCGCATCAAAACTGTACGGAATAAGTGATTTGATCGGTTGTATTATACTGTAGAATCGTATATTCCATGTATATCTTCCAGATACCTTCGACAATATCCGTGTCGTCGATTGCCAGTTGGTCAATCCGGATACGGGGTTCGAATACTTCTACAGCCCGTCGAAGGTGATCTTCTATTAATGTACGCGTACCCAGGTTGGTTGGTTCAAACACAATCTCCTTAAAAGAGAAGCCATAGTCTGCCCGATGTACCCTTTCACCCGGAAGCGTGGAAAAGAGTATCTCCAGGCTTTGCCGGATATTCTCCACGCCGGTCACCAGACGCGTCGGATATATCCCCGGATTAAATTCCGGCGGAAAAGCCCAACTGCTTATTTCTTCTTGTCTGTTTGTATCCATACGCTTATGTCTTTTTTATCCTCCGATAATCACCGTCGGACAGCCTAACACAATACTTCCTCCATGGGCAGTCATATCCCCCATCCTCGCCGCGGGTTTACCACCGATCAGTACCGTGGCCGATCCCTTGACAATCGAATCCGGCGGGCCGGTACATACACACATATCGCCCACAACGGCTGCTGGCAACTTACCGATCAGTACGGAGGGAACTCCCGGCCCTATAACCGGTCCTCCGACATGAGGAATAGGCGGTATGACTGGTGTTTGCATCGGGCACACATGCATATCTGTTATTCGTGCAGCACTTGGCATATCATATTTTTTTTAATTGATCATTACAATGCTTCCCTTTACCACCGTTTTTCCCGATGATGATAGCTCGGCCGACGCATTACCCTTAAGCGATACTGTCGCCTTGGCAGCAGCTTTCACATTGGTGCCTTCCAAAGAGACATCGGCTTTAGACGTCACCGTCACTTTTTGCTGGGCATCCAGTTGTATATTCCCTTTCGCCTGCAGGATAATATCTTTATCGGACTGTAGGGAGATTCCCTTGTCGTTCATCAGGAACGTATTCTTTTGCTGATCGACGATGCGGATGGTTTTCGTATCATCGTTCCATTCGGCCAGGTTACCACCGGGCGTAGTGATCAGGATTGTTTTCTTTTCTTCGTCGAACGATATCGTCAGCCCTTCTTTGCTGACGATCCTTTTCTGATTGTTCTTTTCTTCCAAAGGAACGGGCGGCTTTTTCTTACTGCTGTACATACATCCCAACACCACCGGGTGGCAGGGATCGCTATTAAAGAAGCCTACCACCACCTCTTCTCCGACTTCCGGTACAAAGAAGAATCCGGTACCGGTACCCGCATACGGCATTGTCAACCGTGCCCAAACGTCTTTCTGCTCACTGTTCAACACCGGCAGTTCCACTAGGATACGATATTCCTTCGCAGGGTCTTCATGCAATTGGCGAACGATGCCGATATGCAATCCTTGAATACCCGGCAACAGGCCGGATGCCAAGGGAGCCATCACATCAGGTTGTTCAGCGACGTGATAACGAGGCAGCCCCATCCCGATCCGGGTAGTCCAGCTGTTTTCTTCGAGAATGTGTTCTACCGAACTGACATACAAGGTGCCATCGTACCGTTTACCCAACCCTTTCAATGATATCGTACACCCTGCCTTTACAGCACCATTGCCCTCGACAGTGAAGGATCCGCTGTAGCGGGATAGGGTGGTCTGCAAGGCCATGGCATCTGCCCAGGTTTTCAGGCAGGCCTTATCGATCGCGGCATCTGTTTGGAGTAGCAGCGGGTTTTTATTGCGCTTCGCCAGTTCATCGGTCGTCAGGTCACCCTGCTTGTTGGTGCCGGGCTTCCGTCCTTTTTCTTTCATCAGTTCCTGTCGGGTATAATTCCAGGCTACAGCATTTACTTCCGCATACTGCCCGGAAAGAGAGAGTGAACCTTTGAAGTCGTACACATCCACTCCGTACTGATACTCAGCAACCGGCGAGGCACTGACATCCGGCCTCCCAATCCGGAGTTGCTTACCAGCCGTCGCTATGACCAGTCCATTGGCATCGGCACGCGACAACAGGAAGTCCCAGTCGGTACAATAGTACTGAACCAGAGAGGGATGCTCCGTCGCCGTATCCTCAACCGTCAGCGAGAGGTCGGAATAATTAGCCATTATCTTCCGCATAATATCGCTATCCGTAGCCTTTTCATAGACGCTGTTCTGCCGGCCCAATGTGGACAGGAATGCATAATCCCGGCATTCCACGGTCAACAGGTCAGGACGGTTGGATTCTATCGCCAATTCGGTGGAGACCACAAAGCCTTCAAACAAGACGACGCTGCCCTGATCGTTCTTCATTTCCAGCCGGATGTCACATCCATGCTTGAACAGATCGTGGTCGCTCACCTCAAAGGGGGCTTCGTGTGTATGACCGGCAAATAGTTCCAACGTTGCCTTCCCGATATGGTTCAGTTCCGTACGGATAGAAGCATAGATCAAATCATAGTTGTCGGGGATTTTGTTTCCCCCGCTATAGATGCTGCAAAGTGCGATATCGGCTTTCTTCCCCATATTGTTTATCTGTTAGTTTTACAGCGCAGGGAACAGTAGTTTTTGCCCCGGCTTGATGGTTCGTATGTTAGGTAATCCATTCTTCTTCGCCACTGTTACATCCATGGTCGAATCGCCATATTCCCGGCTACAGAGGAAGGGCAGTGTCTCTCCGCTCTTCACTTCTATCAGCCGCTCTTTCGTAGCCTGGCTGGCTGCAAACTTGGCAGTGATCTCAGGTGGCTGACTTCGGACAAAAGACAGGCTAACCTTGGCACGCAACGGTTCACCGTTGGGTTTGAACAAGGTGTAATGTACCTGCATCTTCTCTAACCGGCCATTAAAGAACATCTTTCCCCATCGAACCTGCACAAAGTAAGGTTGCGCCGTATCTTCCTTCAGGAAAGGTTCATACAGGAACTTCTCCATTTCTTCAACCTTCTTACTGACAATCACTTCCTCGTCTGCCGGCACAACACCGGTGCCGTCGATCACAAAATCGAGCGACAGGTTGTCTTGCCCATGTTGCTTGTACTGGGGGGCTAACAGGCCTTTCGCCTCATAGCTGATCGACTTGTTCAGCTTATAGTCTGCCGGATTGATCTGCAGATTGATCTCGTGGGCCTGATCCTTAAACTCCGCATCTTTAAAGATGACCAGTTTCAGTTTTGCTATCATCGTTCATGCAATTGTTGGGGCCTACCTGGGCGTTGTTTCCGCTCATTCAGCAGTTTGTTCACTTCGCTGATCCATTGTGGAGACAGAGCGACCTGCTTGTCGTTCCGCTCCACAGTGGTAACCACTTTGATTTCTTTGATCACGATTGCCATTATTTACCTCTGACCAGTGTGTTATAGTTCAATTCCAATGATTCGATCAGCAGTTCGTTCTGCTGGGCATTCAGGGTGCTGACTTCCCATTTCACTGGATAGGCATTGCTGCACAACCATTGCGCTTTCAGTTTGCTATCCTGATCCAGCAGAGACACGCTGATATGCATCGGCTTCCAGCCTTTGGCAAAGCCATTCTCCAAATTGTCACGAATCCATTGTTCCAGCGCGTTATCCAGCGGTTCCAATGTCCGTTTCAGCACCAGACGGCCGTGTTTAAAGCTGGTGGGCAACTGATAGACGAAGTTATTTTCCCCGCCCTCGCGTACCTGTTCGGTATCCAACTCGACAGAAAGGCCGGATACTTCCCGAAAAGCCGTATCAGGCACAGTGGACTCTCCGTGGAATTCGACATTGAAATAGAACGCCACGGGAGGGAGCCACTCTTCTGCGGTACGACCAGAGGCAGCCTGGCTCATTTCGCGGCGGCTGCTCCATTCGTAATAACCAGCCCTTCATGAGCCAGTTCCACACCTTCAACTGCCGCCTCATTCCCGTCCGACTTCAGAGATACACCCGTGATCTTGGTCGGCCAAGCATTCGTCAATTTCCATACCATGGTGGGCGCACCGGCCTCATCCAACAGGCTGATGGTAACCGGGTAGCGCTGTACCGTATTCAACTGGATCGAGTTGAACCAGTCGAACAACTTGTTGTCATTCTTGAAAACACCCTTCTTCAGTACCACCTGACTGAACTTCTTCAGTCCCGGCATCTTGACTGTGGAGAATTCCGGACTGTTTCCATGCCGGTATTCAATCACCTGGGCCTCAACATCCAATCCGGTCACTTCCCGGAAAGCTATCTCGCCCAACCCTTCGATAACTACGCTAAAATAAAACGCAGGTAAAGGCCATGCAGTCGTATTATTTGCTTGTTGCTCTGCCATACTATACTGTATTTATAAATGAATAATCTGTCCTTCTTATGATTTCTGCATTTGCTGCTGGAAAGTGATTTCGATGAATTCGGCAGGACGGCTGATAGACACCAACACCGTAACGCGCATGATGCCTTCGAGGATGTCTTCGGGAGTCATCGTCTCGCCCAGCCCCACATGTACGCTATACGCATCATCGGGTATTGCTCCGGCCAGTCCTCCCCGCTTCCACACGGAATTCAGGAAATTGCTCACCATACTTTTCACACTCACCCATGTGTTGGCCGTATTGGGATCGAACACATAGGCACGGACGGCATTCTTCACCGATTCTTCCAGATAGATCAACGTACGGCGTACATTGATATACCGGTAATCCAGGTTATTCCCTTCCAGCGTACGGGCACCCCACACCTTCACTCCTTCGCCGGTGAACACACGGATGGCATTGACCGATTTACCCGACATAGGCGCATTCAGATCGGCCTGTTCTTCATGCGAAATGGTAATCATTGGAGCTACTACGCCATTGATTGATACATTTGCCGGCGCTTTCCATACTCCCCGCGAACTATCCACCATCGTATAGATACCTGCCATGGCGGCCGAGGGCGGCAGTATATTCAGTTGCTGGCGGATGATCTCGAACAGCGACTTATATACTTCCGAATTGCGCAACAACACCGTATGCAGGTATTGCTTCTGTTCATCGTTAATCCGGGTTTCTTCCGTTTTTTTCGATGCGGGTGCTTTTTCTTCCGCCTCTTTACCAGGTTCCTTCACTGGCTTGGGAGCCGCTTTTTCGGCAGACATGCAAATACGACTCACCAGTTTCACGATCTCCTTGTCGGGCCAGCCGGCAACTTCCGCACTTAACAGGTCTTTCAGGTTTTCATCGTATTCCAGGTTTTCGACCGAGATATACGCATCGCTGATAATCGACGTCTTCAACCAGGGATAATAAACCGCACCATAATTGAGGAAATTGCTGCCGATCCCTTCACGGAACAGGTTGATGGCGTCGTCTCCTGCCTGATATACGTCCAGGATAGCGACACGGTTGCGCATCTCGTTACCACAATGCATCAGCATCTGTTGTTGTACTGCCATACATTCGTCGCGCTTCAGGTTGACGGCTTCAGGAATAACCAACATGGTCGGTTCCTGTTCACGGATCAGGGTAGCGATTCCTGCCTGAAGCTTTGCACTATCTACAGTATCGGTATAGTCGCCCACGGAAACAATATAACAGGAGCCTCCTCCATTCGCGAAAAACAACAACAAGTTGTAGTGCAACGTATATACCTTGGAAGGGGCGGCAAGGGCATAATCGGTATTCCCGACCAGGGCACTCGCTTTGGGATCAACAGATTTCTTCACCACCTTGAACACAGGGGTGGGAGCTCCGCCAAACAGGTTGTGGAATTCGGCCATGGAACTGATCCGTGTTGGTTTATTCAGCAGGCTGGTATTCCCTTTCATGGCTTTTTCCGTATAGCCCACAAAAGCCGGAATCGCTGTAGCTGCTTCAACAACAGCATTCGGGAATGCGTTTTTCTCCACGATGTAAACGCCGGGTGTTTTCATTACTGACATAAGTACCTTTTTTAATTAATAATAGATATACCGGGCAAGTGTCGGGCACTTGTCTTCTTTTTCTGTTTTACAATAATACGCACCAGGTTGGGGATAATCCAGCCACTGCTTGAGCAATTTGTCGCCATATTCCTTTTCTTCAAACAGGCGCAGTTGATAGTCGTAAGCATCTTTCAGGTTGACAGGTTCGGCGGTACGGAAAGTTTGTCCCGTTTTCCCGCTGACCTCAATATCCTCCTGCCGTTCGAACACCAACTGTCCGGACAGATCCGTGAGTTTGATCTTCCGCTCTGTTTCTTTATCCGTTTCCGCCGCACCGGGAATCAACACATACATCCAAAAGGCCTGCTTCGACTGGAAAAAGACATCTGCCTGCAGTGGCCTGCCTGCAAATACATCCTTGAGTACCTGATTGGATAAAGACACCTGCAATTCATCGAGTATCATTCTATCTTGCGGGCAGGTTATATCCGTGTATTCCCAGAATACAGGCGACGCAGCTACCAATTGGAGGGTGAATAATTCGGTCCATTCCGAATCACAATGTGTCGAGTCGAGTGCCAACAAAGCCCATTGATTCTCTTCGATATGCTTGAATATCATTTGCATCCGAAACAAAAAGCGGTTAGACTCAGCAGTAAGACTCACAGTCACATCAGGACACACCCCATTCTGGAAATAGGCATGCTTAATGGTTAATTGATATACTACTTTATACGTTCCAAACATTCTCATAGTAATACGTATATATAATGTTACAGATTTATCGGTTCTCGGGTCGGCTGATGCGCGGCACAGTTCGATCAACCTGCCCGCTATCAATAGCCACCAGCCTGATCTTCCCTAAAAAAGAAGGATAATGCTGGCCGCCCATCATGCTCCAGATATTGTTCAGCTCCTGAATATTAACCGTGACTGGTTCGATGATAATCCGGCTCATATCCGGCAACGTTAAAGTGTTGCATTGTTGCAAAAAGCCGATCGCCGTACCGAGCTTCTCCACCGACTCCACATACCGCTTTCCTTCAAAGACAGCTGCCATGACAAAAAACAGGTTGAAATACCAGGGCACAGCTGTTTTAGACAGACTTCCGGCAGTCTGCGAACGATAAGCTACGGCTGCTCCTACCGCCGTTTCGCGCTCTATATTAAGTAATGTAAGAATGATTTTATTAGGAGCTTCCGTTCCCGGCTGTGGTTTGGCACTGCCGACTTCCACCAATTTCTCCATGGAGGTATAGTAGATCGACAAATGATCAGACAATAGCGTTGCTATATGGCAAAGACTTTCGGATAGTGTTTGCATAAGGTATAAATTCGTTAAATTAGACGTGTTAAAAATACCCCAACATGCCTAATCGCAGTAGTCAAATCGTTCAAAAGTGGTTATCAGATCGACTACCCGCCTCTCATTTAACACATTTAAACAAAAACAAGGATGTTTATATAAAAAAGGACGACACGTATGCGTTGTTAGGAACAGCATACGTGTCGCAATGATTAAAAAAACTCCGATGAAAAGGGAGAATTTAGGCTTTCTTCTTGGCTACCGATTTGACGGGAATAGGCTTCTTGGCTTCCTTTTTAGGGGCTTCTTCCTTCTTGGCAGCCGCCTGCTTCGACAGTTTATCCACCTGGGCTTGCAGGGCTAGTATCTCGTCGCCCTGGTTACGGATCGTGGTAAGCAGGGAGTTCAACTCCTCGTTCTCGATCGTTTCGGGGAACTGGGCGTTGACACGAAGGATAAAGTCTGACAAGACATTCATATAATTGTTGAACGCTTCATACGGGTTGTCGTATGGACTGAACGCACCACCTCCCATGTGCTTGGTACTCATATAGTAGAAGTGGTCGCTGCTTTGGAGGTAGCTCCAGTCTTGTTTGATTCGACGGTCTTCACATAGACGGGTACGCTCACTGATGCCATTCACCTTGCGGAAAGCCTCTTGCTGGAGGATATTACCTAACCAGGAACTGGTATCCTTTTCCTCATCCACCCACGACATGGGGTAGGGTACAGAGATTGAATCCACCGGTTTCAACAGGTTGAATACTTCCGAGGGAAGGGAGAATGAGATGCCCTTATCAGCGGCATACCGCGGCAATGCCTTGAAGAAGTCGAAGATACCGCTTTCAGCCGGGTGCAGTGAACCCAGCACATCGTAGTTCATAAAGAGGCAGATAAGCTGTTCGGATTCAGGGGTAGAGGCAATCCACGACATGTATTTATCGGCGGTCAGTGGGTATTCGCTCCAAGTGTAATTGTTGAAGCGCATGGAGATATCTTCGCTGAACTTGTCGTTCTTCAACAGCAACTTTAGCTGAGGATTGATACAGGAAGTGTACATATAGTTTGGACTTTTCCAACCGAGCACATGCTTGGCGCCTTCAGTGAGCATTCCTTTGAAGCCCATCTCGTAAACAAGTTCGGATATTTCGTCCGAATAGATCAGTTCCGTATTGCGGAAAACTTTAGGCTTGACACCAAAGATAGATTGTACCTTCTCCTTGTGCAGTTTTACCTCTTGTTTGAATTCTTCGGGATCGCCGAGCGCCGATAACGAATGAGCATACGTTTCGCTCAGGAGCTCCACATTGCCGGTGGCGAGCAGTTCTTTGAAACTGTCGATCACTTCTGGCGCATAGATTTCAAACTGGTCTAATGCCGTGCCGGAAATAGAGAAGGCCACCTTAAACTTGCCGCCGGAGGATTTGATCATATCCAACACCGCCCGGTTGGCAGGCAAGTAGCAACGTTCGGCCATGTTGTGCATGATATCCTCATTCCGGAAATCGTCGTAGTAGTAGTGGTCGTTTCCGATATCGAAGAAACGGTATCTCTTCAAACGGAACGGCTGATGTATCTGGAAGTATAAGCAAATCGTCTTCATAATAATATGTGTTTTTATTTATTCTTCTTTTATCTGTTAATTACCTGGTCGTAAATCTTACGCACTTTCTGTCCGGCATATTCCCACTTGATGTTATCCACTTCTTTCTTGCCTTCCTCTTTCAGGAAATCGTACATGGCAGGATAGGAGATGATAGAGTACATGTGGTCTGCCATCGCTTCAATATCCCAGTAGTCCACTTTGATGGCATAGTCCAGAATCTCGGCGCAACCGGATTGCTTGGAGATGATGGAGGGGACGCCACATTGCATCGCTTCAAGCGGGGAGATGCCGAAGGGTTCGGATACGGAAGGCATGACATAGACGTCGCTGGCCTTCAATACTTCATAGACCTGCTTGCCTTTCATAAAGCCGGTGAAGTGGAAACGGTCTGAGATATCCCGTTTCGCAGCCAAACGGATCATCTCGTCCATCATGTCGCCGCTTCCGGCCATGACGAACCGGGCATGCGGTGCACGAGCCAGTACCTTGGCTGCAGCTTCGACAAAGTATTCGGGGCCTTTCTGCATCGTGATACGTCCGAGGAAAGTGATTACCTTATCCTTGACGCCCCGCTTGTTGGGGATTGCCATGATTTCGGGGCTTAGTGGCTCAACTGCGTTATGAACCGTTGTCACCTTCGAAGGATCCTGATGGTACTTCTCGATTACGGTCTGACGCGTGAGGTTACTTACCGTCATAATATGGTCGGCATTATCCATTCCGTTCTTCTCAATGGCATAGACATCGGGGTTCACATTGCCACGGCTACGGTCATAGTCCGTTGCGTGTACGTGGATAACCAACGGCTTACCGGTCACGCTCTTGCAATGTATACCCGCGGGATATGTCAGCCAGTCGTGCGCATGGATAATATCAAACGCTTCAGCACGGGCGATCACACCCGCCACGATCGAATAGTTGTTGATCTCTTCCAGCAGATTATCCGGATAACGGCCTGAGAATTCGAAGCAGCCGAGGTCGTTCACATGGCGATAACTGAAATCGGCATAGATATGCTCACGGTAATCATAATATTTCTGCGGATCCATACCCAACTTGGACATTCGCCCGTTCACATAGTCCCATGGCGCATCGCGCCATACTACCGGCACGTTACACATACCAACTATCTTTAGGAAACTCTGGTCTTCATCACCCCAGGGCTTAGGGATACAAAAAGTAATATCCATATCGGGCTGCATAGCCATTCCACGTGTTAATCCATAACTGGCCGTGCCCAATCCTCCTAAAATATGCGGAGGAAATTCCCATCCAAACATTAATGCTTTCATAGGCTATTTATATTATTCAGCATTATACTTCTTCAACAACTCAACTACCCTGAGAATGGCTGCCACACTCATGGCAAACGAAGGTGCCCCTCGTCCTTTAAACGGCGGGTTACCGTCGAACAGTTCGGAAATAGTACCGATGCAGTGCAACGACATTTCTTCTTCCATACTGATCAACATCCGTTCCACAAAGGAAACGCCACTCTTGCCAAACACCCGGAGATAAGCTTCCAGGTAGGGTCCGAGCAACCACGGCCAAGCCACCCCCTGATGGTAAGCGAGGTCGCGTTCGTATTGCGGCCCTGCATAATGCGGACGGTAGCCTTCACTCTTGGGGCTTAACGAACGGATTCCTTTCGGTATCAGCAATTCCTTGGTCACCATATCCAGCACGGAGCGTTTCAAAGCCCTCGGCAGCGGTGAATGGGTTAACGACACGGGAAAAATCATATTCGGACGAACACTCCAGTCCACCTTGGATCCGCTCACGGAGTCGAACAGGTAATTGTATCCGTTCACAAACGTTTCCACAAACGATTTGTCGATCAGGTTAATGATTTTCTCAAACCGTTCCACGCCTTCGCCCCCTTTCAGTTCCTTTAAAAAACAAAGGGCATTATACCATAGTGCATTGAACTCAACTATATAACCGGAACGTTGGATCACAGGTTTACCATTCGCCGTGGAATTCATCCATGTAATTGCTTTTTCCCGTCCTTCGGCATACAACAGGCCATTATCCATTACCCGCATATCAGGGTGTTTACCTGCCAGCAGATAATCCAGCATCTCTTCCACGAAGGCACCATACAAGTCGCGCGCTACATCCATTCCCTGCGCCTGTGCATATTGCTGGATGGCCCAGAGCGCCCACAAGGGTACGTCGGGCATATTAATCTCGTTGATCACGGCGTCCAGCTGTCCGTTTTCCATAAAAGCGCGCATAGGAGGCATCACCGTACGCATGATTTTTTCAAAACGTACCGGATCCTGGATGGATAGAGTACTTCCCGGCAACGCTATAAATAGATCACGCGCCCGTACCTTAAACCACGGATAACCGGCTAACAGGTAAGCGTCTTCTTCATTCGGCCGATGATAGAACTGTTGGGCTGAGTTCTTAAGGCAGTTGAAGAAGCTGGTACGCGGCGTACGCGACTTCACTTCTTCTTCGTATATTTCTTTCAGATGGGTAGCAACCACCTGGCTGTCGCTTGCGCAGAAATAGATGGATTCACCTTTCTTGATGGGCACTTCGAAATAGCCGGGAACATAGAGGTCTTCCGTTCCGTAATAACCCCTCTCCTGCTCTTTAGGGTACACCATACCGTTGTACCAGTAAGGTTCAAACACAAAGTTCGCCTTCTTGCTAAACTGCATATACAGATCCGGATAACCGGCATACATACAGGTCTTGATACCGTTGGGTACTTCGTAATATGCCTGGTTCACGTTTCCATTCTGATGAGTCAGTTCCTTTACACTGCGGAAAGCTAAAAACGGGCGGAACCGCAACGTAGTAGCCGAATGCGCATCCTCCAGCGTATATTTAATAATGATACGGTTATCGAATGAGGTAAGCACTTTCTCTTTCGACAGGATAACGCCCCCTACACGGTAAAGGGTACGGGGGACTGTCTCCGAAGAGTACTCACGAATATACTTATGTCCGTTCGGACTGAAGTGGTTCCCTTCGTATTTATGCAGTCCGAGGTTGAACTCAGCCTTGTGCTGGATCACCGTCTCATCGAAGGAAGAAAGCAGTACATGATTCTCATCGTCTAAGCCGGTTACCGGCATAACCAACAGACCGTGGTACTTGCGTATATTACAATCCACAACGGTGGTGCAATGATAGGCCCCCTTCCTGTTGGTTCGGAGAATCTCGCGTGTGAGCGACTCCTCCAGGTTTATCATTATCGTTTTGTCAAATTTCAGATAGCTCATACTGCTCATGGGTTTTAAGTAATAGATTTTGCTTTCAAATTGATGCCTTTTTGATCAAAAACCAAATGTATTACATAAAAAAATAAAAAACAACTGAATTGAAAGAAAATAATTAAAAGACGTCAAAAAAGCGCCGGAGAATAAATTTGACCTTCAAGTCATTAACTCACAAAGAAGCCATTTCTTGTGTTTGATAACACAAAAAATGGCCACCAATAGCCACCCGGCATATCCGGGAGAATAATAAAGGCCGGCAACTGATGAGGAAATAGGGTGATGTCTTGGTTCTCAGTCGCCGGCCATTTATTAACATTCAAAAAAAAGATTGCACTCACAATAACAATTCGTTATCAAAAAGGAAATTAATATAATAGCTAGGTTTTTTATAGAAATGGTTATGATTATTAATATGAATAGTTAGATCAGACAACTTCTTCAAACAAATTTTTCTTTACTTCACTTATTCCACAAAGACATATTCTACATAGGACTTCATACCTGCAATGATTTGCACCGTATATACACCACTTTGCCATCCGCTGGTAGGTATATACTCAAATTGAGGATTGGACGAATAACCCATGTACACAGGACGCATTAATTCATCGTACACTTTAATTGTTACTTCTTCCAATTGTTGATAGAATACCAGCGATAGTTCACCACTCATCGCATCAATCCGTATAGGAGTCACAGCTTGTTGAGGGGCAGCAGACCGCATGGTCAGCTTACTTAGCCTTGCATCAAGTAAAAACCATTCCGTACTCTTGTCGGCTCTTACATCAAGGGCATTACACACACATACAAACACAATAACTGAAATTGTACTGATTCTTGTAAACAACACGTTCATAACATTAACTATTTTGATAAAACATATCTTGATTTGTTTTATCAAAAGTACAGTTTTCCAGTCTGTCAACCTGAAAAAAAACAATCCAACTTCCGATTAATTTTAATCGTAATTCGCTAAATAGCAATTATTTACCTAAATAGTCAAAAACGGAAACAATCCATCCATTCAGAATGCTTCCAAAAAATCCTCCAATGAGGCATCCTGGTCAATAATTTCCATCTTGTCGAGGATCTGTCGCTTCTTCTTAGTCACAGCATTAGGAGTCATGGCGATAATTTCAGCAATATTTCCAGTCTTCGCCCCTCCTTTCAGGAGATAACAAATCTCGAGATCACGCTCTTTTAATTGGGGATAGGCCTGATGCAAACGCTTGGCAAAATTATTATATACTTCGTTCAACGACCGGATCAGCTCAGGGATAGCACGTAAAGTAAAAGGTTTAAACACGCTATCCACCTTCCGGCTGTCGATACCCGCCAAGCGGATACGTTCACCCAAACCTGTCTGATCGAATAATTTGTTTCGGAAGGAATGTTCTTCCCTCCGCAAAGTTATAAGATCATTTTCCGCCTTTAATAATTTGGTATTATAATTCAACATTTCGCGTTGAACCGACTGCAATACTTTTTCTTTGTCAATTAATTTCATTCGATTCATCTCAATCTGATCGCGATTATACCGGATCTGCTCTTCACTCATCAGACGCAATTCCTTCTCATATTGAATTTGCTTTTCCTTCAGACGAAGTAAACGTTCACGCGACCACCGGTACTTCATATACAGAAAATAGCCGATAGCCAACACTATCAATAAGAATAAAATGCAAGAAGAATAAAAAAATCGCTCACGCACCGTACGAAGTTCCATTTCCTTCTTCAACTCACGTTGTTCATACTGATGGGTAAGCTTCAGAATTTCTTCTTTCTGCTCATTTTGCTCAGTCTGCATTTTCTTTTCCTGGAAGTATTCATAATAGCCCAGGGCATCGGCATATAAAGCCTG
Organism: Tannerellaceae bacterium; assembly: GCA_031555505.1. Taxonomy (GTDB): domain Bacteria; phylum Bacteroidota; class Bacteroidia; order Bacteroidales; family Tannerellaceae; genus JAJDIA01. The sequence goes on from JAVBUH010000070.1 coordinate 29,794, forward strand.
TTCTTTGGAAAGAAGGTATAAATAATAACTAGCACCTCCTTTGGTATATGTATTCTCACTCCTGTTGGCAGCTTCCAGAAAATATTTGGCCGAATCCATTTGGTTACTCTGGAGGTAAAGGCTACCCATAGAAAGGTAATTCGTAAACTGCTCTTCCTCATTTTCGGTCAGTTCCACGGCATTATGCATCATGCGCAAAGCCTCGGTGATCTGGCCGGCCTGTTCATAAGCGAGGCTCAGATCGTTCAGAACAGCCACTTGCAAAGGTTTGTTCCGAATCTTTTCCGCCAGATCGAGTGCCCGTTTGAAATAATCGAACGTCTGATCAGGTTGGTTCATATACAGGCAGACACTTCCCAACTCTCGCAAAGCAAAGGCTACATTTACTGTATCCTGCATAAGTACACAGTTGTCATACGATTTTTGAGCAGACGCCAATGCATTCTCAAACATCCGCTGTTGCCTGTACAGGTTGCTGGTATGCGAATAAATCAGTGCCAACAGGCGGTATTGGGTCGTTTGTTCAGCATAAGGAATCGCTTTCAGGTAACTGTCGATTGCCTTTTCAGCCTGTAGCATTTCCTGATAAACACGTCCCAAATAATACCAGGCTTTGGCTTTTCCCACTTCATCGTTGGTATGGTCAAAGTAGCGTACCGCCACAGTGATCAGCGAATCCGAAGTATGTGGTGTATACGTCTTGTCGCAGGCTTCTGTCATCAACAGGCAAAACAAAGCATACTGTGATTGCCCCAGCCTTTCGGGTTCATGAATAGCACGCAGAAGCAACAAAGCCGAATCCGGTTGTGTATCCATATAGCCGGATATCGCCTGAAGATCCACTTCATGCAACTGCCTTTTTGAACAGGAAAAAAACACAAACAATAATCCAGCCAGGCATATAATCCTTATCGTTCCTATCCCCCTCCTCATATATATTCTAAGGTAATATAAAAAAATGGATTTACGTATTGCAATTGCTTATGGCAATCTGCTTACTAAAACATATCCTCAATCTATTATAGACTAATGTCTACCACGAGAGTGTTCAGTCATTGATCAAGTTAGGGTGGTTCAAATTAAAAAGAGCCGGTTCTCTACAAACCGACTCTTTTTAGAATGGAATGTTAATAAACATAATCGGCTTTTGCCAGGTAGTCATAGCTTTCTTTTACGCTGGCTACCGGATCGTTATTGGTATATTCTTCTACTTCCACGTACCAATCTTTAATATTATTGGCCTTCATCTGTTCGAAAATCGGTTGGAAATTCATCGTGCCGCTGGCTCCGATTTCCTTCACGTCCTTAATATGGACAGTCTTGATTTGGCTGGCATAGTTTTTCAAATATTCAGCGGGGCTGTATCCACCAACCTGGCACCAGTAAACATCAAGCTGGAAGAACACATGGTTCTTACTTACGTTGTTCAGCATATAGTCGTAGATCAACTGATCGCCGATTTTCTTGAATTCAAAGTCGTGGTTATGATAACCGAAGGCGATGCTGGCTGCTGCTGTCTTGTAACCTACAGAAGTAAAGTAGTCGCAATACATCTTCACGTCGTCCAGTGTTGTATCAGCATTAACAGGCATCCAAGGCTGAACCATGTATTTTACACCCAGTTCATTGTGAGCAGCAATCGCCTGATCCCACCATGCCATGATCTCAGCTTCTTTTTCTTTGGAATAAGCCTGCGAAAGATGAGCACTGGTACATTTCATACCCAGGTCGTTTACTATCTTTTTAAATTCGGCAGGTGCCATACCATAAATTTTGCCATTATCATAACCGGCAGTTTCCAGATTTTTATATCCCATTTTGGCAACTGTTTCGAGTACGGCCTGGATACCTGAATCTTTTACCATATCGCGCAGTGAATACAACTGAAGACCAATGTATTTACCTGGTGCAGCATCACCGCCACAAGATGACAACAACTGCGGAGCTACCATACCACCTGCAAGCAACAAAGAGGCCTGCTTCAAAAAGTCACGTCTGTTTTGCATAATAATAAAAATTAAACGGGTTTGAGATTTTTCACAAAAGTATAACTATTTCTGCCAGAATGCGCCATAAATATGTTAAAATCTTTAAAACCGCCATCTCATTTCCCCGTTTAACTATCTTTGAAACATTAAAATAAGAAAATCAAATCAGTATCAGGATGAAAAAGCTATCAATTCTTGCGCTGGGCGTTACTGCCCTGTTAACCCTGTCGTGCACACAGTCGGGCAGTGGCGAACTTTTTAACGGAAAAGACACCGGCCAATGGACTACTAAAGGAGATGTGACCGTACAAGGTGATGCCCTCACGCTTAACGGCACAGACGCACAGGCCGTATTCAAAAACGGAAAGTACAAAAACTTCGAGTTAAGCATGGAACTCCGCTCCACTCCTTTCGGCAAGGGAGCTGTTTATTTCCACACCGATCCGGCCATCGCTAAGGGATATGGTGTATCCATCAACAACGACCTCACCGATCCCGTATGGTGGAAGATGAGTGGCAGCTTGCTGTCGGTACGCAACCTCACCAAGAGTTTTGTCCGTGAGAACGACTGGTACCGGATGATCATCCGCGTAGAAGGCAACCAGGTAAAAGTGACGATCAACGACCAACTGGTAGTAGAATATGTACAACCCGAAGTCCCCTATCGTGTGGCGCCGAACGACAAAGCCCTGCTATCTGGCGGTACGTTTGCCATCGTGAGCACCGGACCAGGCTCAATCCAGTTCAAACAGATCACTGTCGAAGCCCTCGAAGACAAGGGTATCGACCTGTCCCTCATCGCCAATGCCGTGAACGAACAAACCGACGAGATCATCCGCCTGCACCAGGAAGACTTCCCCGTACTTGATTACCATGTACACCTCAAAGGCGGGCTCACCAAAGAAGTAGCTGCTGAGCAATCACGCCTCACCGGTATCAACTATGCCGTGGCGCCTAACTGTGGCATTGGCTTCCCGATTACCAACGACCAAGAGATATACGATTTCCTCGATGTGATGCGTACCCAGCCTTACATCCTCGCCATGCAGGCCGAAGGACGCGAGTGGCTCACCACCTTCTCACAGGCTGCCCGCGATGAGTTCGACTATGTATTCACCGATGCCCTCACCTTCACCGATAACAAAGGCCGTCGTACCCGTCTTTGGATTCCGGAAGAAACCTGGATCGATAACGAAGAACAATACATGGACATGATCGTAGACCGCATATGCATGGTACTGGAAGAGCCCGTAGATGTTTACGTAAACCCCTGCTTCCTGCCACCGGCCATGCAGGACCGTTACGACCAGTTCTGGACCGAAGCTCGCATGAACCGGTTCGTTGAAGCACTATCTAAGAGCGGCAAAGCCCTCGAAATCAATGAACTTTACAATATACCCAACCTCGCCATCCTTCAGAAAGCCAAAGCAGCTGGAGTAAAGTTCACCTTCGGAACCAACAATGTGAAACCTGAAGTGAGCATGCTCGAATATAGCATCCGCATGAAGAAAGAACTCGGTCTCAAGGCCTCTGATATGTACCGCCCGAAAGTAAAACTGTAAGCATCTATCCATAAAAAGGACAGCCCTGGCACGTCGCTCACCTGGCGTCTCAGGGCTGTTTCTTTTTTCATCTACACGAAGTAATAACTGCTTCTGCCTCTTTTATTGGGCTTCGGCATTCACAATCGGCGCGATCTTAATTCCTTAGCTGTTCCACCCCGATGGGACGTCGCAAGAAAAAAAGCGGGAATCAGGATGTCGGCAATAAATCATCTGCACCCCGTCAATACCTGTTTCAGACAGGGGGGATAGAAAAGGCCGAAACGTTACACCACCAGGCGGCTGTTGGTACGCTTCCGTCTTAATCACCCGGCTTGTTTGGCTATAAGGCGCAGGGTACGGAGGATCTGGAAGCGATAGACAAGGAAGGATGTCAGGAAATATATACCCGTCTGCATCCAAAGCACATGGTACTCATGCGCCACCTCATGCAGGGAAGCCCCCATGGTATTGATCCGGATAAACCCCTGGATACCTGGCGTAGAAGGAAAAACGCACCCAATCCATTGCCAGAAACCGGGTATGGCATCTTTCGGCCAGGAGACGCCGGAGATAAAGAGAAGGATTACTGAGAGCGGTACGAAGACCAGCATGGGCGACTCGCGCGTAGTCATAAAGCCCGACAATGTGATCGACAGGAAAATACAGGCAAACAGGTAGGGTAGGATAAATACCAGTGCCGTACCAAAAGTACCAACCTGTGGCAGCGAAAACAGCCGGGGTACGATCAGCAGTGTCCAAAGGCAGACTACTATATATAATAGTATGTACGTAAAGGATTTCCCAAACAGCACGCGCAGTGAGCCAGTATAGTGCTTGTTGACAGGCACCAGGCTGCGAAAACGATTCCGCTCACGCGCGGTACCTCCCAGCATACAGATACCAAGGAGCAGCGTCTGCTGGATCACCAACACCAGGATAGCAGGCACCAGAAAACCGGCAAAGCCGTTCTGGGTATTGAACATCGTGACCGATTGGTAGGGAACAGGATCGACGGCAATTTGTTGCATTTCGTCAGTCCAAGCCGGTTGCTGATGCGACCTGAACTCCCGGCCCAGATCGATCGACACTACCGTGACCGAAAGCAGGAAAGCCTTGTAGAAAAGCAAAGCACTCATATCCGAATAAAGTGAAACGGTAGCTTGTCGCCCTTCGTGCAAGTTCTTGCTAAACTCGGGCGGAAAAAGCAAAATGCCATAAGCCTTCTTCGTGTCCAACATCTGCCTGGCTTCTTCCATATCGCTACAGGCAGCAATCACCTGCACGTCGGCCGTAGCATTGACATGCCGGATAAATTCTCGGCTCAGTTGTGTGCCGCACTGGTCTACCACCACCATTGGAGCTTCGTGCACCACCTCATTATCGTAAATAAAGGCATACAACACCGGATAGGCAAGCGGTACCAGGAAGAAGAATATCATCACACCGGTATCGCGGAATACATTCTTCAACTCATCCATCCAGATATAAAGCGTATCCTGGAGACCCTCCTTGATGATATAGCGTAAGCGATGTTCACTCATGGCAACAGGGTTAGGGAATATAACGGAAATACAACAGGGCACTCTTCAGATTGCGTGCAATCAGCACCGGCAGTACAAGGAAAGCAGCCAGCCAGGCATACGCAGTCCAGGTGTAAAACAGAGCGCGTCCGTTTAGCGCCTGGTCAACATAGATCAGGTAGTAATGCCGGAGCGGGAACAGATTGGACAGGGCATAGAGCGATGGGTGCATTGCCTGTACAGGAAACGAGAAGCCCACGATGGAAAAAGCCAGCATACCGAAGAGGCTGGCAAAACTCAACCCTAACCGTAGCGTAGGCAGTACACCGATCATAAACACACCTACCGCCTGCGAAGCAAGCACGAGCATGAATATGGCTGCCAGCATTGGCCCCCAGCCACTTTGCAACGGAAAGGCATTATAGCCATATAACAGCGCGCATAGCATAAAACCGATCAGTGTAAAGATAATCGTATGCGGCAACAGTTTTCCCAATAGGCTGATGGTAAGCGAACCGCCACCACGGTTTAACCATTCGCGGGAGGTCTGAAATTTGATCTCCGTCCCGATTGAAAAAACGGTAATGATAAAAACAATCAGTTGCAACAGTCCGGGCAAGATGGTATTGTTCAGATAGACCGAATAGTTGAGCCACGGATTGCCAAGAATATGCGTATCGATCTTGATCGGTTGCACCTGCCCCATGCTCTGCTCCATCGTCTGTCCTTTGGCCTGACCGGCCTGCAAACCCACAGCGGCTCCGGCCAACACGGACATTGTCTTCATATCACGGAATAAAAGCGAACCGGCGATCAGAAACGCACTATTGGTATAGAACGACAGCTGAGGTTGTTTGCTTGAGGAGGCATCCACTGTAAATCCCTCGGGAATGTAAAAGATGCCATACACATTACCCTTTTGCATTTCCAGCCGGGCTTCGGTGAATGAGAGTGTATTGAGCCAGACTTCAGTTTGTTCGAAAGCGTCTAACTGCCGGATCAGGTTGCGCGACATAACGGTATTGTCCCTATCTACCACCGCAATGGGCAAGTCCGCAGGCAACCCGTCGTGCATCAGCGACAGGAAAAACGCCATACTGAGCAATGGCATCAGCAACATACAAATGAAGTAAAGCGGTTTCGATGCCAATCTACGTATTTCCCGCGCCATGAGGCCAGGCAGCAACCGTATGCCTTGCCCCAACATCATACTATATCTTTCTTTTTTTTCTTCAGAATGACCGACATACCGGGTCGTAGCCCATCGACTGCTTCCTGCGGACGGGCACGTACTTCGAAGGTTTTTGAGTCGTACTGGCCGTTCGTCTTTGTTGCCTTCCAGGCAGCATACGCCCCCATATCCTTCATGTAATAGATTTTCAACCGGACGGGCTTATCACCCAGCGCCGGAATGAAGGCTGAAAGTTCGGAACCGATACGGATGCTGCTCAACAGGTCTTCGCGGATGCTAAAGGTGACCCAAAGATCGTTCATATCGAGGATATTCATGATTGGTGCGCCGGCACCGACCAGTTCGCCCACATGCGGGAAGCGTTCGGCTACCTCGCCGTCAATGGGCGACAGGAGGATGCTTTCGCCGATATACGCCTCAACCTCAGCCACAACGCCCGAGGCCTGTCGTACCAAAGCAGCAGCGGCTGTTTTGTCTTCCTGGCGGGCGCCTTCATTAGCCATCTCATACTGTGAACGGGCGGCCTTCTCGGTTGCTACCATGGCGTTGTAGTGGGCCTCGGTTTCGTCACGTTTCTGGGCAGACATCACGCCTTTCTCGAACAGGTTCTGTACACGATCGTTCGATTTGCGGGCAATCTCGAGCCCGGCCAATGCTTTCTGCCACAGTTCGTAGGCTCCGGTCACTTCCTGTTCACGGGCTCCCTTTCGGGCTTTGGCACTCTGGGCTTCGGCAGCCTGACGGGCAGCTTCGGCCTGCTGAAGTTTTGCTTGCACTTCAGGTGTGTATAGGAAAACCAAGGTATCCCCACGGCGTACGCGGTCGCCTTCTGCGGCACGATACGCCTCAATACGCCCGGGCACTTTACCGGAAATACGCACCTGCGTAGCTTCTACCTGCCCCATGATGATATCATCGGGCGGCGTGAGTATAAAGAATCCGGCCAGCGCTACCAATCCTACCACTACCAGGAAGGCGATAAAAGCCAGCTTCATGTTGTTGACAGAAAATTTTTTCTTCTCGTCCATCATTCTATGTTTTATTGTTTTTGTCCGTCTGTGGAAAGTTTACCCAACGCCTTGGTGAGATATACTTCGGTAAGTTTCACTTCGATCTGTGCGTCGATCAGTCCCGAACGGGCCGATACCCAGGCAGTTTGCGCCTCCATCAGGTTCAAGGCCGGGATCACGCCTTCCTGAAAACCGAGCGTAGCATGGCGGAGGTTCTCTTCGGCACTTTCCATATTGCGGGTCGAAGCGATGAATTTCTTAGCTGCCTCGTTCACTTTGTAGACCGATTGGTTGACTTGCAGTTCAATCTTCTCGCGGGCTTGTTCTGTTTCCAGCCGTTTGATATAAGTCTCTGCACGTGCGGAGTTACGCTTATAGCTTCCCTCCCACCAGCCGGAAAGGGGTACTTTCACCATGACGCCGACGTTGAACATACCGGCAAAGTCGTTCTTGAATCCATTGAACATATTAGGATTCGTCAACAGATAATTGGCAGACAAAGCTACATTGGGCAACATATCGGCCAACACGATTCGCTCTTTACGCTTATAAATCTCGGTAGCCAGTTCCAGGCTACGCAGTTCATTGCGATTGGCAAAGGCTTCATTCATATCCACTGCAGCCGTAGCCGTTACGACAGGAAATGAATCGATATGCTCGTCGGCCAGAAACACCGGTTGCTCCAACGATAGTCCGCAAAGCTGAGCCAAGAGCATGCGCATAAGGGCAAGACCGTTGTCTACCTTCGTTTGCGTCATCTCGGCTTCGTTCAGTTTAACCTTGACAGACAGACCATCGGCAGGCGTAGACACGCCTTCACGTACCATTTCAGTTACGTCATAATCCATCCGGCGAAGCAGATCCACGTATGCATCGGCCAGTTTCTTTTTATTGACCAGGGAAATTATCTGCCAGTAGGTTTCATCGGTCTGATAGATCACATCCTGCAGTTGCAGGTCGTTCATCGATTCGGCCAACAGCCGGGCATACGAAGTGATCTGGTTGTAGGCAATGATCTTCCCCCCCATGAAAACTGGTTGTACCAGTGATACATTCCCCAGCCAGATATTTTCTATATCCAGACTGAACATATCCTTAATCGTAACAGGCAAAATCGTACCGATAGCACCAAACTGGCCGAAATCCACCAGGTTCAGATTCTTTTCATTCCACATATAGCCTCCCATAGCAGATAATTGCGGGAAATATTTGGTGAGGGCAGCTTTCCGTTCGTTGGCAGTGATCTTTACCTTTTCGGCCGAGATCTGTAGTTCTTTGTTGTTACGGATTGCCAGGTCGCGGCACGCCTCCAATGTAAGCGTTTGTTGCGCCTGCACAGGCAGTACCACCGACAGGCACAACAGCCATCCTATGACCCATTTCTTGCGTGATTCTTCTTGTCTAAGCATAACACCTATTATTTCAGATATATACATATAACATTCTTGCTGCAAAAGTAGGCAATCCTCCAGTGTCGAATTGGGGATAAACAAAAAAAAAATGGGCTATTTACAATATGCCCATTTTAACGCTATACTACAAAGTATATATATGCTATTGTGCCAGTGCAAATGTTCGCTTACCGATCAGGTTGCCATCAGCAAAAATATCCACACGGTAAGTACCTGGCGAAAGGAATTCCTCAATATCCCAGTAGAGGGTAAGGGGTGCTTCTTCGCCATCATATTCAATCATCCGTTTCATGGAGTAATTGATATCCTTGCCTTCAAAAGAGAAAACGTCGGCACGGCTCTTCACCAGCACATCATCATCAGGCTTCATAATACGGACATAAATGGTCTTTTCGCCTACCGGGGCCGTAATATTCTTGGCGATCATAAAAGTAACCACAAACTGCGTCATATCTTTGATCTTCCTGGTTGCTTTACCACGCTTATTGACAGGAGATACGGAAATCCCGGTAGCATCCAGTCGGCTGGCCAGCGTGACGCGTTCGGTAAGCTTTTCCTTTTCCTTCTGCAAGTTAGCAGCTTGAGTAGTAGCACGGCGGTATTGGGCAGTGACCTGTTTGTTCTCGGTTTTCAGTTGTTCATTCTCGCGATTAAGCGAATCGATCTGGATCACATAACCACGCATGATCTTACGGAGTGTATCCAGTTCCTTTTTCAGTTCATTGATACGCTTGGCATCCGACGCTTTGACGGTACGCAGTTCTTCCATCAGCCGCTGCACCTTCGCCTGTTCGGTAGAGAGCAAGGCCACCAGGGAGTCGTTGCTGACACTAAACTTATAGCCTTCATACTGGAGGGAGAGGTCGTTGTATTCGTCGGCCAACATTTCCTTATCGAGTGTATAGCCTTCCACCAGGTCTTGCATCTGCTGTTTTTGATGGAGTATATAGTAAAGGGCACCTCCAATGACCAACATCAGCACAACTACAGCTACGATCAGGAGCGACAACTTGTTTATCTCTTTCGTTTCTTTCTTTTCCGAATTCATATAGACATCTGCAAATGAACATACAAAAGTACGATTAAATCAATATCAATAACTCAATTCAGGTGTTTTATACATTTTTTAAGAGGGATATAAGACTTGTGCTCCAAAGAAAAAAGATTTATTTCTATCTTTGTCCACTCAAAAACACGACATCATATGCACGAAAAAATTATCATTCTGGATTTCGGTTCACAAACTACTCAGTTGATCGGACGCAGGGTCAGAGAGTTGAACACCTACTGTGAAATTGTTCCTTACAATAAGTTCCCTTACCAGGACGCTGCTAACGTAAAAGGAGTGATCCTTTCCGGAAGCCCTTATTCAGTGTACGACGCTAATGCTTTTAAAGCCGAATTGGCTGAGATCCGCGGAAAATATCCGGTATTGGGCATTTGCTACGGCGCACAGTTCATCGCCTATACATCGGGCGGCAAGGTAGAGCCGGCCAATTCCCGTGAATATGGTCGCGCCAATCTGGCTACAATAGATGCCTCTATCCCCTTATTCGCCGGTATTGCCGGCGGTAGCCAGATATGGATGTCGCATGGCGACACGATCACATCATTGCCGACCAACTTCCGGGTCATTGCCAGTACAGATGATGTAGAAGCAGCCGCCTATCAGATCGAGGGCGAAGAAACCTGGGGTGTACAGTTCCATCCGGAAGTATTCCATACGACCGATGGCATCAAACTTCTCAATAATTTTCTCACCATCTGCGGATGCGCCAAAGACTGGACACCGGCATCGTTCATTGAATCGACCGTAGCCGATTTGAAAGCACAATTAGGCAATGATAAAGTAATCCTGGCGCTCTCCGGCGGTGTAGACTCTTCCGTGACAGCCGTGTTGTTGAACAAAGCCATCGGTCAGAACCTGACCTGCATCTTTGTAGATCACGGGCTACTTCGCAAATACGAATTCGAAAATGTGCTGCGCGATTACGAACACCTTGGCCTGAATGTGCTGGGTATAGATGCGAAGCAGCGTTTCTATAGCGCCTTGGCCGGCGTGACCGATCCGGAAACCAAGCGGAAGATCATCGGCAAAGGATTTATCGCTGTGTTCGACGAAGAAGCACATAAACTAAAAGACATCAAATGGCTGGGACAAGGTACGATCTATCCCGACGTTATCGAATCACTTTCCATCACGGGTACTATAATTAAGAGCCATCACAATGTGGGAGGATTGCCCGAAAAAATGAACTTGAAACTGGTAGAGCCCCTTCGCCTCCTGTTCAAAGATGAAGTGCGCCGCATCGGACAAGAACTAGGTATGCAACCACACCTGTTGAAACGCCATCCGTTCCCCGGTCCCGGACTGGGCATCCGTATCCTTGGCGACATTACACCGGAAAAAGTACGTATCCTCCAAGATGCCGACGATATCTATATTTCCTTGTTGCGCGAATGGGACCTGTATGACAAGGTATGGCAGGCAGGTGCGATTTTGCTTCCAATCCAATCGGTAGGTGTAATGGGCGACGAACGTACGTATGAAAATGCCGTTACCCTCCGCGCAGTTACTTCCACCGATGCCATGACGGCCGACTGGGCGCAACTTCCTTATGAATTCCTGGCAAAAGTTTCCAACGAAATCATTAATAAGGTAAAAGGGGTAAATCGTGTCGTTTACGATATTAGTTCCAAACCTCCGGCAACCATTGAATGGGAATAAATAATATAAAATCCCTGTGCTTCGTTTCAGTGAAACAATAGCACAGGGACATTTTTAATATATAAAATTGATCGAAACACGCTATTGTATTGTTTTTTACTTATCTTTGCAGCATTATTAATCTCCATTATGAACCAAAATACATTATAAGTATGGCTAGAAAAAAAGGAATCTTCATGAGTGAAGAACAAAAGGCAGCAATGCGCGCCAAACGATTAGCAAACAAGTTAGGCAAAGACAGTGCTTTCCTCCTTGTTGCCACAAACTTAAAGAGCCTTTCTTACGTTGAATTAAATAATGCCATCGCATTAGCTCATCGTTATAGAAAAGAGAAACTGGGAGAAGAAGAATTACGGTTGATTAAAGAAAAAGAAGAGCTGGAGTTTCAGTTGAAGAAACTGAAAGATGCAGACACTGAAGTCAATCTGTAATATTTAATGCCAAATGAAGAAAAAAACCGGATACAGCGCTTGTCTATATCCGGTTTTCTGCTATCAATCCTTTTATTCGTGGCATTCATTCATTGAGCAACTGAATTGTATGACATGCCACCAATGCAGCAGTCTCCGTCCGCAACCGGCTTTCACCCAACGATACACCGATAAATCCATTTTCCTGCGCCATCCGGATCTCTTCCGGACTAAAATCGCCTTCCGGACCGATTAAAACAAGTGTATCCGAACCAGGAATATAGGCCTGTTTCAACAATAATTTATCTTCATCTTCACAATGGGCAATAAACTTTTGTCCGGGGAAAGGAGTGGCAATAAACGTCTTCAGATCTGTCATTTCCCTGATCACCGGCAAAGTTGCTTTCTTCGATTGCTTCATAGCGCCGACCATGATTTTTTCCAACCGGGCTGTCTTGATCTCCCGTCGTTCCGAGAAACGACAATTCAGGCAGGTAATGGAGTCAATCCCTATTTCTGTAGCTTTCTCTACAAACCATTCCATCCGATCCAAATGCTTGGTTGGAGCCACTGCAATATGCACCTGCCCTGTCCACAGACGAGGCTGTGGCCAACTTTCAAGTACAGAAACTTCACAGTGTTTGGGGTGGGCACGTGTCAGTAGCGCTTTGTAAAATATACCCTTTCCATCGGCAATCAGTATCTCATCCCCTTCACCTAAACGAAGCACACGGATACAATGCCCGGCCTCCTCTTCCGGAAGTTCCGGGTTGACCGCTATATCAGGAGCATAAAAAATAGGCATAATCAACCGATGATCATTCCGATAATAGTAGCAGAGAGCACAGAGACGAGCGTACCTCCAAGCAAGGCTGGCATTCCCAGTCGTACAATAGTACTCCGTTTTTCAGGCGCCAATACACCCAGTCCACCTAATAAGATGCCTATCGAACTGAAATTGGCAAAGCCGCACAATATATATGTAGCCATCAGGATCGATTTTTGATACATAAATATACCGGCATCTTTCCATATCTGCATCTGTGAATAGGCCACAAACTCATTCAGTATCGTTTTCTGTCCGAGTAGCGAACCCACAATCATAATATCAGGAGCCGGAACTCCGATCAGCCACATGAAAGGAGAAATGATAAAGCCCAGCATAAATTGGAATGTCAACCCCTCAGCCCGGCCTTCGGAAACCTCTACGATCCAGTTGTTCAGGCCTGAATACCGTCCTATTATATCACATGTAATATAATTCACCAAAGCAATCAAGGAGATAAACACCAACAACATAGCAGCAATATTCACCATCAGCCGTATCCCTGTGGAAGTACCATCGGCCAACGCATCGAGAACAGTCCCTTTTGTCTCGGCTTTATCCACCTTTACCACCTGGTCTACAGCCGGTTCTGTCTGCGGACATAACATTTTAGCAATTACGATAGCGCCCGGGGCGGCCATCACGGAAGCCGACAGCAAGTGCTTGGCGAACATAACACGTTGTATCGGATCATCGCCAGCCAACATACCGATATACGATCCCATTACGGAACCGGCAATCGTTCCCATACCCGACACCATTACCAGCAGGATCTCCGACCGGTTCATCTCCGGCATATAATTCTTGATCAGTACCGGCGACTCTGTCATTCCCATAAAGATATTTCCTGATACAACCAGTCCCTCGGCACCCGACACATTCATAAAGCGCCGCAGCAACCAGGAGAAAGCACCTACTATCCATTGGATAATACCCCAATGATACAGCATGGACACAAGCGCGGAAAAAAAAATCACAATCGGCAGTGAATGTACCAGGAAGATAAACCCATTTGCACGGGTGGCCAATGGCCCCAACAAAAAATTCAGCCCTTGTTGGGTAAAGTCCATCAGTTTGACGAATACTCGTCCTAATCCTTCAAGTACTCCACCCACAAAAGGAATATGTAAGACAGCCAACGCAAACACCAGTTGTATGATCAATCCGATCCCGACCAGTCGACAGTCGATTCGTTTACGGTCAGTACTAAATAGCCAGGCTATTCCAAGCACAACGATCATCCCCAGTAAACCCCGCAACAGGGAGATCAGTCCAAACCCCACATGTTCTTCCATTTATTTCGTTTCCCCTTCTGTTTTCCGACGTTGTAATTCGTCCTTATATAATTTGGCATATTCATAATTCTCATTGGCGATCGCTTCTTCCATACGAACCGTCAATTCGTCTGTATCCAACAGACCGAGCCAGCGTTTCAACTGTACATCATCATTGATATCTTCAGGTTCCATATCCAGCAGGTCGTCGTCGTCTTCGTTCGCATCCTCGGAGCTGTCTGATGTTTCTTCCAGTACCACACCGCATTCCTGTACGATATCTTCCGTAGTATAGATATCACACTTCACACGCAAAGCGATGGCAATCGCATCCGACGTACGCGAATCCAAACGAACCTCCCGGCTATCGTCAGAAAAACACAGTTCAGAATAGAACACGCCATCTTCAAATTTATAAATTAAGACCTCGCGCAGCTCAATACCAAATGAACGGCTGAAAGACACAAACAAGTCATGTGTCAGGGGACGCGGCGGCGTAATACGTTCCAAAGCAATGGCGATCGACTGTGCTTCGGCTGTACCCACAATGATCGGGATCCGGCGCGGTCCATTCTCTTCAGCCAGTATCAAGGCATAAGCGCCTGATTGTATCTGGCTGTTAGTCAAGCCCTGTACGCGGAGTTTGATTCTTGATGTATTCACAATAATCGGTTTATTCTGTTAGGCAAATATAAATTATATTCGGGAATATTATGGGTGTATCATCGATAAGTAATCCATTAGCTGATTAAATGAAGCATCCTTCAACAACACCTTTTTATCCTTATCGAGCAGATACAGGCAAGGAATAGCCTTCAAATCATACACCTCGTCGTTCTTCAACGTGGTTGTTGCATCATATCCCACGATCCATTCGCCGGGAATATGATCCAGGTGGTCTTTCCATAATTGAATATCTTCATCCGGATACACAGCCAACACTTGTAACTGGTTTTCCTGTCGCATTTTCCGGATCAGTAGAGATTGGCTTAATTGTCCGGTCAGTTCCTTACAGGCCTCGCAGTCAGGGTTATAGAAGAAAAGCAACAGATAGTCGGTTTTCAACTGATTCATTCGTCCGGTTTGTCCACCGGCAAGAGTATAAGTAAAATCCGCAGCTTTATCGCCTACCCGGTTTTTCAAGGCCAGTTCAAGCAGATGGGCCGGGCGTATCTTATGTACGTCGTCAGTCAACGGAGAATCCAGTATTGCTTCCAATACATTAATATATAGTTCTTCATTGCGGCTCGGCGCATTCGGATCGTATAGGTACTTCTCATACATACCAGTAAAATAGGCATACACCGTACTATCCGCTTCTGCTTTTTTCAGCATACCTTTCATGGAAACGGCAGCCTTCTCCGGTGTGGTGCGAGACACAAAAGCAATATAATTGGAGAAGGCCTGCTCCGTCACATCCGGCAAATGGACATAAGCCGTATCCGAAAAGTCAAATTTGTCCCAGTAATGGGCAACAGCATAGTCGATCCGTTGTTCCGGATCGGAGATTAGGGCTGGTATTTCCACCATCTGGAATGTACGTGCCGGTTGAACCGGATCCTGTACGGTAGCCGTCTGCTTTCCGTTGCAGGCGTTTATCGCCAACACAAAGCAGGCTGACACCAGAAATTTGATCTTTTTCATTGTAAGCACAGGTATTTTCATCTGAACCAAAGGTTACTAATTCATACAAATGTAATAGAAAAGCCCCTATATTTGCAGGAAACAATCAAAAAAAAGAAAACTATGTGGCCCGAAAGCATGAAAAGCAGAAGAAGTATCCGTCAATATACACAACAGGACGTATCAGAATCCCTCCTGAATGAATTGTTTGAGACAGCCTCCCGGGCATCCAACACCGGGAATATGCAGCTATATAGCGTGGTAGTCACCCGCGATCAGGGCAGTAAAGAAAAACAGGCTCCGATGCACTTCAACCAACGGATGGTGACCGAAGCACCCGTCCTGCTCACCTTCTGTGCCGATGCCAACCGCTTTGTCAAATGGGCGGAACAGCGTGACGCCGTACCTGGCTTCGACAATCTGCAAACCTTCATTGCCGCCACCATCGATGCCATGCTCTTCGCCCAAGCGTTTTGCGATGCAGCCGAGGCCAACGGGTTAGGCATCTGTTACCTCGGGACTACTGCCTATAATGCCGATAAAATTATCGAAGCCCTTTCCCTCCCCCACCTCGTAGTGCCGATTGTATCGGTCACCGTAGGCTATCCAGCCGAGCCACTGTCCGTCCAGGTGGAACGGCTGCCGCTTGCTGCCATTGTCCATAATGAGACATACAGGGATTTCACGCCATCCATCATTGATGAAGTATACGGTGAAAAAGAGTCCCTGGAAGTCAACAGGCTATATGTAAAAGAGAATAATAAAGAGACACTGGCACAAGTATTCACAGACATCCGGTATACAAAGAAAAACAACGAGTACTTTTCGGAAGTACTGCTGCATGTACTCCGCTATCAAGGGTTCATTAAATAAGCGGAAAGTCAGATCATTTCCCGGTCGATGCCAAAGGCTTCCGCATCATGGTGTTTCCCTTGCGGCTCTACATGTACCACAATATCGTACACATTCTCTATCGATGCTTTGATGCTATCTTCCACGGCTTCGGCTATTTCATGTGCCTGGTTGAGCGTGATCTCTCCGTCTGCTTCGATGTCCAGCACAATCATATACATGTTTCCGATCTGGCGCGAACGCACCCGATGCGGATTCGAGGCGCCGGGTACACCCTCCACGGCATCAAATATTTTCTTATAAATACTCACATCCTTCACTCCATCCATCAACTCGATATTCGACTCCATAAAAATGGAGATGGATGATTTGATGATAAACAAGCTGATCAACAAACCCGTCACGGCATCCAGCACCGGCATGTTTAGCATAAAAGTAAAGAACAAGCCAACCAACACCCCTGTTGAGATCAGCACATCATTACGCATATTCACCGCATTGGCCGTAAGCAACGAGCTATTCACCTTCTTTCCCTGCCGGTATTGATACAAAGCCAGGGTCAATTTGCCAATAATAGAGAATACGGTTACCCAGATAGCAATAGTAGCCGGCATCACGCGTGGTTCATCGGAGAGTAAACGTTCTCCGGAAGAAAAAAGCATCTGTATACCGGCATAGAAGATAATCAGGGAAAGAATCTTGGTGGCAATCCCCTCTGCTTTTTCATAGCCATAGACATACTTTTGCGTAGGAGGTTTATTGATAATCCGTGCTGTAAAGATCATCACAATGGAGATCACTACATCAGTTGCCGAATCAATACCGTCGCCTAATACGGCCAAACTGCCTGCCATAAGCCCGATTGCGATCTTCGATAAAGACAGAATCACATTCCCTATCGTGCTTATCCACGAAGTCCGGATCAACACCTTTTCTCTTACCTTCGTATCATCCATGTGGTGCATCATTTTGAAAGAACAACAAAGATATGATTTTCATTCGAAGGAAAATACCTATCTTGCAAACACTTTCAAAATTATCTGCTATGAACAAGATCAACAGGCGTAGATTTATCCAGACAGGGGTTGCCGGCGTAATCGGCGTTTCAGGTATCGGATCGGGAATGGCTGCTATTTCACACATGATACCGACTGATATTGCTGTAGATAAAGTAAAACTCGGCCATACCGGTCTCATCGTATCACGCGTGGCCATGGGTACCGGTACTGTAGGCTATAATAACGGCTCCAACCAAACCCGCCTGGGTATGGACACTTTTGTCAAACTGGCTCACCACGCCTACGACCGTGGAATGCGTTTTTATGATATGGCCGACGGGTATGGCTCGCATACCTATGTACGTGAGGCCTTGAGAACGCTTCCTCGCGAGAACGTAACGCTCATGTCTAAGATATGGACACAAGAGCCTGGCTCAGACAAAATCATACCAGTAGAAAAGACACTCGACCGTTTCCGGCAGGAAACAGGTAGCGACTATTTCGACATTTTACTGATGCATTGCATGATGAAAGGCAACTGGTCGGAAACACGTAAGTACTATATGGACGGTTTCTCCAAAGCCAGGCAAAATGGGATCGTGAAAGCCGTCGGTGTATCCTGCCACAACTGGGATGCACTTGTGGAAGCGGTGGAGTCGCCCTGGGTAGATGTGATACTGGCACGGATCAATCCGTTTCAAAGCCACATGGACGGTACGCCGGAAGCTGTCAGCGAATTACTCGGTAAAGCACACCAAAACGGTAAAGGAGTAATCGGCATGAAGATATTTGGTGAAGGCAAATTTGTGCAGGATGAGGAGCGCGAACGTTCCATCCGGTATGCCCTCACACAAGGTAATATCCATTGCATGACACTGGGCCTTGAATCAGTCGCTCAAATGGACGATGCCATTGAGCGCGTTATGCGGATAGCCGGACAGAAATAACAAGTATTCAATCCACAAAATCATTATTATATATGGAAAACGAAGTATTAGGAATCGGATCACGCGTTCAACACAAAGAATATGGTGTAGGCGTAGTGGTCCAAGTCAAAGCCAAAAGCTACACCATCACATTTATAGACTACGGTAACCGGGAGATTGCACGCAGTTATCAGGGTCTGGAGATTATTGACCTGCTTGAACCGGCCGACGATATGATCAGTCTCGAGATGATTGAGAATTCACTGATCCGTATCCTCCGCACCTACTCTGATATTCAAGAGATTGTCCCGATTGCCGACAAATGGTCGGGTGGCACGCTCATCCTCCAACCATCCAACCCGGAGATGAAACCGTATGAAATGCCAATCGCCAACTTCTTCAATAAGATCATCATGGTTCGCGACCGCCTCAGAGTAATGGAGCAAAAGATCAACACCAGTTCTATCTCTGACGAGGAGAAGATCACACTCCAACAGTATATCACCAAATGTTATGGTAGCCTGACCTCCTTCAACATCCTCTTCAAAAACAAATCCCAATACTTTGTAGGAGAAGGAAAAGGAGGAAAATAAAAACAAAGAAGCCGGTCTCCCTTTCGGAAAACCGGCTCTTTCTTAAAACGGCAGCTATCTACTCTCCCACTTACGCAGTACCATCGACGTGGCCGGGCTTAACTTCTCTGTTCGGAATGGGAAGAGGTGGATCC
>JAVBUH010000089.1:0-8536 GCA_031555505.1 Tannerellaceae bacterium
TCGGGCTTTGTTTTGTATGGCAAACTTACCCACGTTCTTGGGCCTTTTATCAAGTTTCTGTTCGTCAGGCCAGATGTTTGCCGCCGACTTCCTTCGGATTCCACCTCGCAATGGACACCCTTGTCTTTGGATGGACGCTTCACGCTATCAGGGCGCGTTAAGGACTTACACCTGTTAGAATAGAACCATGCTGGGCGAACCAAAAAATGCCTTGAGGCCGGATAACCTCAAGGCATTTGATGATATGCGTCAACAAATGTATTATCTGCGACCGGTACGTGCCGTGTTGTGGCTATCGCTTCGTTGATTGTCGTAGTTCATGCTATTGTCTTTGCTGCTGTTCCTATTCTCCTTGCTCGTACCCGGAGTATTTTTGTTGTTTCCGTTGTTCCCATTCTTATCCTTGTTCTTATTATTCCCGGGAGCAGGCTGGCTCTTCAACTGGCCGGGGGCAGATTGATTACGCGGCGGATCATAACGGTTGTCGTTACGAGGGGCATTGGCCGGGGGACGATTGTCAAAGCGGGGATCGTGGTTATCGCGCCGGTAATCACGGCTATCGTAACGGCCATGATCGTCCCAACGGTAGTTACGATAGTCACGACCATCCCAACGGAACGACCAATAGGTATCTTCGTAGCGACGCCAGTCGGGTAAAATACGATATCCAGTGTAGCGGGGATTTTCATACCAACCCCGGTAGTCGTGGATACGTATCGGCTGCTCGCGGGTAAGGCGGATATAGAGGCCAAATTGTTGCGGAGAGAGGATACGTTGCAATTTACGGTCGCGGTCCATCCGAAGATCGTATATCTTGCGGTAGGCTTTGTCCCAGTGCTTATATTCCTTGCGGGCTTCCTTTTCGATCTTCTGACCGTATTTGTGTACAATATTGTGATAATCGCGGGCTTGACGATCGGTCATACGCAAAGAGCGTTCCATCCATTCACAATCGCGGCAGTGGGAATCGTTCCATCCGAAAGCGATCCATATCTGGCTATAAGTGGCCACACTGCAAACCAACATCAACAGGGTAATCATACTAAATCGTTTCATGGCACGTCGTTTTATGAAGTTAAACACTAAATATGTTTGTTTGTTACTACCTCTGACTCAAACAAGATGGGATAGTTTAACACACTGAAGAAAGACCGAAAAGTTTAACAAGTACTAACAAATAACCCGCTATTTCAGCAATTCCCGCGCATTGGCGATAGCCGCATCGGTGAGGGTAGCCCCACTGAGCATACGGGCTGTTTCACGGATACGTTCTTCAAACGAAAGCAGGCGTAAACGGGTATACGTACGATCGCGGGTATCTTCCTTGTAGACAAAGAAGTGAGATTTACCCTTGGCGGCCACCTGTGGAAGATGCGTGATAGTAATCACTTGCATCCGGTCGCCAAGTTCCTGCATAATGTCACCCATCCGGTGGGCTATATCACCTGAAACGCCGGTATCCACTTCATCGAAGATAATGGTAGGCAAAGCGGTAAAACCGGCGATCATGGCTTTGATACACAGCATCAAGCGGGAAATCTCACCACCGGAGGCTGTCTGTGCCACAGGCTGTAAAGCACCGTTTTTGTTGGCCGAGAAAAGGAAACGAACATCATTCATACCATCGGCACCCGGCTCTGTCCTGGATACAATATCAATCTGGAAGCGGGCATTGGGGATACCGAGAGATGCAATCATGGAGATCAACTGTGTAGCGATAGTGCCTCCCACAGCCTGGCGTTGTTTGCTGAGACGGTCAGCCAGGGACAGAACTTCGCTGTAGACCTGCTGCTCCTCACGTTCAAGCTGGGCAATAGCTTCGCCGGAAGAATCGATCTCCTGCAACTGGGTTTCATAACGTGACTGAAGTGTAAGAAGCCCGTCTACCGTCGTTACATGGTGTTTCTGCTGAAGGGTATAAATGGTATTGAGCCGGTCGTTCACCCAGGCAAAACGTTCGGGATTAAACTCCACATGATCCTGCATCGTATCGGCTTCGGAAGCCAAATCGCCCAAATCGATATACGCTGTACGGATACGCTCGGCCATCTCTTTGGCGTGTGGGAAGTAGCGCTCAATTGCTGCCACCGTATTGAGAGCCTCCTTCATCACCGGCAGGCAACCTTGGTCTTCACCCTGAAAAAGGGAAGAAAGGCGATACAGTCCGGCTTTGATTTCCTCCGCATGCGAAAGCATTTCCTGTTCTTCTTCCCACCGTTCCTGCTCACCGGTCTCAAGGCGCGCTTCCGAGAGCTGTTGATATAGAAAACGCACATAGTCTTCTTCCTGCCTGGCCCGGGCCGTTTCTTCACGGAGCGCATTCAAGTCGCGGCGGAGGGTCTGGTAATAGTGCCAGGCTTTGCGGTAATCGTCGAGCAGAGCGGTATTTTGCGCCATGATATCTACCACATTCAACTGAAACCGGTTGTCGCCCAACAGTAGATTCTCATGTTGTGAATGGATATCGATCAGAAAGCTCCCAAGCTCTTTCAGCACAGCCAATGAAACCGGCGAATCGTTGATAAACGCACGCGACTTGCCCGAAGCCAACAACTCGCGACGGAGGATACAACTTTCGGCATCATATTCCATATCCTGCCCTTGGAAAAAGCCTTCCAGTCCATAGGCCGAAATGTCAAACACAGCTTCTATCACACATTTTTCCTCCCCGGGTGCAATACTTTTCGCATCGGCACGCTGGCCAAGCACCAGCGACAAGGCGCCCAGGATTATGGATTTCCCGGCTCCGGTTTCACCGGTAATGACTGACAGGCCATTGTCAAACCGGATATCCAGTCCGTCTATCAAGACGTAGTTCTGTATAAACAGTGATTTCAGCATACGTGTGATTCTTTACTTTTTAAGCGCTTCCAGACGTGTAATTTCCGTAGGATAGATGGTAGACAGCATTTTCAATCCCTCTTGTTTTTCTTGAGTAGTGGCTTTGGAATAAATGGCGACCACCTCATCGAGCTTG
This sequence comes from Tannerellaceae bacterium, assembly GCA_031555505.1. Classification (GTDB taxonomy): domain Bacteria; phylum Bacteroidota; class Bacteroidia; order Bacteroidales; family Tannerellaceae; genus JAJDIA01. The sequence goes on from JAVBUH010000089.1 coordinate 2,978, forward strand.
GCATCGGAAAACAGTTGCAAAATAACAGACGTGGGACGGGCACTGCGAATCTGTTCCAGCGCTGGGAGAGCCGCAAGTATGGTAGTACGGGCACGATCGGCGTTATTCGCCATTTCGTCGAGGCCCTTACGGTGATACGTGTACCACATATCACGAAAAACGTCAGACGTATTATCCGTCAGCGCCGTAATCACCGCATGACGGTTGTTGGTACTTTCGAACGCCCGCCAACCGGTCCACCCCATCTGCGCCTGTGCAATACTCACGATCTGTTGAGCCTGTTGAATAAACGGAGTACCGCCTTTAGGAGCGAAACTATCAAAATCCAAACCAAGCATGAGGTATATGTAAAAAACCACTGTAGCCGTAAGATTGCTGCTCAACGTATTGTCAGCATACTCCAGCGGTTCAAACTCTGTATAATCGAACTCCAACTGCCGGTCACGGAAGTTGAGCAATGTGGTTGAATAACCCGAATTATAGACCGGACGACGCGCCTGCACCTGCACCTCCCCCGAAAAAGATTTATCATTCTGTTCATTGATGATAAAAGTAAACGTGCAGTCGATTTTCTCGTTCATGGCAAAGGCCGCATCCGTCCATTTCCGGTTGTTGATAAACTCAACCAGTGCCGTTTCCAATGTAGTGAACACCTGTTTGTTAGAACCTTGTACTTTATCGCTGTTGATCGTGACGCGCGCATTCAATTCCTGCGCCCGGCCAGTCAACGGCAAAAGGCACAAGAGGCAACAAACAGCAAGCAATCGGATGAATCGTTTCATGGGAAAAGGGAAACCAGATGATTGACAATATCAGCAGCCACCGCCTGCTTATCCTTCAGTGGAAAAGGAATAACGGTACCGGCGTTATCAATAAGGGTGATCTTATTGGTATCGTGACGAAAACCCGCACCCGCATCAGCCAGGGAGTTAAGCACGATGAAATCGAGATTCTTCCGCCACAACTTGGCCATAGCATGCGCTTCAGCATCAGACGTTTCGAGCGCAAAGCCCACCAGGATTTGTCCGGGCCGTTTCTGCTGCCCCAGCGTAGCAGCAATATCAGGATTGGGCACAAGATGGAGTGTCATTTCACCCGTCACTTCACGCTTGATCTTACTATCGGCTGTATGTTCGGGGCGATAATCGGCCACGGCGGCACACAGAATAGCAGCATCGGCGTCATGGAAAGCAGAGACGGCGGCCTCATACATCTCAGCGGCCGATTCCACATCGATCCGGCGAATACGAGGGTGGGATACAGACACAGAGATAGGACCAGCAACCAACGTTACCTCAGCACCGCGTTGTGCACAGGCTTCGGCCAAGGCAACTCCCATCTTTCCGGAAGAATAATTGCCGATGAAACGCACAGGATCAATCTTCTCATAAGTCGGCCCGGCCGTAATCACTATTTTTTTTTCTGTGAGATCTTGTTGTTGCACAAAGAATGCTTCGAGGTGGGCAATGATCACATCCGGCTCTTCCATGCGACCTTTGCCTACAAGGTGACTGGCCAGTTCACCCGCCGCAGGCTCAATGATGTGATTTCCAAATGAACGCAGGCAATCAATATTCTGCTGCGTGGCAGCGTGGGCAAACATATCTAGATCCATCGCCGGAGCCACAAACACCGGCGCTTTACAGGAGAGATAAGTGGTAATCAGCATATTATCGGCAATACCATTCGCCATCTTTCCGATTGTTGCAGCCGTGGCAGGAGCTATCAGCATGGCATCCGCCCAAAGTCCCAGATCTACATGGCTATTCCATGAACCATCACGGTTAGAGAAAAACTCACTGATCACAGGGTTACTGCTTAGCGTTGAAAGAGTAAGCGGGGTAATAAACTCTTTTCCTGCAGGCGTCATCACCACCTGTACACGGGCACCTTTCTTTACCAAGCTACGCACCAGATAGGCCGCTTTATAAGCCGCAATACTACCGGTGACCCCTACGATGATATTTTTATCTTTTACACTCATCACTACTCCATTCTAAAAGGATTTTAACGTCAAAAAGCCCTTACAGACCTTGGAACCCTTATGTTAATCACCTCCTTTTATATTAAACGCCAAGCGCGCCCTTCTATTATAAACGCATGGCCAAAATTTCACGGGCAACCTGCCAATCGATATTTCCATGCTCACCCAAGTGCCAGTTCATCTGCTTAACCTGGCCGGCAAGTGCATCAAGGTCGGCAACCTGCACACCGTAATCCGATAAACGGGTTTGCATCCCCATTTCCCGGAAAAAAGCTTCACAGGCAGCAATGGTCGCTTCCACGCGTTCAGAGGGGGATCCGGAAGTGATACAAAATACCGTTTCACCCAACCGGATAATCTTCGCTTCCTTTTCTTTCCGCATAAAGCCCATCACACCCGGCAGTATCACGGCCAACGTCTGTGCGTGATCCAAACCGAACTGCGCTGTAAGGGCATAACCGATACGGTGCGACGACCAATCCTGAGGCACACCCTGTCCGATCCAGCCATTCAATGCATTGGTAGCAGCCCACATCAGGTTGGCACGGACATCATAATCCATTGGGTGAGTTAATACCTTCCGTCCTTCTTCCACAATGACCCTCATAAGCCCTTCGGCAAATACATCCTGTACTTTCGCATCAACGGGATAAGTAAGATACTGTTCAATCACATGAATGAACGAATCTACCACGCCATTCGCAACCTGCCGGGCAGGCAGCGAAAAGGTTACCTCAGGATCGGTAATAGCGAATTGAGGAAACACCAAGGGACTGGAGAAGTTCAATTTTTCGGTGGTGGCAACACGTGTAATAACAGCCCGTTCATTGGTTTCCGAACCAGTAGCCGACAACGTAATCACAACACCGATCGGCATAGCCCGGTGGATCGGTACACCTTTCCCTAAAATATCCCATGGATCACCTTCCTGATAGATAGCAGCGGCAATAAATTTGGTAGCATCTACCACCGAACCGCCACCGACAGCCAGTAAGAAAGTAATACCTTCAACCTTCACCCGTTCCACAGCCTGCATACAGGTCTCATAATGTGGATTGGCTTCAATCCCCCCGAAGTCAACGACCTCGAACGCCTTCAACGCTTCGGTCACCTGTGCATACACACCGTTTCGCTTGATACTGCCTCCACCATAGAGGAGCATCACCTTGCTTCCGGCAGGAATCAATGTAGCCAAACGACTGATCATTCCTTTGCCGAAAACCACTCTGACGGGGTTATAAAATTCAAAATTATTCATTTGCTTATTTGCCCTTAATGGCACGGAGTTTGATTTCAGTCAGTATCCGCTTCGTATTCAATGGGAAATCGCTGTTCATCACCCAACTGTAGTAGCCGGGATCGGTAGCCAGCACATCAGCAACCAGACGGCCTTTGTACTTACCAAAGTTGATTACTTCCTCCCCTTTTTCGTTGTAGATCATTCGCCCGGCAAAATCTACAAAATCCTTGAAGCTCGAAAACTCAGACAAGCTGTTGATGTCGTTTTTCAGCTCCGGATAACGGTCAAGTTGTGCTTTCAGCACCTCGTACGTAGCCTTTGTATCAGCTTCTGCAGAATGGGCATTCTCCAGCGTCTGGCTGCAATAGAACTTGTAAGCAGCCGACAAGGTACGCTGTTCCATCTTATGGAAGATGGTCTGTACATCCACAAACTTCCGGCGGTTAAGGTCGATCATGACATCGGCCCGCAAAAATTCTTCAGCCAGCAACGGAATATCAAAACGATTGGAATTGAATCCCGCCAAATCGCATCCTTCGATCAGCGCAGCCAGTGTCTTGGCGATCTCGCGGAACGCAGGACAATCCTTTACATCTTCATCGGTGATGCCATGTATGGCAATCACTTCCGGCGGTATCGGCATACCGGGATTCACCCGGTATGTACGGCTCTCTTCCTTTCCATTGGGATATACTTTCAGGAGGGAGATTTCAACAATCCGGTCTTTGGCAATATCCATCCCCGTGGTCTCCAAGTCAAAGAAGACCAACGGATTACGTAAGTTCAACTGCATTATGTAGGTTTAGTCGTTTAACATCATCGGCATGAGGAGCATCAGGAGATCTTCGTTCTCGTCGTTCTCCGACGGAAGGATGAGGCCTGCACGTGATGGATCGGCCAATTCGATCGACACCTCGTCGGATGTGATGTTACCCAGTATTTCAATCAGGAAAGTAGCCTTGAAGCCAATGCTAAGGTCATTGCCATCAAACTGACAAACAATATGTTCTTCAGCCGAAGTAGAGAAGTCGATATCCTGTGCAGAGACCTTCATCTCGTTCACCTTCAATTGCAACTTCACAAGACTGCTGGCTTGATTGGAGAAAACAGACACACGTTTGAGGGCATTGAGGAACGATATACGGTCGATCGTCACCCGATACGGATTTTCCTGCGGGATCACACTGTTGTAATTCGGATAACGGCCTTCAATGAGGCGACAGACCATTTCAAAGTTAGTGCAGCTCACGTATGCATTATTATCGTCGAATTTTACAGCCACCTTGTCCGTTTCCTTCGGCAGGATACCCTTCAACAGGTTGGCCGGTTTCTTGGGCAGAATAAATGATGCGCGTTCAGGCGATTGGATAGCGGTATTGCGCAAACGTACCAACTTATGGCCATCGGAAGCGACAAATGTCAGGTCGTCGGTATGGATATCGAAGTAGATACCATTCATCACAGGGCGCAATTCGTCGTCGGCGGTAGCAAACAGCGAACGGCTGATGCCATTCAGCAGCACCTGCGCGCCGATACTCAATTCGATGGCGTCGGCCGCCAGCGGTTTCTGCTGCGGATAGGTATCGCCTTTCTGTCCGATAAAGTTATACTTACCATTCTGGAAATGGATCAGCACCTCCATATTCGAATCGTTGATCTCAAACGTGAGCGGTTGCTCAGGCAGTTCCTTTAACGGTTCGGTCAGGTTCTTAGCCGTGATGGCAAACAGTCCGGAACCCTCTGTGTTCAATACATCAACGGAGGTTACCAGGCGCGTTTCCGAATCGGAAGCGGTAATGGTCAGTTTGTCACCCTGTAAGTCGAACAGGAAACTATCCAGGATCGGCAACGAATTTTTAGAAGCGATCACCTTGCTGATCGACTGTAAACGCGACAGTAACGCAGTACTGGATACATCAAATTTCATGTCTTGTTGTTTTTAATTTTAAACTGAACAAATGTAGAAAATTATTCGTTCTTGTCAACTATTCCGGCAAAGAGTTTAGTAAATTTATCCGCCTTTTTCCGGCAAGATCATAAAAAAAGGCTCTACCCGTTTGTTGGGTAAAGCCTTTCGCTTATCTCTTTATCCGCGGAATTTATTTCGCGAAATAATCCTTTACTGATTCGTTCGGCACCATTTCTTCCTGGAAGATATATGCACCGGTCTTCGGAGACTTGACCATCTTAATTACTTTCGAGAAAGTACGGCCGTCACCTTTCTTAAATGTTGCAACTGCTTTTTTTGCCATTGTTTAATCTCCTATTACTTAATTTCTTTATGTACAGTCATACGTTTCAGTATCGGGTTGTATTTCTTCAACTCCATACGTGC
>JAVBUH010000021.1:0-24352 GCA_031555505.1 Tannerellaceae bacterium
GCCCCTGGACAGGCGATTGGTGGGTGTTTTTGTGCCGCGTCAGCGGTACCGGTCTATTGTACGCGGCACCGCTGACGCGGCGCATTAATATATGCTATCCGTATTTACCAGGGGCTTGGCTTCGCCTTCACCCCTGGCTACCAACAAGATACCCCTGATGGGGTATTCGCATGCACACAAAAAGATGTGTATAAAGGCATGTTTGAAAGACAATAAACTGCATGAATTGTTAGCCCTTGTCGATGCTATCAGGATCGGTAACAAGCGGGAGTTTAATTTAGCAGTAAACGAATTGAAACAAAGGATAGGAGGATAACGTGAAAAATACTCCCTTATAGTGTATGCCTTGTGTATGCCTTGTGTCTGGATAGTGTTTGACCGGTCTTATTTCCCGCCTTCCTGACCGTATCCATACCCGTACCGGCGCCCATAGCCATACCCGTACTTCTTGCCGTAGCCGTATGCATATCCATACCCATATTTCCGCCTGGTATAATCGATCCCGTTGATCACGGTACAAAGCTGCGGCAGCTTGCCTTCGGCCTTCAGTTCGTTGATCAGCTGGTAGTCAGACTTATGCGTATAATCCGCCCGGCAGATATATACTGTGGCATCCGCCGTGCGTGCGATCAGCTTCGTATCGCTCATCAACCCGATCGGGGCCGAATCGATAACCACGTAATCAAACTGTTTCTTCAGGGTCTCCACCGCATCCACCAACGCCTCACGCGCCAGCAACTCCGTAGGATTGGGAGGGATTGCGCCGGCGGGCAGGACAAACAGATTGGCGTTTACCCCTGAAGGGCGTACAAAGTCCATCAGATTCACGGTGGAAGGGCTGGCCAGATACTGCGTGATCCCTTCCTGCTTGCGGTCGATGGTAAACACTTTATTCAGCCCCGGCTTGCGGATATCCAGCCCGATGATCACCACCTTCTTCCCCAACAGGGCGAAGCTGATGGCCAGGTTGGCCGCGGTAAAGGTTTTGCCTTCGCCGCTGATGGTGGAGGTGAGCAACACCACCTTCTTCCCTTCCGTAAGCATAAATTGCAGGCTGGTGCGGATATCGCGGAAGACTTCCGCCATCATATCGTTCTTGTTTTCCTCTACGGCGATAGACTGGATAATGTCTTTGGCAAAGGGCACTTCGCCGATCACCGGCACCGAGGTCAGCTTCTCCACATCCCGCCGCCCTTCGATCTTAAACTGCAGCAAATCGCGCAGGTAGATAATACCGATCGGGAGCAGCAGCCCAAGCGCCAGGGCGATCAGGTAGATGCGTTGTGCCTGTGGGGATACCGGTGCATCATCCGCCAGGGCATCGTCTACGATCTTCGCATTATTGGCCGTAGCCGCCAGCGCGATCGCATTCTCTTCGCGCTTTTGCAGCAACATCAGGTAGAGGCCGGCCTTGATCTCCTGCTGGCGGGTGATCCCCACCAATTGCCGCTCCTGGGTAGGGGCGTCGCTGATACGGCTGGAATATTTTTTAGCTTGGCGGTCTATGTCGGCCTTGGTGATGAGTAAGCCGCGCTGCACACTCTCGATCGATGTCAGCAGGTTGGTCTTCATATCGCGGATGCTGGTATTCAACCGCACCACCACCGGGTTATTGGCCGACGAGGCCCGCAGCAGCCGGTCGCGTTCCAACACCATTTCGTTGTAGCGGGTGATCAGGTTGGATAGGTTGGCATCGTTCAGCCCTACATTCACAGGCAGCACGTCGTTGGCGTTGACCGGGTTGGTGATATAGTCGGACAGGTATTGCACCAGGTTCAGTTGGGTGCCGTTCTCCACGCGCAAGCGCTCGTATTCCGAATTCCCGCTCAGGGCGATCTGGGCGTCCGTGCTCAGGTTGGTCAGCCCGGCGCTTTGCTTGAAGCTGGCCAGTTCTTCTTCGGTGCTGCCCAGTTCGGTGTTGATGATGGCGATACGCTCGTCGATAAACTCAGCCGATTTGCGGGTCACTTCATTCTTATCGTCGTTTGCGTTCCGGTTGTATACCTCGATCAGCTTATTGATAAAGTCTTCGCCTTTCCGTTTGTTGGTGGTATGCAGCGACACGGTGGTAATAGAGGTGGCCTTGGTAGTGGGTTTGATAGACAAACTGCCTACGAAGCCTTTGGCCACCGACAAGGGTGGCGACACATATACCTGTAGTTCCAGCGGGGCATGCTGCGCGTATGCCGAATCTACCGCCACAAAGCTGAAGGTACCGGCGGCCGTGGGCCATACGGCCGGTAGCTTTTCAAAACGGGCATGCACGTCTTCGCCATAGAGATGGGCGCTCACCTCCACCGCCCCGTTGGGTTGCAGGGTGAGTTGCAGGGCGACAGACTGCTTCAGTTGGTCGGCTTCCTGGGCGGTAAGGTCTACGCGCACAGGGGTGGTAAGGTATTGTTCCTCGTTGCGGAAAGTGCCTTCTTTATAATAGGTAGTATACAGGTCCAGTTCGGTCACCACGTTCCTGACTAACGATTTGGAACGCAGCACCTCGATCTCATTGTCCATATTCGACGTGGAGGAGATAAAACCCATCTCTTCCATCTGGTTCAACGCGCCGCCGGTCCCGCCCGACTTATCGTCTTTGATAAAGACGGTGGCCGACACATTGTATACCGGCGTAGATTGCTTCAGATACACCCAGGCGCCTCCCAGGCAGACGAGGAAAGACAGGATAAACCAGGGCCAGCGGATGAGGCACTTGAAAAACAGTTCTTTGGGATCGAAACCTCCTCCGGGCTGCTCGTCGAAGGGTTGTTCGTTGTTGAATTCGTGCATAGAAGGGAAATAGTGTCTGTGTTATCTCAAAATACTTGATACGAAGGTAGCTACCGACAAAATCATCGAAATACTCGTGAACCACATCATCGTGCTGCTGCCGATATCGGAGTTCTTCGACTTCGTCTTGTTCGGCGTCACATACAGGATATCGTTCTGTTGGAGGTCGTAATACGGGGAAAGGATGATCCGGCTGTCGTTCAGGTTGAGCCCGACTATCTGCTTGACGCCTTTCTCGTCTTCGCGCACCAGCTTGACATTCTCACGCAGGCCATACACGGTCATATCGCCGGCCATGGCCAGCGCCTCCAATACATTGACTTTCTCATTGGCGATGACAAACGTACCGGGGCTTGCCACTTCTCCCAGCACGGTGATCTTATAATTGGCCATCCGCACCGTCACGATCACATTGTCTTTCAGGTAGGGCTCAAGCTTCTTCACAAGCAGCTGCTCGGCCTCGCTCTTGGTGAGGCCGCCTACAGACAGCATGCCGAGGACGGGGAAGTTGATCATGCCTGCATTGTCTACCAGGAATTGTTGCAGGGTGGAGGTGGCGGTATTCGAACCGGGCGTTGTCAGGTTAAACGGCGCTGCCAGCTCCGGCTCCGTACTGCTCACCACGATCGACAGCAGGTCTTTCGGCATGATCCGGGCATCGTACAACGCGGGATCTTGCGGAAGCGCAGCCAACTGGTCGGAATCCGTCAGGTACGGTACGTTACGGTACGAATAGCAGGAGGAGAGTAATAGCGGAAGGAGCAAGATACACAAGTAGAATCGAGAATTCCTTTTCATGAGAGTTATATTACTGTGTTAACAACATTGAGAGTACGTAAAAGTGCTTTCCTATTTACCTAAAACGGTCAATAGTGTTTCGATCCATTAAACACACAACTATGGATTTTGTTCGCAAGATAAGGCTTTTATTTACTTTTTTACCTATCTTCGTCCCGAAATAATAATTAAACGTTTTACTTTATGAAGAAAAAGAGTTTTAGTGTTTTATTGGCTACGATAGTTGCCGGTAGCGTAATGTTCTCTTCTTGTATCGGTTCTTTTGCGTTATCCAACAAATTGTTGGACTGGAACCGGTCTATCGACAGCAAGTTTGTAAATGAATTGGTTTTCATCGCATTCTGGATTGTCCCCGTTTATGAAATCTCTATGTTGGCCGACATTGTGGTCATCAACTCCATCGAATTCTGGAGCGGCAGTAACCCGGTAGCCGATGCGGGCACCGTGAAAAACGTGGAAACTGATAACGGCACCTATGCCATCGAAACGAAAACCGACGGCTACCACATCGAAAAAGACGGTAAGTCTGTAGACCTCGTATTCGATAAAGCCGACAAGAGCTGGAGCGTGGAAGCCGACGGCGAAACACAGAAACTCCTCCGCTTTGAAGACAACGACAAAGTAGTCATGTTCCTCCCCGGTGGTGAAGAAATGACCGTCTCACCCGATGCAGCCGGCGTAATGGCCTTCCGTCAGATAGCCTCCAACGCCCTCTTCGCCGCCAGATAACAACAATCATCAAAACAAAGCTCCGTAGGTGCTCACCCTATAGCACCCTACGGAGCCAACAAATCCCTGCCAACTTCAAGCCCCCGTTTAAGTCACTTTAGGTCCTTGAAGCCCTTGTGGCCCTTATACCTTACAATAAAAAAATGAATCCCAAAATGTCCTACAAAAAACTTATCGCCCTCCTCTGCGCCTCTTGCCTCACCCTCTCCGCAACCGCCTCCTCTCCAACCAAGCCCTACTGGCAAGACATCCAGGTCGTATCCGTCAATAAAGAACGTCCCCGTTCTTCCTTCATGACTTACCCCGACCGCTCCTCCGCCCTCACCGGCAAGTTCGAATCCAGCCCCTACTACCAGCTCCTCAACGGCTCCTGGAAGTTCTTCTTCGTAGACGCCTGGCAAAAACTGCCGCCCAACATCACCGACCCGCAAACCAGCCTCGCCGGCTGGCACGACATCACCGTCCCCGGCAACTGGGAAATGCAGGGCTACGGTACGCCCATTTACGTCAACCATCCCTTTGAATTCCAACCCCGCAACCCGCAACCGCCGCTCCTGCCCGATGCCAATCCGGTGGGTGTCTACCGCCGCGACATCGAGATCCCGGCCGCATGGGACGGCCGCGACATCTTCCTGCAACTCGCCGGTGCCAAATCGGGCGTCTACGTCTATCTCAACGGAAAAGAGGTAGGCTACAGCGAGGACTCCAAAAACCCGGCCGAATTCCTCCTCAACCCGTACCTGCAGGAAGGGAAAAACACGCTGGTGGTCAAAATATTCCGCTGGAGTACCGGCTCCTACCTGGAATGCCAGGATATGTGGCGGATGAGTGGCATCGAACGGGATGTGTTCCTCTGGTCGCAACCGAAAACGGCTGTGCAGGATTTCCGTGTCGTTTCTACGCTGGATGATGGGTACGCCGATGGAATCTTCCGCCTGGCCATCGACCTCAAAAACACAACGGCCGAAACTAAAAAACTGACCGTCGGCTATGAACTGCTCAACGCCTCGGGACAGACCGTCGCTAACGAAGCGACTGATGCCTGGGTAAGCCCGGCCCAACCGTTTACGGCTTCCTTCGCCGCCAACCTGAAACAGGTGGCCAAATGGAGCGCCGAATCGCCGCACCTCTATCAACTATTGATGACGGTCAAAGACGACCGGGACCGAGTGCTCGAAGTAGTCCCCTTCCACGTGGGCTTCCGGCGGATCGAGATCAGGGAAACGAACCAACTGGCGGCCAACGGCAAACCGTATACGCTCTTCTTCTTCAACGGACAGCCTATCAAACTCAAAGGGGTGAACATCCACGAAGTAAATGCGAAGACGGGCAAGTATGTCACCGAAGACATCATGCGCCGCGACTTTGAACTGATGAAGAAGCACAATATCAACTCCGTGCGCCTCTCCCACTATCCGCAAGACCGCCGTTTCTACGAACTCTGCGACGAATATGGCCTCTATGTGTACGACGAAGCGAATATCGAATCGCACGGCATGTATTACAACCTGCGCAAAGGGGGGACACTGGGTAATAATCCCGAATGGCTGAAGCCGCACATGGATCGAACGGCTAATATGTATGAACGCAACAAGAACTATCCCTCGGTGACCATCTGGTCGCTGGGCAACGAAGCGGGCAACGGGTACAACTTCTACCAGACGTACCTCTTCCTCAAAGACAAGGAAAAGACGATGATGGACCGCCCCGTATGCTACGAACGGGCCCTCTGGGAATGGAACTCGGATATGTATGTGCCGCAATATCCCAGCGCCGAATGGCTGGGACAGATCGGTAAGGAGGGGAGCGACCGCCCGGTGGTGCCCTCGGAATACTCGCATGCCATGGGTAACTCGAATGGGAACCTGTGGGACCAGTGGAAAGAGATTTATGCGTATCCCAACCTGCAGGGGGGATATATCTGGGACTGGGTGGACCAGGCAATGTATGCCGTGGATAAGGACGGACGGCCTTATTATACGTATGGCGGCGACTATGGTGTCAACACGCCAAGTGATGCCAACTTCCTCTGCAACGGCATCATCGGCCCCGACCGTGAACCGCATCCGGCGATGGCGGAAGTAAAATATGTGCATCAGAACATCGCCTTCGAACCTGTGGACCTGGCTGCGGGACGGTTCCGTGTAACCAACCGCTTCTACTTCACCGCGCTGGATCAATACAGTGTGTCCTGGCAGATCATGGCCAACGGCAAAGAAGTAAAAAGCGGCTCACTGCCGCTGAAGTTGGCTCCCCAGGCTTCTGAAGTGGTAACCATCCCTGTCGACGGGATCACGCCAAAAGCGGGAACGGAATATTTCGTCAACTTCACGGCCAGGTCTATCCGCCCCGAAAGCTGGCACCCGGCAGGTTACGTGGTGGCCCACGACCAGGTTCGCCTCCCTATCGAACCGCTCAAAGCGGCACTCAAAACGACCGGTCCCAAACTGAGCATCGCGCGGCAGGGCGACGTCCTCACAGCCTCTTCTTCAAAGGTTCAATTCACCTTCAACAAAAAAACCGGCATCGCCACCTCCTACAAAGTGGGCGGTACTGAATATTTCAGCGATGGCTTCGGTATCCAGCCTAATTTTTGGCGGGCGCCGACGGACAACGACTATGGCAACGGTGCACCTAAGCGTCTCCAGGTATGGAAGGAAAGCAGCAAGGATTTCAACGTCATCGACGCAAACGTCCGCATGGAGGGCAACAATGCCATCATGGACATCAACTACCTCCTCCCGGCGGGTAACCTCTACATCGTAAGGTATATCATTTATCCCAGCGGTGCCGTCCACGTAGCCGCCACCTTCACCTCCACCGACCTGGCCGAAACACAGGTCGAAATATCCGAGGCTACCCGTACCGCCACTTTCTCACCCCGCAACGAAGCGGCCCGCCTAGCGGCTTCCAAGCTTGAAGTGCCGCGTATCGGCGTCCGCTTCCGCCTCCCGGCGACGATGGATCAGGTACAGTATTTCGGCCGTGGCCCCGAAGAGAATTACTGGGACCGTAACGCCGGTACGCTCGTTGGCCTCTACAAGACAACGGCCGAAGACCTCTACGTCCCATACGTACGTCCGCAGGAAAACGGCCACCACACCGATACCCGCTGGTTGGAATTAGCGACCAAAAACAACAAAGGCCTCCGTATCCAGGCCGACAGCCTCATCGAATTCAACGCCCTGCGTAACTCGATAGAAGACTTCGACTCCGAAGAGGCTGTGCAGCACGACTATCAGTGGTCTAATTTCAGCCCCGAAGAAGTGGCCAACCACGACGTTGCAAAGGCCAAAAACGTCCTCCGCCGGCAGACCCACATCAACGATATCTCCCCCCGCCCCTTTGTTGAAGTCTGCATCGACTACAAACAACAGGGCGTAGCGGGCTACGACAGCTGGGGTGCCCGCCCCGAACCGCCCTACACCCTCCCCGCCAACCGGGATTACCAATGGGGCTTCACCCTCATCCCGGCACCTTAGTGTTTATAGGTTTATGGGAGCAATTCTACAATGAGGCTGTCAAAATACACTAGTAGCACACAGATAACACAGATTAGGCGAATGCCCCGTCAGGGGTATCATGTTCGTAGCCAGGGGTGAAGGCGAATGCCCCGTCAGGGGTATCATGTATGTAGCCAGGGGTGAAGGCGAAGCCAAGCCCCTGGAATATGTAGCGTTCATATAAACAGCGCCACGTCAGTGGTGCCGTATGTAATAGACCGGTACCGCTGACGCGGCACAAACAAAATCAACCAATCGCCTAACCAGGGGCTTGGCTTCGCCTTCACCCCTGGCTACAAACATGATGCCCCTGATGGGGCATGCGCATACGCACACAAACAACGGGAACACTTAACTGAACACCCTACCTTACATCCCTTTATTAACCCTTACACCCAGCCCTTTATTAATCCTTACACTCCCATCCCTTTATTAATCCTTACACTCCCATCCCTTTATTAACCCTTACACCCAGCCCTTTCTCAACCCTTACACTCCCACCCCCAACAAATACCCCATCGCCACCCCGTAATTCGTCATCGCCACCCCCTGCCTCTTCGCCTGCTCAATCCGGCTCATCATCTGCTTTCTGTTAATCATACATCCCCCGCACTGAATAACCAGCGTATACGCACTCAAATCCTCCGGAAAGTCGCCCCCGGCCACAACATCCACCTGCAGCCCTTCGCCAACCCGTTGGCGAAGCATCCGCGGAAGCTTGACCCGCCCGATATCCTCCGACAATGGCGCATGGGTACAGGCTTCTGCAATCAGCACCCGCGAAGTCTCCTGCAAACGGTCAATAGCCGAAGCGCCTTCCCGGTAATACCGGATATCTCCCTTATAGGCGGCAAACAATACCGAAAAAGAGGTCAACCGGCTTTCCGCCGGCTTCAGTTCATACACGGTTTTAAACACCTGCGAATCAGTAATGATCAGTTTCGGCGGACGGGCAAGGGCTTCCAGCGAAGCTTGGAGCCGGTCGGTGGTGCAACTCATCACCAGGCATCGCTTGTCCAGCAATTCCCGCAACGTTTGCACCTGAGGCAAAATAAGCCGTCCTTTCGGCGCCTGGATATCCTGCGGCATCACCAGGAGCACCAGGTCACCGGCTTCCACCTGGTTGCCTGTGATGGTGATACGGTCGTACTCCTCCGGCAGGTGTTCGCGGATGGCGTTGCGGATATCGTCCATTCCCTGCCGTTCCAGGGCGCTCACTACCAGGGGGCGTTGGCCGCAGGCTTGCTCGATGGCGTCTGCCGCCGTAGCTGTCTCCGCCAGCAGATCTGCTTTGTTCAGTACCGGGATAAAAGGGATATCTTTTTCCGCAAGGAGTTGTATCCACCGGCGTTCCTGTTGCATATCCGGCTGGCAGAGCAGCAGGGCTACATCGGTCTTCTCCACGGCTTTCAGCGTTTGCGCGATGCGTTTTTGCCCCAGTTCGCCTTCATCGTCGTACCCGGGTGTATCGATAAACACACAGGGGCCGATACCATAGATTTCCATGGCTTTGTACACAGGGTCGGTGGTGGTGCCGGGTGTTTCCGAAACGAGGGCGGCCTCTTGTCCGGTAAGGGCATTGACCAGTGACGACTTACCGCTGTTTCGTCGCCCGAACAGGGCAATGTGCAGGCGGTTGGATTGGGGGGTGTCTTGCAGTGTCATCTGTAGGTGGCTTAAAATCTGAAATCCCGCTTCCCTTTTTCGATCTCTTGCAGGTTGCGGACCGCTAATCCCTTGATCCGGGGATTCGGAATGCGTTCGATCTCCCGGGCGATCAATGCTTCGGCCAGTACGCGCGTTTCTTCCGAGGCATAGTCTTCCATATATTCTTTGAGGGTGACCAGTGCATTCGGTGCGCAGATATTGGCTATCTGTCCTGATTTGACAAGCGACATGAAGCGGTCGCCTGTGCGCCCGGCACGGTAACAGGCGGTACAGAAGCTGGGGATGTATCCCTGACGGAGCAGCCAGGCTACGATTTCATCCAGGGTACGGGTATCGCTTACATCGAACTGGGTGGATTTCTCGGCGTCGGGCTCGGGGGTGGCATATCCTCCTACGCTGGTGCGCGAGGCGCCGCTGATCTGTGAGATACCGAGATCTAGCACTTGCTCGCGCGAGGCTTGCGACTCACGGGTGGAGACGATCATGCCGGTGTAGGGAACGGCGATACGGATTACGGCTACGATACGTTGGAAAATGGCGTCGGATACTGCATCGGGATAGTCGTTCGTATCCACACCATCGGCCGGACAGATGCGTGGCACGCTGATAGTGTGCGGCCCTACGCCCATCCGGGCTTCCAGGTGCTCGGCATGCATCAGCAGCCCTACAAAGTCGTACCGGTAGGTGTGCAGCCCGAACAGCACGCCCAGGCCTACGTCGTCGATACCGCCCTGCATCGCCCGATCCATCGCTTCCGTGTGGTAGGCGTAGTCGCTTTTCGGTCCCGTAGGATGGAGGCGTTGGTAGTGTTCCTTGTGGTAGGTCTCCTGGAACAGGATGTAGGTGCCGATTCCTGCACCTTTCAGTAGCCGGTAGTTCTCTACCGTGGTAGCGGCAATATTCACATTCACCCGCCGGATCGCTCCGTTCTTGTGGTGAATACGGTATATCGTCTCAATGGATTCCAGGATATAGTCGATGGGACTGTAGCGCGGGTCTTCTCCTGCTTCCAGGGCCAGACGTTTGTGCCCCATATCCTGCAGGGCGATCACCTCACGCCGGATCTCTGCTTGCGAGAGTTGCTTGCGGGTGATGTGTTTGTTCTTTACATGGTAGGGGCAATACACACATCCGTTGATACAATAATTCGACAAATAGAGCGGGGCAAACATCACAATACGGTTTCCGTAAAAGCGTTGCTTGATCTCCCGGGCCAGCCGGAATATCTTTCCGGTCAGGGCGGGGTCGTCGCATTCCAACAAAACGGCGGCTTCCCGGTGGGTGAGGCCCTTGCAGGCGGATGCCTTCTCAAGCAGTGCGGTGATCAGGACAGGGTCGTTCTTATGCGCCTGGGCGTATGCCAACGTTTCCATCACTTCCTGGTGGTTGATAAACGCTTCTGCCCGGGGTGAATCTACTGTATACATAATAACTAACGGTTTAATGGTAAATGTGTTGGCGTATAGTCTCCCCGCTCGCCGGAAACGGTATATCCGATACTTTCCATGCGACGGGCGATCTTCTCAATAGCTTCGGCAGCAGTGGCGCTTCCGGATGACTTGTTATCATAGAGCGAATATTTTTCCTGTTGTTCGCAGGGAGTGAGGTTGGGCATCACCACATTGGCCCCCGCCAGAATACCCCGTTCACGTCCGTCGGGCAACAAGGTTTCCACAGCTGTGGTCGATGGGATCAAAGCCGAAGGAAATAGCAGCCGGAAGATAGAAACAAGTCTGAGAGTCAGTTCAACATCCCCGGCCGGCCATCTGCCAAACGGCGTATCCTTATGCGGAATGAACGGACCGATACCGATCATTTCAGGTTTAAACTGTTCGATAAACCGGATATCTTCCACCAGATGATCCACCGTTTGGTGCGGTGAGCCTACCATGATGCCTGTACCGGTCTGGAAACCGATTGCCTTCAGGTCGTTCAGGCAACGAAGACGGTTGTCGCGCGACATCACGTAGGGGTGTAAGTATGCGTAATGCCGGGCATTGTATGTTTCGTGCCGCAACAGATAGCGGTTAGCCCCTGCCCGGAAGAATTCCGCATACGCCTCCCGCGACCGTTCGCCCAGGGAGAGCGTGATCGCACAGTCCGGATATGCCTCCCGGATAGACACAACTACCTCTTCTATCTGCTCGTCCGACAGGACAGGATCTTCACCTCCCTGCAGTACAAAGGTACGGCATCCCAACGCATACCCTTGCCTGCAACAGTCCAAAATGTTCTCCTTGTTCATCCTGTACCTTTTCAGCCGCACATTACCCTTACGGATACCACAATAGAAACAGTTATTCTTACACACATTACCCACCTCGATCAGCCCGCGCATATACACCTTGTTGCCAAACCGGGATAAAGCAACCCGCTGAGCCTCGAATCTAAGATATTCAAGTACCCCTGTGTCCGTACAACTTACTAATTCCCTGTATCCTTCAGCTGTCAGACAATGCTCTTCCCTGAGTTTATCAACAAGCTTCTTCATATATGTTCGGCGTTTACGGCGTTCTCGTCTTCAACCAATCCACCCGTAAAAATAGTAATATTTTATCATATTCGGCACACATCTCCCAAACTAAAAACACCTCACCTTCCTCCTTTTCCACCCCATCTTCTTAAGCGTTTAATCTGTCTGTATCTGTCTGTGTGCCTGTATTTGTCTGATTTATTGTCATACACAGATATAGTTAATACCAACAACAGCCAGGCTTAATCGCCCCTTATCTCCCTTGCGCCTTATCCCACGCCTCACCCAGCCGGATAAAGAAATTCTTCTTGCGAAGCGACTGCCGTTCGCTGCTTTCCCCACCACTGCTAAGCGTACGGGCCGGCGAGAAAGGACGCCCTGATTTGATCATCTGGTAGATCACCCCCCAGTCGCGCATCCCGCCCAGGTTACGGTCGTCAATAAAAAGATCGGCATTCAACTTCCGGGGCGAGGGCTCCGGCTCTTCCGGATAATTCTTATTCGCCGCATAAAACTCCAGTCCTTCCGCAGCGCAATAATCAATAGCTTCCTGCAGCAAATCGCCTTCACGTACCGACCAAAGTATAAGCTGATGACGATCCTCCTGTTGCAACCGCTTCAACACATCCAACGCAAAAGGAATCGGTTTCCCAATCCGTGGATACGCATGCTCCACAATCGTCCCATCAAAATCTACCGCTATAACCATAACACCCTGATTTATTTTCATTATTTTTCAAATCATCGCAAAGATACCCAAAAAATCAAATTTCCCCCCACCTCTCCCCACCTCTTTGTATATCCATCCCCCCTTACATCCCTTCTCCCCCTAAACCCCTTATACTCCTTGTTCCCCTTGTCGCCCTTAAGGCCATTAAAACCCTTGTAGCTAGGCTGTTAAGTTAAGTGCTCCCGTTTTTTGTGTGCGAAGGCGAATGCCCCATCAGGGGCATCCTGTTCGTAGCCGGGGGTACAGGCGAAGCCAAGCCCCCGGACAGGTGATTTGTATATGTTTTGTGTGCCGCGTCAGCGGTACCGTGTGGATAGACCGGCACCACTGACGTGGCGCAGAATGATAATGTACCATCCATTGTCCAGGGGCTTGGCTTCGCCTGCACCCCTGGCTACGAACAGGATGCCCCTGATGGGGCATTCGCCTTCGCACACAAACAACGGGAACGCTTAACTGAACACCCTACCTGATGGGGCATTCGCCTTCGCACACAAAAAACGGGAACACTTAACTGAACACCCTAGCTTAAAGCCCTTGCAGCCCTCTTTTCCCCAAAAAAAATGTCCAAAAATCATACAGCACTGTCCAAAAATTAGACACTCCCAGTAAATCTCCAAAATTCCACCCCATTGTTTCACAGCATTTTACCTATATTGGCACGGTATTTGAAACAAATCATGCAGAAATGCATATAACAGTAACTTAAAACATACAGTCATGATTAAAATTGAAGGCTTAAGTAAGTTTTTCCGCACAGAAGAAGTAGAAACCATCGCATTGAACAAGGTCTCCATCGATGTGAAAGACGGCGAGTTCGTAGCCATCATGGGCCCATCCGGTTGCGGTAAGTCCACCTTGCTCAATATCCTCGGTCTACTCGACAACCCTTCCGAAGGAAACTACTACCTCGGCGAATTGGAAGTTGGCCACCTCAAAGAAAAAGAACGGACACAGGTTCGCAAAGGCAACATCGGTTTCGTTTTCCAAAGCTTCAACCTGATCGACGAACTCAATGTCTTTGAAAACGTAGAGCTTCCGCTCACTTACCTCAAGATCAAGCCGGCCGACCGCAAACAGATGGTCACCGACATCCTCAAACGCATGAACATCAGCCACCGCGCCGGACACTTCCCGCAACAACTCTCCGGCGGTCAACAACAGCGTGTAGCCATCGCCCGTGCCGTAGTCTCCAACCCGAAGATGATCCTCGCCGACGAACCTACCGGTAACCTCGACTCGAAGAATGGCGCCGAAGTGATGCAACTCCTCACCGAACTCAACAAGGAAGGTACCACCATCATCATGGTAACCCACTCCAAGCACGACGCCGGTTTTGCCCACCGCATCATCAACCTCTTCGACGGTAGCATCGTATCCTCCGTCAGCGAGTTTATTTGATAGAAAAGTAACTCAGAAGCGAAGCGACGTTTCCCCTCTTGAGAGCTACTCTCTATACACATCTTTTTCAGGTAGTATCTGAGGCTAACTCGGCTCCCCGCCTTGAAAGGCGGGGGGAACCGCCGCTCGCGGTGGTGGGGCGGTTGAATCTCTTTTATTATCTTATATATTCCACTGAATATCATGCAAATATTAATTAATCCCGTCTCTGTTGTTACACATAAATGTGTTATCAGGTAGAGATAGTTTTTGTTCATCAATCATCGTTAATCATTCATCACTCCACCCCCTTCTTATGAAAACGATCCTTCGTAACTTCCTCAGTGTAATGCGCCGCTTCAAGATGGCCACCTCCCTCAATATCCTGGGACTTTCTGTCGCCTTTGCTGCCTTTATGGTGATCCTGATGCAGTTGGACTTCGACTACAACTTCGACAAGATGTATGAAAACTCCGACCGGATCTATCGAATGGAGCTGGTATATGATGGAGTGGCTCAGACGGTCATTTCACGCCCGATGGGTGACTTTTTCTTCCAGTCGTCGCCACATATTGTCGCCGGTTCCATCGTTGACCCTTGGCACCAAAACCGGTTATTTACCGTCGAGCACAACGGGGCCAGGAACCATTACCAGGAAACGATGAATAAGGTCTATCCGGCCTTCATGGATATCTTTCCGTTTGAAATGGTGGAAGGTGTACCCAAATCACTGGAAGAACCTCAGACTGCTTTGATTCCCCTGAGCATGGCGAAGAAATTCTTCGGCAATGGATCGGCGATGGATAAGGCACTGGAGTTGGGCGACAACAAACTTACGATCAAAGGTGTTTACAAAGACTTCCCGGCTAACTCCATCGTACAAAACGCCGTTTATGTGCCTTTTGATCCGCAGGAAAACCTGCAATCATGGGGAAACAGCAATTACAATATCTATATCCGTGTAGATGCTCCGGAAAACAGCGGCGACCTGATCGATAATTTTAAAAAGCAGTTGAATGCCATGGAGATGGGTGATAATGCCTGGGTGAAACAAAACAACTACCGGCTCACTGTGTTACCGGATATCCACTATACCATGGACACCACCTACGACCATACCCCGAAATCAAGCCGACAGGTACTCTGGGTGCTCCTTTCGATCGCCATTGTGATTATCGTAATCGCCGGTATCAACTTTACCAACGTCAGCACGGCGCTTACACCGATGCGCATCAAGAGCATCAACACACAGAAAGTATTGGGCGGAGATGAGACCACCATCCGACGCTCACTGCTGACCGAGGCCGTGGTGATCAGCCTGCTGTCATACCTGATCGCACTCGGACTTGTATACCTCGTCGCGAATCTCACACAGATCGCTTCCCTGGTGGACGCTGATATTACGCTGGAGGCTCATCCGCTGATCGTCGGCGGTACGGCTGTAATGGCACTGCTGACCGGTCTGCTTGCGGGTGTGTACCCTTCACGCTATATGACATCGTTCCCGCCGGCCTTGGTGTTGAAAGGTAGCTTCGGCCTCTCGCCCAAAGGACGGCAGCTGCGTAATGTCCTGATCGGCATCCAGTTTATCGCTTCGTTCGCCCTGATCATCGGCGCCTCGTTCATGTACCTGCAAAACCGGTATATGCATAACTCGCCGCTGGGATACGACAAAGATGCCCTGATCGTGACGGATATCAACGGGAAAATAAACCAAAGCCGCGAGGCTTTTTCCAACCAGGTGAAGAGTTTCTCCGGCGTGGAAAACATTACTTTTGCCGAACCGCTGCTCTCAAGCCAGGATCAATATATGGGCTGGGGGCGTCATTATAAAGACATTGATATCCAGTTCCAATGCCTGCCTGTCGATGCTGCCTTCATGGATATCCTGGGGATTCAGGTTACCGAAGGGCGTGGATTCCGTAAGGATGACGAACAGAAGCGATGGGGTGCCCTGATCTTCAACGAACGGGCTCGGACAACTTACAACCTGGAACTGGGCGCTATGGTAGACAGTATGGAGATCATCGGCTTTATGCCCGATATCAAGTTTGCCTCTTTCCGCTCCGAAGTAAAGCCAATGGCTTTCTACGTATGGGGAGAAGTAAACTGGGGAAGTTCTCCCAATTTTGCCTATATCAAGGTGAAAGGTGGGTCGAATATGCGGGCTGTGATTGACCATATCAGCGCTTCGCTGAAAGCCATCGATCCGGACTATCCTTTCAACGTGCGCTTCTACGACGACGTTTTGGACCGTATGTATGTAAAAGAAATCAACCTCACCACCCTCATCACGCTCTTCAGCCTCATCGCCATCTTTATATCCATCGTTGGTGTGTTCGGCCTCGTCGTATTCGACAGCGAATATAGAAAAAAGGAAATCGGTATCCGCAAAGTCTTAGGTTCCTCCACCGAAGAGATACTCATCCTCTTCAACAAGACGTATGTCCGTATCCTCTGTCTTTGCTTTGCGATGGCGACCCCTGTGGCTTACTATGCCATCGCACGCTGGCTGGAAAACTTCGCCTACAAAACCCCTATCTATTGGTGGGTGTTCCTGACCTCCTTCTGTATCATCTCACTCATCACCATCCTCACCGTCACCTTCCAGAACTACTGGACCGCCAACGAGAATCCGGTGAAGAGCCTCAAAACAGAATAACAACAGAGTGCCCCCAATAAATCCTCCCATTTTATGAAAACGATCCTCCGCAACTTCCTCAGCGTCCTCCGCCGCTTCAAAATGGCGACAACGCTCAATATAACAGGACTCTCGATAGCCTTTGCCGCCTTTATGGTAATCCTGATGCAGTTGGATTTTGACTATAATTACGACAAGATGCATCCGGATGCCGACCACATCTTCCGTGTAGAACGTGTATGGGATACGGAAGCCAGCCCTCCGTTTTCACGCCCCCTGGCGGAAGCTTTCATGAAGTCGTCGCCCCACATCGTATCCGGTGCCCTGGTGAGCACGCGTATGACAGAGAAAGAATACCTCGCGGTGGAAACACCCGAAGGACAGCGTTTTTACGAAGAAGCTGTCATCCGCTCCTACCCATCGTTCATTGATGTATTCGGCTTTGAGATCACTGAAGGCTCCGGCGCCGCACTCCAGGACCCGGAAAAAGTGTTGATCCCTGCCGGCATGGCAAAAAAGTTTTTCGGAACCCAACCTGCCGTAGGCAAACTCCTGCATAGCGGCAACCTGACCTACACCGTCGGTGGTGTCTATGCCGACTTTCCCGACAACTCTTGCATCAAAAACCCCATCATCAAACAGATTCCTCCGCTCGAAAATATCGATCGCTGGGATAATAACAGCTACTACTTCTACGTCCGCCTCGACGATCCGGCCTACGCCGGTGAGATTGCCGAAGCTTTCAAACAAAACTTCGATGTATCGATACTGGGAAGCCGTTTAGCCTGGGTAGGACTGGCCAATTACCGCCTGACACAAGTAACGGACACGCATTTTGTGCAGGATACCACCCATGATTATACGGCCAAATCAAGCCGGTCTACATTATTGATCCTGCTTTGTATCGCCTTTGTAATTATCCTGATCGCCGCCATAAACTTCACCAATTTCAGCATGGCGCTCACTCCGATGCGTATCAAAAGCGTCAACACCCAAAAAGTATTGGGCGGCGACGATGCTACCATCCGGTGGTCTCTCCTCACCGAAGCGATCTCGATCAGTACCGTGTCTTTCCTGATCGCCCTGGGGATTATCTATCTGTTACCTTATAGTTTAGTAGGCTCACTGGTGAACGCCGATTTGTCAGTGGCGACCCATCCGCTGATTGTAGGCGGAACGGCATTGCTGGCCCTGGCTACCGGCTTACTGGCCGGCCTCTACCCTTCCTGGTATATCACCTCGTTCTCCCCGGCCTTGGTACTCAAAGGCAGCTTCGGCCTCTCCCCAAAAGGACGGCAATTGCGTAGCTTCCTCATCGGTTTCCAGTTCGTCGCCTCCTTTGCCCTCGTGACTGGTGCCTCTTTTATGTACCTTCAAAACAGGTTTATGCACCGGTCTGCACTGGGGTATGATAAAGACCAACTCATCGTTTCCAATATTCCACAGTCGATCGGCAAAAACCGTGATGCATTCATCAATCAGGTAAAAGCATTGGCCGGAGTAGAAGATGCGGCATTGGCCGAGCAGCTTATATCCTCTTCGGACCAATATGGAGGATGGGGACGGATATACCGTGGCAAAGACATCTTGTACGACTGCTTGTATGTAGACCATTCCTTCCTGCATACAGCGGGCATTACGGTGACAGAAGGCCGCGATTTCCTTCCCGACGACAAACTCAAACGGCATGGCGCACTGATATTCAATGAATGTGCCCGGCAGAAATATGGGCTCGAAGTGGGCGGGATGGTAGACAGCATGGAGATTGTAGGTTTCATGCCTGATGTCAAATTCGCCTCCTTCCGCAAAGAGGTACAACCGATGGCTTTTTACCTGTGGGGTGAAGTGAACTGGGGTACATCTCCCAAATTTGCCTACGTCAGGGTGAAATACGGAACAGATATGCGCGCTGCGTTAGACCATGTAAATACTTCGCTGCAGGCTGTTGATCCTTATTATCCCTATGATGTCCGCCTATACGACAATGTACTTAACAAGACGTATGCCAAAGAGCAACAAGCCGGTTCCATGATCACATTGTTCAGCCTCATCGCTATTTTGATCTCTATCGTCGGCGTCTTTGGCCTCGTCGTATTCGAAAGTGAATATAGAAAAAAGGAAATCGGCATCCGTAAAATCTTAGGCTCCTCCACCGAAGAGATTCTCCTCCTCTTCAACAAGACATACGTCCGCATCCTCTGCATCTGTTTCATCCTGGCAGCGCCCGTGGCTTACTATGGTATCGCCCGCTGGCTGGAGAACTTCGCCTACAAAACGCCTATCTACTGGTGGGTGTTCCTGACCTCCTTCTGTATCATCTCACTCATCACCATCCTCACCGTCACCTTCCAGAACTACTGGACCGCCAACGAGAATCCGGTGAAGAGCCTCAAAACAGAATAACAACAGAGCGCCCCCAATAAATCCTCCCACTTCATGAAAACGATCCTCCGCAACTTCCTCAGCGTCCTCCGCCGCTTTAAGATGGCAACAACGCTCAATATAACAGGACTCTCGATAGCCTTTGCCGCCTTTATGGTAATCCTGATGCAACTGGACTACGACCATAATTTCGACCGTTTCCATGCGAATGCCGACCGTATCTACCGGGTGGAGATCATTTTCGGCGACCGGAAACAGGCTGTGCTTGGCCGTCCGATGGCGGAAGCCTTCATTCTCTCGTCGCCCCATATCCAAAGCGGCGCCATAACGGGTCCGGGAGTGGAAGACCTCTTCTTTACCGTGGATAAAGACGGCACCCGGAACAGTTATAAGGAAAAAGCATTGAAAGTAGCGCCTGACTATACCCAGGTGTTTACCTTCGATATGACCGACGGTTCCGAACGTTCGATCGAAAATCCGAACACGGTACTGATCCCGCAAAGCCTGTCGCAAAAGATGTTTGGCAACGAACCGGCTGTCGGACGCCTGCTGGTTGCGGAGAAAACCACCTACACCGTTGGCGGTGTATATCGTGATTTCCCCCGTAATTCTTCGGTAGGCAATCAGATATACTACCCCATGGCGAAAGAGGAAAATGCCGGTAAGTGGTGGAACCAGAACTACAATTGCTTCATCCGGCTGGATGCGCCTGCAAACAGTGACGGCATCGTAGACAACTTCATGCGGAATTTTGACATCTCCGTACTGGGAAGTGACTTCTCCTGGGAAGGGACGGGTTGTTCGTTCCGCCTGGTGCCTCTCCCCGATGTGCATTATGTGACCAACGTATCCTACGACAGGGCTCCCAAATCGAGCAAGCAAACGCTGTTGGTGCTCTTAGGCACGGCGATCATCATCGTGGTGATTGCGGGGATCAACTTCACCAACTTCAGTACGGCGCTTACCCCGATGCGCATCAAGAGCATCAATACGCAAAAGGTGCTCGGAGGGGAAGAATCGGTGATCCGTTTCTCCCTGTTGGCGGAAGCTGTGTGTATCAGCCTCGTGGCTTTCCTGTTATCGATCGGGATGGTATTCCTGGTACGCTATACCCCGCTCCCGTCAATCGTTCATGCCGAGATCTCTCCCCTGGCTCATCCGCTGATTACCAGTGGAACGGCGTTACTTGCATTGTTCACCGGTTTGCTTGCGGGGCTGTATCCGTCCAGGTATATTACTTCCTTCCCTACAGCCTTGGTACTGAAAGGCAGTTTCGGTTTATCTCCCAAAGGGCGGCAGTTACGCAACGTACTGATTGGTTTCCAATTCGTGGCTTCCTTCGCACTGATCATCGGCGCCTCGTTCATGTACCTGCAAAACAGGTATATGCAGTATGCTCCGGTGGGATATGACAAAGAACAACTGATCGTCAGCGATATGAATCTGAAACTGAACAACAACCGGGAAACATTCGCCCAGCAGTTGAAGTCGTTTCCGGAAATAGAACAGGTTGCCTTTGCGGAAGCCTTGCTTTCCAGCCGTGACCGGTATTCGGGATGGGGACGGTATTTTCGCGACCAGCAGATCCAGTTCCAATGCCTGCCGGTAGATGCGAACTTCCTGCCGCTGATGGGCATCAGCGTGACGGAAGGGCGTGGTTTCCTGGAAGACGACAAGCGGACGGCACGGGGTGCCTTTGTCTTCAACCAGACAGCGCGCAGCCTGTATGAAATCCAACTGAACGACATGATCGACAGCAGTTCGGTCGTAGGATTCATGCCGGATATCAAGTTTGCCTCCTTCCGGACGGAAGTGCTCCCGATGGCATTTTATATCTATGGGGAGAACGGCAGTACACGTCCCGCCCTCTATGCCTACATCAAAGTAAAAGCGGGTGCCAATCCTTTTACCGCCATGGAAAAGCTACAGGCTACGCTGCGTTCGATCGACGCCGACTACCCATTCGACACCCGTTTCTTCGATGAAGTGCTGCACCAGGTCTATGAACAGGAACAGAGCCTGGGCTTCCTGATCACCCTGTTCAGCCTGATTGCCATCCTGATCTCCATCGTAGGCGTATTCGGACTGGTGGTCTTTGAAAGTGAATACCGCCGCAAAGAGATCGGTATCCGGAAGATACTGGGATCCACCACAGAGGAGATACTCATCCTCTTCAACAAGACCTACGTCCGCATCCTTTGCATCTGTTTCGTTCTGGCGGCTCCCGTGGCCTGGTACGCGATCGTCCGTTGGCTGGAGAACTTCGCCTATAAGACGCCAATGTACTGGTGGGTATTCCTCCTCGCCTTCGCCGTCATCTCCTTCATCACCCTCCTCACCGTCACCTTCCAGAACTGGTGGACGGCGAATGAGAATCCGGTGAAGAGTATAAAGACGGAATAAAAAAATAACGATTAATGATTAATCATCGCATTGCATGAAGACGACAATTCACAATTATCTGAGTGTGATCCGCCGGTTCCGAATGGCAACCGTTTTAAATATCACAGGCCTGGCAGTTGCGTTTGCCGCCTTTATCGTGATCCTGATACAGGTGAATTATGAACGGAGTTTCGACTGTTGCCACCCGACAGCCAATAAAGTATTCCGTGCGGAACTGGAAGTAACGAGTCCATTCGCCACGATACTGGCACGTGGATATGTAGAAATGGTCATCGAGTCGTCGCCTCATATTAAAGGAGGAACATTAATCAATCCGTTTATTGCCCCTATCTATTTCACCGTTACAAAGGGGAGTGAAAAAATAGGCTTCCGCGAAAAGGTGGAGACCTGCCTGCCCGGATTGATCCGCACTTTCGGTATCCCCTTGGTAGAGGGAGATGCCAACTGCCTGGACGATCCCGAAAAGATACTTATCCCGCAAAGCCTGGCACGGAAACTGTTCGGAGACGAATCGGCCGTGGGCAAAGTCCTGCATGCCGAAGAATTTATCTGGTCGAAAGAAAGAGCGGGCAATTTCACTGTCGGTGCCGTGTATAAGGATTTCCCGGGTAACACGCAGTTGCGCAACGTGATCTATATGAAGATACACGACGACAGCTTCAAGTCTAACTTCCAGTCGAGCAACTTTATTTGTTACCTGCTGCTCGACGACAAGGCATCCGCAGCCAACGTGACCGATAACTTCAATGCGAATTTCGATTATAAGAAGGTTGGCTGGAAAGAAGAACAAAAACTCAAACTGACGGCGCTGACCGATATCTACTACCTGAACGAACAGCACGACGGGAATAACTTCCGCAGTGGCAGCAAGGACACGACGAACCTGTTAGTGGGCATCGGCCTGCTGATCATCCTTATTGCCGTAATCAATTTCATCAATTTCAGCACGGCGCTGGCGCCACTCCGCATTAAAAGCATTAATACACAGAAAGTATTCGGCAGTCCGGACAGCCGCTTACGCAGGGCATTGTTGTCGGAAGCCATTATCACAAGCCTGGCAGCCTTCCTGCTTAGCCTGGCGATTATATATGTGCTGGCATACACATCGTTGCTGGCATTTGTCGATGCAGACCTGAGCCTGACGGGAAATACGGCCATCATCCTGTTTGCGGGATGTATCGCATGCCTGACCGGTTGGTTGGCAGGCTTCTATCCCTCGCGCTATATGGTGTCCTTCCCTCCCGCCCTGGTTCTGAAAGGGAGTTTCGGACTCTCGCCAAAGGGGCGGAAGCTGCGCACAGCACTGATCGGTGTTCAGTTTGTCATCTCCATCCTGCTGATCATCGCCGCCGGGTTCGTCAACCTGCAAAACAACTATATGCGCAGTTTCTCGCTGGGTTTTGACAAAGACCAGATCGCAATTGTGGAACTGAACGGCAACCTGTACCAGAACCATCACGAAACGTATGCCAACCGGCTGAAGGCGTACAGTGGTATAGAAGATGTGGCTTTTGCCGCAGAGAAAGTGGCATCTAAGGATGGTTACAATACCAATTCGGATGATTACAAAGGTAAATCGATCCAGTATTTTCTCATTACCTGTTCATACAACTTCCTTTCCGTCATGGGTATCCCCGTAGCAGACGGAAGGGGTTTTACGCAAGCCGATACGGAAGCAGAGCAGGCTTCCTATATCTTCAACCACGCAGCGCGTGTCAATGGGGATATGGTGCTGGGCGACGCTTTTGGCAACTGGTTCAAAGGACGTATCGTGGGATTTACGGATGATGTATTGTTTACCTCTCTGCGTGCAGCGGAGAACAATATCGCGTTTATCGCCTGTCCCTCTTCCTTCCACTTGCACGTTTCCTATATCCGTCTCAAAGCCGGAACAGACGTACATGCCGCTGTAAGCCATATCCGCAATACACTGGCTGATATCGACCCATCCTACCCATTCGATGTGGAGTTTTACGATGGCTTATTCAACCAGCTATACCATAAGGAAGTAAACCTCCGCAGCCTGGTCACCCTGTTCAGTATGCTGGCCATCATCCTGTCGCTGACAGGCATCTTCGGTCTGGTGGTGTTTGAAACGCAATACCGCCGCAAAGAGATCGGCATCCGCAAAGTACACGGTGCTACGGTCAGCGAATTACTGGCGATGTTCAACAAAACCTATATACGCATCGTCGGTATCTGCTTCCTCATCGCCGCTCCTGTCGCATATTATGGCGTACGCAAATGGCTGGAAAATTTCGCCTACAAAACGCCTGTTTACTGGTGGGTATTCGCCCTCGCCTTCCTTATCGTCAGCGCCATCACCCTCGCCACCGTCAGCATCCAAAACTGGCAAGCCGCCCGTGTCAACCCCGTGGACAGTATCAAAACGGAATGAAAAAAGGGCTTCAAATGTCTGATGACACGTGAAGCCCTATGTGATTGGCCCGGGTTACAGGTTGTTGATAACATCGGGGGTGAGTTTGATGAGCTCTGCAATATCTTCTACGCTGACGCCCTTGCGTTTCATTTCACGGGCGATACGGAGTAGTTCTTCCCGAGCTTCTTCCCGGGCTTCCTCCCGGCCTTCTATCCGGCCTTCTTCGCGGCCTTGCTTAATCCCCTTTTGTGTTGCTCCTTCCATGGTCCCGAGTAAGTCGTAGTAAACCCGGAGGCTGTTTTCGTACTTATCTCGTTCTTCGGGAGAAAGAGCGGAAACATCAGCAATCTCTTCGAGCTTCTCGAAGACGGCCTTCTTTGCTTTAAATGGCATGCGTTCCAATGTTTTCAAATTTTTAAGTACATAAATCCATCTCTCAAAATTCGAACGGCATTCGTTCTCCTCTTTGGTAAACAGCGGCAAA
>JAVBUH010000092.1:0-11420 GCA_031555505.1 Tannerellaceae bacterium
ATCGAAAGCATGGGCGGTATGGCGAAAGCCATCGAAACCGGCCTGCCGAAGATGCGTATCGAAGAAGCCGCCGCCCGTACACAGGCTCGCATCGACTCAGGTGTACAGGCCATCGTGGGTGTGAACAAATATCGTCTGGAAAAAGAAGACCCGATCGATATCCTTGAGATCGACAACACAGCTGTACGTATCGAACAGATCGAACGTCTGAACGACCTGCGTGCTAAACGTGACAACGAAGCCGTGAAGAAAGCGCTGGAAGAAATCACGGAATGTGCCCGTACCGGTAAAGGTAACCTGTTGGAATTGGCTGTGAAAGCAGCCGGCCTGCGTGCCTCTTTGGGTGAAATCTCCGACGCCTGCGAAGCAGTTGCCGGACGTTATAAAGCAATCATCAGAACTATTTCAGGCGTGTATTCATCAGAAACAAAGAAAGACGCAGACTTTATCAAGGCCTGCGAACTGACCGAGAAGTTTGCCAAAAAGGAAGGCCGTCAGCCGCGTATCATGATCGCGAAGATGGGTCAGGACGGACACGACCGTGGTGCCAAAGTAGTAGCTACCGGTTATGCCGACTGCGGATTCGACGTGGATATGGGACCGTTGTTCCAGACCCCGGCCGAAGCTGCCCGACAGGCTGTTGAAAACGATGTACACGTGATGGGTGTCTCTTCACTCGCCGCCGGTCACAAGACCCTGGTTCCGCAAGTGATTGAAGAATTGAGGAAACTCGGTCGCCCGGATATCATCGTGATTGCCGGTGGTGTGATCCCCGCTCAGGACTACGACTATCTGTACAAAGCCGGCGTTGCCGCCATCTTTGGCCCAGGTACTTCCGTAGCCAAGGCAGCCGTTCAGATTATGGACATCCTGTTGCAAGACTAATTGCCGATAAGCGGTTCAACCCGTTGTACATATCAAAGGCCATCCCATCCAGGGTGGCCTTTTTCGATAATATCACCACAAAAAAAGACGGCGATGTTTGTCAAGCTAAAACTGGAAGTAGATGAACGGTTGGATCTCGGACGATTTGACCTGGGTGATCAGGATGATGAGGCCGGCCGTTACGATGGCTTTGACCATCCAGTTCCAGTTGGCTACTTTTTGCTTGGCAGCCTCTGTCATTTGCGTCGGCAGGAATTGCAGGATAAAGCACAAGGCGATCAGGAGAAGGATAATGGCATATTCTTTCACGAAGGGGAAGAATACACCCGGGCGGAAATGGCTGGTGATCTGCGTCAGCATCTCACCGGCCTTAGCCATACTCTCGGCACGGAAGAAGATCCAACTGAAACATACCATGTGAAAGGTAATCAACGTACCGATAATACGTCGTTTCAGCGTCATATCATCGCCGGTTTTCTGGAACGTGGCAGGGAAGCGGGTCATCAGCCATTTATGTACCACCAGGTAGAGGCCGTGCAATCCGCCCCAGAGGATGAATCGCATGGATGCGCCGTGCCAGAGGCCGCCGAGCAGCATGGTGATCATCAGGTTGATGTACATACGTATCTTGCCCTTGCGGTTGCCTCCCAGTGCAATATACAGATAGTCTTTCAACCAGGTCGAAAGTGAAATATGCCAACGGCGCCAGAACTCGGTAATGGTGGCCGATTTATAGGGCAGGTCGAAGTTGATGTTGAACCGGTACCCAAACAGGAGGGCGAAGCCGATCGCCATATCCGAATAACCCGAAAAGTCGCAGTAGATCTGTGCGGCATAGCCATAGACTGCAAAGAGGTTTTCCACCCCGGAATAGAGTGATGGCTGATCAAAAATACGGTCTACGAAATTGGAACTGATATAATCGGAAATGATCGCTTTCTTGGACAGTCCGATAAAGATCAGGATGAAAGCTTCGTTCCATACCTTCTTGGTCAGCGACAGTGGTTTGTGTATTTGCGGGATGAAGTCCTTGGCGCGAACGATTGGGCCAGCCACCAGCTGGGGGAAGAAGGAAATATAAAAGATGTAATCAAGTATGTTGTTGAGTGGTGTCACTTTTCCCCGCTGGATGTCGATCACATAGCTGAGCGACTGGAAGATAAAGAACGAGATCCCCACCGGCAACATGATGTCGAATGGTGTGAAAGGTTTGTGTATCAGTTCATAAAACGTGTCGAAAAAGAAATTGGTGTATTTGAAGTAACACAATACGCCGAGGTCGATGACTAGGCTGGCGATGAGCCACATTCGTTTCTTTTTCGCCGTAGGAGCCCGATAGATAAGGTGAGCGGCAAAGAAATCGACAAACGCTATGAACAGGATCAGCAGGAAGTAAAAACCGTTGGTTTTGTAATAGAAATAGAAGGAAGCCACGATCATGAACATGATCTTGAATTTCTCGTATTTCTTGAGCCAGGCATAGATCAGTAGTACGAATGTCAGGAAAAACAGGAAGAAGGAGCTATTGAAAATCAACGGCTCTGCTGGTATATAGCGCAGAATTTCCCCCAGTTTAACGAAGTCGATATTGAACATAGTCGGTATAATTTCGTATTAAGGCATCGTAGAACAAGTCTCCGAGCATATTGTATCCTCCTTTCAGAAAGTGGACGCCGTCTTTCGACAGGTATCCGGCTTCATAGAGTTTATTGGCGGAACCATTTCCTCCCAGGATGGAGTACAGGTCCCAATACGCACAGCCTTTTTCTTCGGCATAGCGGATCAGTACTTTGCGCACGATGGCGATGTTCGGGTTGCTCTCCCGTGATTTGTCGGCGTTGGCGGTCAGGCAATCGGGAGGTGTCATGATCAGTAGCAGCGCACGTGGGTTGGCTTTTCGTATGGGATCGATGATGGCATCTATCTCGTTGAAGAGGCTTCGTTCGTTCAACCGTCCGCGGAAGGCTTCGTTGGTGCCGAGGGAGAAGATAAACAACTCCGGCTTGAGGATGGATATCTGCTGGGCAAAGTTCTGCACACTTCCATAGTGCCTGAACTGGGCACCGTTGATCCCTACCGAATGGTAGAGGAGACCGCTTTTCCCGTTTTCGAGGCTAAAACCGTAATAAATGGCCGAGTCTACCTTATTTATCTGCTGGCCGGTAGAGAGGACAAGGCTGTTTACATTATGATCGAGCCTGATCACAGATGCGAACGGATACGGGCTTGGCTGATGCTGTGATTTGATAGCCGGATCGGTTACGTACAGCTCGGGGGCTTTCTCGTGGTGGAAGATGGTGATCTTGTTGAATGAGTGGTCTATCTTTTCCCGTGCCGACGAACGTATTTCGAATGAGAACTGCTCGTCGTCGGTCTTGATCGACAGACCACCCAGCCCGAGGGGAAGCGCTTGGGTGCGTTGTACAACCAGCGTCTTGTCCCATTTCGATTCCGACAAGATATCGTAATCGAACGGTTCGTTGGTCCGCGCCAGTTTGAGTGGGAAGATCAGTCCGCGTCCGGCGCTGCCGAAACGGGCCTGCAGGCGGTTCATGATCGTTACCGTGAGGAAGCCGGCCTGCACGTGCGAGTCGCCGATATGCAGGATGGAAACGACCGATGGGTTGGCGTTGTTCCGCACCGCCGGCTGGTTCAGTTGGTAGAGTTTATTGTAGAAAATATCCAGGCTTTTATTGCTGTCGATAATCTTATTGGCATCCTTCCGGATCTCCAAAGGAACCTTTGAAGTGCTTTTAGCCTGTTGCGCCTGCAGGGAGGCAGTGTGCAACAACAGGATGCATCCGGTGAAGAATATCAATTTCACATTACTTTTCATATCCGATAGAAGGAGCGTATTTGTTTTTCTCGCTCATCAGGGATTCATACAGCGCTTGGGCTATTTTGCTCCCTCCGAGGTAATTAATATGGGTATAGTCTTTTGCGGCCATAGGCGGCTTGCTGTTAACAAATGTAACCATGCTTTTGTCTCCTCCCATGGCCTGGAATGTGTTCCAGAACAAGACCCCTGCGTTTTGCGCAATCTCCCGCTGGGCAGCTACGAGGGGCAATACGCCTGGATGGGTGATCACACTGCCGTCGGAGCCTTTGCTGCCACGGTCGCCCACGCTCATCACGATGATGGGTACACCGGGATAACATGCTTTGAGGTGTTCGATGGCCTTAGTCATCAATTTGCGGTAGGAGGCGTATGTGGTCTTTTCGGCTACCATCACATTGAGGCCGTATTCCACGATCAGCAGGTCGTAGGAGACGAAGGCATTCAACTGTTTACTCAACTCGTCGCTGATGGTGGATAGCACCACACCCGACGATCCGCGTACCGAGAAGTTGTCTACATACACACCCGATGTGTTGTTGCGATAGAACCCCAATCCTGTAAAGCCCTCTACGTTTGTAGTAGTGATCTTCAGGGTCTGGATATTACGGGTTGGCAGCGTGAGGAACTGTACATGATCTGATGTCTCGGGTTTATATTCCACCGGCGCCTGGCCGTTGATGGATACGTTGAGGATCGTTTGTTTGAGGTTGATGAAGACGAACGAAAACTGCGACAGTGTATCCGCTTCGGTGAGCTTGAGTGTGACGGTGGCATTTTCAGACGGTATATAATAGAAACCGGTGAGGCTGAACTTGCTCCAGTCGGCTTTTTTATAATAGATCATCGATTGGGCATACCAGCCTGTCGCTTCCTGTTGCACTCCTTTGCGGCTTTGGGCTACCGGAGATACGATCGGTATAAAACCCACACCGTGTCCGCCGTAGCGCGTTTGTATGTGTTTACGCAGGTCGGAGGTCATAATGTCTGCTTCAATAAATGAATCACCGAGCACGCCGATACGCACCGGCCGCTTCTGGGCCTCGGTGAGTAATGCCTGGTAGAACGGCTTCAGCATCTGTTTGCTTTCTGAAAAGTCTTCGAAGCCAACCACACCCTCTTGGGTCGAAACAGATGTGTCGACAGACGGGACCGGTAACACCGGTGTGCTTTCTCCTTTCGATGCGTTTTCTATACTATCTGTACTAATCCCCATCAGGTCATTCCCTTGCGCTTCAAGGCTTAACGAGTCGTCGTCTTCCTGGTCGGTATCATCTACAACATCAGACAACAGGTTAAAATGTTTATACTTTATTTCAAAGTCAGGGACAAGTGATACAATCAGTAATATAACAATAACAGCACCCAGGACTTTCAACGCCTCCTTCAAATAATCATACCTCATACATTAGCCGGTTCTTTAAGAGATACTATGTTCTGTATTATGCAATTATACTTTACATTACGCACAATGTAAATAGAATTAACACATTCTTTTCGTTTTTTCGCCGTGCAAAGGTATAGTGTAAAAATGAGAACGCAAAGAAATGTAAACGAAAATCATGCCGCTTAAGCCGCTGTTGTTGCATAAAAAGGGGATACAGACATGTATCCGTATCCCCGGTAATCGGCAGAAGTAAAATTAGGAGCGTTTTACTTTGTGTCAGTTACCACATAGCTGTCTTGCCCGTTGTGCGAAATAGGTTCATAGTAAACGCCGTTGTAGACCATGTATTTTTGCCCGTTCACCGTGCTCTCGGTCGTGCCGTCGGGGAGGTTGTTCACAATGGCGCCGGCCGGAGCACCGACCACCTTGTATTTGCCGTTATAGGGCTCGTAAAAGGTGCCGCCGTAGTAGTAATACGACCTGTCAGATACCGTGGCAACGGCATATCCGCTGGGTAATGAGGCTATTTCGGCGCCGATCGGCGCCGGTACTACCCGGTATCCACCACTGGTGGATTCATAATACACACCGTGATCGTAATGATAGGTGGCGTTGTTGACTGAAATAATGATAGCAGCCGCTGTCAGTGTAGCTATCACAAAACCGATCGGATGCCAGGCTGGTCCCCAGTAATAGGGCACAAACGGGTGGTACACATACGGATAATGCCAGGCAGGAACAGGTACCGGCCTGGGTACAGGTACGGGCCTGGGCACCGGCACCGGGCGCACGGGGTAGGCGCGAACCGGGTGGGAAGGATGCCCGGGCGGGTAGTGATTGAACCGTTGCGCTGATCCGGCTTGCGAGATAAAAAGCAGACTTGCCAGTAGCACGCCCGGAAGGATTTTCTGTATATGCTTGATTGCTGCAGTTTTCATAAGACGATCATTTGATGGGGTTGTTTGTGCTGTTCATCTTGATTTTTTGTGCCCCGGGAGGTGTAACGAACTGGTACAGGGTAGACACATTAACGGGGTTGAGTTCCCAGTTGGAGAAGGTCACTTCGTACTGCGGCTGTCCTTTGTCTGTTTGGTACACCAAGGTCATGCGTATGGGAAGGAACAGGTTGTCGTTGGATATCCAAAATTGA
The DNA here is from genome assembly GCA_031555505.1 of Tannerellaceae bacterium. GTDB lineage: Bacteria > Bacteroidota > Bacteroidia > Bacteroidales > Tannerellaceae > JAJDIA01. Next base: position 6,259 of record JAVBUH010000092.1, read on the forward strand.
AAACCGGTGCCGGCTTGATCTTTTCCCGCTATGTGGAAACAGGGTTGGCCGTTTACCTCGATTATTCCAAGGTAGGCCAGGCTGCCGCCTGTGTTCAGCACATCCGAAACGAAAGAGGGATAGAAAAAGTCGGCGCCCGGAAATTCAATTGTATAATTTTTGTTCAATGTATCGATTGCCTGGATGACAGTCCCGGTGTAGTCTAGCTGGGCATACTGGTTGCGGACATACGAGTAAGCCGTGAATTGCTTGCCGTCGTATATCAGTTCCTTATGTCCTTTATCGCCGATAGCATTGACGGCAAACAGGTTGGGAAAGGTGATAGACACCTCTTCCTTGTTTGTCTGCTTGATGTAGCCCAACTCATCGTTCCATGCATCATACGAGGAATGAGCGATGAAACGGCACGATTCGAGGTCTTGTAACGTATAGGAGGTTTGTTGAAGGATATAGACTGCCACCGAGTCGATCCGTTGTGCATGCCCGATATATGTGGCGGCGAATAATGTTGTGAGAAGAACTATTTTCTTTATCATATATTGCCTTTGATTAGTTGCATAATCATAACCGTTCTAAGGCAATTATTGTTTATAAAAAAATGAATGATATATTTTTTTTAAATAAATGTTTAAAGTTGTAGTTCCGCTGTCAGCCAGTCGAGCCAGCCGGGCAGCATTTCCAGGTGGTAGAGGTGTTCGTCGGGATGTGCCGGGGCAAAGATATGTATCTGCAGGTCGCGGCATTTTTCACGGATAGGCTCGTCTACCGGATGGTAACTGGCCAGTACTGCGCGTGAGATGTCGCCGCCGTATGTTTCCCGTACGCCGTCTATTTTATAGATGTCGTTCTGTGTCACCATACCCGACTTGCATTCGATGAAGATTAGTTTTTGCACATTGTTTACCAGTACATCCACCTCGTTCTTGGTTTGCGTTTCTCTCTTTTCAGTCTGAAACAATACGTTTTGCCACACTTCAGGCGGATTCTTTTTTCCTTCGCTCCAGATGCGCACCTGATTGGCTACCAGCGTTTCCCACCAACTGCCTTTGAAGAAGAGGTTCACCCCATTGGGTTGCGGCAGGCGGAGCAACACCTGCGAGCGTTGGGTGATGGTAAGACTGCCGTCGTGTTGCCTGAACCCGAGTTCATTGCCCAGCTGCTTGGATGCAGGCAGGCAGGAGATCTGCCGCTGGCAGAAGATACCGAAGAATTTCTGGATGCGGGCATGCTCATGCGGATAACGCTCGATAAAGTGTTTGATCTGTGTCGATGCCCATACATCCTCCAGTCGCAGTTGTTTGATGTCGTGATAACCGGACAGGGTATTGCCGCTGAGGCGGAGTATCTCTTCGTTGTCGAGCTGGCTGTGCATCGCCGTCTTCTCAAAGGAGTGAAGCCATACCAGTTCACCCAATTGGGTAAGGTAGAACGCTTCGGCGCCCTGTTCGCGTGCCACCTGGTAGGCGGCCAGCATCATTGGCTTGGTGCCTTCAGATAGGTGGTAGGTGAACGTTCCCTGATGGTTGCGGTGGATGGTGCGGCAGATGTCCATCACCTGGTTGCCGTCGTAGGGAGCGGTATGATAGCAAAACCGTTGAATAGCAGCCGGCAGCAGGGCATACATCGGTTCGGCGATATGCCGTGTCTGGTCGGTATATAGCAGGTGGATGCAATCCGGACCGAATTCCTTGATTCCATGGTATACGGAGGTGATGTCTTTGCCAAGCAGGATGATCTGGTGTGTCATGGTAAAATATCGGTTTGTAAGTCTGCAAATATACATGATAATTCTTACCTTTGGCCGCGTGACGTAGTTCTTAGAATGTTTTATGATCAATTAAATCTGATAGTAGATGAAAAGCGTATGTCTTCTTTTAACCGGGTGTTGTGCATTTGCCTTCTCCGGTTTTGCCCAGAAAAAACAATTAACAGCCGAACAGATCGTGCAAGGAATAAAAGGTATCGAACAACCGATTCCCACCCCTGCCGGATGGGCCGATGCTTCCCATTACCTGGTATCAAAAGGAATGGGAGCGGAGCGGAAGATGTATTCCGTGGATGTCCGTACCGGTGCTGAAGCGGTCTATACAACTCCGGATGAAGTCTCTTTTCAGGCTGTATTGAAAGGCGATGAAAAAAATCCCACCCTCTCGCCAGACAACCAATGGGTAGCCTTTACCCGCAACAACGACCTGTATGCCGTGCGCATTGCCGACCGCAAGGAGGTGCGCTATACTACCGACGGGTCAGACCTGATCCTGAACGGCTGGGCTTCGTGGGTGTACTACGAAGAGATACTGGGCCGTGCTACGCGTTACCGCTCGTTCTGGTGGTCGCCCGACAGCAAGAAACTGGCTTTCTTCCGTTGCGATGATACCAACGTCCCTATGTTTCCTATCTATAATTCCGAAGGCCAGCATGGCTTCCTGGAAGAAACCCGTTACCCCAAGGCCGGCGATCCGAATCCGAAAGTGCGTGTCGGTATCGTAGCCGTGGAAGGCGGTGGGGTGGCCTGGGCCGATTTCAACGAGAACGACGACCAGTACTTCGGCCAGCCTTACTGGCGGAACGACGGCAGCGCCCTTATTGTACAATGGATGAACCGCGACCAGAATAACCTTAAACTCTATGATATCAATCCTGCCACGGGTGAGAAGACAGCGCTTTATGATGAAAAGCAGCTGACCTGGATCGACTGGATCGACGGTCTTACCTGGTTGCCGGACGGTTTCCTGCTGGTGCGCGACTTTGATGGTTGGGAGCATATCTATTACCATAACAACGACGGCAGCCTGAAAAAGAAACTCACCGCCGGAACACCCTGGGGTACCCGGATCGAGGGGGTAGATGTGAAAAGCAAGACGGTGTATTACTCTTCCAACGCTGAAGTCTCTACCCGTCGTGATTTGTACAGTGTACGCCTGGACGGTACCCGGCAGACGCGTCTCACCTTCGGCGACTATAGCCACAACATCCAGCTTTCGCCCGATTACAAGCAATTCCTCACATCCTATTCTAACGTATCAACACCCACCCGTCTGGCACTTGTCGATATCAAGAGTGGTAAAGTGAAACAACTGGCCGACAGCAAAGACGCCGCTTTCGACAGTTATGAACTGGCCCTTCCCGAAATGGCCTGGCTCGAAACCTCCGACGGATTTAAGCTGCCCGGCACCATCATCTGGCCGCTCAACCTGGATCCTGCAAAGAAATATCCCGTGATCATCAGCATCTATGGCGGCCCCAATGCCGGATCGGTAACCGACGCCTGGCGTCCGGTAAGCGCAGGCAATCAGTGGTGGGCCCTGGAAGGTGTAATCCAGGTCAATATCGACCATCGCGGCTCGGGCAAATGTGGCAAGAAAGGGATGGACTATATGCACCGTAACCTGGGCAAGTGGGAAATGGAAGACTATATCGCCTGGGTGAAATACCTTCTCCAAAAACCGTATGTAGATGCCAATAAGATCGGTATCAACGGCGGAAGTTATGGTGGCTATGTCACAGCCTTCGCCCTGACCTACGGTTCGGAGTATTTCAAATACGGGATCGCCAGCTTTGCGGTGACTGACTGGTCGCTCTACGACTCGCACTATACCGAGCGTTTCATGGACAGCCCTGCGGACAACCCCGAAGGTTACCGTTTCAACTCCGTGATGACGCACGCCGACAAGTACAAAGGCGGCCAGGGCGGCTCCATGCTGCGTATCGTGCACGGTACGATGGACGATAATGTACACCTGCAAAACAGCATCCAGCTGGTAGACCGGCTTCAGAACCTTGACAAAGAGTTTGAGCTTATGCTCTACCCCGGCGAGCGCCACGGCTGGAGGGGGCCGAAATCCATCCATTCTCAGAACGACGCCTACCGTTTTTGGTACCGCAACCTCTTCGGTAAAGACGCTCCAGCCATCATCCTAAAGTAGGTGCATGTAAACTCTATCACCTCTTTGATTGTTTCCTATACGTAAAGTATGTTATATTTGTGACGTAAAACATTTAAAAAGTAAAGCTTATGAAGAGAGTAGCAGGATGGATTGTTGTAGCATTGCTGGCCCTATACGTAGTGCCGGCTGAGGCGCAACTGAGATTTGGAGTGAAGGGCGGAGTGAACATCTCTACCGTCAGCTTTGACAAGGATGTGTTGAATGCAGATAATATTACCGGATTCCAGATTGGTCCGATGATCGAAACTACCGTTCCCTTGCTGGGGCTTGGGTTCGACCTGGGTGTGCTCTATTCCAAAAAGGGGATGAGCGTAGGCGACGAAGATATCTCTACCGATTACATCGATATCCCTTTGAACCTGAAATGGAAACTGGGTATCCCTCTCGTCAAGCCATACGTGGCTGCCGGCCCGTATATCGGTTTCCGTGTGGGAGGTGATAAGATATGGAATGTGGTGCAACAACAGATTGAAGCCAAAAGCTTCTCGGCAGGCTTGAACTTCGGCGCCGGTGTGGAATTGTTCAGCCACCTGCAGGTAGGCTTCAACTATGGCCTTGGCCTGACAGACAACTACAGCGTAAGCCAGCCTTCCATCTCTACCGCCACCGAAGCCAGCGGCAAAAACCGCGGCTGGTCTATCACCGCTGCGATCCTGTTTTAGATTAGGGCCGGCATCTCTGTAGCCGCGGGTGCCGGTGAAGCCTAATCCACGGTAAGTAATGAGTATAATGAAAGTAAGCTCCGTAGATGCCTCGCCTACGGAGCTTTTATCTTTTATCAGCCAGCTACGTAGTAACTATGGATCAACCCAATTTGATGATAAACACTGCCTACTTATAGCTCAAACGACTCTATTGGGGGAATTTGCTTTCACCCTGTCACTTTCTGCAGTCAGTCAGTTGGTTAGGGTGACAGGAGGCTTCAAAAAGCGGTTTTGCTGTCACTTGTGCTGTCACACTGGGAATGACATGGAGCGTGACAGCAGGACAGAAAAACAGCCTCTCCTTTCACTGTAACTCATTGACCATCAGCAAAAAGTGACAGGGTGAAAGCAATTTTCGTGTATGATGTTTTAGCGGATGGATACTCACTGCAAGGTAGGTTTTAGCACTGTTCCTGCCGATGAAATGACCAGATGCCGGACTTGCTCAAACAAGGCCTGCGCCTCACCTTTGCAAGGCCTGCGCCTCACTCCCCCTGAGGCCTGCGCCTCG
>JAVBUH010000086.1:0-9033 GCA_031555505.1 Tannerellaceae bacterium
TGGTCAATGAGTTACAGTGAAAGGAGAGGCTGTTTTTCTGTCCTGCTGTCACGCTCCATGTCATTCCCAGTGTGACAGCACAAGTGACAGCAAAACCGCTTTTTGAACCTCCCTGTCACCCTAACCAACTGACTGACTGCAGAAAGTGACAGGGTGAAAGCAAATTTCCCCAATAGAGTCGTGTGAGCTATAAGAAGGCAGTGTTTATTATGCAAATTGGTTGGAGTTGTATGTTGATGTTGGGTTGGTTTTGAATATAGCCTTATTTACTATTAATGTCACCACATAAAAACATTCACATACGCCGGGATGTGAAACGGCAGAGGAGTGAAGCATATTCCCGACTTCTTATTCAAACTGTAACATATATATGCTAAGCCCCATCATTTTACGGGTTGATCCATAGTTGCTATGTTTGCGTATTATTGTCCCTTATGCAGACAATAAATCTTCCAATAAATTACTTTTTTTTTGGAATTGTGGCAAAATAAATGCATATTTGTAGGATAAACGCCATATATCAGACGTATGAATGTGAAAGCCTTTCATAACGCTGAGGAAATGAAGGGGCGGTATCATGTAGATATCGGCTACTTCCAATGTAATCACGAGGGGGAGAAGATTTGCGGTGATGTGATCCAGTCGAAACGCCTCCCAGATGAGAATAGGATTTTGTGTGTACTGTCTGACGGGATGGGACACGGCGTGAAAGCGAATGTCTTCGCTACGCTTACTTCCACTATTTTACTGAATTTGTCGCAGGAACAGAAAGAAGCCGGACGCATGGCCGGTATCCTGATGAAGACGTTGCCGATCTATAGCGATGGCGACGTGAGTTATGCGACGTACACAATCGTCGATATCTCGCTGAGTGAGGGCGCTGTTTCCCTGCTGGAATATGATAATCCGGCTACGTTTATCTTGCGTGGCACTCACATGTATGAGCCGGACTGGCGGCATATACGCTATAAAGGCGAGGTGTCTGTCAGGGGTAATCCCGATCTGCGCGCTTGTTCGTTTATTCCCCAATTAGAAGACCGTATTCTCTTCTGCACAGACGGGATTACCCAATCCGGCATGGGACGGGGGTTGGCGATGGGATGGGGACGGAATGACCTGATCCGCTATGTGCGTGAAGTGATAGAAGCGGCACCAGACATAGCATCGGCCGAACTGTCGAAGAAGATTGTGCGTCAAGCGTCAGCGCATGACTTGCATCAACCGAAAGACGACCTGACCTGCGCTGTGGCCTATTTCCGCCGTCCACGCCGGACGATCCTGTGTACCGGGCCGCCTTTCCGTATGGAGCAGGATGCAGACTTTGCCCTGCACCTAAGCTGTTTCGATGGCAGGAAGATTATCTGTGGCGCTACCACTACCATGATCATTGCCCGTGAACTCCGCCAGGAGGTGACGGATGAAAAGATCACTGACCCCACACTGCCTCCAAGTTCCACGATGGAAGGGATCGATCTCGTAACGGAGGGCATACTAACCCTTACCAAGGTAACAAACTTATTGAACAATATACACCGTAGCCCAACGACGCAGTTGGGAAAAGGCCCGGCCGACCGGATCGTGCGCCTGCTGCTGGACAGCGACGAAATACACTTTTTGGTGGGTACCAAGATTAATGAATGCCATCATGATCCTACGCTGCCTGTGGAGATAGAAATGCGAAGGAATCTGGTGAGACGGTTGGCAAAGGCGCTGACCGAGCACTTTATGAAGGCGGTAACTGTCTGTTTTATGTGAAAATCATTCTTACTTAAGTCGCTAAACAATGCTTGTTAACAACGAAGAATTTATCGCCCAACTGGCTGATAAATATGGACGGAAACGCAACAGCCTGCTACCTGTACTCCAAGAGGTGGTAGAGCAAAACTACTACTTGGACGAAGAGTGCATGGTGCTGATCGCAAAGGAACTGAGTATCTCGCCGGCCGATGTATATGGCACGGCTTCCTTTTATTCCTTCCTGGAAACAAAAAAACAGGGAAAACACGTGATCCGCATCTGCCAGACCATCATTTGTGATATGAAACGTAAAGAAGACATTGTGGATGCCATCACCGAACTGATCGGTATCCGCCCCGGAGAAACAACATCCGACGGGAAGTTCTCCCTTTGCTACACCAATTGTCTGGGCTCCTGCCACAAGGGACCGGCCATGCTGATCAACGATGAGCTTTATGGTGAACTGACACCCGTGAAAGTGAAGGATATCCTTATTAGTTACATGAAAAAATAACCCACGAATGACAATTGACGAATTATGGTAACACAACTGAAACGAACGGACCTGATCTTCCGCGAGAACATTGACTATCCGGCCATTATGCGGCACGTCATGAAGATGGGTAAAGAAGAATTTCTGCAGGAAATGATTGAATCGGGACTACGCGGACGCGGTGGCGCCGGTTTCCCGACGGGACTGAAATGGAAAGCGGTGATGGGAAATCCGGAACCGGAGAAGTATATTATTTGTAATGCCGATGAGGGAGAACCGGGTACTTTTAAAGATAGGGAGATACTGGATAAGGCTTCTGAAAAGGTGATCTGGGGCATGGCGCTGGCTTCCTATATTACCGGAGCCAAAGAAGGCCATATCTACATCCGTGGTGAATACAAGTACCTGTCTACCAAACTCAAGATCGCTATCGACCGGATGGAGAACCAGATACGGTCGTTGGGAATTAATTTTAAGCTCGGCCTGATCTTCGGCGCCGGTGCTTATGTTTGCGGCGAAGAGACAGCTTTGATTCAATCGATGTCCGGCTTCCGGGGTGAGCCTACTAATAAACCGCCGTTCCCGGTGGTGGAAGGTTATCTGGGGAAACCTACAGTAGTAAATAATGTGGAGACGTTTGTCAATGCCATGATCATCGCCGAGATCGGGGCGGAGGAATACCGGAAGCTGGGGACGAAGGCGTCACAGGGTAGTAAACTCTTTTCCGTGTCGGGCGATTGTTGCAAGGAAGGTGTGTTTGAACTGGAGATGGGGATGACTGTGGAACAGTTTGTTGAAGAATTCGGCGACGGCGACACGAAAGCTGTCCAGGTGGGAGGTGCGTCGGGCTTCTGCGTACCCCGTAAGGACTTTAAGGCTACGATTATTGGCTTTGAAGGAATACCTACGGGTGGATCGATCAAAGTATTCAACTCGTCTCGTTCGATGTATAACATCCTCGAAAACTACCTGGTGTTCTTCGAAGAAGAATCCTGCGGGCAGTGTGTGCCCTGCCGGGTAGGGACACAACAGTTGCTGAACGGTATCCGTGCCGTAAAACGGAAAGAGAAGCCGAAAGCGTATCTGGATGAATTGCTGAAACTGGCTTACACCATGCGGTATGCCTCCAAGTGCGGACTGGGGCGGTCGGTAGGGAATGCCTTCCGGTCGATTATCGAAAACTTCAGGGAAGAGATTATTTACTAAGAGAGGAGGAAAGTTTATGTCAGAATTGATCAACATTACGATAAATGATGTGTCCCTGCAGGTAGAAGAGGGGACATCCATTCTACACGCAGCCAAGAAACTGAATGTGCATATCCCTACGCTTTGCCATCACGAAGACCTTTGTGTGGCAGGGAACTGCCGTATCTGTGTAGTGGAAGTGGAGAAAGACCCGAACCTGGTAGCCGCCTGCGCCACACCGGTGCGCGAAAATATGGCGATACGCACCAATACAAGGAAAATACGGCAGGCACGGAAGCATATCCTTGAACTTATTTTAACGGAACACAATATAAACTGTATCAAATGCAGCAAGAATAACAGTTGCGAATTGCAAAGTCTGGCCACGGAATACCGGACAGACGAGGAATTGTTTATCAGTCTTCGACAGCCACCGCATCCGGACATGTCATCACCATCGATCCTGAAAGACGACAGCAAATGTATCCGTTGTACACGCTGTGTACGTACCTGTGAAGAACTGCAGGGGGTGAATGCCCTCACTATGTCGCACAAAGGCAATCGTACCAAAATGAGTACCTTCAATGAAAAACCGATGGCCGATGTGGTGTGTACCAACTGTGGGCAATGTATTAACCGTTGCCCTACAGGTGCACTGATGGAGCGCCAGTATATCGACGATGTGTGGAACGCGATCTATGACCCGACGAAACATGTGGTGGTACAGACCGCCCCTGCTGTGCGCGTGGCCTTGGGTGAACGATTCGGACTGAAAGCCGGTAACCGGGTGACGGGTAAGATGGTGGCCGCCCTCCGTGCGATGGGATTCGATGCGGTGCTGGATACGGACTGGAGCGCCGACCTCACGATTATGGAGGAAGGGACGGAACTGCTACACCGGCTGAAAAAGGTGCTGGTAGATGGCAATGTATCGACTGCGCTGCCGATGTTCACTTCCTGTTCGCCGGGATGGATCAAGTTTATTGAGCATGTCTTCCCTGAACTGTTGCCTAACCTGTCTACATGCAAGTCGCCGCAGCAGATGTTCGGGGCATTGGCCAAGACATATTATGCCCAGAAACGGGGACTGGATCCGAAAGATATCGTCTGTGTATCCATCATGCCATGTACGGCAAAGAAGTACGAGGCCAGCCGTCCGGAGATGCGCGACAGTGGGTATACGGATGTAGACTATGTGCTGACCTCGCGCGAACTGGCGTCGATGATCCAACAATCAGGTATCAACGTGCTGACATTGAAGAACGAGAACTACGACAGCATCATGGGGATCTCTACCGGTGCCGGTGTAATCTTCGGAGCCACGGGCGGTGTGATGGAGGCCGCCATCCGGACCGTATACGAACTGGTGACAGGGCGCGAAGTTCCGTTTAACGGACTGCGTGTTACCCCCGTGCGTGGATTTGACGGTATCAAAGAGGCTACGCTCCTGATCGAGAATGTCAAACCTGACTACGCTTTCCTGGAAGGGGTGGAACTGCGGGTCGCCATTGCCCACGGACTGGCGAATGCCCGACGACTGGCTAAGGCAGTCAGGGAAGACAAGGTGGAGTATCATTTCATCGAGATCATGGCCTGCCCCGGTGGATGCCTGGGAGGAGGGGGACAGCCGATCCCGACGAATATCACGATCCGTACGGCCCGGATGGATGCTATCTATAAAGAAGATGAGAAGATGACACTACGCAAGTCGCACGAGAACCCGGAGGTACAGGCTATCTACCGCGAGTTCCTGGGTGAACCGAACGGCTCATTGTCGCATAAGCTATTGCATACATACTATACCGAACGGGATCGGTATTAATGACTTAACCCTGAATCATATATATTATGTTAGACCCGATCATCAAACTCGACCGCAGTAGGTGTAAAGCCTGCTACACCTGTATCCGTACCTGTCCTGTGAAGGCAATCCACATACGGAAAAACAGCGTCTTCCCCTATATCGAGGAGAGCAAATGCATCCTGTGCGGGCGGTGTATCAAGGATACCTGTGCATACGGTGCGATCTCATATCTGGATTCGAAGGAACAGGTGAAGCAGTTGCTGAATGCGGGTGAACCGGTGGCGGCGGTTTGTGCACCGTCGATCGCCGGCGAGTTTGACGATATTACAGACTACCGGAAGTTTGTGAAAATGATCCGGTTGCTTGGTTTTACGTATGTGACTGAAATGTCGTTCGGCGTGGATATTATTGCCCGCAAATGCAGGAAGCTGATCCGGGAGGAGTTTAATGGTAAGTATTACATCACCAGCTGCTGTCCGGCCATTGTATCGCTGATCGAGATGCATTATCCCGAGGGGATCGGGAACCTGATGCCTTTCGTCTCGCCGGTGGCTGCCAGTGCGGTGGTGGCACGCCAGCGGTATGGAGAGGAACTGAAAGTGGTACATATCACCCCCTGTGTGGCGGCTAAGAAAGACTTGGATCGCTATTACGGGATCGCAAAGCTGGATGGAGTGATCACGTTCAGGGAATTGCGCGAATTATTTGCTGAATTCAAGATCAAGGAGACATTCAGCGAATATTCCGACTTTGATGAACCGCTTGGTTACAAAGGCCGGCTTTATCCCTTACCCCAGGGATTTATGGAAGCGGCCGGGCTGGATATGAGCCTGTTGAAAGAATCAGTGATCACAGCCGAAGGGCGTTCGTCGATTGCCGCCGTGCAGCAGTTCCTGGAATTGGACAAGGCTATCAGGCATCACTTCAACCTCTTCTTTTGTGAAGGTTGCATCATGGGGCCAGGTACGTCAGATAAGGGGAAGAAGTTCCTCCGTCATTCGCTGGTGACCAATTACATCAACCGTCGCCTCGAAAAGATAGATATCTTACAGTGGGAGAACGATGTGGAGACCTATGCGGAACATGAAGCCTACACCGCCCGCTTTACGGATAAAAAATACGAATTGCCTGCCCCTGGTGAATATGAGATGAAGGTGGCGCTTAACCAGATCACTGGACGTAACAACCAAAAAGAAGTGGATTGCGGCGCTTGTGGCTTTGAGACTTGCCGTGGACTGGCGCGTGCCGTGGCGCAGAATATTGCCATCCCGGAAATGTGTGTGACCTGGTCGCAATACAACAACCGTGAGACTAAGCATGCTGGGAAGAAGACAATGGAAGAACTTGCCATGCTCCGCAGTGAATTGAAGTCCACTCGTTCGGCTTTGGACGAAACGCGTGAGTTGCTCTTCGCGAAGAACGAAGCCCTGTCCATCCTGGTACACAGCCTGAGCGCAGGGATCGTATTTGTGGATGAAAAACTGAAGGTGGTGGAATCCAACCTTTCCTTTATCGAGATCATGGGCGATGAGGTGAAAGAGATTCACGAAGTGATCCCTTACGTGATCGGCGCTGACCTGAAAACGCTGCTGCCACCTACGCTTGTGTCGCAGTTCACCTATCTGCTCTCGCACGATGATACGACGGTGAACCGTGATGTTGAGATGGAAGAAAAGTTGGTAAATGTGGTCATCTTCCAACTGATCCCCAACAAGTTGGTAGGCGCCATCTTCCGTAACCTGCACCAGAGCGACGAACGATCCGAGGAGATCATCCACCGGGTGACTGAAGTGATTGAGGAAAACCTGCGCCAGGTGCAGCAGATGGGCTTCATCCTGGGGGAAGGGGCGGCGAAGACAGAAAAGATGTTGCGGTCTATATTGCTGTCGTATAAGTAAAAGTAGTACATTTGCGATTGTTTCCGGGTGTATGTAGGCTTTACGTCTGATATCCTGTTTATTAACCGCTAATAGTTCTTCTTATGCGAAAACTGTGTATACTTCTTTTATTGGTTGCCGTAGCAGGTCTTACCTGTCAGGCGCAAACGTTGGCCGAACGATTGGGATACAAAAAAACCGACCGCATTCTGATCATTAACAACGACGATGCCGGTATGTGCCATGCCGCCAATCTGGCAACTATCGAAGGGCAGGAATTTGGTCTTATATCTTCGTCGACCATCATGGGCACCTGTCCGTGGTACAATGAGATAGCCGCCTATGCTGCCACCCATCCCGAACGTGACTTCGGTGTGCATCTTACCCTCACCTGCGAATGGAAGAACTATCGCTGGGGAACAGTGGCTCCGCGCACGGAGGTTCCCGGCCTGTATGATGAGCAGGGGTATATGTGGAAGGGTGTGGTGGAAGTATATAAATCGTCCAATCCCGAAGAAGCCTTGATTGAAGGGCGTGCACAAATCAAAAAAGCAATAGCCAGCGGTATCCCCGTTACTCACATTGATTCCCACATGGGTACGTACCAGTTGAACCCCATCTATGCCAAGGTGTATATGCAACTGGCCGTAGAGTTTGACTTGCCACTCCGTATGGCTTCGCAGGCCACCTGTGCCGGTATGGGTTTCCCGGATATGCGGGCTGAATTTGAAAAGAACGGCCTGATATTCCCCGACTATTTTATCCACGAAGAGTTTAAAGACTATAATGAAGGGAATGTGGAAACCTTTTGGGAGAGCTATATCCGTAACCTGAAACCGGGCGTGACCGAGATCTATATCCACGGCTCCAAAGACAGCGACGAACTACGCGCTATCACCAACTCCGCCGCTACCCGCGTCAAAGAATATACTCTTTTTACCAGCGACAAGATGAAGAAGCTGATACAGGATGAAGGCATCATCGTGATCGGTTATCGCCCCTTGTTGGAACTGCAACGGAAAGGGAAATAACTGTTTCTCTGTAAATTATTCGATGAAATTTTTGGCGGTTTTGTAAATCTTTCGTTCCTTTGCATCCGCTTTACGTAATCTCTGTCGGGAAAGTGTTACCCGTTACATTGCGTTTCGTCCAAAAACAATTAAAAAGCTATACGACAATGGATTTTATTAAAATTGCAGAAGAAGCGTTTGCTACCAAGAAAGAGTTTCCCGCATTCAAGAGCGGCGACACGATCACAGTGGCTTATCGTATCAAAGAAGGAAACAAGGAACGTATACAGCAGTACCGTGGTGTGGTGATCCGCATCTCCGGCCATGGCGACAAAAAACGTTTCACCGTGCGTAAGATGTCTGAAAACGTAGGTGTGGAAAGAATTTTCCCGTTGGACTCTCCGTTTATCGAAAGCATCACACTGAACAAAGTTGGTAAAGTACGTCGCGCTAAATTGTATTACCTGCGTGCCCTTACCGGTAAGAAAGCAAGAATCAAAGAAAAGAGAGTGTAACTATCCGATCTTTTATCATAAAAAGGCTGTTTCCCCAAAGGGAGCAGCCTTTTTAGGTTGTGGCAATATTGTGAGTTATGTATAAATAAGAGAGGCCGTCCATTATCCGGGCGGCCTTTATATTATATAATCAAAATGGCTTACTCGACTTTTTTTTAAAATGAAATCTGCAATAAATCAGTAGTTTACATCGGATTCACTATGGTTGATAACCGTTTTTACCCGACTTTATTTCACCTTCTTAAAATCGCCGATTTTCCACGTTTTGTCGATAATCGGTTTTTCTACTCCATAAAAACGCAGGATGATTTCCGTATTTACCCCCTCTTTCGTTGGTATCCAGTTCGATTCTTTACCTGCAGGAGGCTTAGGGGCGAGGTAAAGGTCGACCGAACCATCGGCATTTTTTGCC
>JAVBUH010000088.1:0-10380 GCA_031555505.1 Tannerellaceae bacterium
TCCGGGGGCTTGGCTTCGCCTGTACCCCCGGCTACGTACAGGATGCCCGTGACCGGGCATTCACACAAGCTATGGTATCACCCTGATATGTTCATTTCATGGGTTAGGATGCTTCACTTTCGTCGGAACTTGAAGCAAGCCCACATTCAAATTTGTCGGCATTAGAAACGGCATTCAACTTTATTGGAAGGATTAATAACGTTGACTACAGCTCCACAAGTGTTAGGGTGGATCCATAATACTTACTGTAGCCGTTAGTTGTACTTTTCTCTCATTCATGTACAATTGTATCATACCGGGGCGATCGGGTGGCGATTGAGAAAAACGGGATAGATTTCGATATGGAAGTGAAACTGTTCGGGCTGCCAGTTTCCCTATCTTTGTTTTCAGTTTGTAATAACCTTAAATATAATCGTTCTGAAAATGAAAAGAGTAGTTATCCTATCAGGCCTTTTGTGCATCACCCTCGGGATGTGGGCGCAAGGCCAACAGCAACAACAGCAACAGGCGGCAACACCTCGTCCGCCGCAGTGGGATCCCAAAAGTACGGAATGGCATTATCCGGTGCCCCCGAAGATAACTCCGGGGAAAGTGCCCGGTGCGCCGCCGGCCGATGCTATTATCCTCTTCGACGGCAAAGACCTCTCGGCGTGGGAATCGTCCAGCCGCGACAAACCAGGTGGCCCGGCCGAATGGACCGTGCGCAATGGCGAACTGCTGGTGGCGCCGGGTAAGGGCACTATCAAGACCAAGGAGTTCTTTGGCGACTGCCAATTGCACATTGAGTTCAAATCGCCTGCACCCGAGAAACACGATGGGCAGAACCGCGGCAACAGCGGCATCATGCTCCAGAGCCGGTATGAGATACAGGTGCTTGACGGCGACAACAATCCTACCTATGTAAACGGGATGGTGGGCAGCGTTTACAAGCAAAAAGCACCTGAAGTGAATGCCTATACAAAGAACGGCGAATGGCAAGTGTATGATATCTACTGGAAAGGCCCGCGGTTCACTACGGGGGGCGAACTGGAATCGCCGGCCATTGTGACGGTGGTACTGAACGGGATACTGGTACAGAATAATTATATACTTAAAGGTTCTACGCCCTATACCGGCCTGCCTTCGTGGACGCCTCACGGACGGATGCCGCTGACGCTGCAAGACCACGGTACCGAAGTGGCCTACCGGAATATCTGGATCCGTAACCTGTAACCCTGTTTATCTACTATCAATAAAGCATATAGATATGACAACAAGACGTAGTTTTCTGAAAAACGCTTCCATGCTGACGGCCGGGTTGGGTGTGCAGTCCGTGCTCTCGCCCCACGCCATGGCGGCTGTGAAACAAAGTGCGCCGAGCGACCGGGTGAACGTGGCCGTGATTGGCGTAGGGATGGGATGTGGCGACCTGGGCGGTGCATTGAGCAACGAATGGGTGCATTGCCTCGGTATGTGCGACGTGAACCAGGAGCGCCTGGAAAGCCAGGCGGCCGACTTCCGGAAACGGTTCCCCAACCAAACCGGACAGATGAAACTCTATAAAGACTTCCGCGAGCTGCTGGCCAATAAGGACATCGACGGTGTGATCATCGCCACGCCCGACCACTGGCATACCTACATCTTTGCCGAAGCCCTGAAGGCCGGCAAGGCTGTGTACGTGGAAAAACCAGTGGCCAACTCTATTGCCGAATGCAATGCCCTGATGGACTTCCAAAAGAAGTATAAACAGGTGGTGACTACCGGTTTGTGGCAGACGAGCCAGCGCTATTTTGTGGGAGCGAACGAGATACTGAAGACCGGCATACTGGGCGATGTGTATAAAGTACAGATCTTCCTCTGCCAGGGTACCGATCCGCGTGCCGGCGTGGAAGACAGTGCTGCACCGGCTACACTGGACTACGATATGTGGCTCGGTCCGGCCCCACAGCGAGCCTACAACCAGGGACGCGTGCGTGGATGGAGAGGCTTCTGGGACTATGGCGGCGGACAGCAAACCGACTGGGGCGTGCATTGGATCGATTCGGCTTTCGACGGCCTGAAGGCGCTCGGCCTGAACGATCGCACCTATCCCAAGGCTGTTTTCTCCACCGCCTATAAGCATCCCGGATCGTTCAACGAAACGCCCAGCGTGCAGACTACCATCTTCCAGTACGAAAATTTCCACATCGAATGGGCGCAGCAGGTGGCTCACCTCTACAACCGTAACCAGGGCGTGGCCTGGATCGGAAGCAAGGGCACACTGGTATGCAACCGCGACGGTTATGAAGTGATCCCCGGCGTGTCACGCGATGGCAAAGAACTGACACCCCGCTACCAACTGACAGGCCCCTTTGAATACCGCGGCGTGATGGACCATGCAACCAACTGGGCCGAATGTATCCGCAACCAAAACATCGCTACCAACAGTCCGATCGAAAAGGGCGCCTTTGCCACTATCCTGGCACACATGGCCAATATTTCTTTCCGGACAGGTACGCGCGTGGTCTACGATCCGAAAACACAGAAGTTTGTAGACAATCCGGTTGCCGATGCATTTATCAAACCTGCTTATAGAGCTCCCTGGAAATTCCCTGCTATTTGATTCTCACTATAAGTTGACCTCTGAATGGCCGGCTGAGTGACCTCAGGCTTTGGAACCAGCCGGCTGTTTTTACTGATTGTTAATTACCTCATTCTAATATAAAATTATGAAAAGCGGATTAATCTGTTTAATTGAACGTGCAACCTCTTATGGCCTTTCGAGGCAATGTGGGAGGTGGATACTGTGCCTCGTGTGTGTGTTCTTCTGCAGCCAGTCGATACTGGCGCAGCAAATCCAGACCAAAGGAAAGGTGCTGGATGCTACCACAGGAGAAGAAATAATTGGCGCCAACGTGATCCTGAAGGGAACCACCACCGGTGTGGCTACCGATATGGAGGGTAATTTTGCACTGAGTGTGCCGGTGAATGGAACGTTGGTTGTTTCGTACATCGGTTTTGTGGAGCAGGAGGTAGTGGTACGTAATGCCACACCGCTTACGATACGCCTCGAAGACGATTCGTTCCAACTGGGCGAAGTAGTGGCCGTAGGGTACGGATCGCAAAAGAAAAAAGAACTGACCGGCTCGGTGGCGGGCCTGAAGGAAAACGACCTCAGTAAAGGGGTACAAACCAATCCAATGGGGATGATGCAGGGAAAGGTGGCCGGTCTGAATGTGTCTAAACCCAACAGCGGCGACCCGAATGCGGATTATGTGTTCCAGTTACGTGGTACATCCTCTTTGCAGGGGAATACTTCGCCGTTGATCATCATCGACGGGATTCCGCAAGGCGACCTGTCTGCCGTTCCGCAGGATGATATCGAAAGCATAGACATACTGAAGGATGGTTCGGCTGCGGCTATCTATGGTACACGGGCTACCAATGGGGTAATCCTGGTTACTACCAAACGAGGTAACATGGGAAAAACAACGGCGGCCTACAGCGGTTATGCTTCCATCCCCTCCGTGGCTAACCGGCTGGATATGATGACACGGCAGGAGTTTCTGGATTATGGCGGCAACGACCGGGGTTCGGATACCGACTGGTTTGGCGAAATCACCCATACGCCGTTGATCCAGTCGCACAACCTGTCGATCACCGGGGGAACGAACCAGTTTAATTACCGGGCTTCGTTGTCGTACAAAGACAACCCGGGGCTGGCCCTCAAGTCGGGATATGACGAACTGATCGGACGTTTCGTAGCCAACCAATCCTTCCTGAACAACAAACTGAGTGCGGCGTACGACATGACCTATCGCCGCTTCCGCCGCGAAACAGGTACCAACGATAACTCGGCTTTCAAGCACGCTACGCATTTCAATCCCACGGCTCCGGTGTACGACCCGGCCAATGAACTGTCTGACGGCTATTATGTGCTCGATATCCAGAATTATTCCAATCCGGTGGCCATGCTCGAACAATCCGACCGCCATACCAAAGGAGGTACGTTCCAGGGATCGGCCCGCCTGACCTGGCATGTGATCGAAGGCCTGAAAGCACAGGTGTTCGGCTCGGTGAAATATACCGACCAGGCACAGGGGCGCTATTCGTCGCGGAAGATCTATAACACCTCCTCGTATGGGGAAGCTGAGCGACGTTACGACAACTGGTTGAACGAAGCGATCGAAGCCACGGTAGATTATGTGAAGTCTTTCGGACACCACAACCTGGTGGCGCTGGCCGGTTATTCATACGAACATAATTTCAAGGAATGGTTCCGGGTGCGGAACAACAACTTCGATTCGGACGTGTTCTCCTATTATGACCTGGGTGCGGGCAGTGGCTTGCTGAATAATCCTACACAGAATATGATGGAAAGTTTCATGTCGCAGGACGACCTGGTTTCTTTCTTCGGCCGTATCAATTATAATTATAACGAACGGTACCTGCTCTCTGCCTCTATACGGCATGAGGCTTCCACCCGCCTGGGCGAGAATCATAAGTGGGGTACCTTCCCTGCTGTGAGCGCCGGATGGCGGATCAGCAACGAGGCCTTTATGGCGGATGTCCAGTGGATCAATGAACTGAAGTTGCGCCTTGGATACGGGGTGACCGGTAATATGCCTTCAGACAGCTACAAGTCGCTCCCGATGATGGGTGTGATCGGACGCTTCTACGACCACACCGCGAAAAAATGGATCAGTGCCTATGGCCCCAAGCAGAATCTCAATGAGGATATCAAGTGGGAAAAGAAAGGCGAATGGAACGTAGGTGTAGACTGGGTAGGCTTCAACAACCGGGTGAGTGTTACCATCGATGCGTATTCGCGGAAGGTATCCGACCTGCTGTATACCTATAAGGTGCCAACCCCTCCCTACCAGTACTCCGAAATGCTGGCCAACGTGGGCGATGCCTCCAGCAAGGGATTGGAATTCACAGTGGCTGTGTCGCCGGTGAAGAACCGGACGCTGTCGTGGAACAGCTCGATCAACTTCTCTTTTAATAGCAATAAAATAGACAAGTTCAGCAATGAGCACTTCCAGACAGACTGGATTGAGAAAGGCTATCTGAACAGTGGCGACCTGGGCGGTCTGGAAAATACACCGCTGATCCGGCTGATGCCGGGCGGTAAGGTGGGCGACTTCTTCCTGCCGGTATACGAAGGCTTCACCAATGAAGGGAAATGGATATTCAAGGATGTGAACGGAGACGGTAAATTCTCGTTCGATGCCGACCGTGAGTTCGTGGGTAACGCACAGCCCGACTTTATCGCCGGCTGGACAAACGACATTACGTATAAGCATTTCGACCTGTCCTTCACCCTGCGCGCCGTAGTGGGCAATGATGTGTTTAACGTAGGACGCATGGCCTTGGAAAATCCGACGGTAGCCGGACAGGAAAAAAATATGCTGGCCTCTGTGGTTGGCCTCCCGCTTAACGATGCGGGTTTGCCTTCTGACTATTACCTCGAAGACGGTTCGTTCCTGAAAATGGATAATATTACTCTGGGGTATACCATCCCGTTGCGGAAAAACAAATATATCACACACCTGCGCCCGTATTTTACGGCACAGAATGTATTCACAATCACCGGATACAAGGGCGTAGACCCGGAAGTGGATATGGTAGGTGTAGATAATATGGGTATTGAAAGGACGCGCTATTATCCCACAGTCCGCACGTTTGTGCTGGGTGTGAATGTGACTTTCTGATTCGTTATATATTAAGTTATGATCATTATGAAAAAGAATAAACGAATATACGGGCTACTGGCCGTTGTATGGCTGAGTGTAATGCTTCCGGCCTGTACTGATATGGAAGAGGATACGACCGGCAAAATGACGGCGAAGGATTTCTATGCAGACCCGAACCTGATCCCACAAGCAGTAGGGGCTGCGTATGCCGAATTGCAGGCGTATCAGAATCACTGGGGTGTCTGGGGATTCCAAACGGTTTCTTCGGATGAATGTGTGGTGCCTACACGTGCACCGGGTAACGACTGGTACGACGGCGGTGTGTGGCAGGCCTTGCACAAACACCAATGGGAAGTGCGGCTGGACAAACTGAATGGCGTATGGGTGTCTATCTATTCCGGGATCACTACCTGCAACAGGGTGTTGACCGATCTGGAAACGTATAAATTATCGATGGACGACGCCGTGTATAAAAGATATAAGGCAGAGACGGCTATTCTGCGTTGTTTCTATTATACGCTGTTGCTCGACTTGTTTGGGAACGTTCCCTATGTGGACAATTATGAAGGTGAGATCACTTCCTATCCACAGACCAAACGTGCGGAAGTATATGAGAAGGTATTGAAGGACATACTGGATAACATGGAATACCTGGATGAGGCGCCGACAACGGCCAACTATGGTCGTTGTACCAAACCCATGGCGTACGTAATGCTGGCGAAGCTGTACCTGAATGCGAAGGTGTTTAAAGGAGCGGCTGCGTATGACGCGGCAGATATGAACAAGGTGATTGAATATTGCGACAAACTGATCGCTTCGGGCAGTTATCAGGTGGTAAGTAATTTCCTGGAACCGTTTAAGGTATATAATGAGGCTTGCAAGGAGAACATCTTTGTGGTTCCGATGCAGAATGGGATCAACTCCAACGGGGATTATGAATTCCATTTCCATCGATTCTCCGGACATAGCCGGTTCCGTCAGATATTCGGGCTCAACGTAGGCGGTTGGAACGGTGGATGTGCCACGCCTTCTTTCATGGACCTTTACCGTGACGACGATATCCGCAAGAAAGCTACCTTTATTTACGGCTTGTGTTTTACGCCGCAGGGAGATGCAATACCTAATCCGGACCTTCCCGGTTCGCAACTTGAATTGACGATCGAAGTGGAATCGCTCGAAGCAGCCAAGAAATGGAATGGCGCCCGTATACGGAAGTATGAATACGAATCGGCTATGACAGGGAATATGAACAACGACTTTGTGCTTTATCGTTTGGCCGACGTTTATTATATGAAAGCGGAAGCGATACTGCGGGGAGGTAATGCCTCACTGGCCGATTTGTGCAATCAGGATCAGTTTAAATTGATTCGTACGCGTGCCGGTCAACCGATATATACACCCGCTACATTGACACTGGACGAACTGATCATTGAACGGGGGCGTGAATTTGCCTGGGAAGGCTGGCGCCGGCAGGATCTGATCCGTTGGGATAAGTTCTCAAAAGGGAGTTGGACGTTTAAAACAGCGCAAACGGATAACGTGCGCGACTTGTTCCCGATTCCGTACGATCAGATAACCAAAAATCCTTCGTGGACACAAAATGCTGGATACTAGTTTTTAGTGTGTTCTCACGATAGTTTCTTCTGTAACCGGGGTGGACCGATTGGTTCGGTCTCCCCGGTCTTGGATCATTTTTTATTAAATAATACAATGGAAGGGTTATGAAAATAAACAGACGACAATTTGTAAGAAACATTGGGCTTGGGACAGCTTCGGTCGGTCTCGGTGGCCTGACTGCAGTCGCATCTTCATGTACAACCGGAGGAAACACAGGTGAAAGATCCGGGAAAGACGACGATCAGGTACTCTTTATTGGCGACGATGTAGCGATTGCGCGCACAGCATACGGAAGCGTGCAGGGATATCAGATGAATGGTATTTTTACGTTCCTGGGTATCCCGTATGGGGCTGATATGTCAGGGAAGAACCGGTTCATGGCTCCGTTACCACCGGAACCCTGGGAGGGAGTTCGTCCGGCAGTGTTTTATGGAAATACGGCGCCACAGCGGATGGACAACCGTTGGCCGAATAATTACGGCACCTTTGCCGATCACTGGAACTTCTGGGATGTGAGCGAAGATTGCCTTTGCCTGAACATCTGGACGCCAGCCATTGCCGACGAACGTATGCGCCCGGTGCTGGTCTGGTTGCACGGAGGCGGATTTACCAGCGGCAGCGGGATCGAGCAAGACGGGTATCATGGAGAAAACCTGAGCGGGTATGGTGATGTGGTGTTTGTTTCGATCAACCACCGGCTGGGACCGATAGGCTTCTCCGACCTGTCTGCCGTGGGTGGAGAGAAGTATAAAGACTCAGGCAATGTGGGGATGCTGGATATTGTGTTCGCCCTGGAATGGGTACGTGAGAATATCAGCCACTTTGGAGGCGATGCGGGGAATGTAACGGTGATGGGGCAATCCGGTGGCGGTTCTAAAGTTTGTACCGTGATCTCCATGCCTGCTGCAAAGGGCCTGATTCATAAAGCGGTGCCGCTGAGCGGGAATACCATTGAGGCCAACGATCCTGCCATCACAAAGAAAATAGGCGAATATATTTTGAAGGAAGCAGGCCTGACGGCAGCAGAGGTAGACAAGTTGCAGGATATCCCCTGGAAGGAATACCTGGAATTGGCCAACCGGGCTGCGGCAAAATGCCTGGAAGCGTTGGGTACTGGCGTGCGTCGTACGTTTGGTCCGATAGCTGATGGTGTGCATATCCCCAAGGGGACGTTTTTCGCTGCCGAGACAGCACAACTGACCCCACAGGTCCCGATGTTGTTATGCACCACCTTCCACGAATGGAATCCAAACCGGGGAGATGCTTCGCAGGAAAACCTTTCGTTGGCGGATGTGGCAGATAAACTGGCCTCACGGTATGGCGAGAAAGCGAAGGGCATTGTGGATGCGTATGCTTCCTGTTTTCCGCAACTGCGGCCGGTGGAAATATGGGCGATGATCTTATCCCCGCGTGAATCGGCGGTGCGAACAGCCAATGCCAAATTGCAACAGGGGAAACCGGTGTATATGGCTTGGTTTGGATGGGAGCCTCCTTTGTTCAATAACCGGATGCGTGCATTCCATTGCCTGGATATCTGTTTCTGGTTCCGAAATACAGACCGGATGGTAACGCATACGGGCGGAGGAAAGGTGCCACGGGCGTTGTCTGATAAAATGTCGGATGCCTTGTTGCACTTTATGCGTACAGGCGATCCGAACGGAGGTACGCTTCCGCATTGGCCGGTGTATACACAGGAAAAGGGAGAGGTGATGGTACTGAATAATACTTCCACCGTACAGGAAGACCCGGACAGAAAGGCCCGGGAAGCGTTTGAGAGTTGAGTTTGAAGCATAGTAAAGAGTGTATTGTAACGACAAGCGTATGATGGACGATAAGTTATCAAGACGTGAAATGATTCGTCGTTCCGGCCTGGCAGCCCTGAGTGGCAGTTTGGCCGGAATGCTTTTCACGACTACAAAAAGTAATGCAACAATGGCGATGCCAATGCCGGCAATGAAGGAACTTCCTTTTCGGATTAGTCTGAATACTTCTACGATTCAGGGATATCGCCTGCCGGTGGAAAAGCAGATAGACCTCTGTGCCGAAGCAGGGTTTAAAGGCATTGAGTTATGGATACGGGATGTGGAGGCGTATGCCAGGCAGGGTGGTTCGCCTGAATCATTGGCCCGTCAGATGCAGGGAGCCGGATTGGTGCTGGAGAATATGATCGGCTTTTCTGCCTGGATAGCCGACGAGCCGGATAAGCGTGCAGAAGGATTGCAGGTAATGCGCCGGGATATGGAACTGACGGCTCGCCTGGGTGGAAAGTGTATAGCAGCACCGGTGCAAGGCATCCGGTCTGTTGAAAGGGAAAAGTTACCGGAGTATGCCGCCCGTTTTCGTCACATATTGGAAATAGGCGACCAGGTGGGGGTAACCCCTATATTGGAGCTTTGGGGGGCTGGTGCGTTGAACCAGCTGTCTGATGCTGTTGCGATCGCTGTGGCAACGGGGCATCCTAAAGCAACCCTGTTATTGGATTTCTATCATTTATACAGGGGTGGAAATTCCTTTGACTCGCTACGCCTCTTAAATGGTGCCGCGTTGCCTGTATTCCATATCAATGACTATCCGGCACAACCGGAACGGGCGGCGTTGAAAGATTCAGACCGGGTATTTCCCGGAGATGGGATTTGTCCTTTCCGTGAAACACTGCCTGTGTTGTATCAATCGGGCTTCCGTGGAGCCCTTTCCGTGGAATTGTTCAATAAGGGTTATTGGGAGACGATGGATGTGAAAACCGTACTTCAGAAGAGTTATGAGCAGACGGTACGTGTTGTAAGTGATAGTCTGTAAAACTTTTTTGAGAGGCTTAAGTCCTGTCTTTCAGCGATTGGCAAAATAAGAAACAAATTTCTTTGAAAAAAGTTCAAGAAATATTTGGTTTATCGCAAATAAACCCCTTATCTTTGCACCCACAATCACAGAAAACGCCGCCTCGAGCGGCTCATTTTTTCGGTAATTGCGAACGATCTTTGAAACATTGAACAACAAAGTAGTACAAGAGACGTACATGGGACGTCTGCCGTAAGGCGGAAGTTTTATGTTGAATTAATACCGTCAATTGGACACAATAAGTCATCAAAGGAGCGAGGAAAAAGAAAAGAAA
>JAVBUH010000048.1:0-10050 GCA_031555505.1 Tannerellaceae bacterium
GGTCGTCGCAGACTACGACGTTGATAGGCTACAGGTGTACGCGCGGTAACGCGTTCAGCCGAGTAGTACTAATTGCCCGAGACTTTCAACAAGCCAGGGAGGTTTACTTTAATAATTCCCCTTTTGATACTGATGTGACAAAATGTCTATCTAAATGCACACGCAAGAAGTAAAGATCTTACATGATATTTAGGTGGTTATAGCGCCGGGGATCCACCTCTTCCCATTCCGAACAGAGAAGTTAAGCCCGGCCACGTCGATGGTACTGCGTAAGTGGGAGAGTAGATAGCTGCCGTTTTAAGTAGAAGAGCCGGTTTTCCGAAAGGAGAGCTGGCTTCTTTGTTTTTTGTGGGGTTCGAGTCCCATCATTCACCCTAAGGTTGCGCCGGTGAATACTCCATTGATTAGCTTGTTATGTGGTTAACACTGCGCTTTACCAGCCTACTCCTTCAGCAACTCCGTTACCCGGCTGAAGAACTTTTCCAGGTGATAGCCATCCACGAAGGCGTGGTGGACGTTGATGCCGATGGGGATGTATTCTTTGCCTTCGCGGGAGATCATTTTGCCGATCAGGGTGACCGGGTAGCTTTCCACATTGGAGCGCTGGGCAAAGTTGATAGCGGTGAAACTCAGGGAGGGTAGGGCGCTGATCATAATTACATCCAGCTGATTATTATCGATGATCTCCTGTTCCTCGCCGAAGGGGCTGGCAGTGGCTGCATGATTGTCGATCCGTTGCTGCGCCTTGCGGGCAAACTGAATGAGGTCAGGATCGTATTCGAACCGAAGGGTGTTGTATGATCCGTCGTCTCCCGTTCGGATGATGGCCAGGACATGGATAGGGTCATACCAGCACAATTCTCCGGATTCGTTCAGCCGGTATTTAAACTCTTTGATCTCGTTGACAGCCTTGACCATTGCATGCGTGTAATAGAGAAAGAAAGAGACGCCGTGCGCCTTCGCCCGTTCCCTGGCTCCGGTGCATTCTACTTCGGATGTAATAGAAATGGCCGGATTGACGAATTGTTTGAAAAAACCGATCGACTCTTTCCGTTCGAAGGTTTCCAAATCGATAATATGTTTCATAATAGTTTTCCCCCCTCTTATGATGATGATTAGCGATATCGTACAGCAGTACCGGCAGCTGTAACCATGAGCATGCTGCTGGTATCACCCACTGTTTCGTAGTCGAGGTCGATGCCGATTACTGCATTCGCCCCCATACGGTAGGCCTGTTCACTCATTTCTTTGAGGGCGATCTCTTTGGCTTCCCTCAGCACGGTTTCATAAGAGCCTGCCCGTCCGCCTACGATATCGCGAATCCCGGCAAAGAAATCGCGGAAGATATTCGCCCCAATGATTGTTTCGCCGGAGACGATGCCGTAGTACTCAATAATCTCTTTCCCTTCGAGGGTATTGGTGGTAGTAAGTAACATAATGATTGTTTTTATTGTTCGTAATTTATGTAATCGCTTTTAATGCACGTTGCTCATCTCAAACACGAGTTTTCCTCCTTTGACGATATCATCGTGCGCGATAAACAGCGAATCGAGTTTCTTCCCGTTCAGGCTGACGGACTGTACATACTTATTGGCGGGGCTGTTGTTCTTGACAATGATCTCAAACACACCGCCTTTCACCGGGATGCGTGCCTTGTCTACCATCGGCCGGCCCAGTGTATATTCCGGAATGCCGGGAGCTACCTGATACAGCCCCATGGCGCTCAGTACGTACCAGGCCGACATCTGTCCGCAGTCTTCGTTGCCGATAATACCGTCGGGCTGTGGGAGGTAGAAGTCGCGCATGATCTGGTCCAGCCGTTCCTGTGCTTTCCACGGAGCGTCGGTCCAGTTGTAGAGATAGGCCATGTGGTGGCTCGGTTCGTTGCCGTGGGCATATTGTCCGATCAGGCCGGTGATATCGCCTGAAGCCGACTCGCCGTCGATCTGCGACGAGGTGGTGAAGAGGGTGTCGAGACGTGTCTCGAGTTCTTTCTTTCCTCCGATGGCAGCCATGTAGTTGTCCATATCGTGCGGGGCGAAGAAGCTCCACTGGAAGGCATTCCCTTCGGTGTAATCGCTCCGCATGTGGGCGGAGTAGCGCGGGTTGAACGGCGTGCGGAAGGAACCGTCGGCCATCACCGGGCGCATCATCTTTGTTTCCGGATCGAGATAGCGTTTGTAATAAGCGGCTTTGTCGGCGTAGGCTTTCTCTACTTCTTTGTTGCCTGCTTTGGCTGCGATCTGGGAGATGCACCAGTCGTAGTAGGCCATCTCCAATCCCCAGGATACCGATTCGGCGATGGAGTCTGCTGGTACAAAGCCAAAGGTATCTTTGTAGTAAATATGGCGGGTGATGAGATCGCGTTCGCGTGTACCACGGAATTTTTCGGCCAGGTCGGCGCGGTAGACAGAAGAGCGTGCGGCCGCTTCCGTCCACAGGTTCAGGTCGCCTTTGGCCAATCCTTTCGTCACCAGGTCGGCCAGTACGGATACGGCCGGATAGCCTACCATCGTGCCGGTATAGTTGGAAGCCAGTGGCCACTTCGGCAGGATGGTTCCTTCTTCGTATCCTTTTACCAGCGCGTCACCCCAACGGGCGGCCAGGTCGGGATTGATGATCGTCATCAGCGGATGCAACGCCCGGAAGGTATCCCAGAGCGAGAAGGCGGTATAGTTCACGTATCCCGGCGTGGCGCGATGTACCTGCTTGTCCATGCCGATATAGCGTCCATCCACGTCCTGATAGGCAAAGGGAGCGATCATAGTATGGTAGAGGGCGGTGTAGAAGTTCTTCATCACCGCCGGGTCGGCGCTTTGGATCTCGATGCGGTTCAGTTCGCGGTTCCATATCTCGGCCGACTGTTCGCGCACCTGTTCAAAGTCCCATCCCGGCAATTCGGCTTCCATGTTAGCTTTGGCGCCGTCTACGTCGACCGGCGAGAGGGCTACTTTCACATACAGGGGTTTATCGCTTTCAAGGAATTTGTAGTGGAACTTCAGGTCTTCGGCTGTGCTGAGTTGCATGAAGAGCGAATCACTACGCAACTGTCTGCCGATATACTGATACACGGTCTCGATGGGCTCGGAGAAGGTGATCCGGTACGACATGGCGTGGGCGTGCGCCCATCCGCGTGTCTTGAAGGTTCCCTCCACGATGGAGTCGTTTACAAACATAAATTCGTTGCCTACGAGCCGATGCCCCCAGTTGGGCTGCAGGATATGGCCGAGGTCGAGCATTACGCGCCGTTCTTTTGGATTGTCGTATGTATACTTATGCAGGCCCACGCGGTCGGTGGAAGTCAGCTCCACATTAACCCCGAAGTTTTCGAGGCGCACGGCATAATAACCCGGCGAAGCCTTTTCGGTTTCCTTACGGAAGGTAGCTACCGGTTTGATCGAATCTTCTCCCGAGTAGGGCAGGAGGGCTATGTCGCCCAGGTCGCCGATACCGGTGCCCGAGAGGTGTGTATGGCTGAAGGCGTAGATCCGGCGGTCGTTGTAATGATATCCGCTGCTTGCATCCCAACCCATGATGTGTGTATCGGGACTGAGCTGTACCATCGCAAACGGACGTGTTGCCCCCGGGAAGGTATGCCCGTGGAAACCTGTTCCGATGAATGGGTCTACGTACTGGATTTCATTTTGGACCAACCCGTCAGACGGTGTCTGGTTACAGCCTGCAGTTATCAGCAGTAATGCGGCAGCAATGCCGGCAGATGCAATTGTCTTTTTCACGTGTGCCTATTGATTTGATTCGCAGCACAAAGATAACGAAAGCTGTGGCTTACGCGTAACTTCTCCGGCGAGATTTATCGGCTGCATCTCGATACATTGTTACCGTCGTCCTCGTCTATTATTGATGGCGTGCTGATCTCTTATCCGTCGCACAGCTGTGCGAACTTCTTCTCACAATTGTGCGAACATGTTCGCACAGCTGTGCAAACATGTTCGCACAGTAGTGCGACGGGAAGTAGGTGCTGTTGTTAGCAACAAAAGATGCTGATGCCGACACTAAAAGAATAGGGCGTTGTTATTACTTCCTTCAGAATGAGCGCGAGAGGGAAGCCGCCGTGGCAAATCCCGTCCAGCTTGGCGGCAGGCCTACGGACGCATGAAGTCGAACGCTCCCGTCCGAAGGTTGATACCAAATTCGAGATACGCCTTGAGGCAGGCCAGGAAGTTAGCCCAGCCTTCTGTATTACCTGCCAGCCAGGCCAGGCCGGCTTCGTTGTTGTCCATACCCCGCTCGGTGATACGTACCACCGTGGCGCCGTTGGACGTTGGTGTAAGCGAGATATCTACCAGGAGTTCGCCCGCTTCGCCATCCCAGCCGAAGGAGACCAGTTCCCCCGGTACGGTTTTCTTTACCCGTACCGGACAGTCCATATCGAATTCCGGGAATCGCCATACAACCTCTTTCCCTTCTTCCATACGGCCACTGCTTTTGGCTATAAAGTAGTGCGTCATGTGCGCCGGGTTGACGATGGCTTCATACACTTCGGCCGCCGGTTTTCCTATCTGGATGGCGGCTTTGATTTCGAGCTGTTTCATCACTTTTCCGTTTGTTTATGCGTTCTTCCAACGTTCCAGTCGTTTCATCCCCCGGGTGAAAAGCCAGGTTGATTACTGCCGTCGGCATTGGTGCCGCCGCCTACGGGATCCTTTTTCATCGGGATCCCGCAGCTTTGGCCGTATTTGTGTGTTGGATACAGGAACGTACAAATGTTATGCCTGTTCCATATCCACATCCAACAACCAGTTGACGCCGAACTTATCCGTCAGCATACCGAACAAGGGAGACCAGAAGGTTTTTTCCAACGGCATCGTAACCGTTCCGCCTTCAGACAGAGCGTTGAATATCCGGTGTGCTTCTTCTTCGGTCTGGGCGGAGATACAGATCGACACATTATTTCCTACCACATGCGGAGTGCCTGACATGGCCGGGCAAACGTCGCAACCCATCAAGGTCGTTTCCTTACTGATAGGCAGGCCTACGTGCATGATCAGGTTCTTCGCTGAATCGGGCAGAGGCGCTTCAGACGCAGGCATATCCTGATATCGTCCGATATAGTTGAACTCACCTCCGAACACTGACTTGTAAAGCGAGAAGGCCGCTTCGCATGTCCCATCAAATGCTAAATAGCAATTTACTTTTGCCATAACCGTAATTTTTAAATTGTTTATAATCTATTGTCGTACACTTTCATGGATCAGATCAGCGCAAACAGGATGAAGACAATACCTGTCACGAATGTATAACCGGCTTCCACCCAGGCGGCTTCAATGAATGTTTTCCAATTGGTGTACCTGAATTTCAATGTGCCTTTCTGCCATCCGCAGAAACCGATCAGGGTCAGTGCCGCAATCCAGGGTGAAAGTATAGTCAATACAAAGAATACCAGTCCGAATAACGCTGTGGCAACCACTTGCATCAGCATGGTAACGACCACATCGGCAGTGTTTGTTTTCTCAGGAATATCCACCTTGAAAACACGTATCCATGTTTTCGCAAAAAGGAAGGTATGCCAGATAGCGCCTGCCATGAAAGCAACCACCACAGCAATTGCATACCACATCCAGTTAATACCACAAAAAGCCCCACATAATAAATCACATGTTTCCATACTCGCGCGTTTTAAAAAATTGAACAATGACGCAAATATATCCATATATATCATCTGCCCCATCAGTGGACAGATGTTTTTTTATAACAAGGCAGAAACCGGTGTGGCTACTGGCAATATAATTATTTAACTGCCTTTTAGGGAGATTTATCTCCTGTTATCATATCTTTGCTGCATAACATCTATATAAACGGAAAGAGATAAGAAATTGAGTAAGCCTTGTAACCATTTATTGGATGGTGTAGTCTATTATGAATAGTAATCAATAAGTATAAAAGTATAAACGGAAAATCAAGCAATTTATGAAAGCATCATTGAACAAGATCCTTTGCACGCTGTTATGTGCACTCTTTACTTTTACGTTGTCTGCGCAGGACAAGAAGCAAGACGCCGGCAGTATCGTAGGCGATTGGGCCTACACGGCCGTAGGCGCTCCTGTCGGTTACGATACAGGCGTTTTGAAAATCAAACCGGATAAAGGCATGCTGACGGGCGAAGTGGTGATGGGTGGGCAGACTACCAAAATCAACGAAATCCGTAAAGACGGGGATGCCTATAAATGCACCGTGTATGTGGACGGTTATCCGGTCAATGTTACTTTGCGCAAAAAAGGGGAGGTGCTGGAAGGAACTTCCGAAGTGGATGGAGAGATAAATACGATCTCGTTCAAGCGAGCCAACAAAAAATAAAACCGGCCGGATCGCATTGTGAATCTTCCCTGTTTGCCGTACCTTTGCGGCAAACAGGGAAGTTTATGTTTACAGTCATTGCTATTATGTTTGCCGGTATCGCTGCGGGCTATCTGTTCCGAAACTTTGAACAGTTGCGCCATACCGGCAAATTGATCACGGTTTCCATCATCCTGCTTCTTTTCCTGCTGGGGGTATCTGTAGGTGCAAATAAAGAGGTTGTGAACAATCTCGGTACGCTCGGCCTGCAGGCACTTCTGATCGCCATTGCCGGAACGGCCGGCAGCGTATTGGCCGGGTGGGGAGTGTACCATTTCTTTTTTAAAGAAAGGGGACGGTCATGAAGGGTAGCCTTGTCTTTGTAGGATTCTTTGCCTTTGGTTGTCTGATGGGCTGGGGAATGGACCGGTACGGGATACAGCCGGATACGGATATGACGATCTATGTGCTCTACATCCTGATGTTCCTGGTAGGGATCAGTATAGGCAGTGATAAGAAGTTGAAGGATATTCTGCGGAGTATCCGCCCCTGGCTGTTGCTGGTTCCGCTGGCTACGATTGTGGGTACGCTTACGTTCTCGGCCCTTATCAGTCTCTTGCTTTCGGGTTTGGGGCTATTTGATTGCCTGGCTATCGGCAGCGGTTTTGCCTATTATTCGCTATCGTCTATCCTGATTACCGAACTCAAGACGGCGTCGCTGGGTGTCCAGGTGGCGGCCGAGCTTGGTACTATCGCGCTGATGGCAAATATCCTTCGCGAAATATTTGCGCTTCTTGGTGCACCCTTGTTCCTGAAATATTTTGGCCGGCTTTCGGTGATTTGTGCCGGTGGAGCTACTACGATGGATACCACGCTTCCGGTTATTACGCGTTATGCCGGTAAGGATTTGGTCTTTGTTTCGATCTTTCACGGCATAATTGTAGATTTAACCGTGCCGTTCTTTGTGACTTTTTTCTGTTCTTTGTGACAGATAAGTGAAAAGGAGTATGAATACGGCTATCCTGACATATCGCTTCCGCCAATTATGGAAGATCGTGCGCGAAATACCGTTGCCCTATCTGCTTATACTGGCTGCTATGCTGGCTGCGCTGGTGGCTGGTCTCAATGTGTATGCTGCCGAATCCCAGGGGGGATGGGTGATCACTGCCGGTGTTTTACTCCTGCTTGCCGTGCTGCATACGCGGCGAAAGGATTATCGTTTTATGTTCCATGTCGAGGTAAAGCCCTGGCGGGTGTTTGCCGTAGAGTATCTGCTGCTTGCACTGCCTGTTCTGCTGATTGAATGGGTACAGGGACGATGGAGCGCTTCCTTTGTGTTGGCAGTGGGTTGTGTGGGGATTGCCTTTTTCCATCAGCCTGCACAGTTAGCAGGTAAGGGGATGCCTGTCCCGTCATGGATTCCTTACGGGCTGTTCGAGTTCAGGAGTGCTTTCAGGCGGTATGGTGTTGGACTGCTATTGCTGTATGTGGCGGCCTGCGTCAGTTTGTTGGTGCCTTACCTCCCATTGGCATTCCTCTTCATTTATACATGCAGTTTGGTTGAGTGTTACCGGTTGTCCGAACCTCTTCCTGTGTTGTGTGCCCGGGAACTGGCAGCAGGAGCCTTCCTGCATCGTAAACTGTACGAGAATGCCTGTGCTTATTTTCTTACCATGCTGCCTCCCTGTGCTATCTATGCGGTCTTACATCAGGAGCAGGCATGGTTTGCTGTGTTCTTCCTGTTGGCAGGGACACTGATTAATGGTTTGATGATCGTGACAAAATATGCCTACTATCGTCCGCAGGCTAAAATAGTGGCGGGACAGCTTTCTTTGCTCTTGTCCCTGGCCGGTATGATTGCCCTTTTCCTGTTTCCGGTCACCCTATTTTTCTTCGTAAAAAACTATCTGGCGGCACGCCGTAACTTAACAACCTGGTTATATGCTTACAATCCGTAATCTCCATCTGCAATATGATAAAGGGACTGAAGTGCTCCGCGGGCTCAATCTTTCGCTCGAAGCCGGTATGACGCATGGCCTGGTGGGCCTCAATGGCTCGGGCAAAACCACTTTGCTCAATACGCTCTATGCTTTCCTTCGCCCACAGGAGGGCGAGTGCGTATGGGATGATCGTCCCCTGCTGCGCAAAGACATCGCTTACCTGGAGGCTGATAATTTTTTCTATGCTTATATGACCGGACGCGAATACCTCACTCTGTTCCCTGCCGGATCATCCGCGTTTCCAATTGCCGAATGGCAGCAACTCTTTTCACTTCCGCTTGATGAGGTCACCGAAAACTATTCCACCGGGATGAAGAAACGCCTGGCTTTGCTTGCCGTAATCAAACAGGACAAGCCCCTGCTTATTCTTGACGAACCCTTCAACGGCCTTGACCTCGAAGGCACCCATCTGCTTTCCATGATCCTTTCCCGGTTACACGCACGGGGTAAAACGATCCTCATTACGTCACATATTTTTGAAACACTTACGGGCTGTTGCAACTATATCCACCATTTGCATGAGGGCCTTATCTCCGGCACATACGCGCAAGGCACTTTCTCTGTATTGCAGGATCACCTCCGCCAAACGGTCGAAGGGCGCTCCTGCCGGATGTTAAAGGGATTGCTGTAAAAGAATTGTTTTAAAGGCTATGTTTGGGTTCCGGCTATTTGAACAGGCTTGGTGTTATAGATTATGGCTATAATTTAAGTATATTTATCAATGTTTATTTTTTTTTGCATAAAAATGCGAATAAATTGTCTATATTTAGCCGTTGGACTGATCTAAACGGCTGATAGTTATATTTTAGCCTGAAATGTGCCACTATGAAAATGCAGCTATCAGCCACTTCTGTTTTAAGAAATAGATATTTCTTTTTTGTTCTGATTTGTTAAATGCCAGGCAAAACTAAAAACTAAACGAATCATCGTTTTTTTCAGAAATTTTTTTATCGGGATTGCCTTTTGTAGAAAGGAGGTGAATGGTAATATAAATATAATGATATTAATCATTATTAATAGTCTATTAATATAGACTGTAATTTAATTTTTTTAGTTTAAATCAATAAATATTTTGTATTTATGGGAAAAATGAAGAAAATGAAAATAATAGTGTCGTCATTATTTTTATTGAGTATTGTTTCGTTTAATCTGTATACTTATTTTTCAGATAGTACAGATTTGAAACACTTATTTTTTGAAAATATAAAGGCAAAAGCGTATATTGCAAATGGCTTTTGGTTAGATGACAAGGGCTCTTGTAAAGTCTGTCAATCTGGTGGAGGAAAATGTGATGTTAGTGCGCAATGTTGTCAGAGCTGGGGTGGTTGTTGATGTAATTTAAATTCTATAATTTGAGGGTGTATCTATTTACGCCCTCACTAAAATTTGAGAAAAATGAATATATCTATTTATACTATATTTTCTTTTTTGTATTTATTCTCCGCATGTTCTGTAGATTCAAATAATGAAGCTAATAACGCAAAAGTCATCAGTTGTTTGTTTTCGGATAACATGGAGCTGAAATTGTCTGATTTTGTAGAGTCAATAGAATTAATCCCATTAGAGACAACTGCTGATAGTTATGTGAGCATGATTAGTAAGATCATGCCAACTGCTGCAAAAAACGGTCGATACCCACCCAGTGAAAACGGCCATACCCGTTCACTTTTTTGTCTAATCAGTCATGGGTGTTGCAAAACTACGTTATTTTTTTCTCATGCTGTCACCTTTCAGTTCAAAACGCATGGCTGTATGT
>JAVBUH010000051.1:0-49628 GCA_031555505.1 Tannerellaceae bacterium
GATGCGCCCAATGTTGCGTAACACAAATGATTGTGAAGTAGTATCGTTTAACTCTTCGAGGTAATACATACTATGTTGCAGGTATTTTAATGCAGAATCGTATACCTCCTGACGTGTATATAATCCTCCCAGACTATTACAGATACGTGCTTTTAACAGTAGATTGGCTGATATTTCTCCTGTTGTAAATGCTTTCAAGTAGTAGTCTTGTGCCCGCAAAGCATCTCCTAATACCTGATTTACCCTACCCATATAATAATAGGTAAGCATCAACCGCTCCGGATTCGGATGCGCCTCATAGTATTCGCACGCAACTCGAATTAACGAATCCGATGTATGCGGTTCGTAGCATTTATCTTTCGCCTGTGTGAGTAGCAGGCACCAATCCGCATAATTCTTCCCCGACAAACCGGAGGAATCTATACTATCCTGCAACAGCATCAGGGCGCTATCCGGATGCTCGCTCATCAACTGTTCAGCCCGTTCCAGCACGGGGTGGGAGGCGTTGTTCAATTGGCAGGCGCTAATAATCAATGCGATAGATGTTAAAAGGCCCTTATATAGCTGAATGATTTTCATGGTTTCCTTGTATTATTTCACAAATTTAAAAAATAATGTCAAAACTCCAATTCAATCAGTATCAATTGATTCACCTCCCTGAAACTTCATCCAAACTTCATTCAAACTTCACCTTGTTGTCAAATTGTATCCGGATTAGGCTCCTTCCCGAAATGCCCTTCCACCGGTACGTAATTCGGAAACTGGCGGTAATCGCCTTCCTTTCGGTTGAGGAGTTGGGTAAAAGTCATAGTAAACAGGCATACTTTTCATGTTTAGATTATACGGATGTAATAAGGTCTCTCCGATCAATTAGGTTCCCCGCACAGGTGGTAAGAATTAGTCACGATTTTGATCAAAATTGACCACGGCTGTGGTCAGCTTTATCCACGAATATGGTTAACGTTCGTCATGCCTGTGGTCAATATTCATCCCAGTTGCGGTTAACGTTGGCCACTGCTGTGGTCAGTCTAATAGATCAGCGCAAATGTACTACTTTATTAGCAGGGAAACAATTGTGTAACAGGCTGTTGTGAGTAGTTTCATTTGTGCCCTAACCATTTGTAGATGCGAATTTTTTCGTATTATATTTGCGGCTGTCAACAAAAAATACACATAAAATGAGCAACATGTTACAGCGCTTCCCTTCCCCTCCTGTCATGTCTCTTTCATCGCCTGGCGGGTTTGGAGGCAGACGGAGAGGATGATGAGGGCGAGGCCTGCGTAGAAAGGCCAGCTCAGTTCGTTGGCTTCGCTGAAAAAGAGCATGGCGAGGAGGATACTGTAGACGGGTTCGAGGTTATAACTGAGATTGAGGGTGAAGGCGGAGATGGTTTTCAGGGCGTTGATCTGCAACAGGTAGAGCCCGATGGTGCAGAAAAAAGACAGGGAGAGAAGCCACATCAGGTCTTGTACACCCGGAAATACCGATTCCACCGGGGAAAAGTGCAGGTAAAGCGGGAGGAGGCAGAGCAGGCCGAGGCATCCACCTGCCATCTCGTAAAGTAGGATCGTACCTGATGGATAGCGGGCAACTGCCTTTTTATTGATGATTGTGAAAAGGGCGGCCAGGGCTGTGGAGATGATCCCCAGGCTGATTCCCAGCCGGTAGCGGGTATCGAACTGGAAAATGAGCAGGATGCCGCCTACGGTGATGAGGCTGTAGAGCAATTCGCGCAGGGATACCCTCCGACGAAAAAGCAGGGGCTCCAACACTGCGGTGAAGAAGCCTACAAGGGAGAAACAAATCACACCGATCGATACGTTGGCGGCCTTGATGCTGCCATAGAAGAAAACCCAGTGGAGACCGAGAATAAACCCGGTGGCGGCAATGCGCCAGGCATCGCGCCGGGGAACAGCAGCCAGTTTGCGTCCGAACCAGAGGATGGGCAACAACAGAAGGGCGGCAAAGAGCATGCGGTAGATCACGAGCAGCCCCTCATTCAGAGAGACCAACTTGCCGAACAATCCTGTGAAACCGGCCAACAGGATCGAAAGGTGTAGCTTGACAAAAGCTTCTTTCTTCGTTGCCATACGCCGTGTAGACTATCTCAAGGTTGACGGTTCGCCCGTTCAGTACTTAAAGCTTCCGCCTCCGAGGAACTCGCGGAGCAACGATGTGCCGGGCAGTGCTTCTTCGGGAATGTAGTTGAAATAGCGAAGGAAGCGAAGCAGGCGGTAGGCCTCGACGTTTTCTTTCTCGGCTTCGCGTACTTCCATCAGGATGGGCTCGGCAAACTTGCGCATGGCGGCCAACTCATACAGCATGGCGCTATTGAAGGTAGCATCGGCATTTTCCTGGTACGGAAAGATCCATTTGTCTTCGCCCTCACGCACACTGGGCCAGCGGGAAATGGTTGCCTGAGCCGAATAGCCCCGGAAGCGGTAGTCGCGGATGATACGGCGAAGCAGGCGGTTGTCGGTGGTAGGGATCCAGTTGTGGTTGTCGAGCGAGATGGAAGTCAGCGCCGAAACATAGACATTGTATTTGTACGATTTGTCCACGAAAGCGGTCAACTCCGGATTCAGGGCATGGATACCTTCGATCACAAGCACGGAGTTGTGCCTGAGTTTTAGTTTCTTTCCTTTGAAAACACGGCTTCCGGTGGTAAAGCTGAAACTGGGAAGCTCGATCTCTTCGCCGGCCAACAGCCGCTGGAGGTCGTTGTTGAAGTAGGGAAGGTCAAGGGCATAGAGTGACTCAAAATCGTAATCGCCGTTTTCATCACGGGGTGTCTGTTCGCGTGGCAGGAAATAATCATCCAGCGAGATAGCTACCGGATGGAGCAGATTGGTGATCAGTTGGATATTCAGGCGTTTGCTGAAAGTGGTCTTTCCCGACGAAGAGGGGCCGGAGATCATGACCAAACGAACGCCTTCCTGATACCGGTGGGCAATCGCTTCGGCAATGCGTGATACTTGTTTTTCCTGAAGCGCTTCGGATACCAGGATAATCTCATGCGCCTGATCGTGCTGGACAGCCAGGTTGAGATCGCCTACGTTATCCAGGCCAATGGCCCGTTGCAGGGTGAGGTGCTCCTTGTAGGCCTCGAACATTTTGTCCTGCTTCACAATGGGTTCGAGCGCTTCGGGTTGGTCGCGCCGGGGTACACGCAGCAGGATACCGCCGTTGTACTTCTCAAGGCCGAAAAGGTGGATATAGCCGGTAGACGGGGTGAGGCAGCCGTAGAAAAAGTTGTTATAGCCGTCGAGTTCGTAGTAGGAGGTATACAACATGCCCGAGGTCTCGAGCAAGCGCACCTTGTCTTCCATTCCCCGTTCGCGGAACATGGCTGTCACTTCTTCCGTCCGGGCGTAATGCGGTACAAAAGGCAGATCGGCATCGATAATCTCCTGCATCCGCTTGCGTATCTTTTCAATCGTCTCCGGATCCATCGCTTTACCGTTGTGTACCTCGCAATAATACCCCTTCGAAATGGGATGTTCCAGGTTTACGGTTGCCGTGGGGAGGATATCGTGCACCGCCTTTGAGAAGATATGGCAGAGTGAACGTACATACGTACGTACGCCGGAAGAACGGGTATAATCGATGAATTCCACGTCTTTGGAATGCCAGCAGCGATAGATGAGGCTCTCGGTGCGGTTGTTCACCTGTGCGTTCATCGGGCGGTGTGGAAGCGCCTTTCCGACAGCGTTGTAAATGTCTAATAATGTTGAGCCGATGGGTACCTCCAGATGGGTCTGTGTGTTTTTGCAAAAAATTGTGATTGTTTCTGACATCGTTTATTCGTTCTTTTTTGTATTTTCGTCGGCTAAAGTAAGGAATAATAAACGAATAAACATCCTCAAACCCCGAATTTTACATGGACTATTCTTTTTTTGACTTTCTAACCCTCGTAGGCTCATTGGGTATGTTCCTGTACGGAATGAAAATCATGAGCGAAGGGCTGCAGAAAGTGGCAGGTGATAAAATGCGCGGCATCCTCTCGGTGATGACCACTAACCGGGTCACGGGTGTGCTGACCGGCGTATTGATTACAGCCCTGATCCAGTCGTCGAGCGCAACCACCGTGATGGTGGTTAGTTTTGTAAACGCCGGACTACTGTCTCTGGCCCAATCCATCAGTGTGATCATGGGGGCCAATGTAGGTACTACCGTGACGGCATGGATCATCTCGTTGTTCGGTTTCAAAGTGGATATCAGTGTGTTTGCGTTGCCGCTGATCGGCCTCAGTATTCCGTTGGTCTTCTCCAATAAAAGCAGACGGAAGTCTTGGGGCGAATTCCTCATGGGCTTCGCTTTCCTGTTCATGGGGCTCTCCTACCTTAAATCGTCCGTGCCCGACCTGCAAAGCAATCCAGAGGTGCTTGCTTTCCTGCAAAACTATACGTCGATGGGGTATGTGTCGCTGCTGATCTTCCTGGCGCTGGGGACGGTGATGACGATCATTGTGCAGTCGTCCAGCGCTACGGTAGCGATCACGCTGATCATGTGTACGCAGGGATGGATTCCGTTCGAGATGGCTGCAGCCATGATTCTGGGTGAAAACATCGGAACTACCATCACCGCCAACCTGGCGGCGTTCTCGGCCAACACATCGGCCAAACGGGCAGCACTGGCTCACTTGATGTTCAACGTATTCGGTGTGTGCTGGGTGATGGCGCTCTTCTACCCTTTTACCAATATGATCGCTTGGATCGTCACCAACTACGGCCCGGGCGACCCACGGGCAATGACCGAATTCCTCAGCACCCTGAATCCCGAAACGATCTCGCTAATAAACTCCGCCGACACGCTGGATGACGTGCACATGGCCGCCTTGCAGAAACAATTGTTCACGCTGCAGGTGTCGGTTTCGTATGCACTTTCGCTTTTCCATACTGTATTCAATATCACGAACGTAT
This sequence comes from Tannerellaceae bacterium, assembly GCA_031555505.1. Lineage (GTDB taxonomy): Bacteria > Bacteroidota > Bacteroidia > Bacteroidales > Tannerellaceae > JAJDIA01. The sequence goes on from JAVBUH010000051.1 coordinate 4,924, forward strand.
GTATCATGATCTGGTTTGCAAAGCTCTACGTGTACGTTTGCTCTGCGCTGATCAAACCGAAACGGGAAGCGGGTGAAGAAGAATTCCAATTGAAGTATATTTCTTCCGGAATACTCTCCACGTCCGAACTTTCACTGCTGCAGGCGCGCAAGGAGATGGCTGTCTATGGTGACCGCTGCGCCCGCATGCTGGATATGGTGAAAGACCTGCTCTATCAGAAAGAGGAAAACAAATTCCAGGAAATCTTCAATCGTATCCAAAAATATGAGAGTATCAGCGACCGCATGGAAGTAGAGATCGGCAACTACCTCACCCAGGTAGCTGAAGGCCGGCTGAGCTCGGAAGGGAAAGAAGAAGTGCGTATCATGCTGCGCGCCGTAACCGAGATAGAGAGTATCGCCGATTCGTGCAACAACCTGTCACGCGCCATCAAACGCCGCAACGATGCCAAGTCGCAATTCACCGACGTGCAGAACCAGCATTTTGATAAGATGTTTGAGTTAGTGGAAAAAGCGGTGGCCCGTATGAACACGATCCTGAAAATGACGGAAGTGGTACATGATGATATTAATCCGTCATATAATATTGAAAACGAAATTAACAATTACCGGAACAAACTCACCAACCTGAATCTGGAGGACGTGGACAACAAAATCTATGAATATCAGAACGGTGTGTACTATATGGATATCGTGAACGAGTTTGAAAAGTTAGGTGATTATGTATTAAATGTTGTTCAGGCAATCATCGAGAAGAAGATATAATCGTACCTTTGTCGCTGTAACTCAAATGACTCCTGTATGAGAACATCTTCTTTCTTCTATATACTTGCCTGTTTGCTGCTGGTAACTGCTTGTGGAAAGGATGATCCCGCCCCGCCGGTGGATCCGGATGAGCATGATACCAATGCCTGGATCTACCAGGTAATGTATGATAATTATCTCTGGTATAAAGACCTGCCTGCCAAAAGTTCACTGGATTTCAGCATAGACCCGGAAGCGTTCTTCAATGGGTTGCGGTCTGGCAAGGACGGTGTGATGTATGGCTCCAGCCACCTGTACTTTTCTGCCATTGAGAAGAAACCTGCCACCACCAAAGCGATCGCAGACAACGAACCCACTTATGGTTTTGAATTTGTGCTGTTCTCCGCTTCAAAAAACGGTACACGCTATGCCCAGATACTTTATGTATTACCGGGGTCGCCCGCTGATAAAGCCGGACTGAAACGGGGCGACTGGATTATCGCTTTCGGCGCAAACGAAAAGGCTGTTACCATGGAGAATTATAGTGCATTGGAAACTGGCGGAGCCACCTCTTTTAAACTGGCGAAGTTGGAAAATAATGTACTATCGCCAAACGGGACAGCTTCGATTGAAGCGGCTGTGACAATGGATAATAATCCGTTTATCAAAGATACGGTGCTTGTATCCGGTGGAAAATCGATCGGTTACCTGGCCTATACGCATTTCTCTTCGGGACCGAACAATAATGCCGATAAATCATACGATAACCAGATGAAGGATATCTTCAGCCGGTTTAAAGCCAAACAGGTGAATGAGTTTGTGCTGGACCTGCGCTATAATGGCGGGGGGCTGGTGTCCAGCGCCCGGTTGCTTTCGTCACTGTTGGCTCCGGCGTCGGCCTTGGGAAAAGTATGCTGCTATATGGAATACAATGACAAGAAACCGGCCAGCAGCAATATAACGATGTCCTTTGACAATAGCGTGGCTGCGTCCAACCTGAACCTTAGTCGTTTGTATGTGTTGACTGGCGATTGGACAGCGTCGGCATCGGAGGCTGTGATCAATATGCTGATCCCCTATCTCGGGCGGGATAAGATCACGCTGATCGGTACCAAGACTATCGGTAAGCCTGTCGGTTCAAATACGTATGGCGAAAATGAAAACTATGACTACCTGCTGCACCCGATCGTTTTGCGGATCTACAACAAAGACCATCAAGCTGATTATACCGACGGATTCACACCAGACATCCTGCTTGACGAATACCAGTCAAACAATTCCCTTTCTCCGTTAGGCACGCCCGATGAAGAACTGCTGGCCGAAGCGCTCCGGCAAATCACCGGCTCATCGTTAAAGTCGGCCCGGGTAACACGCCTGTCACCCTTCGGCGAACCCGTTTATTCGTCGCTCGACAGGCGGGGCGTCAATGGCCTTATCCTTGGTTCAAATCTTAATCCATAATGTAATGAAATCTCAATTGCTGAAGATCGTAAACGGTAAAATCCTCACTCCGGGAGGAACTGTATCTACGGGATTCATCCTGGTAAAAGAGGGGAAAATAGCAGAAATAAGCGGTGAGAACGCCGATATCCCAGAGGCCGGGGTGCTGGATGCCCGTGGTTGTTACGTGGCGCCGGGTTGTATTGATTTCCATGTTCATGGCGGCGGTGGCCGCGACTTTACGGAAGCTACCCCCGAGGCCTTTTATGGGGTTGCCGAAGCCCATGCCCAGTATGGCATGACGGCGATGTACGCCACAATGGCGGCTTCCCCGGTGGAAATCTTCCGGCAGGCCTTCCGTGCTTGCGAAACCGTGATGGACGCCCCACGCAATGGCGCCCGGGTAATGGGATTGCACCTGGAAGGCAATTACCTCAACCCGGTGATGAAAGGCGGCCAATTTCCCGAATGCCTCTTCCTGCCCGACCCGGCCGAATATAAAGCGTTGCTCAACGAGACCTCCTGCATCAAACGTTGGAGCGCTTCGCCCGAACTGGAAGGGGCACTGGCTTTTGGCCGGTATGCCACTGCGCACGGTGTACTGGTATCACTGGCCCATACAGTAGCCGATTACCCGATGGTAAAAACGGCCTTTGACGCCGGTTATACCCATGCCACACACTTCTACAATGCCATGACCGGCGTGCACAAGTTACGTGAATACAAACACGAAGGTACGATCGAGAGTATTTATCTGGTAGACGACCTGACCGTAGAACTGGTGGGCGATGGCATCCATGTGCCACCGGCTATCCTCAAACTGGTACATAAGATCAAAGGGGTGGAACGGACAGCCCTCGTGACCGACGCTATGCGTGCCGCCGCCTGGGAAGATGCGGAGACCTTGTTCAACGATCCGCGTGTGATCCTGGAAGACGGTGTGGGTAAACTGCCCGACCGTTCGGCACTGTCAAGCAGTATTGCCACGGCCGACCGCCTGATCCGCACCATGGTACAGCAGGCTGGCATTCCGCTGGCTGACGCTGTACGTATGGCTGCTGAAACGCCGGCGCGTATCATGGGCATTGCCGATCGCAAAGGAACGCTGGAAAAAGGAAAGGATGCCGATATTATCTTCCTCAGCGACGCGTTGTACAACCAGGCCACGATCGTAGAAGGACGGGTTGTGTACAACGCCCTGGCATAATCGTATAAAAAGGTCTCTGGATACAACTTTGTCCACTATCTGTTTGTTTTCTGTACGAACCTGAAAGCAAAATAAGATGAATATGCAGGAGCAATACCGGAAGTTTTCGCTCATTATTCTGATCGTGGTGATCGGAGTCGTGCTATTCTATGAATTCACCCCTTTCCTCAGCGGCATACTCGGGGCCTTCACCATCTATATATTGGTGCGGAAACAATTGTTGTTCTTCACCGAAAAGAAGCACATGAAACAGGGTTGGGCCGCTTTTATTCTGTTGTTGGAAACGATCCTGTTATTCCTCGTCCCCATCTCACTCACGGCCTGGCTGCTGGTGAGCAAACTGCAACATATTAACCTGGACACCTCGCTGATCATGGACACGGCACAACATGTGGCCGACCTGATCCGGCAAAAGACCGGCTATAATATCCTCGACCGCACGAACCTGCTCAAAGCGGCTTCCTACCTGCCACAGGTTGGACAGTACCTGATGGGAAGCCTCAGCGGACTGGCAATGAACCTGGTGGTACTGCTGTTTTTCCTGTATTTCATGATGATCAGCGGACGGAAGATGGAAGAGTATTTCTATACCATTCTGCCATTTAGTGAGAAGAATAAGACCAGGATACTTCGTGAGGCCCATACGATCGTATCGTCTAATGCCATCGGTATCCCGCTGCTGGCAGTGATCCAGGGGGTGATTGCCTGTATCGGCTACCTGGTTTTCCAGGTGCCCGAACCGGTTTTATTCGGTTTCCTTACCTGTATCGCCACGATTATCCCGATTGTGGGGACGGTATTGATCTGGCTGCCGTTGGCTATCTATCTGGCCTTGACCGGCGACTGGATGAATGCGATAGGACTCACCTTGTTTGCGCTGTTGGTCATTTCGAATATCGACAACATGATCCGTTTCATGTTACAGAAAAAAATGGCCGATACCCATCCGTTGATCACGATATTCGGTGTGATAATCGGTCTCTCCCTGTTCGGATTCATGGGGATTATCTTCGGGCCGTTGCTGATTGCTTTCTTCCTGTTGTGCGTGAATATCTTCAAGTATGAGTACCTGGAGAATAAAGACGAACAGGATCTTCACCTGCAAACAGTGCTGGAAGAAGACGAGCCGGAGGAGGCGCTTCCGATGTAATTATTATAACTTCTCCCGCAGAAACCGCCCGGTATAAGAGGCCTCACAGGCCGACACTTGCTCGGGGGTGCCGCTACAAACCAGACTGCCGCCGGCCTTTCCTCCTTCCGGACCAAGGTCGATCAGGTAGTCGGCGCATTTGATCACGTCCATATTATGCTCAATGATGATCACCGTATGTCCTTTCTCAATCAGCGCGTTAAAAGCTTTCAGCAGTGTTTTGATGTCGTGAAAGTGTAATCCCGTGGTAGGTTCGTCAAAGACAAAAAGCGTACGCGGTTGTTTTTCCTGGCCAAGGTAATAGGCCAGTTTCACACGTTGGTTCTCACCCCCTGAGAGCGTGGAAGATGTCTGCCCCAGCTTGAGGTAACCCAGTCCTACATCCTGCAAAGGCTTCAATCGCTTGACGATCTTCTTCTCCTGGCTGCCTTTGGATGGCGCAAAGAATTCGATAGCCTGGTTGACGGTCATCTCCAGGATATCAAAAATGTTGGCGCCGTGGTATTCTACTTCCAGCACATCTGGCTTGAACCGCTTACCGTGGCAAACGTCACATTCCAGTGTGATGTCTGCCATGAACTGCATCTCTACGGTGATACGTCCGTCGCCCTTACATTCTTCGCACCGTCCGCCCTCCTTGTTGAAGGAGAAGTAGGCGGGGCTGTAACCCATCTGTTTGGCTAGCGCCTGCTCGGCATACAGCTTGCGTATCTCGTCGTATGCGCCGATATAGGTTACCGGATTCGAACGGGAACTTTTACCGATCGAATGCTGATCTACAAATTCGATCCCCTCTGCCATTTTCAGGTCGCCTTCCAGTCCGCCGCAGTCTGAGGGTAGCCGGGAAGAGGCTTCCAGATGGCTTTTCACCCCTTCGTAGAACAAGTCGCGCACCAGCGAACTCTTGCCCGAGCCACTGACACCGGTCACCACCGTCATGATGTTCAGTGGGAAACGCACATTGATCCCTTTCAGGTTATTCTTCCGGGCACCTTTTACTTCGATATAATTGTTCCACGGACGGCGGAAAGGAGGGAGCTCAATCTGTTCTTCGCCGTTCAGGTAACGTACGGTATAACTTTCCCGGCTGGAACGCAAATGAGCCACATCGCCCTGATAGACCACCTCACCGCCAAGGCGCCCGGCTTTGGGACCAATGTCGATGATATAGTCTGCGGCACGGATAATTTCTTCATCATGTTCCACTACCACTACGGTATTGCCCAACGCCTGTAGCTGACGAAGTACCCTGATCAGCAGTTCGGTGTCGCGCGAATGAAGCCCGATACTCGGTTCGTCCAATATATATAAAGACCCCACCAGACTGCTGCCCAACGATGTGGCAAGGTTGATCCGCTGGCTTTCACCGCCGGAAAGGGAGGCCGACAGGCGGTCGAGCGTGAGGTATCCCAGTCCCACATCGAGCAGGAATTGCAGGCGATTGTTGATTTCGATAAGCAACCGTTTGGCCACAATCGCCTCTGTTTCGTCCAGCCTCAGCCGGTCGAAAAACGTTTTCAGTTCGGTGATAGGTAACACCACTAACTGGGCAATGCTCCGTCCGCCTACATTCACATACAACGCCTGCCGCTTGAGGCGTGTACCTTTACAGGCCGGACAGGTGGTCTTGCCACGATACCGCGCCTGCATCACCCGGTATTGGATCTTATAGAGGTTTTCTTCTACAAATTTGAAAAAATCGTCGATCCCCTGTACACCTTGGGTGCCATGCCAGAGGAGGTCCTTTTCGGCCTCGGTCAGGTCGTAATAGGCTCGGTGGATCGGGAAATCATGGCGTGCACTGCTGTTGATGAAGGATCGTTGCCATTCGCTCATTGCCTCGCCTTTCCAACAGACCACGGCCCCTTCGAAAACAGAAAGGCTCTTATCCGGGATCACCAGGTTCTCGTCAATCCCAAGCACCTTACCGAAGCCTTCACATACGGGACAGGCCCCAACAGGGTTGTTGAAACTGAACATCATGTCCGTCGGTTCTTCAAAGGTGATCCCGTCGGCTTCAAATTTTTTGGAATATTCTTTCAGTATCGTCTCGTGGTCAAGATATAGACGGATCAGGCAGGTACCGTGCCCTTCAAAGAATGCGGTCTCGACCGAGTCGGCCAGGCGGCTTTTTAGCGTCTTCTCCCCGGAAACGGTCAGACGGTCTATCAGGATCTCGATCGAAGGCGATTTCAGCAGCTTCTCGTCCGACAATACTTCGCCGATTCGATAGACCGTATCGCCAATGGAAAGACGGGTATATCCCTCTTTTTGCAGCATCTCCAACTGCTGTTTCATGCTTCTGTCTTCGGGGAGGACTACCGGGGTGAAAACAGCAAAGCGTGTTCCTTCCGGATAGGCCAATACTTCTTGCTGGATATCGCTGATCTGGTGCTTTTTCACTTCCTGTCCGGAAACCGGAGATATTGTCTTCCCGATGCGGGCATAGAGCAGGCGCATATATTCATAGATCTCGGTCGACGTGCCCACAGTAGAGCGCGGGTTACGGGTATTGACCCGCTGTTCGATGGCGATCGCAGGTGGGATTCCTTTGATGTAATCGGCTTCCGGCTTACTCATTCTTCCCAGGAACTGGCGGGCATAGGCTGAGAGGCTTTCCACATACCGGCGTTGCCCTTCGGCATACAACGTATCGAAAGCCAATGACGACTTTCCGCTTCCCGACAGGCCGGTGATCACCACCAGTTTATCACGGGGTATTTCCACATCGATGTTTTTGAGATTGTTGGCGCGGGCGCCTTTGATGAAGATGGAATGATTCTCAGACATACGTAATTTCCTGCTCCTGTTAATTGGACAGGCAAAGGTAGGAATTTTCCTTTCTCGTCCGGTATGAGGTGATAGACAAAAAGTGTTTATTCTATCAATATCATGTACTTTTTTAATGAATAAAACCAAAAACATTGCATATTTGTACGGAAAGAACTAATTTTGTCTCTTTAATAAAATAATGCACTCGTACTATATGTCTAAGCAGCAGACAGTTTTTGTGTTCTTCCTTCTTTTTCTGGCTTCGGCCTGTTCGACCGTACGCCAGGCACCTACCGCACCGGTTTCCGTCCGTGAAGCCAAACGTGAGTTTCGGGGTGCCTGGATACAAACCGTGTTCCAAAGTGAATACCAGTCCATGACGCCGGCCGAAATGCGTAAAGATTTCACCCGCAAACTGGATTACCTGCAGACCTGTGGTATCAATGCGATCATTTTCCAGGTGCGCCCCGAAGCCGATGCGTTCTATGCCTCCAAACTGGAGCCGTGGAGTCGCTTTTATACGGGTACCCAGGGGAAAGCACCTGTCGGCAACTTCGACCTGATGGCCTTCCTGATTGAAGAATGCCACAAACGACAGATGGAATTCCATGCCTGGTTGAATCCCTACCGGGCCGGAAACGAAAGCCTTGTCTTTGCCGATTCGCATATCTACCACCGCTATCCGGAACGATTTGTGGTGTATAATAAACAAGTACTGTTTGATCCCGGTCTCCCGGAAAACCGCCAGCATATCTGCCAGGTAGTGCGCGACATTGTGATGCGGTATGACGTAGACGCCATCCACATGGACGATTATTTCTATCCCTATCCGGTGGCCGGCACACCTTTCCCCGACGACGAGAGTTTTCGCCGCTACGGCCTGGCAAAGGGATATACCCAGAGCCAGCGTGGAGACTGGCGGCGTAATAACGTAAACCAGCTTGTCAGTGAACTCAAACGTACCATCCTGCTTACCAAGCCTTGGGTACGGTTCGGTATCAGCCCGTTCGGCATCTACCGTAACAAGAAAAGTACGCCGGATGGCTCAGGTAGCGACACGAATGGCCTGCAAAACTACGACGACTTGTATGCCGATGTGCTGCACTGGGTAGAACAAGGATGGATTGATTATAACATTCCGCAGATCTATTGGGAGATCGGGCATACCGCCGCTGATTATATCACGCTAATCCGCTGGTGGGATCAGCATGCCGGCGACCGGCCGCTGTACATCGGCCAGGATGTGGCGCGCACGATGAAAGCCGGGGAACTCACCCGGAAAATGCGTTATGAACGGGCTTTGCTGCATGTGAGTGGCAACTGCTTTTGGCCGGCCAACGAAATATTATGGGACAACCAGGGTGTAGCGGACAGCCTCCGGCAGCACTATCACCGCTACCCAGCACTGATTCCGGCCTATACACACCAGCACAACCTGCCGCCGAAGGAGGTAAAAAGCATGAAGGTTGAATGGACGGCCGACGGCTACCTGTTGCGCTGGAAAGCCCAACAAAACCCCTCAAATCCGGAATTGGCTCATTATTTTGTAGTCTACCGTTTTAATGATAAAGAACCTGTCGACCTGAATAATCCCGCCCGGATTGTGGGCATGACAAGCGATACGGCATTTCAACTGCCCTACGAAAAGGGGACGGTGAAATACCGGTATGTGGTAACCGCCGTAGATCGTTTCCACAACGAAAGTCCCAAAGGGAAAAGTAAGAAAGTAAAACTGTAACGATACGATGTTCTTTTTAGCCTATGTTTGAACAAAGATGCTCTAAATACACGGACTGTGCTTCCTGCGGGTTTTACCAGCGGCACATATTCAAGTATCGTTCCTACCCGAAGGGCGTATTGATCCCCCAGGAACGATGCACGCAGAATACCATCTATTTTCTGCTGAAGGGAGAAGTACGTGTAAACAGTGAAGAGCATCCTGATACGTATTTTCGCGAAGGCCAGTTTATCTTGCAACCTGTTGGGTCGCGTGTGGAGTTCCAAATCCTCGAAGCCACGGAATGCATCCTGCACCTGTTCGAACGCCCGCTCAATATCTGTACCGAACGCTTCAACAAAGGAACGGCTATGGCTTCCAGCGGCCAGTTGAGTTCGGTGGTACTCGACATCTGCCCGCCCTTGCGCATCTTTCTCGATAGTATGAAAGAAGTGCTCGATAATGACCTGCGCTGTTCCGACTTTCTCAATGCCAAGCAAACCGAGTTGATGTACCTGCTCAACTGCTACTACCCCATCAAAGACCTGGCGGCATTCTATTCCACCATCTATCGTTATAACAAGAGTTTCCAGTATTTTGTGTTGCAAAACTACCAGAAGGCGCGCGATGTGGAAGCATTTGCGCAACTTGGCGGTTATAGTGTGCCTACTTTCCGCCGCCTTTTCAAAGAAGCATTTGATGAGCCTGCCTATCAGTGGATGCTCAAACGGAAATGCCAGGATATCCAGACCGACCTGATCACTACTGAGCTGTCTATTTCCGACATCAGCTACAAGTATGGCTTCGAGTCGCTTTCTAATTTTTCCCACTTCTGCCGGGCCAATTTCGGCCAGTCTCCACGTGCCATGCGTTCGGCCAGGGATGAAAACTTGTAAATGATAATCCTGCCGGTTGTACATTTTACAACTTATTTGTACCCTTCTGCAAAATATACAACAATTTGAACAGAATAGGCAATAGTACGCCTGTTAAGACCCTCTACATTTGGCGTATCCGAGAAAAGGATTGTACAAAATTGAGGAAATTGAGTTTTAGTGAGGAAAAAGCAAGCTTTTTGATCAAAGTGCTTGCTTTAGTGATTGGCGTATGTCTGTGTACATTAATAAAGTGTAGCTGCGGAGGGGAAGAGGATATTCCAAGTGCACGCTACGGTTTTATTACATTTACCACGCAATGGGATCACCTGTTGCCGGGGCATACAACGCCAAAGACGCTTCGTTATTGCTTCTACCCATCCGGCAAAGGCGCAATGATCCAGACAGAAGGCGATGCCTCCTATCTTAAATTTGCACTCCCCCCCGACACGTATCGTGTGCTTATCTTCAATTGTGATGCTGAAAATATTCAGTTCGGCTCCATGCAAACCTACGAGTCGGCCGAAGCGTTATTCGTTTCTTCCAACGAACAAAAAGTAAGTCATATCGACCCACTGTATGTCGCAGTAATTCCTTCGCTGGTTATTACGGCCGGACAAGCCGCAAGCCAGGCCATCAACCCCGAATCTTTTGTCCGACAGCTATCGTTCCGTATCCATATAGAGGGAGGAAGCGCCATTCGCCATTGCAGTGCATCCCTGTCGGGCATCATCCCTGCTGTCAGGATACACAACCGCAATGCCCACCTGTCTTCAGAACACACCCTTCCATTCACCCTGGAGAAAAACAAAGGAGACTATACCGGACAATTGCTTCTGCTGGATGCGGTGAACAACTCCACGACCGACCACTCGCTGATGTTTACCCTCAATTGCCTGACGTCCAACAACCATATCGTCACGTCCACTGTCAACCTGGCGCCTATTCTCTCGACCTGTCACCAGACACAGATTGAGATCGCCGTGGATGCCTCCATCTTGCAAACTACTGCTCCATCCATCACTTTCCACAACTGGAAAGTGACCCCTTAGTAAAGCGAAGAAACTGCTAATCAGTTATAAAACAAGTTAAAAGCCGATTTATTCCGTCAGATGTCATTACCTTTGTGCGGTAATTTATGATTCTGAATATGAAAATGCAACCCTTTAAATATGTAATGTTCTTCCTGGTGAGCGTTGTTGCTCTCCTTTCATGCGATAAAAACGATCCGGTACCTGCACCCACGCGTACGGTGTTAGTATATATGGCTGCTGATAACAACCTCAGCAGTAATGGCAATACCAATATTGTAAATATGATGGAAGGGCTTACCTCAGCCAGTCTGAACAATGGGAATTTGCTGGTTTACTTCGATCCGGCGAATGATGTACCTCATTTGTATCAGATCAGCATCAACAAACAGGGCGAAGCCGAGAAGCAGGTGATTAAGACGTATGAGGAACAGAACTCGGCATCCGGCGAGGTCGTTTCTGAAATCATCAATGATGTATTAACCGATGCCCGATTTGATGCCGACAGCTATGGGTTGATGCTCTGGAGCCATGGTACGGCCTGGTTGCCCCAAAACTATAGCAATATGCTTAAATCCTTTGGCGTAGATAAAGGGCACTGGATGGAAATTCCTGAACTGGCAGCCGCTATTCCCGACCATGTGTTCGACTTCATCATCTTCGATGCCTGCTATATGGCCAGCGTGGAAGTGGCCTACGAGCTCCGCAACAAGACTGAATATATTGTAGCTTCTCCCACAGAGATTCTGGCTTCCGGTTTTCCCTACGATCTGATCATGTCTTCGCTCTTTAAGAAAGAGGCAGACATGGTAGCTGTTTGCGAAGACTTCTTCAATTACTACAATCAGCAGTCGGACCTGTATAGATCGGCCACCATTGCGCTGATCCATACCCCTCAGTTGGGCGACCTGTGTACTGCCACCCGCGCCATCCTCAAAGGCAAGGAAGCGGATGTGAAAGCGATGCCTGTAAGTAATATCCAACCCCTCGACTTGCTTACTTCCAAACGCATGCTCTACGATTTCGGCGATTTTATCGCCAACATTGCCACAGAAAGTGAGTACAATGCTTTCAGCACAGCCATGAACAAGGCGATCTTGTACAAGAAGACAACACCCTTTTCCACCTACGGAACCGGCTCCACCATGGAGATGAAACGTTTTTCAGGCCTCAATTCCTATATCCCGCGTGCTGCGTTTAATGACCTCAACGAATGGTATACCCAGCTCGAATGGTATAAGGCCGTTTACGAATAAGGGCAGTCAATGCACCAGCAAGGGAAGTTTGATCTGCCGTGTCCATCCGGACAGATGTGTGCATTCCACATAAAAGATATACACACCCGGGATCAGGCGGCTACCGTCTGATCCCATTCCGTTCCACACCAACCGTCCGCTGACGCCTGCCGGTTCATTGTTGGTTATGACCGCCACCTGCCTTCCCGACAAATCAAACACACGGGCATGCAACTGGTAACCTGCCTCCTCAAAGGCATAGAGCATTCGGTAATCACCCGTCAACGGGTCATACACCGGCGCATCGATACCTGCCGGAGAACCGGCGGTGTTTTTGTATTGTGAATTTTGCCCGCCGGGTGTACCGTGTCCTGCGGTAGAAGTTGCGGATGTCCAGTTGGCCGGATCCTGCGCCGGCTTATCCGGATCAATCCGTTCGAGCGCTACTCCTTTCATATCTTTCACTGCCGGGTCATGCCATTGTGCGGTATACGATACTTCGTCTACTACTACCCCGTCGCCTTGGCGAACCAATACCAGTGTAGCCGCCGTATTGGCCAGTACAGGCATCTTCATTTCATGTACCGGTGCAGTATCCGGCACGGGATAGAAGCCCCTTACACCGGTTGCCGACTTGGTAAGCACCAGAAAACCCTCCGGTTGGATGGTTGCCCCCCAGGCATCCAGCGGATAGGCCGTAGCCAGTGTCCCATCAGACCGCCTGGTCGCTACCGACAGCCCCTTCACTGGAAGTGTTTTGCCGGAACGATTGTACAGTTCAATATACTCTGCTCCACCGACAAACGGATCGGGTAGCAGTTCATTGAACACAATCTCTTGGGGTTCCACGGTGGAGAAGACTGGTACCTGCTCTTCCTCAGGCGTCGAATTCAGGCTGCCTGGCGTTCCGCCACGCGGATCAGCAGACAGTATCCATTCACTACCTTGCCGTTCCCAGGAGATACCTGGTTTGGCCTGGCCGTATTCCATCCGGTCGATTAGTTTTCCGGTCGCGTCGGTCAGTTGCAATGCCTTTCCTGTGTTGGCCAGTTGGGCGGGAAATGTGGCCAACGGCATCTCCGTACCTCCCGGATCAAGGTGGATGGATCGTCCTGCCCGGTAAAGCACGGCATAGCCCTGCGCCAGGACTGCCTGGTTGGGTAAAACCACCCGGGTATCTCCATATCTGAACTGCCAGCCATCCAGGATAATCGTTCGCTCGGTGGTGTTATGCAGTTCCACATATTCGGTTTCCGGCAGGGAGGTAAGCCCTTTGGGATCGGCCATTACTTCATTGAGAAGCATATCGCCGAACGCATATACGACAGGCGTTGTTGTATCATCCGGATCGACAGAGACTGTCTCGCTGTATGTGGCAATGAAAGTATACGTTCCGGAATGGTTGTTACCTGCTTCGTCCAACAAGTCCGAATAGGTCAACAGGTATGTCTTTCCCTTTTCCAATGGTGCCTCCCAAATCAATTCCAGCATAAGCCCATCGTCCGTAATGCCAATAGCGTTCACCTCGCCAAGATGCGAAAGCGTAAAAGATGCATAATCGGCAACTACAGGCTGGTCAAACTCTATTTGCAGCGTATTGTCAGCCGTATGATCCAGTTGTGTGATCTGTGGTGCATCACCTGGCGCTGGTCCGGGAGTTGGTTCCGGCCGATTCCCTTCCAGGGTAAAATTCCGCACATACAGATTATCCACATATTTATCGCGGCTATGTTGTCCTGAATAGGTCATACCGACCATGAAATATCCCTTGGAGTCACCTGTTGGCAATTCTACCATTCCTTCTGTATGATACGCACTTTCCGTAGCGTTCCGGGTGTAGAGGGTACATTGTCCTTTACCGTCGGTGGTCACCTTTACATCTACCTGTGTAGGGTCGGTAAAGAGCACACGTCCTTCGAGTAACACTTCCGGTTTCAGGTTTCCTTGTTGATAACACAGCGCTACCGACTTCTTTGTGTAGCCTAACCGCACAAACACCGCTTCGCCGGGATTGTCCATCGACGGTTCGCGACACCAGAGATAAAGTTGGAAATAGTTCTGCACCGTACCTTGATAGTCGCTCCGCATCGTACATTGCCATTCGTTGGCATACAGACGGGTAGAAGCCAGCGCGAGCCAGGCCTTACCGGAACTCTGTAGTGTATAAAGCTGGAGTTCTCCCTGGTCGTTCACACGAAACCGTTCCGGTGTTCCCTCCCAGGGATACGAAGCCGTTACTGTGGGCTTATCAAAAGATTCGTGTAACTGTGCGCAAACACAAAAAGGTAGCGCAAATAGAAAAAATAGTAATAAATGTTTCATAATTAACGGGTTTTGCCATAAGTTTTATACATTTGCAGGCTGATTCGGGGAAAGAGGCCTTGCGGCATCTCAATCGGTCACAAAGTTATTCTTTTTATTGTTATATCAAATTAATTTGTGCGAAAATGAAAGTAGCAATTGTTGGTGTTAGTGGAGCCGTGGGTCAGGAATTCCTGCGCGTGCTCGACGAGAGAAACTTCCCGATGGATGAGCTGGTGCTATTCGGCTCGTCCCGCAGTGCCGGACATGTTTATACCTTCCATGGTAAACAGTATACGGTGAAGGAATTGAAACACAACGACGACTTCAAAGGTATCGATATCGCTTTCGTTTCAGCCGGAGGTAGCACTTCAATCGAATTTGCACCTACCATCACCAGGCATGGCGCCGTGATGATAGACAACTCCAGCGCTTTCCGCATGGATGCCGATGTGCCGCTGGTAGTGCCCGAGGTGAACCCTGAAGATGCCCTGAACCGTCCGCGCGGAATCATTGCCAATCCCAACTGTACGACCATCCAGCTGGTAGTAGCCCTCAAAGCCATTGAAAACGTATCCCATATCAAGCGTGTACATGTTGCCACCTACCAGGCAGCCAGCGGTGCCGGTGCAACGGCCATGGCCGAACTGGTGAAACAGTACGAACAAATCCTGAAAGGCGAAGCCCCTACAGTGGAGAAGTTTGCCTATCAATTGGCCTACAACCTTATCCCACAGGTAGACGTGTTCACTGACAACGGCTACACTAAGGAAGAGTTGAAAATGTATAACGAAACCCGAAAGATCATGCACTCCGATATCGAAGTGAGCGCTACCTGTGTGCGAGTCCCTGTGATCCGCGCCCACAGCGAAGCTACCTGGGTGGAGACCGAGCGTCCTATCAGCGTGGAAGAAGCCCGCAAAGCCTTTGCCGAAGCCGAAGGCATCGTCTTACAAGACGAGCCGGCCAACAAAGACTATCCCATGCCTCTTTTCGTAGCCGATAAAGAGCCCGTATACGTAGGCCGCATCCGCAAAGACCTCTGTAACCTTAACGGCCTCACCTTCTGGACCGTCAGCGACCAAATTAAAAAAGGTGCCGCCCTCAATGCCGTCCAGATCGCCGAGTACCTGATCAAAGCAGGGAATGTGAAATAAGGATCACCCCTGTAGGTATCCCATATACGAAATCCCTGAAAGGTTGAAGAAATACTTCTCCTTGCAGGGATTTTACTTTGTAAGATCAGGATTTCCCTGCAACATCAGCATTGTCTCTGTCTTGTACGTTGATGAGGCGCGTGGGTTTAGGCGGTGGATGTTTAGAGCCAGCGTTTGCCGGGGTAGCGGACGGTGTACCAGGCGGCGAGGAAGCCCATGAGCATGACGGTGAGAAAGACGGTTATCAGGTCGCCGGGCATCACATGTACCGGATAGGCATCAATTACAAAGGCTTCGGCGGAGTCGCCCAGGCTGATCAGGCCGAACTCCTGCTGAAGGAGGGCGAGGATCACGCCGATCACTACGCCAACGAGTGTACCTACCCCGGAGATCATCCAACCTTCGAAGAGAAAAATGCGTCGGATCAGTTGCCGGTCGGCGCCCATGTTGCGCAGGGTATGGATATCGTCTTGTTTTTCGATCATCAACATGGAGAGTGAGCCCACTACATTGAAGAGGGCGATGGCGAGGATGAAGCAGAGGATGAGGAACGTCATCCATTTCTCGATCTGCATCATCTTGAAGGAATCGGCCTGCTGCTCGTAGCGGTCGAGCACAAGGAAGTCGTTGCCGATGGCGTCGCGGATTTTTCGTTTGACGGCGGGAAGGTTGGTCCCGTCGGCCAGTTTGAGTTCGAGGGCGGAGACTTCCTTATCGTAGCGGAAGAGGGAGCGGGCCAGTTCAAGGGGGACGAGCATATAGTTGTCGTCGTATTGCACCTGATTGATGCAGAACACACCACCGGTAAAAGCATGTTCGATGTCGAAAGAAGCAGCCGGATTGGCCATATTGACCGGTTCGTTGCGTTTGGGGGCAAAGATGTCGAGGGGCGTTACAAATCCTGCTTTGGCGCCCAGGGCATTAGCCAGTCCGAAGCCCAGGGTAGCATAGTCTACCACATCTTCGCGGAGGACGAAACGGCCGTCGAGCAACACGCTGTCGAGCGCAACCAGTTGGCCGAAGTGGCGGTCTACGCCTTTTACCACGGCGATGTTCTGCTTGTCGCGATAACGCACGATGGCATTATCCTGCAATACTTCGCATACGATGCTGATCTCGGGCATCTCCCGGAGGCGTAGCAGTTCGGCCTGTGCTGGGTCGAACACCTTGCCGTGCCGGGGGGTAATCTTGAGTTCGGGATCGAAGTAACTGAATAGGGAGGATACCATGCCCGTGAATCCATTGAACACCGATAGCGCCACTACCATTGCCATGGTGGCCACCGTCACGCCGCAAACGGATACCATCGAGATCACGTTGATCGCATTGTGCGACTTCTTCGAGAACAGATAGCGGCGGGCAATATGGAACGGCAGGTTCACAGGCGACGGTTACTTTTGCAGCAGTTTGTCGATGTTTTCGAGGTAATCCAGCGAGTCGTCGATAAAGAAGGCCAGTTCGGGTATCTTGCGCAATTGCAGGCGAACGCGCTGGCCCAGATCGAAGCGGATCGACTTGGTGTTCTTACGGATGGCTTCCAGCAGTTCATTCCCTCTGGTGGAGGGGAAAATACTCAGATACACCCGGGCCACGCTCAGGTCGGCGCTTACGCGCACGGCGCTTACGGAGACAAGTGTGCCGTGCATGGCCTGTGTCTGTTTCTGGAAGATATCGCCCAGTTCCTTTTGCAACAGGCGTCCGATTTTGTTGAGTCTTGTACTTTCCATGTCTGTTAGTTTTATTTTTTCCACATCATTGTCAGGCCGTCACGCAGGGGAAGGATCACTTTCTCGATCCGCTGGTCTTGCCTGATCTTCTCATTGAACGCCAATATGCCTGCCGATTGCTGATCGGCCGGGGAGACCTTTTCCACTACTTTCCCATCCCACAACGTATTATCGGCCAGGATCAGTCCGCCGGGGCGGACGTAGGGGAAGACGAGGTCGTAGTAGTCGGCATACATCCGCTTGTCGGCATCGATGAAGACCATATCGAACGTCTCGTCCAAGGTAGGAATAATTTGTATGGCATCGCCGAAATGTAGCCTGATTTTTTCGCGATGCGGCGAATGGGGAAGGTATTTCCGGATGAAATCCTCCATTTCATCATTGATTTCAATGGTATGGATCAGTGCGTCGTCGTCCAAGCCTTCGGCCAGGCATAGGGTGGCATAGCCTGTATAGGTGCCGATCTCGAGCACCCGCCGGGGGCGCATCATCCGGCAACACATCTTCAGGATGCGTCCCTGGATGTGGCCGGAAATCATGCGAGGGCGGAGCAGGTTCACATGCGCATCGCGATTGAGGGTGGCCAGTAGCTCACCCTCTTCATCGCTGTATAGGCGTATGTATTCTTCGATCGTCATTCAATCGTTGAAAGTAGGCAGCATGAATTCGTGTCCGGCGTTCAGCACTTTGGATACGTTGTTGATCTCGAGGAAGGAGGTGCCGCCGCCTTCGCCGAAGCTACCGCTGAGGTAGGCTACCATATCATTCTGCGTAATCCATCCGCTTTTGATCAGTTGCACCAGGGCTTCGCGGAAGTATTCGCGTCGGCTGTCGTTCCACGGCTGGTAGGCGGCCCACACGCCGTAAGAGAGTGAAAGCATACGCATGACGCGCTGGTTGTAACAAATGGCAAACACAGTAGCTGTACCCCGGAAGGCGGCCAGGTAACGGGCCGTACGGCCGGTATGACTGTCGGTGATGATGGCTTTTACGTGTAGTTTGGACGATGACTTTACGGCTTGTTTGGCCAGGAAAGAAGTCACGTCCAGATCGCTTGAGATCGGCACGCGGATATCGTTGGCCGCCAATTTGGTCTTTTCGGCTTCGCGAGCCACTTTGGCCATGGTTTGTACGGCTTCGAGCGGATACTTGCCGTATGCCGTCTCGCCACTGAGCATCAATGCGTCGGTACGGTAATAGATGGCATTGGCAATATCGGTCACCTCCGCACGGGTGGGGCGGGGGTTCTGGATCATCGAGTGGAGCATCTGGGTGGCTACGATCACCGGCTTCTTGGCTTCCACACATTTGCGGATCAGGACGCGCTGGATACCGGGGATCTTTTCGGCGGCTACTTCAATGCCGAGGTCGCCACGGGCGATCATGACCCCGTAAGTCACTTCGATGATTTCATCGATGTTGTCTACCCCTTCCTGGTTCTCTATTTTGGAGATGATCTTGATGGGACTGTTGTGATCGTCCAGGATGCGTTGGATATCCAATACGTCCTGCCTACTGCGGACAAAGGAGTGGGCGATAAAATCGAGGTCGTTCTCAATGGCCCACTGGATATTCATCCGGTCTTTTTCCGTGAGCGAAGGGAGGTTGATGCGTACGCCCGGGACATTGACGCTCTTGCGGCTTCCCAGCGTGGCGTCGTTCAATACCTCGCATACGAGGAAGTCGGGTTGTTTCTCGATCACCTTCAGTTCCAGGTCTCCGTCGTCGATCAGGATATCGCCACCCAGGGGCAGGTCTTGCACGAAGTTGCGATACGATACGCAGATACATTCCCGTGAAGATTCCCCGTCAGGGTTTCCTGCGATTTTGATCACATCACCTGTTCGTAGTTCAAGGGGTTCTTTGAGGATCGTGGTCCGCACTTCGGGCCCTTTGGTGTCCATCAGGATGCCGATACGGTCAGATACGGCACGGACATTATTCACCACGCGGCTCAGTCCTTCCTGCATCATGTGAGCCGTGTTCAGGCGTACCACATTCATACCGGCTTTATACAATGAGTCGATAAATTCTACATCACAGCGTTTGTCTGAAATGGTTGCTACAATCTTTGTATGCTTTAACATATACCTAAATTAAGTCAGTTCACTTATTCTATATAAACTATAATTGCTTGTTGCCTAAAACGGGAAAGGGATCAGTCTTCCCGAAATGCTTCCACAGCGAGCCGGTAAGAGTCCATGCCAAATCCTGCAATGACGCCTTTGCAGGCCGCCGAAAGCATGGAATGATGCCGGTAGGATTCGCGGGCATGCACATTGGAGATGTGTACCTCGATCACGGGTGTAGTGACGGATTTGATGGCGTCGTGAAGGGCTATCGATGTATGCGTGTAGCCCCCGGCGTTGAGGATGATGCCGTCGTAGTCGAAGCCTGTTTCATGTATTTTGTTTATTATCTCGCCTTCCACATTGCTTTGGTAATAATCCAGGATACAATCGGGATAGCGTGTACGTAACTTTTCCAGGTAGGTTTCGAAAGAAACACTGCCGTATACCGTCGGTTCGCGTTTACCCAGCAAATTCAGGTTAGGACCATTGATGATCTGGATATTCTTCATTTTATTATCTTTATTACCTTTGTAACGTGTATGGGCACACGTGACTCGTGGTGCAAAGGTAGTGATTATCTAACACACTCATAAAGAAATGAACGAACAATGACGGCAAAAACCAATATATATGCTAAATATCAGACCTATCTGCGGCTGGAGAAGTCGCTCTCGCCCAATTCGGTAGAGGCTTACATGGCTGATCTGGACAAGCTGGTGCGTTTTACCATCGACGAGAAGCTGGATATACGGCAACTGACCTACAACGATATGCAGCAGTTTGTTGCCCGGCTGCACGATATAGGTATCCATCCCCGTTCACAGGCGCGGATCATTTCGGGCCTCAAATCGTTCTACCGTTACCTCTTGCTCGAAGATTACATGCAGCACGATCCGACCGAATTGTTGGAAAGTCCCAGGATCGGGCTGAAGATACCCGAAGTACTCACGGAAAAGGAGATTAATGCGATCCTCGGATCGATCGACCTGTCCCTGCCGGAAGGGCAGCGCAACCGTACCATGCTGGAGGTGTTGTACAGTTGCGGCTTGCGTGTATCGGAACTAACCGGCCTGCGCTACTCGGACGTATTCTTTGACGAAGGGTTTATCAAGGTGGAAGGCAAAGGCGGCAAACAACGCCTGGTGCCGATTTCGGATGTGGCTATCCGGGAAATACGCAACTATTTGATCGACCGCAACCAGGTCAACGTGAAGAAAGGATCTGAAGACATCCTCTTCCTGAGCCGTCGGGGGACAGGCTTGTCGCGCATCATGGTGTTTCATGTGATCAAGCAACAAACCGAAAGGGCAGGAATCCACAAAAACGTGAGCCCGCATACCTTCCGCCACTCCTTTGCCACGCACCTGCTGGAAGGTGGTGCTAACCTGCGTGCCATTCAGGATATGCTTGGGCATGAAAACATCACCACTACTGAAATTTATACCCACATCGACCGCGAATTCCTCCGCCGCGAGATACTTGAACATCATCCGCGGAGCCGGAAATAAGAGACCTGACAACCTGTTTATACGGGAAAAGGATCGCGGGGGAATTGTTGCAGACGCTGGTTGTAGGCTGTGATGATCTCTTCCATCACCGTACGTACGGGCTTGATGTCACGGATCAGGGCAGCGGATTGTCCGATCTCCAGTTCGCCCTCCTCCAGGTTCCCTTCGAAGATGCCCTTCTTGGCCCGGCCGCGTCCGAGAAGGGCACGTAGTTCATCGGGGGATGCTCCACGCGCTTCTGCTTCTTCTACCTGTGTGTAAAATGTTCCTTTGGCCAGGCGGACAGGTGCCAGTTTCTTTAGCATGAGACGGGTGTCGCCTTCCTGCAGGGAGAGGCAATGCTGTTTGAAGGCTTCGTGTGCCGAACTTTCTTCGGTGAGGGCGAAGCGGCTCCCGATCTGTACACCTTCGGCACCCAGGCTGAAAGCGGCCAGCATACCTTCGCCGGTGGCGATTCCCCCGGCCGCGAGAAGTGGAAGTGAGGTGGCTCCGCGTACGGCGGGGATCAGACAGCATGTGGTGGTTTCTTCACGCCCATTGTGTCCGCCGGCTTCAAACCCTTCGGCAACGATCGCATCTACGCCTGCTTCCTCACATTTGGCGGCAAATTTGGCACTGGAGACGACGTGTACCACCGTGATACCGGCTGCTTTCAACTTTCCGGTCCATAGTTTAGGGTTACCAGCAGAGGTGAAGACAATCTTTATCCCTTCATCGATCACCAGTTGCAGGATACGATCTATCTCGGGATACATCAACGGGATATTGACGCCGAATGGACGGTCGGTAGCTTCCTGGCATTTACGGATATGTTCTTGTAAGACTTCCGGATGCATGGACCCGGCTCCCAGCAAACCTAATCCGCCAGCGTTGCTCACAGCTGAAGCCAGCCGCCAGCCGCTACACCAGACCATTCCTCCCTGCACAACCGGATACCGGATGCCAAACAGTGCGCATATTCTGTTCATACACATATACCTATTAGTATCAACAAATATAGGCAATAAAGCAATCAGATCTGTATTTATCCGGTAAAACGGGCAAAGAAAAAACGGATGATGCGGTAGAAGGGTTCCCTTACCGTTTCGGCGCAGCGTCTTCCGTACGGAATGCCGTACTGCAGGAGGTCATCAGCCAGATGCATAATCCAAGCAATCCGACGACGATGTAAGCATACGTCATATCGAATGCCTGTGTGATGGATCCGATCAGCAGCGGGGCTACCAACGAACCGATAAAACTGATACTTGACAGGATGGTGAGGGCAATCCCTACAGGTGTCTTGGCTTTGGCGCCTACGAGGCTGTAGATGGTAGGGACCATGCTGGAGATACCCAGCCCAACGCACATGAAACCAAAGGAGTTGACGATTACTTTGAGGGCCATAGACTCAAATTGCTTACCCAACAGGGCTGTGATAAAGAAGCCGGCAAAGATCAACAGGCCGGAGAGTTGAAGCACCCGTTGCTTGCCCAGCAGGTTGTAGGCCCAGTTAGCCAGGAACCGCCCGGTAGTCATCATGACCATGAAGACCATGAAGCCGATTTGTAATGATTTAGGTACCTGCAATACGGACTCGAAATAGACCCCGCTCCAGTCGAACATGGCGCTTTCCACAATCAGGGCGAATAACCCTACGATACCGAGTTTGATCAGCAGGAGTTCGGGTTTACGAATAAAACTCAGCAGCACAGGTGTTTCTTTCTTTTCCGTAACGCGTATTTCGCTTTCGGGTTGTTCAGACGTGCCGGAAGGAACGGTTATAGTGTCTTCCTGCAGGAAGCGGCGACCGTAGAGAACGAGCATACCGATCAGGATTGCGACCAGCGTGAAATGCCATAAGGGCGAAATGCCGGTAATGATCATGATGAACCCAATCAACGCCCCCATACAGGCGGCCAGACTCCAGCCTCCGTGGAAAGAGGCCATGATGGTGCGGCCACACAGGCGCTCGATACCGATCCCTTGTGTATTGAGTGAAATATCGCACAGGTTCCAGCATACGCCAAAACAGAACAGGCAGACCCCTAATAAATAAATAGAAGATGAGATACCGATGGCAAACAGCGATAGGGCATATCCCAGTATACTCACCTGTGCCATGATGCGGCTTCCCAACCGGGATACCAGGTATCCGGCCAGTGGTATGGCAATGAACTTACCTACCGGAATCAGGAACAATACCATGCCCCAGTAGAAGGCATCATTACCCGAAAACAATTCTTTTACGTCCGGGATACGGCTGGCCCAACTCGAAAAACACAATCCCTGAGCCAGGAAGAAGGTGAGCACTCCATACCGTATTTGTTCACTGGAATAGGTAGTAGATAAGTTGTTGTTACGCATGTGTTCAGTTATAAGTGATTACCTCTGCTAAGGGAGTGATGAACGCCGGTTTGCAAGGGAGCGTAAACCAAAATTCCGATCCTTTGCACAATTCCGATTCCACACCGATCTCTCCTCCGAGATACTGGATAATGGTTTCACAAATGGAGAGCCCTAATCCGGTACCGGGTACAAAGCTATCAAATTTAGCGAAACGTTTGAATACTGCATCCACATTTTCAGGCGCAATTCCTTTGCCGGTATCACGTACGAAGAAGCGGAGCCCATTGGCCGTATAGTTGTATCCGATAGTGATGGAGCCATGGGAGGTGAATTTGGCGGCATTACTCAGGAAGTTGGATACCACCTGTGTAAGACGGTTCAATTCCGAGTGGATCAGGCAACGAGTATCGGGCAGGTCGCAGATCAGAACCACACCTGGCTGTAACCGGTTTTCATATACCTGCTTGAGATTACTGAAGATAGCACTCACTTCGAAGTCGGAGAAATGGAAATCCAACTGGCCGGCTTCGATCTTGGACAAGTCGAGAATATCATTGATAAGTTGCAACAGCAAATCGTTGTTACGTTCGATGATACTGAAATATTCTTTGAGCTCTTCATTCTGTTCGGTCGATTCCATGATCAGGTTGGAGAAGCCTACAATCGCATTCAGCGGCGTGCGTATCTCATGGCTCATATTGGCAAGGAAAGCACTCTTGAGCCGGTTGGATTCTTCGGCTTTGTTTCGTAATTCGATCAGCTCGTTGGTGATCTTCAATGCCGTGATGTCGCGCCGGAGACCGATGATACGGCTTACTTTACCCTCTTCGTCCCATTGCGATACCACCGCATGTATTTCATACCAGCGTTGTTGGGGTTGCCCGGGGAAAGTGATCCGTGCCTGAATGGACATGGACTGGTCTTTACTATCCAGCAGGTGATTCATCCCGGTCAGAAACAGGGGCGTGTCTTCTTCTGCCAGGCAGTGGGCATATTCCTGGATGGTGAGGCCTTGGGATTCGAAGATATCCGGATAGATGGAAGAGAATAGATGCGACTGCGCATCGAATTCCCAGGGAGCGATCTCGGCCGATTTGAAGGCCAATTCGAGTTTGGACTTAGCCTCTTGCAATTCAATTTGTTTTTCCACTTCTTCGTTGACGTTGTGTTCTGTGCCGAGCAGTTGATACACATTGCCTTCCTCGTCTTTTATCGACATCACAAATATTTCGTACCATACATAGGTGTCATTGATCAGGAATCGTATACGGCCACTCCTTTTGTCTCTTTGACCCGTCTGCAGGCTATTGAATATATCGTGATAAAGTGGTCGGTCGTTGGGGTGGACAGTCTGGATGATTTCATCGTAGTGCATGCCTTCTTTGGCGATCAATTGCTTAAAGAAACTGCTGAAACGCCTGCTCTTGATATCGAATGTACCGGCGCCCATATTACCCACTTCGAGCGCCAGTGAAAGGTGGTGGCGCATATACTCCAGTTCGGCCTGCTTTTCCTTTATCTCGGTGGTGTCTGCAATGGTGGTGATGATGAAGCAATTGCCATCTTCGTCGGTAAAGTTTGTCTTGGTGGCATTCGCCCAACGGTTCACCTGGCCTGTCTCTTTGTCATAAAACATTCGCTCGAAAGTAATAGGTATTTTGCTGAACTGTGCCTGGATATCTTCTTCACGCGATTGTTCGGGACAGGGTTCATTACTCTCGAAATCAGTTATCCCCAGTTTGATTATCCGGTCGTCGTACATTTCCAGCAGACGGTTGTTATAGAAATAATACTTGAAGTCGTCGCACGCATTTTTCACCATGACGCCCACCGGCAGGTTGTCTACAACGGATTGGAGAAACGTTTTCAGCCGGGATATTTCTTTTTCGGCAGCTATCTGGCTGGTCACATCGTGCGAATAATAAATGGCATCGTTTTTCCCGAAGGGTGCGGTACGGGCATTGGTGTAGAACTTCTTCCCGTTAATGGTCAATTCAAGGGTAAAATCATTGGTGCGTTTATGCGTGATGGTGTCTTGTATTTTTTCGCGCACAATGTAGATTACATCCTTGAAAGCAACTTCTATTTCTCCCAATACATCAAGAGGTTTCCCTACTAATTCTTCGCCTGAAAGTCCATACCGGCTGTGTAGTTTCGGATTAATGATCTCCATGATCCGGCAGGAAGAATCAAAGATGACTACCATATTGGGCATCGATTCCAACAAATCAAGCATCCATGAACTGGCGGTATCAAGATGTTGCACTCTTGTCCGTTTGGACCGGATAATGATCCGCCCTTGCAGGCAGATGATCAGAAGGGATAAGAGAAGCAACCCAATCTCAATGAGATGTAAAGTAGGTAAGTTAATCATAGGAGTAGCCTGTATATTACTTTTTCTTATTGTTTTTAGCGGTCATTTGAGATTAAACGGTTGAAGGGATGGGGGGGTGCGAACAGGTACAAGGGAGGTTATATCTCCGGTATACGCTGGCCGGCGGTTTGCATACAGTGAAGGATATCTTCGGTAGTACCGGAGAACGGCCCGAGTCGCCCGATCTTGATCGTCGACATGGCGGCAGCGAAATGCCCGGCTTCTTCGATGCCTGCATTTTTGGCCCGTTTGTACAGGTATCCGGTCATATACGTATCTCCACAACCGGTGGCGTCGACCACTTCTTCCGGGATATAGGCCGGAATACGGTGGAATACCTGTCCGTCGTATATCACAGAGCCAAGACTGCCGAGCGTGATCAATACCTCATTTACGCCCCAGTCTGCGAGTTGTTTAGCGGCGCTTTTCACATCGCTATATCCAGTGAGCACTTCCATCTCATGTTCGTTGGCTTTCAGGAAATGGATATACGGAAGCACTTCTTTTTTGTCCGGCCAGTCTATGGCATGCACATGGGTATCACGTACTTCACGGAGATATCCCTGTGAGTCGACGGATAACTTTCCTTTCCCTGCCAGGAATTTGACCACATCAAGCGAGAAATCGTCGGCCAGCAGACTGCCCAGATGGAAGATATTTGCTTCCACATCGGCCAGGCAGTCCGTCGTGAACGGATCGGCTTTGGCTAATACCCGTTGGGTGCGGTTGTCCTGGTTTTCACCATATATATTTTCAAAATAAACGGAATGACGACTAGGCATCACTGCTACGTCAATACCTTCTGCTCGCAGTTGGTCTACTTCCTTCATCTCTGATGCTGCGAGAGCAGTAACCAGTGTATAACGTATGTCATCAAAATGCTTGATGGCATGTGAGAAATAAAAAGATGTCCCGCCGGCCATATAAACCGTATTCCGTGGAGTCACTACCTTGTCCAGCGTGATGTGTCCGACACAACATAATTCGTGCTTTTCCATTACATTTCTTTTTTATAGAAGTGGCAAAGATAGAATAAACAACAAACAAGGAAGATAATTGTTTAAAGAAATTTACCGGACAACCGGAAAACCATATCTTTGCAGCGGTAATCTCCTGCCTATATCTTTACCAACAGTGCATGCGTAACTATAAATGAAATGGATGTATGAAGTGTTTTATTTGCTTTTTCTCCCTGCTCCTCGCCCTCCCGGCCATTGCCCAGGAACCGGCTGATAAGCCGATTCGGTATAATGCTTTTTCGCACAATGATTATTGGCGGGAGCATCCGTTGTTCGATGCGTTATCGTATCGTTTCAATTGCGTGGAGGCCGATCTCTGGTTGATCGACGGCGAACTCTATGTGGCGCACGACCGGCCTGACCCGTCGCCTTCTATTACATTTGAAAATATGTATCTCCGTCCATTGGCCGGATATATCGAGACACAGGGCGGGAGAGTGTATCCGGAAAGTGATCGTCCGTTTTACCTGATGATTGATTGTAAAACACCGGGCGAACCCTTGTATGAAGTACTCAAAAAACAGCTTGCTTCTTATGCCCGTTTGTTTTGCGGGATGAAAGAAGGAGTATACTATGAAGGCGCTGTCCTGCTGTTTCTTTCGGGTGATAAGCCGGCAAAGACGGTGACGGAAGAACAAACACGCCTTGCTTTTCTTGACGGTCGGCTGGAAGACCTGAGTAAAGGGATTTCGCCCACGATAAGCCCTGTGTTGAGCGACAACTACGCCAATTTTTTTGCCTGGAAGGGGAAAGGGGAGATGCCGGAAGCCGACTTGCAACGGATGCGTAGCCTGATCGATCAGGTGCATGCCGAAGGCAAACTGTTTCGCTGGTGGGGCGCCCCGGATACCGAACAATTTAAGCGTTTTTTTATGCAGGAAGGTGTAGATCTGATCGGAACTGACGACCTTAGTGTGTTGGATGCCATTCTTGAATAAGTATATTAATTTGGCGACGCTATCTGCTAAAAAGTTGTAACTGAAGGGTAAAAAAGATACGCTTTCCGCAATTACGGAAAAAAAGTTGTAATTTTGTCTTGCGAACATCCACAGACAGTCGCAAGACCATAAGCAAATGGCTATAGAAGAGGATATGAAACAGGTATTTAAAGTGCCGGAGCCAACGTTGAGAAGGTTGCCGTGGTATCTTGCTTTCCTGAAATTACTTAAGGGACGGGGAGAGACGTTTGTCTCGTCTACCCAGATAGCCAAGGAGATCAATGTAGACTCGAGCCAGGTGGCTAAAGATCTTTCAATTATTCATATATCAGGAAAGACCCGCGTAGGATACGAAATTGAAACGCTAATCGTAGTGCTTGAGCAATTCCTCGGGTTCAATGCCAACCATAAGGCAGTGATCTTTGGGGTTGGCAGCCTGGGCGGTGCCCTTATCCAAGACTCCGGTCTGCACCGTTTTGGCCTGGAGATCGTAGCCGGTTTTGATATTGACGGTGATTTGGCCGGGAAAATTATCAATGGCGTGCCCGTCTTTTTGCTCAATGAGTTCCACCAAAAACAACAACAATATAATGCCACGATCGGTATCCTGACTGTCCCGGTAGACAAGGCACAGGAAGTGGCCGACCTCGCTGTCTGCAGCGGTATCCGCGCACTCTGGAATTTTACTCCTTTTCGTATCCGTGTGCCGAAGGATATTGTGGTGAAGAATACTTCCATGTTCGCCCATCTGGCTGTCATGTACAACCGGATGAATATATCAAACCAGTAAATATGAAGATCATTGCCGTAGGAATGAATTATGCAGCTCACAATAAAGAGTTGCATCATTCGTTAGAATTAGCAGAGCCTGTTATTTTCATGAAGGCCGATTCGTCGTTGCTGAAAGATGGGAAACCGTTTTTTATCCCCGACTTTTCATCGGAAGTGCACTACGAAACGGAACTTGTTGTGCGAATAGACAGGTTGGGTAAGAACATTGGCGAACGATTTGCTCACCGGTATTATAGTGAAGTAACCGTAGGCATTGACTTTACTGCGCGTGACCTGCAAAATCGTCTCCGTGCACAAGGCTTGCCTTGGGAGATCAGCAAAGCGTTCGACAATTCGGCAGCCGTAGGTACCTTTGTCCCCCTGGAAGAAGTAGGTGGCTATATTCAGCAGATCCCCTTCCATCTGGATATAAACGAGGAAACGGTGCAGCAAGGAGATACAGCCGATATGCTGTTCACCGTCGACCGGATTGTTGCCTGGGCAAGCCGCTTCTTTACGTTGAAGATCGGTGACCTGATCTTCACCGGAACACCGGTAGGTGTTGGCCCTGTGCGGATAGACGATCACCTGGAAGGATACATCGGTAGCCGCAAACTGTTGGATTTCCATGTAAGATAAACATGATGTTTAAACGATCGATAGTATTTTTTCTTTGCGCCCTTTTTTCACTGTTTCCCGCTTGGGCAGACGGTAGCCAATATGCAACACAATCGGCTATGTCGGAAGGAAAATGGGTCAAGATACAGGTGGACGCCACCGGTATCTACAAATTCACGTATGCCGATCTGAAAGGAATGGGCTTTCCCGATCCTGCGAAGGTGGCTGTATGCGGTTATGGCGGATGGCCGCTGGATGAAGATTTTTCCAAACCCTATGTGGATGATCTGCCGGTTGTCCCTGTGTGGCAGGGAGGCGATTACCTTCTCTTCTATGCAAAAGGACCGGTGAAATGGGAGTATAACGCATCTAAGGACGCTTTTGAACATACCAACAACCCGTATGCTACGGCCGGTTATTATTTCCTGACGGATGCTGTTTCGCCTCACGTGATGAAGGCGGAAGCGTCTGTGTCCGGTGCTACACAAACAGTTTCCACGTACGACGAGTATTTTGTGCACGAAAAAGAACTGGCCTCTGTCAATTATTCGGGACGTGAGTTATATGGCGAATCGTTCGAGTCGCAGACTACTTACTCGTTTAATTGCCAATTCCCCGGCATTACGAACGATGCGGGTAAAGCTATGTTGAGCTTTATTGCCCGTCCCGAGAATAGAACGGGGGCGGTAGTGATGAGTATCGGTACGGAAACGGTGGTTGAAACGGCTGTTGGCTCGGTCTCTGCCACTGATTCGTATACCAAAGCTAGAGAAGTGCTGAAAACGGGTAACTGGAACGGAGAGAAGAAAGAAGAATGCACAGTAAAGCTATTGTATGGGTTGTCGCGCGATAAAAATGCACGTCTTAATTATTTCCGCTTGCAATTCAAACGGGAATTACAGCCCTACGGATCGCATACATTTTTTCGCAGCATTGCCTCTATTGGCAAGGCTACCCGTTTTGAGATACAGGGTGCCGGCAGCGGTACGCAGGTGTGGGATGTAACTGACGGTTTGCAACCTAAGCAGATGGAAACGACAGTGGATGCGACCACGCTTTCTTTCTCGATTCCAGCCGGCTCTTTGCGTGAGTTTGCGCTTGTGCAGCCAGACGGTACGTTTAGCAGACCCGCGAATGCAGGAGAGGTGAAGAATCAAAACCTGCACGGACTGGCTCAGGCGGACATGATTATTATTGCCCCGGCCTACTTTAAAACACAGGCCGAACGGCTGGCCGACCTCCACCGTGCGCCTAAAGAAGGGTTGACCGTGGAAGTGGTTGATCCGCAACAGATATACAACGAGTTCTCCAGTGGTACACCCGATGCTACGGCCTATCGCCGGTTTATGAAGATGTTCTACGACCGGAGTACCTCCGAAGGGAATCCGCCTCGCTATCTGTTGTTGTTTGGCGACGGTATCTATGATAATCGGGGATTGTGTGAAACAGGCTTTGTGAAAGATTATGGCGACCGGATGTTGCTAACTTATCAATCAACGAACTCGTTGAACTTAAATTCGTATGTAACAGATGACTACTTTGGTTTTCTGGATGATCTGGAAGGGAAGGCGCTTGCATCAGACGGACTTGATATTGGTATTGGCCGGTTACCTGTGCGGACGTCTACCGAGGCCACACAAGTGGTGGATAAGTTGATTGGTTATACGGAAAATGCGCTGACGGGCGTATGGAAGAATCAGGTTTGTTTTGTGGCGGATGACGGTAATGCAGCAGATAAATATACAGATGTCCACATGTCGCAGGCTGAATCATTGGCACTGTCTATCGAAGCGAATGCACCCGAATTCATCGTCAATAAAGTCTATCTGGATGCCTACAAGAAAGATTTTACCGGTGGGCAGACACGCTATCCGGCCGCACAGGCGAAGATACAGCGGTTGTTGAAGGATGGTTTGCTGGTGTTGAACTATACCGGACATGGCGATACCAGATCATGGACGGAGGAACGTGTCATGACCGAATCAGACATCCAACAGGCGACATATCCGTATCTGCCGCTCTGGATAACGGCTACCTGCGACTTTACGCGTTTTGACGACCCTGTCACTTCGGCCGGCGAGCAGGTATTGCTGAATAAGGCAAGTGGTGGTATCGGTCTTTTCACCACTACCCGTGTGGTGGATAGTTATCGTAATTTCGATATCAACAAACAATTGATCAACCATTTGTTTGATAAACACGAGGGTGTTCGTCTGGCATTGGGAGATATTATGCGTAAAACAAAGACGGCACTCCCAGGAGATGCCAACAAACTGAACTTCATCTTGATTGGCGACCCGGCTATGAAACTGGTCTATCCGGAAAACCGGATGGAGGTGACGGCTGTTAATGGCAGGCCACTCTCTACTGATACGCTGACATTCAAAGCCCTTGAAAAAATTACGATTGAAGGTCAGGTCGTAGATATAGACGGACGCCGGATCAATGGTTTTAACGGTACGGCTATCCCCACCGTATTTGACAGCCAGATGTTGTTGAAGACGCTCAACAATAATGGTTCTGGCGCTTTCTCCTATACCGACTATACCAATAAGCTCTATACCGGCCGGGTGGAAATGTCGGATGGCACATTCTCCTTTACCTTTGAAGTGCCGAAAGATATCGCCTATTCGAATGAACCAGGTAAACTGAATCTCTATGCCGCTGACGACATCGGCTTGGAGGCCCAAGGTGTTTTCCTGCGTTACAAAGTGGGAGGGACGGCTGCTAATGTGGAGTCTGATACCGATGGGCCGGAGATTCGGCAGGTTTACTTGAACGATACCACCTTTGTAGAAGGAGGGAAGGTCAATGTCACCCCTCTTTTGGTGGCCCGGGTGTGGGATAAGACCGGAATCAACATCACCGGAAGCAGTCTGGGGCATGATATACTGCTGACGATCGATGACTCTCCCCTGTTCAGTTATGTGCTAAACAGCTACTATGAGCCAGTGGGTAACAATGGTGAAGGCTTGGTGGTGTTCCCCGTTCCTGAACTGACTCCCGGCATGCATACCGCCGAATTTGTGGTATGGGATGTACGTAATAATTCTGCTCGCGATACAATCACTTTCGAAGTGGTCAAAGGATTGAGGCCTGCATTGATTGAGCTGGTGGCTACACCGAATCCGGCTCGTGAACAGGTAGAATTCCGTCTGGTACACAACCGTCCGGAAACTCAGATGGAGGTAGTCTTGTCTGTCTACGACTTAGCTGGTCGTCTGCTTTGGTCGCAAACCGAGAAAGGATCTTCCGAACTGTTCAAGTCATATATAGTAACCTGGAACCTGACCAGTAATAGCGGTGTCCGCCTCCGTCCGGGCCTTTACTTCTATCGCGCCGCTATCCGTACCAACCATTCCAAAGAGGCTACAAAGGCGAATAAATTAATTATACTCGCACAATAAACACACTGATAGTGAGTTATAAATAGGGGGCGAATTACTTCGCCCTTTTTGTCCAAGCTAATATATTGTAATATGATGAATAGTATGAAAGTGACATGGCTGATGATAATGTGCGGATTGTTGATCATGGCGCCTGCTGTACAGGCTCAGACGACAGATGATAATAGTATAAAGGATCGGTTTGCACCGATCAGTACGGCTGTTCCTTCGCTGTCAATTGCACCGGATGCCCGTGGTGGTAGTATGGGTGATAACGGTGTTTCTACCACTCCGGATGTGAGTTCACAATATTGGAATCCGGCTAAATATGCGTTCCAGTATAGCAAAGCTGGTGTGTCTTTGTCGTATACGCCTTGGTTGCGTAAATTAGTGAACGATGTAGGCCTTGCTTACCTGTCTGGCTTTTATAAACTGGGAGACAGCGACCTGCAGGCAATCGGCGCTTCTGTCCGTTATTTCACATTAGGTTCATTTACCACCTCCGAACATGCCGGTGGCACGCCGCTGGAAGTAAATCCGTATGAAATGGCTATTGACGTGAGTTACAGCCGTAAACTGTCGGAATTGTTTTCTATGGGTGTCGCCCTCCGCTTTATCCGCTCGGATATGGGTGTGTCTAACAGTGATTTGATGGTTCCTGATAATGCATTTGCGGCCGACGTTTCGGGCTATATGGAGAAATATGTTATCCTGGGAAACAGTGAATGTCTGTGGAGTTGGGGGTTCAATGTCTCCAACATAGGAACCAAGATCTCGTATGATGGAGGGGAGAGGAACCAGTTCCTTCCAACCAATCTGAAACTGGGTACCGGCCTGCTATTCCCGCTCGACGATTACAACCGCCTTGGCGTCTATTTCGACCTGAACAAATACCTTGTCCCCAGCTATCCGTTAGCTCCCATTGGCACATCGCAAGAAGAGATGGACGAGTATGAAAAACAGAAAGAAGACTACAACAGTATGTCTCCCATCACCGGAATGTTTAAATCCTTCACCGATTCCCCACAAGGTTTCAGTGGTGAGTTGAAGGAGATCCGGTATTCGATCGGTGCCGAATATAGCTATAACGACCAGTTCTTTGTACGTGGCGGTTATTATTATGAAAGCCCTGATATGGGTAATCGCCAGTATTTCAGCATGGGTGCCGGTTTTCGGATGAGTGTATTCCAACTGGATGCCGCCTATCTGATCAGTACTGTGCCAAGTAACCCACTGGACCAGACACTCCGTTTCTCCCTGTCGTTCGATATGGATGGGCTCAAGAACCTTATCCGCTAATTATTTTCCGGAATGAAGATACGTGTAGGTTTCGGTTATGACGTACATGCGTTGGTCTCCAATCGTGCTTTGTGGCTGGGCGGCATACAAATAGAGCATACGGCAGGCCTGTTGGGGCATAGCGATGCCGATGTGCTGATTCATGCGATCTGTGATGCCCTCCTGGGTGCAGCCAATATGCGTGATATTGGTTACCAATTTCCGGATACAGCCGGTGAATACAAGGATATTGATAGCAAGATACTGCTGGCGGATACAATGAAACTTATCCGTGAAGCCGGATACGAACTGGGAAATGTCGATGCAACGATTGCAGCCGAACGCCCCAAACTTAATCCCCATATTCCGCGTATGAAGCAGACCCTGGCTGGGGTGATGGGTGTTCCTGAAGAAGATATTTCGATCAAGGCTACAACCACGGAGAAGCTTGGTTTTACCGGTCGTCAGGAAGGAATGGCCGCCTATGCCACCGTATTGGTCTACAAACAAAACGGATAAATCCATCCGGCCCAATAGCTAAAAAGGGCTATCTTTGGAGCGATTAAAAATGATGTTATGTACGCGCAAGATACCCTCACCCTTTGGTTCCTATTCTATAACAATCAATTGCTTTTACAAAAGAAGGATGCGACGTTCACTGTGCCGGTCGGCTTACTTCCTCCTTTTCCTGTAGTAGACAC
The DNA here is from genome assembly GCA_031555505.1 of Tannerellaceae bacterium. Taxonomy (GTDB): domain Bacteria; phylum Bacteroidota; class Bacteroidia; order Bacteroidales; family Tannerellaceae; genus JAJDIA01. Next base: position 39,272 of record JAVBUH010000051.1, read on the forward strand.
ACTGGAGGTTCCTGTGTCTGAAGCCTCCTTTGGTTGCCGTGCGGCCACGCTGCTTTCAGCTGTGGAGGAATCAGCTGAGTATGTATTGATGGATTTGCGTGCTACCTGGGGAGTGTTGGACGCTCCTTTGTATAAGTGGGCTGGTAAAGCTTCCCAGCTTGTCTATTGGCATACGCACAGTCGTTTTTGCCCGGTGTGCGGTTCACTGACCGATCAGCTGCTGCCGACTATGAAGAAATGCCCAGCCTGTGGTTACGAGCTTTATCCGGTGATCTCTACCGCCATCCTGGCCTTGGTGCGGAAAGAGGATGCGATCCTGCTGGTACATGCACTTAATTTCAGAGGCCCTTTCCATAGTTTGGTTGCCGGCTTCCTCGAGCCAGGCGAATCATTGGAAGAGTGTGTGGCTCGGGAAGTAAAGGAAGAGACCGGTTTGTCCATTAAGGATATTACTTTCTTCGGTAATCAGCCCTGGCCCTATCCCAGTGGCCTGATGGTGGGTTATATCGCCGATTATGCCGGAGGCGAAATTCGCCTTCAGGAAGACGAACTCAGTTCAGGGGCTTTTTATACCCGGGAGAATCTGCCGGAGTTGCCCCGGAAAGCGAGTCTGGCGCGAGCGATGATTGACTGGTGGCTGGCGGGGGAACCTGCGTTGAATCATGCAGTATCGAATCGGGCCGAAGTTCCTCTTTTTTAATTGTCTTCTTCCGGGTTGAATCTTGTTCCGTTGCTTTGGGCTGTGTGACCAGCGGCAGCGGTAGTTCACGTTGTTGTTCCTTGATTTTTTTCATTCGCTGAAGCATCTCCTTGGAAGGTGCTTCATTGTAGGCTTTCAGGCTGACTTCAGCCCTTAATTTATTCTTATAGTGCTGACGGTATTCCGGGCTGAACAACACATTCAACCCATGGGCGAAGTCGGCAGTGCCCTGTCCCCTGGACTGAATTCTTCCCATATTATCCATTGGGACGGTACTCAACCAATCTCCTGAATAATATATAAAGAAAAGCGGATTTATCTGATGTCCGCGATTCGGAGGCGGCTCTTTCAATTGGCGCAACCAGAATATCCAGGAAGGCATATCGGTTATGGCTACGCGCGAACTATCTTCCAGGTGTATATATGCTGAGAAATCTTTGAGGATAGGAATCTTGGATTGCTGGAGTAGGAGCGGGGTAGATGGCTTCTCCATATTCAGAAACGTCCCACCCTGGATGGCCCGCATCGTTTCGGGGTTTAACCGGATTGTGTCTTTACCTGTCAATACATGCTGCAACCATAATGAATCCTGCTTCGTCCATTGGGCGTAGCTAATACTTGTGCTTTTCAGGCAGATAACGAGCCAAATCATCCATTTTTTATTCATCGTAGCCTATATCGGTCTCAAAAATAGATATTGATTTATATTGTTTATCCCTAAATTATTTAATATGTGTAAGTGATTTATAATGTTAAATTTTTTTGAGGAGAATTAGGGTAATGGAACTGTAATAGTGTTAAGTAGTGCGATCGACACTACTAAAAAAGCTATCCCCGATTAAGGGACAGCTTTTTTTAGAATCATATTCCTGGGTAAAAGAATGGTTTTACTTGAAGTCTTTACCAAATTTCAACTGGGCATCTGCCACAAATTGTTTGATTCGTTGTTCGTCGTCTTTTTTGCATATCAACAGAGCATTACCGGACTCAGCCACAATGAAATCTTCCAGACCTTCCACTACAACCAACCGGTCGGGATTGTCAATAGCGATCACGTTCCGGCTACTTTCATACATCAATGCTTTTCCATTGCGAAGGATGGCATTATCGTTTTCATCTTTGCCGGCCAGATCGTACAGGGAGCCCCAAGTACCAAGGTCGGCCCAGCCAAAGTCTACACAAAGCATATATACATTGTCGGCCTGTTCCATGATTCCATAGTCGATGGAAATGTTCGGGCAATAAGGGAAATGTTCCTGGATAAAGGCCCGTTCGTTTTCTGTATTGAATGCATTGGCGCCCATGTCGAAACGGGTAGTAATATCAGGCAGTAACTTTTTGAATGCTTCCAGAATTGTTTTTACATTCCAGACAAAGAGCCCGGAGTTCCAGAAGAATTCACCACTTTTCTGGAATACTTTAGCCAGTTCCAGGTTAGGTTTTTCGGTAAACGTCTTTACCTTGGTAAATCCGTCAAGCATCGTGTCGCTGCTCTGGATATAGCCATATCCAGTCTCGGGTCGGCTGGGTTTGATGCCGAGCGTAGCCAGTGCATTATGCTTACTTACAAATTCCAATGCCTGTTTCACATCATTGAGAAACACTTCTTCTTTGAGTATCAAGTGGTCTGATGGAGCTACCACGATATTTGCATTTGGGTTGCAAGCCTGAATATGATAAGCGGCATACGCAATACAGGGAGCCGTATTGCGGCGGCAGGGTTCAAGTAGTATCTGGTTGTCGTTTAACTCGGGAAGCTGCTCTTTCATCAGGTTGAAATAAGCTTCATTGGTGACAATATAGATATTTTCTACAGGAATGATCTTGGAAAAACGATCGAACGTCATTTGTAACAGTGAACGTCCGTTCCCGAAAAAATCAAGGAATTGCTTTGGATAGGTTTCCCGGCTGAACGGCCAGAAACGACTTCCAATCCCACCTCCCATGATCACACAATAGTTATTTTTCATACAATCTGTTGATTAATGGTTGCATACACACAAATATAACGGAAGTTTCTGACTTTTATTCCTTCCTGCTGTTCGATTTGAAAAAAAATCACATAACCCTTGTCGAATTCAAAAATATCCCTACCTTTGCAACGCATTTTCAACAATGCCCAGATGGCGGAATTGGTAGACGCGCTGGTCTCAAACACCAGTGGATTCACTTCCATGCCGGTTCGATCCCGGCTCTGGGTACTTTTTAAAACTCCAATCGGCTGATTTTCAGAAGATTGGAGTTTTTCCTTTAAGAAGATTGTTCCCAAATTGTTCCCAGACAAAGAAAGAAGGGTCAGCGGAAGAATATCATGTTTTATACTTCATCATGCTTTGAAAACAATAACTAGAGAGAGTCAATTACCCATCCCTTATGGACTGTTATCGTAAAGTTATATCGTAAGCAAGGAACCTCATATGCCGAACGGCACGTACGATGGTATGAGAGATCAGAAACAAAGGCAGGAGAAAACTGCTTTTGTTTTCTCCTACTCGATCTGATATTAAGCGTTGTCGATAATTTTTCTTATAAGTACATGAGTATCTTCTGGAATCATAGGATAGCATTTGGCACAAATAATTGTCAATTTCTCCTGCAGCTCTCCTTCATTTCTGTACTTTTCGAGAGCTTTAAAAGCTGATTTTAATTTTACTTCAAGATCATGTCCTTGATGTTCCAGATACCATGTAGGTAAATTAAACTCTAAACCACTATGATATTTCACTATCCGTAAACTTTTTTTTTTAGGTTCATAAGTTGGGTATTGAGTGTAGAATAATCTGAAAAACCAATCTATTGCTTTCTGGATCAATCCTTGATCATTAATTATATTATATTGATTGAATGATATATCAATATTCAATTCTTTGTGAATGTTGTGCGCATTCATTTCTAACAACAACACTATCAGATATAAAGGATCATATACGTAATTTTCAATGCTATATCGAGATTCCGCACCATGAACTTTCACAAATGCAGAATCAGTATTTTTGCTATCCCAATCAATCACTCCATAAAATGATTTATTATCAGATTTTCGTATAGCATCAATTACTTCAATTACTTGATTACTATTTCCTTTACCGTATCCGTTTGAAATAAAATATAATTTAAATGGATAACGGTGATCTTGATTTAGTTTGTCAAAAATTGTTTGGTAGTAATATCTGTCCGTAGGGCTTTCTACAAATATTTGCTTGTGATTCTTATAATCTATACTTAGGGTAGGTATAAAGCTTGTGAGTATTTGCAGAGCGTCATCCTTTGTTATCTTCTTTAATGAGGTTTCTTCCCCATTGGCTATTTTATAAATACACTCTTCATTTGCCAGTGCAATAGTGGATGGGCTATGGGTAGTCATAATCACTCTAATACCCAACCTTTCAGCGAAAGTATCCTCCAAAACATCTAATAAAAGATTTGACATTTCAGGATGTAAATGGGCATCGGGTTCATCCAATAGTAATAACTCTGGCAGTTTCAAAGTGTCCGCATAATATTCACTCGTAAAAAGTTTAAGGACTAACCCAATGATAACTTTCTCTCCAGAAGACAAATCCATAAATGGTATTATCTCTCTTGTTGACTTTTTTAATATTTGAAATGATATAGGAGTATCGGTCGTAAATCCTTTTTTGTCAACGCCTTTGAATATAAAATCAACCTTATGATAATCTAATATACTATTAATAATATCCCAAGGAGGTGGATATTTTTCTATAAAATTAGAGTCGGATATTGAATCACTATCATCTCCGTCTTCATTTTTATAGAACCAATTCAGCCTATTTGCGTCTCTCCTTTTTGCATAGTTGTAAAAAATGAGTTCTATTTGAGAGGAAAATAAACTGCTTTCATCAATCAAAAATTCAGGGATGGGAGTGTTGTAGAAATCAGCATCGAGCAATTCGCTTTCTGTTTTATGTAAGGTACGGCATAACTCATCTACAAATCCAAATAATTTGTCAGTATTAGGCTTAAAAATATTTCGCAACACACTACGTTCATTAATCCACCCTATGTCTCCATCGCTTACTTGTGCTATTGGTTTTCCAATAAATTTAGATAATGTAATCTTAAGTAATTCTTTATATTCAGGTTCATTTGAGAGCAAGGTTGTCCTGCTTTTCAATGCCTCATGTTGCATCCCATTATTAATTATCCATCTGATTAGATTTCTTGAATCAGCATCTAATTCATTAAAAATAGTCCTAAAATTATTAACTGTTACTTTCCAATCATCGTGTGATATAGCCTTTAATGACTCCTTGATGATACCCTCGTACTGAATGTTATTCACAGGAGGATTGATCTCTATTCGGATAGTTGCTGTGGATGAATCGTTTATGTGTGTCTTATGGATTAAATCTAAAAATTGTGATTTGCCACTACCATTATACCCTGTGATAACAGTTAATACAGAAAGTTCTTCGCTTTCAAACGGATGTAAAGATTTGAATCTATCTATCAACTTTATTCTCATGCACTTAATTTTAACAACAAAAATAGCAAATCTTGAACAATCAACCTAATTTACATCTTAAAACCTTTATTAATATTGATTTCTGGATTTTGCCTAGGCTTTATTCCTATTGCTGCCTGAAACTCCTTGTACTTTTGCCTGAACCAATTTGTATCGCCTACTCCGTCAATCGTTAACCGGAGTTTGTCCGGTTCGTTTGCTGACGTTTTGATTTCAGCAACGGAATGTTCCGTTTCAAAATGCCGCTGATATTCGGATAAGTAGAGTTTCCCTTTGAACCCCAACCGGCTTCATTTCAAGTATCGCCTTTGTCATTTTCAAAAGAAAATATTACAATATATTCTTTACCATTTTATTACTTCTCTTTCAATAATTTTTCCAACATCAAAACCTTTTCTTGTTCTGCTTTTAGCATTCGCTCATAGAGCTCAACTACTTTATCCAAAGGGTTAAAAGTACACTTGTAGTGAGTTGCATATGCAATGGCTTCATCCTGAAATGTATTAGCAATAATACTTACAGCATATTCATCACTCATGTTCCTAATTGCTTCAGCAGGTATTTTTAACGCCTTTGCAACCTTCTCCAATGTAGCATCATCCAATTCCTCCTGAGACTCAAAACGGGAAACAGTCTGTTGTGACATTCCTAGTAAATCGGCAAGGGTATCTTGCTTAATGCCAAACATCTCGCGGAAACGTCTTACATTACGGCCGTGATGTACTTTGTATTTGGGGGTTGCTTCTGTTAAATCCATAACCTTAAAATCATCAGTTTATTACTCTTACAAAATTATGTAAAAGTTACGATAGAACAAAACAGATATGTGTAAATTACTCACAGACTGACTATTTTACCAATCGAATAGGTTCTATCTAGCTGTATATTGCATTTTCTTTGTGGTTTTAGCAAAATTCTCATGCTTATGAAACTAGTTACTAACATTGACGCTGTATATGAATATTTTAAGCAATTCATCACGCCCCATGATTTAGCATGGATGATAGATGAATTCATCCATGAATACTATCAGATATCTATCCGCTTACTACAAGAGGAAGACGAGTATCCCTTGCATAGAGATACTCATGACTCCTTATACCTACTGAAAGAGTTAAGGGATGCTTTGCTAAAATGTCAAGAAGAGGAAGTTGCAGATACTTTGTGAATGCGTAAAAAGTAATAGGATGAAAGACACAGATACTATCCATCAAGAAAGCATTGAGTACATTTCAAATAGCATCAGTGCAAAAACCTCTGAAATCCCTAGGCATCTGCTAGAGTACTGGTATGTACCAGAGGATATTGCCGACTATTTCGAGAAGTCTTCCAACTTACATGCCTTCTTTATCTTTCAGCATGCCTTTGAGTTCTATAACAAAACTTTAGGGAAAGAGATCGGCTTGTCTTCCATTGAGATAATGGGGCTGTTCGGACAATTTCAACTTATTATAAATGCAGCGATACATCCAGAAATGATTCTGATAATCAATCAAATAGAGCTGTTTGACTTTGGCAATTACTCAAAATTAAATATTACAGTATTATGAAACAAGTTCTATTATCAATCGTTCTTGTCTTGTTCTCAATTTCATGTAATGGAATTGATGATGTTTACAAAAACACAGTTGTCAACTATCTTCAAACAGAAAAGGGCATGAAGACTGATTTCAAAATCGAGTTTCAGAAATTCGAGTTATCCAACATCACTGTCGCGGATAGTACAAGAATCTTACTGGAACAGTATCAGGCTGAAAAGCAAAAGAAAATAGAATCTGCACAGCAGAGTATTTCCCATTGGGAAAGTTCTATTGAAAAACATCAGAAGAAAGGTAGTAGTCTGGTAGCAAAAGCATTAGTAGGCAGTAGCCAAAAGGAACTAGAAAATGCTAAAACAAAACTGGAGCAAGCAGAACAATGGGAGCCAGACTACATTCATCAATACGCCAACCGTAACAGCACAGAAATTATTGCAAAGAAAGTTGACACCTATTTTTCTTTTCAAAACCCCCAATTGGCACAACCTGTACGGCAAGAACTGGGAGCAATTTTTATCCTATCTCCTGATGGGACGAAATGCCACAAAATAATAAAATTGAAATAAATTTACATCAGAAAATTTTACAAGTATGAAGAAAGAGGATAAAGTAGAGATTTCACCAGTGCTGACCGGCAAGAAATACTGGATTGATGCTGTAGTTATTGATGTGGAAGCAAATCCATCTAAAGGGACTGTAATTGCTGCTAAAGATGATCAAGGACGTATCTTCTTCGGAGAGGAAAAGTATTTTATTCCCGCTAGCTCCCATGTACCTAACGAAGAAACAATAGCAGCCATTGAAGAAGCTCGTTCGGGGAAGTCTGCTGGGATTGTCGATCTCAGCAGTAGGGAAGCCTTTATAAAGTCGCTTTTTGATGATGATATCCAGCCCTAGCAAGGGGATCTCTCCTGAATATGAGATTCCTATTTTTATGATTCCAGTAGTGTGGAAACACATATTTCGATAATACCCAAATATAGGTTTTGATATTATCGAAATACATGTTTTCACCTTTTTTAATTCTGTCCCTTTTGCATGGCTTTTAAGGATTGAAGGATTTCCGTTTGTGCTTTCCTGAATTCTTTATAAGAATACTCCATCCCTACAACATACTTCTTTAGTTCGACTCTGAAAGACGATTCCTCATCTTCAAAAATTTGCCTTTCAATGCGATCTAATCGACGATTGATATGTTCAAGGGTACCTTTGATCTCCTCAAACATCTGACACTGAATTTCTGTTTGTGTACTCATTATAAACGATGTTTTCTTTTTCGATTATTACTTGTATTCTCTTCTTCGGAATAGATGTTATTAAAGCTTGGGATTGCTGCTTCCCTTTGTTTTCCCAGAGGTTCATTAAGAGTCCTCTCTTTACTATATCTGGGGCTTTCTCTTATGTGTACTGATTGATGGTTAGCCTGTAGCTGTCGGCTGATCTTGGAATAACTGAATTCTCTGTCTATTTTAGATCCATTGAAGGAATGGTCGTCCTTTGAAAAAATGACACCTTGTATTTCCATAGTTTTCCCTTTGTGTGCAAATTCGAGCCGTATGCCTTGTGTTGCCAACAAGCCTGATAGTTCCTGCCAGTTCCGAGCCTTTGGAATCGTTTCCGTCAGAGCATCATATATTTCATATTTGATTTTGTCTGCACCCCGTAGGCGGTATCGTTTTACCTGTTCCTTACCACGAGCGAAATATAATCCGTATTTCTTTGTTAACTCCTTACATACTGGTTCATTTCGGAAATGATCGTTTTTATTTGAGATCAACTTCCCGTTATTGTCTATGCGATTAATACACAGGTGGATGTGAGGATGCTCCTTGTCGTAGTGGCGAACCATGATATATTGAGTATTGCTTATACCCATTTTCTGTATGTATTCCCGGGCGACAGCACTCATCATTTCATTAGTGAGTTTATCCGAATCTTGTGCTGAAAACCCAAGGGAAATATGATAGACTGGTTTTTTAATTTCTGGTTTCATCTCCTGTTGCATTAGGAAACTGTCGATTATAGCCTGCTTGTCTTTGGTACGGACACCCTCGCTATCAATTAGTTCAGCACTCTTGTTTTTATCCAAAACGTAATTAACAGTTGCCCCAAAGCTATTCCCGAGTGATATTTTTGCTATCATGTCTTATGCTATTGATGAGTGTGTCTATTTTATCTGCTAAAAACAAATACTCCGACCGGATTCCCGAATACCCGGCTTGATTCGCTTTCCTTGCGATTTGGTTTAGATTATTTGCCATCCCTGACAGCTTCCGAATCAAATCACTAATTTCAGGCGTTATCCTTGGGACAACATTACTGCTCATGAGACATTGCCGAATAAATTCCTGCTTAGACAAAGATGCTTTCTTGCATAAAGCCCTCAACAGGTATTCTTCTTCTGTTTTCAATTTCAAACAGAGTTGATACTTTTTTCTCTCGAATGCTTTTTTGGAGGGACGCCCTCCTGTGTTATTTACTTTATCTTTCATTTTATTGCTCTAATTTTGATGAGACCAGCGGGATTATAGAGGTTTCGGATATCCGAAACATAAACTTGCCATAGGCTAATTACTCCCAAATAGGCTGACACGATGAAAGCACTGATATCTTCTCTAACTTCAAATCAAGGGCTTCTACTAACCTTTCCAAAAGAGGATTCTTGTACAAGAAAGTTTGGTAGATATTTTCCATACAAGAGTCCTGTATGAGAAAATCAGCAATATCATAACCTTCTTCTATTTGCGCTTTGGAAGCGTTTCTTTCCAGATAATCGGAGACCATTACATCGATACCGATCTCCTGCATTTGCTCACTTTTAGTAACCCAATAGTCCTTTGCTCCCAAATCAGGAAATAAAACCACTTTGCGGTTTTTGAGAATTGGCATGTTCTCTTTAGTCAGACAGCCATTTTTCCCACCGGTAGCCAACCAAATATATTGAGGAATGTAAATAGAAGCAATTAGAGCCGTTTTCTCGCTCTCCACAATGGCAACAGGATATGATTTACCATCCTGTAACAAATGCTCCCCAAAGAAGCATTGCTTTAAGTGAAAGTCCTCCTGCTTCATTAATGAGTGAACCCAAGTAATATGGTTGTGCGGCTTTTTAACCCGTCTTCCAGTTTGGGGATCATAAAGCATAACCTTTCCAGTTCTGACTCTCCTTTGTATATCCATTTGCCAAAATACAGTGGCACCAATCCAATGGGTGGCAGTTCCGACATGATATTTGGAGAACAGTTCTTTTGCCCTTCTTTCTCCGAACTTTGACTGGAAGAATAGGAATAAATAGTTTGCCTCATAATGTTTTAGACTTCTCGTCACCAATTCTTCTGCCAAGTAACTTGGCTCTATTGGTTCTTCAATCTGTTGCTTCAGGGTAGGATAAACTTCCGGTTTCTCCTTTTCTTTCGGATTATCGGCGAAATATTGTTTGGGAGTATAGTGATACCCGCACTTCTGTTCCCGGTTACACCGGCCAACATGGTGTGGAAAATCCAGTTCAGATTGACCCCTTAAACCAAACGAATTTGACCCCTTGCTCCAAAATAAGGTTGACCCCTCTAACCAAAATAAAAATGACCCCATTTGAATGTATGTCAACATAGATTTTTACGTAATCCCATAATA
>JAVBUH010000026.1:0-58484 GCA_031555505.1 Tannerellaceae bacterium
TTTGCTGCCGTTACGCTGGCATGTCTGGCGGGCAGCCAGGTTAAGGGACAAGTGATACCTACGGTAGCCACCGACGTATCTCCCATGTTAGTGGGAGAAGTGATCCCCGATGCAACACTGATTGGTGCCAACGGGCAATCCACCTCACTGTATTCGCTGATTGGCAACAAGCCTACCGTGATCATTTTCTATCGCGGCGACTGGTGCTTCAACTGTACCAATCATTTCAGGGACGAGATTGTGCCTCATTTGGTTGAGATCGAACGTTCTGGTTATAACTTCATTGCGATTGGTCCGGATGCTCCCGCTTCGATTATGGTAACAAGCAAGGAATCCGGGATGGATGCCAAATATCTCTATGGAGATGGCCCGGGCACATTGATCAAGGCAATGGGGCTGGCTTGGAAGCAGCAGGAAAGAATGTATGAGAACCTCACCCGGGCTTCGGGTGGCAAGAATACGGAATATATTCTGCCTGTTCCGGCTGTTTATGTGATAGAGCCTACGGATAAGAAGATCACGTTTGCTCACATTACGCCGCTGGGGATCTCGGCTGCAAACCGAATGAAGTGGAGTTTACTCGGCCCCGTGCTCCAGGCGCTTAAATGAGTTGGATCATAAGGCAGGAAATAAGCCCTATAAATAGGCAGCAATATTTGTTGATAAACCAACAAATATTGCTGTCTTTTCTTTTGTAAACCGCCTGCACCTGCACAGAAGAAAAACAGGTATGGACGACAGGAATGAACTTACAAATCAAACTTATGACTTTCTAATACAGGCGGTGTCGGCTTCAAATCGAAATAATCTACTTTTCTGATGGGTAAACTAAAATAAACCAAGTCGGTGTACTGCTTGTATAATCGGGGTAATACAAGATTTTCATCGTATATCTTTTTGCAAATCACATTCGATACATCGAAAGATGCCATACCTGAAATCCGCACTGAAATTTTATCGGCAAAAGACAAAATTTCGATATTGGGATTGTGCTGTAGCTGTTGGTAAACCTCTTTTTGGGGTGAAGTGGCAAAATATAATGCCTTTCCCGCTTCGTCAATAAGCATGATTTGAAAAACCCGTATGGTGGGATTCCCATTTTTGTCCGCTGTGGCAAACGCTATCTCTTTATGCTCTCTTATAAAATCAAATACCTTTTCCATTGTTGACTAAATATAAAACAATCCGCATAGGCAAAGATATGCGGATTGTAATTTTATCTGTTATTTATGGATTAATAACCGATAGTAAAGCGTTCTTGATAATGTTGCGGATTCTCCAACTCATCTATCATAGCTTTGGCATAGTCCTGAACGGAAATCTTGCTTTCGCCTTTATCGTTCAGGATTAAATCGTCTTTACCCAAACGGTAGTTACCTGTGCGTTCGCCCGGTTCCAGTGAGCCTGCTGGAGAAAAGAATACCCAGTCGATGTCTTTTTCATTCATCAAAGTGTTCAGGTAAAATTCCCCCAGAGATTTTACACCGCCCATAATTTCCGCAGGAATTGCTCCTGAATCGACAACACGAAGTCCCGGAGCAACGAACAATGTTCCCGCACCACCAACGATAAGCAATCTTTTAATACCTGCTTTCTTAACTCCTGCAAGGATTTGAGGATACACTTTCAGTGTTTCTTCGTAAATGGCAGGATTAGTCCATCCCGGATTGTATGCGCTGATCACAGCATCAGCACCTTTGCATAGTTCAGCAACCTTGCTTGCATCCGAAACATCGGCTTTAACGATAGTCACATCAGGATTTGAGATTTTTACACCTTCGGGATTACGAACTACCACCGTAACTTTAATACCCCTGTTCAGTGCTTCATTCAGGATAGCAGAACCCACAAATCCGCTTGCTCCTATTAATACGATCTTTTTCATTGCTATACTTTTTAATTGTTTATATGCTTAACAATACAAAAGTATGGGGTAATTCAGAGGTGCTGATAATACATCAGCAGCCTATAATGGTAAATCTCCGCTTACCGTCCTATGATAAGCGAAGTCATGGACAACGAACCAGCGACTATTTCATCATTGAATATACTGATTTTATCGCCCTGCTCCCGTGCAAAATCACCTTTTTGCAGAATTCATGCCGTAAAGGTAGTGATTTATTGGAAATGCAGTAAAATTCAGGGGTTTGAATACTGATATTAAGCAATGGGTAATGACTTGGTAACTACTTAGCCGCTTTACCTCGCTTCATTTTTCAACACTTCAAAAACCTCTCTCATATATGTAAACACATCAACCCGTAAAATTGTGGAGCGGCAATTGTTTCAAATCTGCACCGATTTGAAACGAAGCCTGCTGTATCTATCGTCGGCATCTGCAACAACTATTGTCGGGAATACGGAGTCCTATTACCGGCATTAGCAATACCTTTCCTTTTCACAGCTGTGATGTCTTCTCCTCACAGCTGTGATGTCTTCTCTTCACCGCTGTAAAACGAAAGCTTCACTGCTGTGAAAAGGAATCATCAAAACAGTGGAACGGAATCTCCATAATTGTGGAATGAAATGATCATTCAGATGGCAACAATACATCATAAGGATGACATCAATACATCATAAGTATACTGCCGATAGAAGATTTAGCATACGATCCCTGACATGGCGACAATACCGCGTCAGCGGTATCCTGTTCGTAGCCAGGGGTGCAGGCGAAGCCAAGCCCCTGGCTACATACACGATGCCCGTAACCGGGCATTCACACACGCTATGGTACCTATTGAATGTTCATTTGGCAGGATGTATAGCTCCACAAGGTTAGGATTGATCCGCAAACACTATATCTCAGACCTCTACTTGGTATCTGTAATTTTCACTCTCGAACCCAAGAATTGTCCGACAATAGCAAGAAATATGAAAAGAGGTATTGTTATTTTGGGAGTGTCAAGCCAAATACGCAGTGGGATAATCAATGGTATGGACGCATGTATCATAAACCACCACATAAAACTCATTTTCTTATATCTTGTCCGAAACCTTCCTAAAAAGACATTCGTTACCAAAGAGATAATAGAAACGATTGCTATATTCATTTGAAAGGTTTTGTTTGTGCCGACGCTGCTAATGCTGTTGCCATAATTAGTGCATTTAAAGTGAATATTTTTTCGTCGTAGTGATTTTTAGCGGATGATTATAAAGTCCTGTTAATGTAAAAAGTAGAAGTAAAGCGGAATCGCCAAGTAGCCCAGCATAATGACATGGGAGTATATCACTGCGATTGTCTTAATTCTGGGTTGCCATTTACTGTTATTCAATCCCACAGACTGAAACATACTCCAGAAGCCATGCGTCGTGTGGAAACACAGCGCCAACGCCCATATAACATAGATGAGTACGTTCCATCCGTTGGAAAAATTGGCCACCATAAGATCATACGGATTTGCCGCTTCGCCACCGAGATAATGCTGTAATTGCATTTCCGCCCAAAATTGATTGAGGTGTATAGCCAACAGACCAAGAATGATAATACCAAGCGCGAACATATTTTTAGAAGTCCACGAAACATCCGGTTGTTCGCCTTTTACCTTATAATCGACAGGCCTTGCCATACGGTTCTGTATAGTAAGAATCAGCCCCGTTGCGATATGAACTAAAAATCCGAGAGCAAGAACGGGGACCATTAGTTGAATCAGGATATTTTCACTCATAAAACGGGATGCGGTCTCATAGATCTCCCGTGAGATCATAGCCGTTAAATTGATTACCAAATGAAGTGTTAAGAATAAAATAAGGAACATCCCGCTGATACTCATTACGAGTTTCTTTTCGATTGAAGATGGTTTCATTTAACAGGAACTATTTATGCGATTATACGTTAACAAACGACCGCGACTTATGCAAGTCATTCATATTAGACAAGTTTCTTGTTGTTTGCAAAAATACAAAGCCTCCATTGAGGGAGGCTTAAGATTTGCTTAGAATAAACTTAAGATTTGCTTAAGAAGCGCGTACAACCGCTGTTACCGGCTACTGTTCATCGGTGTTATAAGCCGGACAAGTGTTTCTTTATCAGGCTGACTGGCTATCTCGATTTGGATTCCGAGCAGCGTACAAAAACGCTTTACAATAGATAACCCTAATCCGAATCCTTTCGCGTCAGATGAACCGGAGGAATAGGAACGATAGAATTTTTCAAAGATATGCCCTATTTCTTCTTCGGAAATACCTCGTCCGGAATTGATAATGTCTATAATAAAATTATCGCCCTTTTTGTAGCCTTTAACTTCAAACAGCCCGCCTTCGTTCCCGTAGTTGGCAGCGTTGGATATAAGATTCTTCAATATGGTGCCAAATGAATACTCATCCGTAAATATAGACACATTCTCAGGTAAAACGGAGATCCTGCACTCCATTTTTTTCCCCAGAATAATATCACTGTATGGGCCGACGCTATTATTCACAAGTGTTTCCACAGGGATATAATCATAGTTAAGGCTCCGTTTGCCGTCTTCGTATCTGGTAAGCACTAATAGTTGCTCTACCATTTCACTCATCCTATCCACCTCTTTGATACAGTCTCCGATCTTCTCTTTGAATTCTTCATTGCTCCGGGGACGGCGGATAAGCACTTCCATTGTACCTTTCAGTACTGAAAGTGGTGTCCGGAATTCATGCGAAGCGTATGATGCGAATGACTTTTCCCGTTCCACTGCCTGCTCCACCCGGTCGAGCAGCTGGTTAATGGTCTCCGATAATTCGTATAGTTCGGTTTCCCTATGGTAAGGCATTGGTACCCGGGCGCTCAGATTATCCTGGTTGATTGTTTTAGCGGTATCTATGATCTTTCGGATGGGTTGGGTGCTCTTTTTTGCCACCGCCGGAGACAGAATGGCGCATAAAGTAAGTACGACTACAAATTCAATCATACAAACAATAGCGAACACCCGCCGATTAATATCTACGTCCGTCACGAGCAGAACAAGCAGAATCAGGCCGATAAAGAGCGCGTTGAACAGTGCAGTGGTTACAAAATAACTCACAGCCATACGTGCCTGAAGTGATCCGGCCTTTCGGGACTTCGTTTTTTTATGTTGCTTCTCTTTAGTCATTGGCGATATAGCCTATTCCACGTACCGTTTTAATATTGCCTATCTCTTTATTCAGGTGTAGTTTTTTCCGCAACGAATTCATAAACACGTCAATCACCCCTGTATCATACTCGAAATTGATTCCCCAAACCTTGTTTATAATTTCGTCGCGGGTACATATTCTCCCTTTGTTGCGTATCAAAAATTCCAACAGGGTAAATTCCCGCTGGGTCAGTGATATTCTTACGCCTTGAATGAATACCTGGTAAGACGATTTATTCAGTAGAATATCGCCGAGTTTTAGCATTTCGTCTTCATGCTGATTCCGAAAATGTATCTTAATCCGTTCAAGCAGTTCTTCAAACGAAAATGGTTTTTTAATATAATCATTTGCACCGGAGCGTAATCCCTCAATCGTTTCGCTAACCGTATCCTTGGCAGTCAGAAACAATATGGGCGTTTCTTTATCGTATTGTCGAATCTCTTTGCAGACATCGATACCGTGCATACCCGGAAGCATCCAGTCCAGCAGGACTAAATCCGGCTTCGAACGATGATATTCCGTAACAGCACGAAGCCCATCGGCAGCTATCAGAGCAGTATAGCCTTCTTCTTCCAAACCCTCTTTTAAGAATTTGGAAATGCCTGGTTCGTCTTCGACGATTAGAATCAGCATACTCATGGTATTGAAACTTCAGATACAAAGATAGGCGAATAAAAAGCCCCCAACCCTTAAGATTGGCTTAAATTAAATTCCCGCATGAGAAGTTCTGTATTCTACGCGGCGTGTAGCATCTAAAAGCGGTAGAATTACCCTGATACTTAGTGGCGGTTATTGAACCGGCAAGCTGAAAAGGAATTCCAGGCCGCCTTCGGCGCGGTTTTTTACCGAGATGGTGCCGCCGTGGAAGGTAATCACATTTTTGACGATAGACAGTCCGAGGCCGGTACCCCCTGTTTCACGTGAACGGCCTTCGCTAATCCGGTAGAACCGTTCGAAGAGGCGGCGCAGGTGTTTTTCTTCCTTGATTCCCGTGCCATTGTCGGCAAAGGAAAAGAAGGCGAAACGACCCTCGCGATTGTATTGCCTGAGGGTAATCTGCACGTTCTCGCCCGCATGGCGGACCACGTTCTCTGTCAGGTTACGGAACACCGCATATAGCAGGTTTTCATTGCCCAGGATAGCGGTATCGGCCGGGACCTCGTTGTGTAGGGTGATCCCTTTCGCTTTCATGGCCGGGTCCATGTTGGTCTGTATCTTTTGCAGGAGCGCATCCACGGTGACAGGTTCCGACTGGAAAGCTTCCGGTGTTTCGTCTATCTTGGTGAGCAGGCTCATATCTTGCATCAGTTCCGACAGGGTAATCACCTGGTTGTAGGCCTTGTTGAGAAAATACCGTTCTTTTTCGGCATCCATCGGTTTGTAGAGGATGGTTTCCAGGTAGCCGCGGATGCTGGCAACCGGTGTCCGTAGTTCGTGGGCGATATTACCAGTCATTTCCTGTTTGAGCTGGCGGTTTTTCTCCTGCCTGGTTTGGTCGTTGAGGATGATTTCAAAGCTCTTATCGTCGAAGCGGTTCACTCGCACGGCGAAATGTTTGCCCTGCCGGTGGATCATAGTTTCGAAATAGGTTTGTTTACCCTTTTCATCAACGAACGCGTGTATGTCTTTGAACAGCGGATCGGTAAGCAATACACCCGGTTCTACCGTAACCTGATCTACCAGCACATTCAGGAACTGGAGGAAGAGGCCGTTGTAGTAGGCTACTCGGAGATCCGGCGTGAAGAAACAGATTCCTTCCGAAGAACTGTGTACATGCTGGAGCAATTTTTCGCGTTCAAGGGCGATTTTGTTACGGCTTTCACGCAGTTGTTCATAGTCGCGTACGATATTTGCTCCGATCTCACCCAGTTCGTCGTCAGGGAAAGTGATGGGGGAGAGGTCGGTCTGGTCGTTACCGGCAGCCGCCGAGAAATCGCGCAGTTGCCGGATGGATTTACCGAACCGGCCGGCCACGAGGTTGATTACGATCAGTCCGACCACAAATAACAACAGGATGTAGTACAGGGACGCATTGTCGGGCTTCAGGTAATCGCGCACTTCAATGTCATACGGTAACGCGACACGGATAAAGGTGTTCCCGGATCGTTTGGCATAGTAGAGATACTCATTGCTGTTGGATGTGGAAACACGGATGTTGCTTCCTTTCCCTTCTTCAATGGCTGCTTTGACCTCTGGGCGGTCGACATGGTTGGGCAATGAAGCCACATCGTCGATCACATTATCGTACAATACATTTCCTTTTCCATCAATCCAGGTGAGGCGGATATGGTCAGGCAGTACGGCCATCAAAGCGCCAAATGAATGGGGTTGTGCATTTGGTTGCCTGCGGATGTATTCAATGGCAATGTCGGCATAGGCATCGAGCTTTTCTTCCAGCGCTTCGGTTTTGTAGCGTCGTTCGCGCGCTTGCTCAATGAAAATAATACCTACGGTGAACAGGGCAAAAAGGAGACAAAAATACAATGTCAGCCTTTGGCGATAACTTATCTTCATATCCGTTATTTTTCTTTATAATCCCAATTGTCAGTTGTCAATGCGTCTATTGTCAGTTATTTTTGTCGTTTGCTGCGTGCTTCAGCACTTTCGCATCGATATAAAACACGATCTCTTCCACGATGTTGCTGCAATGGTCGCCGATCCGTTCGATCTTGCGGATCAGGAGCATGGTTTTCAATCCTGCTTCGATCAGCGCCGGATTTGACTGGAGTGACGATGCCAGCACATGAACCGCATTATGGTAGAGTGTGTCTACCTCATCATCTTTGCTCAGTATCTTGCCTGAAAGTTTGGTGTTCTCGGCCTCCAGTGCCACAAAACTATCGCTAAGCATGGAGATCACTCCATCGAACATTTGTTCCAGTTGAAGGTCTTCGCGCAGCTTTTCGGTGAGCAGCACGGAACAGTCTTCAATCACCTGCCGGGCAATACTTTCGGCAAAGTCGCCGATCCGTTCCAGTGTACCGCTGATCTTGATCACCGACAACACCAGCCGCAAGTCTACTGCTACCGGACTGTACAAAGCTATATAATTCTCGCAATCACTGTCTATTTTCAGTTCAAAAGTATCTACCCGTTTTTCACGGCTCACTACTTCACGTGCCAGTTCCACGTCGTTGTTCAGAAACGCCTGTTTGGCTTTTTCCAGTTGCGACAGCACCAGTTTCCACATTTGGGCCACCTCTTCGCGGATGAGCACCAGTTCCCGTTCCGTATGTTTCATACTATATGCTTTTTTAATTGACAATCAGGAATAGGCAATCATCCGAATCGTCCGGTAATATAATTTTGTGTCTGTTCTTTGTCGGGGTTCAGGAACATCTTTTTCGTGTCGCTGAATTCCACCAGTTCGCCCAGCATAAAGAAACCAGTCTTGTCGCTTACACGTGCAGCCTGTTGCATATTATGTGTTACAATCACGATGGTGTAGTCTTTCTTTAGTTGGTAGATCAGTTCTTCAATTTTAGAAGTAGAGATCGGGTCGAGCGCCGAAGCCGGTTCGTCCATCAGTAGGATAGAAGGGGAGATGGCCAGGGCGCGGGCGATGCAAAGACGCTGTTGTTGTCCGCCGGAAAGTTCGAAAGCCGACTTTTTCAACTTGTCTTTCACCTCGTTCCACAGGGCGGCGCTTACAAGCGACTCTTCCACTCGTTGGGCGATGTATTGCTTGTCGCCTATCCCGTTCACACGTAAGCCATAGGCCACATTCTCGAAGATCGTCTTAGGGAATGGATTCGGTTTCTGGAACACCATGCCCACCTTCTTGCGCAGGTCGTCTACATGGACCGACTTGCTGTATATGTCTTTCCCGTCGACGAGGCATTCGCCGGTGAGGCGTGTGTCGTCGATCAGGTCGTTCATCCGGTTGAACAGGCGCAGGAAGGTAGACTTCCCACAGCCCGAAGGGCCGATAAAGGCGGTCACGGTATTGGTTTCCATCTGCATATTGATATGCTTCAATGCATGGAAATCGCCATAATAGAAATTGACATTCTTTGCTTCAATCATGGTCGTATCGTTAGAAGGTCTTTACTTTGTTACTGAAATAGCGGCGCAGGGATGAGGCCAGCAGGTTCATGACCAGTACGATCAGAATCAGCACCAGCGCTGTGCCGTAAGCCAGCGGACGGGTTGCTTCCAGGTCGGTGCCACTGGTGGCGATCACATACAGGTGATAGGGTAGGGCCATTACCTGATCGTAGATGCCGGAGGGCAACTTCGGCAGGAAATAGGCGGCAGCAGTAAACAGGATCGGCGCCGTTTCGCCGGATACCCTTCCGATGGAAAGGATCAGTCCGGTGACTATATTCGGGAAAGCCATCGGCAGAATCACCCGCCAGGTAGTCTGTAATGGGGTGGCTCCCAATGCCAGACTGCCTGTGCGGAACGAATCGGGGATGGACTTCAGGGCTTCTTCCGTAGTGCGTATCACCAGCGGTAATACCAGCAGCCCGAGCGTGAGTGATCCGGCAATGATTGAATCGCCAAAACCCAGCGTATTCACAAATAATGCCATCCCGAACAAGCCGAAGATGATCGAGGGTATACTCCCCAGGTTATTTGTCATCACGCGGATAAACCGCACGATCCGGCCGTTTCCAGCATATTCGGTGGTATATATAGCCGACATCACACCCAGCGGGAAAGCGATCACCATGCTGCCTGCCACCAGGCAGAGCGTGCCCACAATGGCAGGGAAGATACCACCGGCTGTCATCCCTTCGGCAGGGGCGGTGGTGAGGAACTCCCAACTGATCACACCCGCCCCGTGGTAAAGGATGAAGCCGAGTATCCAGCAGAGGATACCCACTACGCCCATGCCCAGTACACGGAAGAGGAAGAAGGCGATCCGTTGGTTTGTCTTTCGGTCCATAAATCTTGTATTCGTTTTATAGTCCTTTGTTGTGTTGACGTTTGGAAATCGCTTCGGCGGTAATGCTCACCAGCATCGTGAAGATGAATAAGATACAACCGAGCAGGAAGAGAGACTGGTAGTGTGCCCCCCCGGCAGGAGCTTCGCCCAGTTCGGCCGCAATCGTAGCCGGGATGGTACGTATAGGCTCGAAGAGGGAATGAGGCATCACTGCGGCATTGCCTGTTACCATCAATACCGCCATGGTTTCACCGATGGCGCGTCCGATACCCAGCACAACGGCTGCAGAGATACCCGATGAGGCGTATGGGATGATTACTTTGTAGATCGTTTGCCAGTGGTTGGCTCCGAGCGCCAGGCTGGCTTCACGCACTGCGCGGGGCGTATTACGCATCGAATCTTCGGCCACGGTAATGATCGTAGGAAGCGCCATGATAGCCAGAATAAGGCTGCCGGCAAAAGCGGTTTCTCCCACAGGCAGGTTGAATACTTGCTGAATGAGCGGTACCAGTACCACCAACCCGAAAAAGCCATAGACTACCGATGGGATACCGGCCAGTAATTCGATCGCGGGTTTCAGTATCTTACGCATCCGGTCGCCTGCCAGTTCGGAGAGATAGATCGCTACGCCCAGTCCCAGCGGGAGGGCGAAAAGGATGGCGAAGAGGCTCACCCACAATGTCCCGAGTATCAACGGCAGTACACCGAACTGCGGAGCCGGTGTGGCAGTAGGCATCCATTCCCGGCCACCGAAGAAATCGGACGGCCGGATGTGTTCGTTATGCAATATTTTGCAGTTGAGGTTATCTACCGGCAGATACTGTTGGGGCAGAAAAGCGATGATTCCCGGCGTTTCGGCAATCACTTCGCCTAATTTTTCGGTAAGCAGGGCGTACTCTTCACCCAACTCTTCATCCGAATAGCGGTTGAATATTTCCTCAAAGCGGAACAGTTCGATTGCCTCATCCGCGCCTCCTACTTCCTGCCAGTTCACTATCTCTGAATCGAAGATCTGTTTGATCTCGTAAGGATGGAGCGTTTTGATCCGGTTGTCCGCATTGACACAGAGCGCATAGCCTTTCTCCACCGTAGCGCTTCCGAACAGCCCCAGCCCCTCTTTGAAGAGGAAGAGGGTAATGAGCAGGATGACGATACTTGTCGCCATCCCGCTTACCGTCAGCAGGCTTACAACGATTCGTTCCGTTATGCGCCTTATTCGTTTCATTTTATTTTACAGTGATAAATCCGATTTCGGAAACGATCTTCTGCCCGGCCGACGAGAGGACATAGTCAATGAATGGCTTCACGGCTTTTTCCGATTTGGCTTCGTAGTAATAGAACAGGGGACGAACGATGGGGTAGGTCTTGTTTTTGGCATTGGCTACCGATGGTTCGGTAAAGGAAGCACCCTTGTCGTAAGAAACGTGGAGCGCTTTTACCTCCTTGTTCAGATAGGCCATTCCTACGTAACCGATGGCGCCTTTGGTCTGGCTCACTGACTGGATGATGGTACCCGTGGCCGGCATACTCATGATACCATTCAGGTAGTTCTTGTTCTTCAGTACGCTTTCTTTAAAGAACTCGTAGGTACCGGAAGAGGTTTCGCGAGCGTAGGGAACGATCCGGAGATCGTCGCCACCCACTTCTTTCCAGTTCTTGATTTTACCGGTGAAAATACCTTCCAATTGTTCGCGGGTAAGGTTTGCCACTTTGTTGGACGGGTGTACCACCACGGCCAGTGCATCGTAGGCAACCACCACTTCTTTGGCTGTCTTGCCACCTTCCTGCAGTTTCTGTTTTTCATCGAATTTAATCTTACGGGATGCCTGTGCTATGTCGGTTGTCCCTTCCAGCAAGGCGGATAGCCCCACGCCACTACCACCACCGGTTACGGTTACGGTGGCCGACGGATGAGTTTTCATATAACTTTCGGCTTCTTTTTGCGACAGCGGCAATACCGTGTCGGAGCCTTTGATACGTTGTCCCTGAACCATTGACAAGGAGGCCGTCAGTATGGCCATTGTCAGCATAATCTTCTTCATATACGTTGCATTTAAAAAATAATACCTGATAGAACTTCTGTATAGAACTGCTGTGATAGTTAAAACTTATATTGTAGCCGGAGCGTGAAAACGTCGTTTTGGATATCTCCGCTTGCTTCCGCCAGGTTGGCCGTCTGTTCGTTCTTGTTCACTTCGTAGTATGCCTGTAGACGCAGGTTGTTGTTGATACGCCACAGCCCGCCGAAACCATACGTGTGATGGGTGATGTCGGCAATACCTGTGTTGTGCAGGCCAATTTCGTCGTCTGCTATCTTTGTGTTCGGATCATACCAGTCGTATTTCAATACGGCTGAGAAAGGCGATTGGCCGAAATCCTGCACCAGCATTACGTAGCCTCCACTGAAGTTACGGATATAGGTATCGCGTATCAGCGCGATGGAAGTATTAGGGCTTTTGCTGCTCAGTTGTCCGCCCGGTTGCTGTCCGAAGAGATATTCGGCAGTGATCCGTGTTTGTCCGAGGCTGCCCATGGCGGCAAACTCGGCATCTACGCCGAAGTATTCACGTTTGGCAAAACCTCCTTTGTTAGAGGCAAGCGTGTCGGCTACAAATCCGTTGCCTTGCATGGTGTACACCGTTTCGGTTCCTTGGAATACAAATCCATGGTAGTACGAAATGCCTCCGCTCAGGGAGATACTGTTGTCAAACAATTTTACGGCGGAAAGATGCCCAATAAAGTCCTTACGGCTGTCAGTCTCTTGCTTGATCCCGTTTCCGGCAAACAATCCAGCCTCAAGTTTGAGGAAATGCCACGGCGATGTCTTTGCCGCTTGCAGGATCAACATAGCTCCCAGGTCTCGTTCTTCGGGAAAGAGGAGCTGGAATACGGTAGACCGTTCCGGTGATTCCCGTCGCGACGACGAATAGCTGATCTCATATCCGAACGGCCGGTCAAATATGCCGGCGCGCACTGCGTTTGTCTGGAACCAGGGATCTTTCACGTTTAGATAAGCGTCCTTGAATCCGATCCCTTTCTCGGTAAGGTCTAATTGGAAGACACCTGAAGCAATTCCTTCTTCATACGTGAACTTGATACGTCCACGGCGAATACCAATCCGGTCGAACGATTTCTCGAGGTTCTCATTGATAGCGCCTACCTTCAGGTCTGATAACGCTTCGCCATGCTGGTATTGCGCCTGGATATAACCGGACACTTTCAGCTTTTTCAATTTTGAAAGATCGCTTTCCAGCGTTTCCACCTGCTGTGCTACCTGTTCGTGGGGTGTTTGCTCTGCTTCCTGTGCCATGGCCTGAAAGGAACACACGATCCCTGCTACTGTTACAATAATGTTTTTTCTCACGATTGTTCTGTTTTACGATGCAAAGTAATGAAGATGTTTTTTCACTCGTTTTACGAAGATATTACATTGTTGTTACATTTACGGCAGAGGCGACTGAATTTATGCATATTAGCTTGTATGTCACCCTTATAATAAAAACTGCCGGCTACACCAATGTGCAGCCGGCAGGGGTATGAAGCAGGATGTGAACCTTCGATTTATTCGCTCAACCACTGGTTGAGTTGTGCCATGATCTGTGCTTTCATGTCATCGGGCATATTTCCGATGCGGGTGCGATGGCTACCGCGGGGTTGCATGAAGAGTTTCATGTTTTTCTTACCTTTGAGTACGGCATTCGGCACACGGGGGGCGCTCCAGGGATCTATTTCGCCATAGATGAAGATCATTTTCGGGTCGTTGTTCTTCAGGAAGGAAGAGATCTTATTATATAAGGTAGGATTGAACGGAATGTCACCGGCGCTTTTGGGCAACATGATGCGGTTCAGATAGTCATGGGTGTCTTTTACCACCAGAAGGCCTTTGAGGGGTTTTATGTCGTAGCCGTAGTAACCCAGTTCGCGTGCGGCTTGTACGAAGAAGGATCCGTTGGGTTGGTCTTCGGCAAAGTAGTCGGGACTGCTGATCTTCATCAGATGATCGAATAGATCCTTGTCGGATGCGTTCAGTGCCGGGATGGTGGCTACGTCTGTTCCCCATTGCCAGAAAGCGAACGGATATTCAAGGACGCAGTAATCAAGTACTTCGTCTATCGTGATACTGTATGTGTAGCCTTTTTCCGTGCATACGGCCTGGAGCATAGGTACGAGCGAGGCGCGGCGTTTCAGTACTTCACGCTGAAAAGCATCGATGGCTTTGCGTTCGGCCTTAGTGCCTACTTTCTTTTCCAGGAAAGGTTCGTGACGTCCGTCTTCCACGCTGCGGCACAGAGGCGCTACATAAGGAACAGAGATATCCACATCGTCGGGGAAGAAGGTACGGTAGATCATCACGGTTTGTCCGCCTTTACTGATCCCGGTACTGATCCATTGCCCGGTATAGAGTTGTTTGAATGTCGTTGTTACATTGTGCAGGTCGTAGGCTGAGTTCTCAGCGGTCAGATAGTCCCAGTTCAGCGGTTCGGGTGTAGATTCGAGAAAATAGCGGTGTTCCACAAAGATGACATTGGTGTTGAACAGCCGGGAAAGTTCTTCCTGATAGCGGGGGTTGAGGGCATACGAGCCACCATATCCTTCAGTCACAATCACGGTCGGCCGGTCGAAGCCCACGTGCGAAACGACCACACGCTGGGTGAATGTACCGGCAGCCGGATTCTTTGCGTCTACCTGTTGGGTGATCCGTACCAGGTATTTTTCAGTATACTGTGCCGATTCGAGTTGTTCGATCTGGCCGATACCTTTCAGTGTAGCCAGCTTTTCTTTCAGTTCGCCGGGGGCTGCCCAGGCATACACGGTGACAAGGAGCAGGAGCAGGAAAGTGTGTAATGTTCTTCTCATGGACTAATTATTTAATGTATAGTTATACGTATAGTTTATTCCAACAGTTTGAATTCATACCCTTGTCCCAGCAGCCATTCGATGGCGCGTGGCATGGCTTCGCGCATATTCTTCTCGGCTTTCAGCGAATCATGGAAGACGATGATGGATCCGTTACGCGTGTATCGTTTCACCACGTTAAAGACACCGGCCGGTGTCATGTGCGGGCTGTAATCGCGTGTGACCACGTCCCACATGATGATCTTGTACAATTTCCGCAGCCGGAGGATTTGAGGTACACGCATGTGCCCATGTGGCGGACGGAAGAGGTTTCCCGGGATCAGCGCTGTCGCTTTCTCTACATTGGCCAGGTAGTTCTTTGTCCAGAAACGTATCCCCTGGATATGGTTGAACGTATGATTGCCTACCTGATGTCCGCGTTCAACAATCGTCCGGTATTCTTCCGGGTGTTTACGCACGTTATCCCCTACACAGAAAAAGGTTGCCTTTACGTCCAAACGATCCAGCATATCCAATACCCAGGGTGTAATCCCGGGTATCGGACCGTCGTCGAACGTCAGGTAGACGCATTTCTTTTTGTCTTTTGCGGCAGGCAGTCGCCAGATAGCTCCCGGGAACAGTATCCTGTAAAACCAGGGCGGTTGCTCAATAAACATCGCGTCTGCTATTCTCTTCGCTGGCCGGAAGCAGCACCAAGAGCCATCCGGTAGTTGTCAAACTCTTCCTGGTATTTCTTTCCGAACGCAGGGTTATGCTGGTTGATCACACGCAACGATTCCTGTGCCACGGCCAGATTATGCTCCAACTCACCCATGGCCGAACGCATTTGGCCGGGTTGCAGGCGTAAAATCCAGTCTACGGTGCGCAATGCATTTTCGATGATAGCGGTATATACTTCTTCTGCTTTCTGCGGTTGTCCCAGTTCATAGTACATCTGGCCGAATGAAAGGGCGCTGTAGTCCAGCGGTACATTAGCAGGGGGCAGGACTTCCATTCCTTTGTCGAGCACCTGGAGGGCTTTGTCTTTCTGGTCTTCCAGCATGAGCGAGTAGGCCAGTTTGCTGAATACAGCTAGGCGGTAGCTTTTGCACATCCGCATCACGTTCTCGTCAATATATACGCCGGGTTTGTCCACACCTCCCCACTGAAACTTATTCATCACGTTGTCGTACATCTTTTCTGCGTTGGCCGACTTGACTGTCCCTTTCACGGCCATCGGCACGATCTGGTAGGCCATACCGGTTTGCTGGAAGTAGGCGTCGAGGTTGACATACTGGTCGCGATTCACGGTGATGGCATAATACATCGGACGTTCCCAGTTGTTGGTCTGCAACATATCGAGGATGATCAGTTCCTGCTTGCCGAGGTATTCCTTGCCGCTCAGGTCGATCTCCATTTCGGGCAGGATATACGCTGCGTATTCGGGAGCTACCACGCCGTTATTGAGCACGGCATTCGAATCTATTTTATAGGATAACTTATTAGACGGGACGTAGCTTATCTCTTGGGAGTAGCCGGGCACCTGGCGATATTTCGGATCATTGCTGCGTGCCCAGTCGAGCGCCATTTTCAGGTCGATGGCCTGGTCGGTCATCGGAATGATATAGGCCGCATCGCGGGTACCCATCACATAGTCTTCGTAGTTCCATGAGATGGGCAGCGGAGCCGATTCGTAGGCCTGCTTCTTCATCTGGTTGATATACCAGTCGGTTTGCAGGTAGCTGGTGTTGCATACGCGTACATCAGTACGGATGCCTTCTACTTCCTGGGCATACCAGAGGGGGAAGGTGTCATTGTCGCCGTTGGTGAAGATGATGGCGTTGGGTTCGCATGATTCCAGGTAGTTGCGGCCGAAGTCGCGGGCTACATAACGGCCGGAGCGGTCGTGGTCGTCCCACGTCTGGCTGGCCATCTGCAGGGGCACAAACAGTCCGAGGATGGTTGCCACAGAAGCGGCGATCACTGCCGGCGCTTTGGCATACTGTTGCAAGCCTTTGGCCAACGCTGCCACCCCGAATCCTATCCAGATACAGAAGGCGTAGAACGAACCGGCGTAGGCATAGTCTCGTTCGCGCGGCTGGTAGGGTGTCTGATTGAGGTAGAGCACAATGGCGATCCCTGTCATAAAGAACAGGAAGAAGGTGATCCAGAATTGCTGTACCCCGGTCTTACCGGCATATCCCTGGTAGAATAATCCCAACAAGCCAAGCAGCAACGGCAGCATAAAGTAAACGTTGTGTCCTTTATTGTTGGCTATATCATTCGGCATATTATCCTGCGGACCGGCCAACTGTTCGTCGATAAATTTGATCCCGGTGATCCAGTTTCCGTTCATCACCTCGCCATTCCCCTGTATATCGTTCTGACGTCCGGAGAAGTTCCACATAAAGTAGCGCCAGTACATAAAGTTGAGCTGGTAGGAGAAGAAGAAGCGGAGGTTTTCGGCAAAGGTGGGTTTCATCACGGTTTTCTTCTCGCCGCAATAGTCATATTTTACAGATTCTCCTTTAATCTGCGCCCATTCTTTATAGGCTTCCACATGCTTCGGATCACTGCTGAACATACGCGGGAAGAGCATATTCAGTTCGGGCACATAGTTGTATTCCACTTCGTGACGGGAAACGTAATAATGGTCTTTTTCCTTCTCGTCTTTCTTGATCACGCGTGTCCGGATGGGATCACCTTGTTTGCTGTCTACGCGGCACAGGTCGCCTTCGCGGATACGGTTCACCTCGGATACATACGTCTGGCCGTAGATCAACGGCACACTGCCGTATTGTTCACGCGCCAGGTAGGTCCGGAGCGAGAAGATATTGTTCGGGTTGTTCTGGTTCATCGGCGTATCGGCAGATGCGCGGATGATGATCAGTGCATACGAAGAATAACCGACTACGATCACCATCAGGCACACCAGTACGGTATTCAGGGCCTTGATAGCTACTTTCTTGCTGATGAACAGATAGGCCGTGAGGGCGGCAATCAATACAACCGCTACGATATAACCGCTTCCGATAAAGGGAATACCCAGCAGGACGATCGAAAGGATAAAGGCGATTTTCATCCGTGTCTCGTTCACCTCGTCGCGCATCGTTTCCCAGATGGCCCAACACAGCACACCACTTATGACCACCAGGTAAGCAAACACGCCGCTGTTGTAAGGCATACCCAGCGTGTTGACGAAGAAGAGTTCGAAATAGCCACAGATTTCCACCAGTCCTTGTACCACACCATACATCATCAAGCCTACGATGGCAAACGAAATGAGCAGGGCAATCAATGTGCCCTTCATGGTGGGATTGGGATATTTCTTGTAGTAGTAAACCAATACAATGGCCGGGATACAAAGCAGGTTCAGCAAGTGGACGCCGATACTAAGCCCCATCAGGTAAGCGATAAGTACGATCCAACGGTCGGCATGCGGTCGGTCGGCAGCATCTTCCCATTTCAGGATCAGCCAGAATACCGAAGCGGTAAACAGTGACGAGAAGGCATACACTTCACCTTCCACTGCACTGAACCAGAACGTATCGCTGAACGTATAAACCAATGCACCCACGAGGCCGCTACCCATGATCGTGATCAACTGGGCGGTAGTCATTTCTTCTTTATTGCGCACCAGTAGTTTGCGGGCCATGTGTGTAATGCTCCAAAAGAGAAACAGGATGGTGAGCCCGCTGAACAGGGCCGACATGGTATTGACCATCACCGGTACTTTCGACACATCCGGGGCAAACTGGGTAAACAGGTTGGCCATCAGCATGAAGAACGGTGCACCCGGCGGATGCCCTACTTCCAACTTGAATGCGGAGGAGACGAACTCGCCGCAATCCCAGAAACTGCCTGTCGGCTCTATTGTCATCAGATATACGGTAGAGGCGAGCAGGAAGGTAGCCCACCCCAACACATTGTTGATCAGTTTATATTTTCCCATAAATTGAAATTAGTTTCAAAAGAAAGTTTCAAAAGAATAATACCCTCTCGCTGAGAGAGATTTGGCCGCAAAGGTAAGCATTTGCCTTTAAAACCTAACGTAATAAGGGGTTAGAAATTGCGGGGAAGCGGAAAAAGAGTATAATCAGGGTGTAAGAAGAGGCGGTGTCTCCATAAAACACCTTCCATGCTTCCGCCTTTGGTTGGAATGTTCAGGTTTTGTTGCATTGAATATATCGTCGGTTGCATGATTGAATGCCCCAGGATGTGAATATATCGCCGCGTTCATAGCGACAATACCGCGTCGGCGGTATCCTGTTCGTAGCCAGGGGTGCAGGCGAAGCCAAGCCCCTGGGCAATGGATTGTACATTATAATCCTGCGCCACGTGAGTGGTGCCGGTCTATCCACACGGTATCGCTGACGCGGCACACACAACATATACAAATTTACTGGTTTAAACGATAGCTCACAAAGGCAGCTCGTTTGCTGTCAGGAGCCCAGGAGTTGACGTTGATGGTGCCTTGTCCGCCAAAGAGTTTGACCAACGTTTTCGGCTCGCCGCCTGCTGCCGGCATGATACGAAGTTCCACGTTTTTGTTGGCCAGGTGCTGTCCGGGCTCCAGGTCGCCTTTGTAGTAGGTGATGAATAAGATGGATTTGCCATCTGGCGATACATGCGGAAACCAGGAGTTACGTGTTTCGTCGAAGGTCATCTGTGTCTGTTCCGAGCCGTCGGCTTTCATTCGCCATACCTGCATCAGGCCGCTGCGGACGGAGTTGAACCAGATATGCTGGCCATCGGGCGAATATTCCGGACCATCGTCCAATCCTTCGGCGTCTGTCAGGCGGATCTCATTGCCACCATTGGCCGGAATGGCATATACATCATAGTTGCCTTTCCGATCGGCACAGTAGGCCAGGTACTTTTTGTCGGGGCTCCAGCCATGCAGGTAACTGGGTCCCATCGGGGTGATCAGCGTCGGATGGCCGCCTTCGATGGGGAGCGTGTAGATGCGCGAACGTCCGTCTTCCTTCGTACCATGGCTGATAGCGATATGTTTGCCGTCGAACGAGAGCACATGGTCGTTGTTGCAGCGGGTGGCAAAGCAAGTGTGTATTTCTTCCGGCTCACCCGGTTGATCGGGTGATATCCGGTACAGTTTGCCGCCGCTGTTGTAAATAAGCCATTTCCCGTCTATCGTCCAGTTGGGGGCTTCGATCAGGAAAGGGAATTCTTTGAGTACGGTTCGTTGGCCGTTGGTCACATCCAGTATTTCAAGCACACTGGTAACTTTGCTTTGTTGGGCCTGTATATATACTGTCGCGCTCAACAAGCACAGGAGGAAAAGAAGTGTACGTTTCATCTATGTATCGGATTAAATAGGTAACTGATCTGTTGTAGTTTCGTGTTATTTCAAACAGTCGATCGGGAAGAAATCCTGATCGCCGTAGTCGAGGTTCTCCCCGCCCATTCCCCAGATAAAGGAGTAGTTGGAAGTCGCCGCAGCCGAGTGGATCGACCATTCGGGCGACAGAACGGCCTGATTGCCTTTCATCCAGATATGGCGGGTCTCGTCTGGTTCGCCCATAAAATGGCAAACGGCCTGTCCCCGGGGTACTTCAAAGTAGAAGTAGGCTTCCATCCGGCGCGAGTGGATATGGGCTGGCATGGTATTCCATACGCTGCCGGGTGCCAGTTCGGTCATGCCCATCTGCAACTGGCAGGTGGGTACTATCTGATTGACGATCATTTTGTTGATATGGCGGTGGTTGGAAGTTTCCAATGCGCCCATTTCAGCTACTTCGGCATCCGCTTTGGTGATCTTCCGGTCGGGATAGTTGCGGTGGGCCGTCAGCGAGTTGAAATAGAACAGGGCAGGGGAGGAGGGGTCTTTACTTTCGAACCATACTTCCCGGTCGCCACTACCCAGATAGAGGGCCTCTTTATAACCCAGTTCATGGGTCTGGCCGCCTGCATGGACGATGCCGGCACTGCCTACGTTGTATATCCCCATCTCACGGCTGTGGAGGAAAAAGGCCTGTTTCAGCGGATCGATCGTTTCCAGCGGTAACTTTTCGGCCATCGGCATCGCACCGCCTACCACCATGCGGTCGTACATGGAGTAGACCATGTTTACCTCATCCGGTGAAAAGATCTTTTCGATCAGGAAATTTGTGCGTAACCGCGTGGTGTCATACTCTTTGGCATCTTGCGGATGCGCGGCATAACGTAATTCGTAATTTGTTTTCATGCGGATCTATCCTCTTTTATTGTTTTTTTTATTTTAAAGCGCTGTCGGCGGGTACGTCTGTGCCTGTGCCGGAATCAGAGTAAAGCACAGGCATAGAAAGAGTGCGTATAACGTATACTTTTTCATTTCCCTTTAGCCAGTAATCCTTTCAGGCGCAACAGCGCTTCCACATAGTAATAGTCGGCATAACTCAGGGGCACATCCACTTCGCTGTTACCCGGCAGATGGCCCACACAATGCATGATCACGAAATTACCATTAGTGCCCGGTTCGGCCAGATAGGCAGGCGAGGAGAGGGAGCGGATCTGCTCTTCGGCGAAGGCGCGGCATTGCTTGCCAAAATCATTCGCCTCAAACTGGCTCAATTCCAACAACGCAGAGGCCATGATGGCGCCGGCCGAAGCGTCGCGTTTGGCATTGGGGATGTCGGGTGCATTGTAATCCCAGTACGGGATCTTGTCTGCCGGCGTATTGGGATGATTCATCAGGAAGCTGGCGATGTGGTGTGCCTGCTGGAGATATTCAGCTTTGCTGGTCTCGCGGTACATGGCCACAAAACCATATAATCCCCAGGCTTGTCCGCGTGCCCAGGCTGATTCGTCGGCATATCCCTGGTGGGTATTCTTAGCGTGCGGCAGTCCGCTGATGGTATCGTAAGAGATCACATGGTAGCTGCTGAAATCAGGGCGGAAATGATGTTCGATCGTTTTGTGCGCATGTGAGTTGACAATTTCGTTGAATAGCTCGTCGCCGGTTGTACGGGCGGCCCAGGTGAGCAGTTCGAGATTCATCATATTATCGATGATCACCGGGTATTGCCATTTCTGTTTGTTGGAATCCCACGATTTGATCGCGCAAATGGTCGAATTGTAACGCGTGATGAGCGAATAAGCACCTGTGATCATCACATCCTTGTAGGCCGGGTTCTGGGTGATCCGGTAGCCATTTCCATAGCTGCAATTGATCATAAAACCGAGATCATGTGTATTAGTCATCAGTTTGGCCGGCTCCACACGGGCGGTATACATCTCGGCAAACTTTCTCAGTTCGTCCGTAGGATTGGCCTCGTACAGATACCAGAGTTCTCCGGGGAAGAATCCACTGCACCACCAACCGTAGTCGCTGGTTTCGAGTGTCCCGTCGGGTTTGAGGGTTTTGGGCAAGGCTCCTTCTTGTGTTTCCAATTCATTAGCCATCCGGAGGGCCTGTTCAGTAGCTACTTTCAATCCCCGGTCGATTGCCGACGAGAGTGTTTCCTGTCTGTCTGTTTGGCAAGCCGTGAGCATTACCGCTACGGCCATACATGATAATAGGTGCTTCATATCTGTATACGTTTCAAGTGTTTCCGCAAACATACGGATATTTTTTGATGGCTACGTATACATATTGGTTCTATTATGCAAAAAAATCGGGATGCATCACCCCGATTTTTTGCTTTCTTCTTATTCTATCACCATGTCGAACTGATCGTATGGCTCTGTCCGGTGCGCCAGGTGTTTCGTAGTGGGGGATATGCCAAACAGGGGCGAATAGGTTTTTACTTTTATCGTTTTCCCATCAGGCATGAACTCCAATATGCGCAGCCATCCATCGCCTCCGTTACCTTCCCAGCCTCCGCCGCTGATTTGCACATTGAACATCATCTGGTGTACATTCTTTCCGGCTGCATTCTTATCTACCCGGTAGGCCGATGCATCTTCAAAGTTACCCGGTTTGCCTGTATGCCCACAGATCACCAGTAGCATATTGCTTGACGGTTCTATCAGTTTCTTCCATACTGCTTCGCCCCAGTTGCGCGGTGAAATGGCATAATTTTCATTGTTAGTCCGTTCGGCCGTCTTTTCACGCAGGAACGAGTGAGTCATGAAAATCACTTTATGGTCTTTAAACTGTGGGCTGGCGGCTAATTCTTTTGCCCAGTTGAGTACCTCATCCCGCGGTGCAAACTCGGAAGTGATCACCAGGAGCTTTCCCCAATTCGGTTCCACAAACTCAAACGCGGCATTTTCCAAGGAGGGGATTCCATTTCTGTTTGGTAGTGCGCTCACACACCTGTCGCGCCAGGCCGTATTCCGCTCAAAGGGGAAGTAATCAGGGAAATGGGTCATCCCATTCTCTGCGCTCCGGTATCCGTAGTCATGGTTACCGGTTGAGATAATGTAAGGCACTTTGTTGTCCAAACGTCCAAAAGCACGCGAAGCGGCTTCCCACATTTCCCGGCTGGTCTGATTCACCATTTTGCGGTTACGCACGATATTCTCATTCTGCTCTACAATATCGCCCGTACACAGCACCCCCTTTATCTGCAAGTTGTCAATGTTGTCGGCAATCCAGGCTGTACACAGTTCAAACAACGGCTGATTGATATCATACTTGATATACCCCTGCGGATCACCCAGCAGGATCATCGAAAACGAATTCGGGTTTGTCAACTGCTGTTGATCCGCCCGTTGCTGTGCTGAGAGGATAAAAGGCACACTCAGCAGGCAGCCGATACAAAATAGTAACTTCTTCATACGTATACATTTTAGGTAAGTTTTGCAAGCGCTCGACTTACAGTCGTAAATATCATGCACTTGCAAAACCTGATGATTTTTAACTTAACTAATCTTGCCAGCCCGGATTTTGTGTAAGGCTTGCATTCATCTCCCTTTCTTTTGCCGGGATAGGCCATATTTTTATCTGCTCACCAACGCTGAGGTGTTTGTAAGTTGTTTCGCCCCAGATCTGCATCATCCCGTTGGAGTTGAGTGCGCCTATCTTTCCTGAAGAGTGATCTTTAAACTTTCTGTCATACCATGAACCCCAACGAAGTTCATTGAAATACATCGAATCCTCTCCTCCCAGTTCTACATAAAATTCCCGGCGGATACGCTGACGCATATCATCTTGTCCGCCAATTGCCGTGGCAGGACGGGATGTATCATTCAGAAGCACATGGCCGGCGCGTTTTCTTACCTTATTCACAACAGCTACCGCTTCCTCAGTTCTGCCAAGCTCATTCAGGCACTCTGCCCGTCTAAGTAACACTTCGGCAAAACGACAAAGGATGATATCTTCCGAGTACACCCAGCGTGTGGTACATTCATCGCCTTCGGTCACATATTTTCTCCAAAGATAGTAAAATTTAGAGTTGGTATCGGTTCGTATATCATACGGTTCGCCGGCATCCAGAATGTAGGGCCAGCGAAGGGTCCATATGTGGTTTCCTATACCAGCCTGATTGCCGTAATAGGTGGAATAGGGGGTAATGACCGATTGCATCAGACGCGGATCACGATCTTCGTATGCTTGACGTATCCTAGCCTCATTACCCTGGTCTATGTATTTACTCATATCAGCACCATAGGCAACCATATTGTTATAAAGAGCTTTATAATCGGAGGTTGCTCCGGTTGTGCCCCATTGGCCATTACCAGACTGCAGGCCATCACGAAGGAAGAATGCCACTCTCGCCTGTGGAGTCATGGAATGCCATCCCGGACAATATTTTTCCCAATCAAACTCAGAACCATCCGCACATTCATACATTTCTACAAAAGAGGGATTCGGTATGTAATTGTTCCAGGCTGAACCTCCTGTTACACGATTTCCGTAGTTGATGCCTCTTGGGTTACCCATACCGGTTTTCTCTACGCACTGTACGGAGAAAATTATCTCGTCGCACTGTTCGTTGGCCGGTTTGAAAAGCTGGAAAAAGTCATCGTTCCCTGCCGCACCATTACTTGGGCTGTAAAGTGCATATCCTAAACCTTCAATTGCCTCAAAATCGGCAAGCGCCTTAGCGTAATCACCCAGGAACTGATAAGCCTGGCCTCTGAATGCATAAGCGGCACCTTTTGTGATACGACCATAGCTGCTGTTCCCTTTCGCATATCTTCCTGGAAGGTTGGGATCGTTGACGCAATCTGTCAGATCAGCGATAACCTGGTTCCACACCTCGACTTCTGTAGAACGACTTTTGGTAGCTTCCTTACTCTCCACATTCTCCGTATAAACAGGGACACCTCTCCACAACACATTCATGTGGAAGTAAGCCCAGGCACGCAGGAATTTACATTCGGCTTTCAACCGGGCTTTCTCGCTATCTTCCATATCAGGTACAATATCGATATTGTTAATCACATCGTTTGTTCTGTATACCATCGTATAATAGTATTTATAATGATCAGCGATACTACCTGTTGATGGGGTACAAGAGCCGGATGCCACGAAGCAGTTACCCCGCCAGTTCATATCAAGATCCATGACAGACGAGTTTACATCAAATACGAGTCCCCTCGCATTATCATAATTTTTTGCGTATTTTTCATATAGCTCATTATATGCTCCCATGACTGCAGCACGTGCCAAAACAGGACTGGTCCATACATTAGCGCTTGAGAATTTATCGCTTGGAGATGTGTCGAGTAAATCACTTTCGCATCCGGTAAAACCAAACAACAGGGCTGAGATGGCCAGTATGGTCGTTTTTTTTCTGATTATATTATTCATATTTCTAATTCTATTTGGATGTTTCTATACTGATTAAAATGTCACATTGATACCAAATGCATATTGGCGCATGGTTGAGTATCCGGAGATGACACGCATTTCAGGATCTTGTCCTGAGAATCCGGTAATAGCAAAGAGGTTTTCCCCCGAAGCATACACACGGAGGTTTTCGACAAAAAATTTCTTCGAAATCTGGTTTGGAAGTGTATATCCCAGTGTGACGTTCCGGAGTTTAATGAAATCTCCTTTTTCCAGATGGAGAGATGAGCTTGCCGAACTTTGGGCACCTGAGATATTTACCAAGCGCGGTTGCTTGGCAGAGATATTTGTCCGGGGATCTGTAGGATTTTCAGGATCATAGAAATAATGATTGCCAGCTACATCATTCGGAATGGCGTAACCATAGGTAGTCTCACTGGAATTTCTGGACTTTTCATAGTAATAGATACTGAATCCTGCTGCGCCTCCCCAATTCATGGAAAAGTCAAAATCTTTCCAATTGGCACTTGCCTGAAGGCCAAAATTGTACTTCGGGGTTCTTGATATTCCCTGAAACTCAGAGTCATAGGAATTACCATAGATCCCATCACCATTTGCATCCGCATAAATATACTCGCCATACCAGATGGCATTCTTTGCAATATTATTGTAAGGCTGGAAAGAATAGCCGGCACCCTGCATAGCCCGTAGCCAATTCATGTCTTCTTCTGTACGGATCATCCCGTCTTTTGGACCACCATTAATATTAACCGAACCATCTGCGTTGAAATAGGAAGCGTTTCCTTTATAAACATTAGGAAGATAAAACTCATTGATCTCGTGACCTTCGACTACCCTTTCCGTTCCACCGGTAGAGACATTGCCTATATTACTTGAATATGCTGTATGCTCCGCATTCCAACCTCTTTCTAACTCTCCTTTGTATTTGCTGACAAAGTTTTTGTTGAAAGAAAACTGTCCTTTGATGGTATAGCTGAAGTCTTTATTGATATGATCTCTCCATCCGAGTTCAATCTCAACGCCCCGGTTGGTCACCTCAGCGATATTTTCTCTGGGAGCGGTGGCCGTTCCCATGGCCATATACATATCAGGCCTGTAAAGGATTCCGGTAGTAAGTTTATTATAGGCATCCATAGAGCCGGTTAGTCTGTTATCAAAGAAACCATAGTCAAGTCCGATGTTAGTAACCGCTGTTTCTTCCCAAGTAAGGGCGGCATTCGCAATAGAGGTGATGGCGATACCGCTTGTCAGCGCCTGGCCGGTAGAATAGTTGGCTGCCGAATAGACAGACTGCCACTCGTAGTTGTCGATCGAATTGTTGCCGAGTTTACCCCAGGAAGCACGTAGTTTCAGATTCGTCAACCATTGAGCAGATCTGAACCAGGATTCTTCAGTCACACGCCAAGCTCCTGAAAACGAGGGAAATGTGCCCCATCGATAATCAGGTGAAAACCTGGAAGAGCCGTCGTAGCGCAAGTTTAACTCAAACAGATATTTATTCTTGAAAGCATAATTTGCACGTCCAAATACGGAGCGTGCGGCATATTCCGTTCCATAACCGGTTGTTGAATACGGTGTGGTGGCAGCATTCAGGTCGTTTATCTTAGCATCTGTAAGACCCAACTTGCTCACATCGGATTCTCTGTATTGATATTTTTGCTCTTCATAACCAATCATAGCCGACACGTCGTGCGCACCGAAAGACTGATTGTAGTTGATCAAATGATTCACCTTGGTCGAATTCTCCCGGGTGTAAAACATCTTTGTATAGAGCGTTGACGGATCGGCTGCTCCGGTTGAATATGCCCCCTTGGAGAAACTGTATTTGCCGTTAGCAGAATCTACTGATTTTTTCTCCCGGCGAAGATCTTTGTAATATAAGTCAAAATTATAGGTGAAATATTTCAGGAACTTCACCTGGGCATACCAATCAGTATAGAGTTGCGTATATTTATCCATCCCGTTCACAAGGGCCATGTCCCAAAGCGGGTTGTGTGATTGCGGGTCGTCTTCCGGCCCTTCCGGTGCACCGTATTTACCCTCATAGAACGGATAGATACAAGGAAGCATCTTTTGCGTATTGATAGACCGGAAGAATTCATCATAGCCGGTACTGCTCACGTCGCTGTCTGTCACATTTCCCCAGGTGCGGGTGCCTACCCGCATCCAACTTGTCACATCCGAATACAGGTTTATACGCCCCATGTATCTGGAATAGCCGGTATTCTTAATTACACCTGGATTGTCGATGTACGATAGGCTCATAGAGTAGCCCGTTCGGGTATCTTTGCCGTCGATAGAAACTGTATGCTTCTGCATCCATTGTTTGGTATAGATCTCATCCCACCAGTCTGTATTCGGGTAAGCTACATAGTTGGGATAACCAGAAGCGGCAATCCCATTCGGATCGGCATTGGCCGCTTTCCATGTATCAATAGAACTCTGCGAGAACATCTCAGAGTTACCCAGGTTACGGGCAGACTCGTTCATTAGTTGCATATACTGCACATAGTCCGAGATCGTGTGGATCGTCTTGAAAGGTTCATTATACGAGAATGTGCCATCGTAATTAATACTGATCTTACCATCTGTTCCGTTCTTGGTGGTGATGAGGATAACTCCGTTGGCTCCTCTGTTTCCATAGATAGCACACGAAGCGGCATCTTTCAGGATGGATACGTTGGCGATGTCAGAGGGATTCACCATACTGATACTTTGCTCCATCCCATCTACAAGAATAAGAGGGCCGGCCGTATTTAAAGTCCCGACGCCACGGATGTTGTACGAAAAACTCTCCGTACCTGTAGTAGGTGCACCTGAACTTTGCATGATCTGAAGACCTGAAGAGGCACCGTTAAGGAGCTGAGACGCGTCTGTAACCGGTCTTGTTGCCATATCTCCGAAGTTGACTGTGGAGACAGAGCCCGTCAGGTTGACTTTTTTCTGCGTGCTGTAACCTACTACTACCACTTCGTCTAGCGCTTGCGAATCCTCTTTGAGCTGAATGGACAACGTGTTCTGATTGCCGATTTTAATTTCTTGTGTAATATATCCGATATAAGAGATTTGCAGGATCGCCTGATCACTTACGGTCAGCGAAAAATTCCCGTCTATATCCGTAATGATGCCATTGGTGGTTCCTTTCTCCATTACATTGGCTCCAATAATAGCTTCTCCCTGTGTGTCGGTAACAACTCCGGTAAGCCGGACTGATTGTCCGTTTCTGCCTTGTTGTGATTTATCCGGCCTGTATACAGAGATCGTATTTCCTTTTATCTCAAAACTTATATCGTTATGCTGAAATAAGGCAGTCAGAACCTGGTTCAGCGTTTTGTCTGTTTCGTCAATTGAATACTTTTTCTTCACATCCACATCGTTCAGACGCACAATGATGGAATAGCCGGTTTTTTGTTCAATATCGGAAATGATTCTGCTTAGGGGGGCATCCGTTTGCTTGATTGTTATTTTTGTGTCTTGTAATGCCTGCGGGTTAGCCGATATGGGGGTAATAAACAGTATACTTACACATAGTGACAGAAAGAAAAGCCGAAAGAAGGCGAAATGATTCCACGCATGAAGAGACGGAACGCATTCCGTTTCTTTGTTTAATAATATTTTCATACTTTTGTAATGTGATTGTTTTATTAATGACTTGAGTTCTTAATAACAATTGACTAAATCGGGGAAGCCGTCATCTTCTCCGATTTTTTGTAGGTGTTTTTCCGGGATGTTTACATAGGCATTAGATTTAAGTGATCATTAATTTTATAGTTGATGGATTTATCTTTTCCTGACGACAATAACGTCTTTCTGTAATTCTGTTTTGTACTTTTTGTCTACATCCAGATAGTTCAGTATTTCACTCAGACTCATATCCATGTTTATACTTCCCAGGAAGTATTCGTTTTTCAGTTCTTCACTGTCAATCTGAATACGGACATCAAAATGCCGTTCCAGCATCTTGTAGATGTCCGGAATTGAGGCTTGATAGAAAGAGACTTTCCCTTTGGTCCACTGAATGGCCCTTTGCGCATCTACCGGTTCGACTGCAGCTATCGCCAACTGTTTATTATACACTATTTTCTCATCCGGTTCCAGTGAATACCGTTTATCGGCAATTAACACATCCACGCCACCTTCCAGTAGTTGTACTTCACTAATGCTATCGTCTGTATACGACCGTATGTTAAACATCGTACCTGTCGCAATTACTTCCATATTGCCGGTATGAACAGAGAAAGGCAGTTTTTTATTCTTGTTTACTTCAAAATAAGCTTCTCCATTGAGATGTAGTTCCCGATCGGCAGTTCCGAATCGTGTCGAATATTTTATTTCGGATTTGGCGTTTATCCAGGCTACAGAGCCATCTGGCAGCAACAGTTTGGTTTGTCCGCCGGAAGGAGTGGAGGTCTCTATCCAACGGAATGTTTCTCTTGTCAGGTAATGTTCGTATAGATAGATGCTTCCCAGCGAACTGGATAGCATCAGTAAAACGGCTGCAGCTATACGTCTCAGTGATGTAAACCGGTTACTATGTGTCTTTACGAACCGTTCATCAGACCGGATCTGTCCTTTCTCTTTTAATATGAAATAGTCTTCCTGTTTGTGTGATTCGAAGATGGGTAAATGGAGCAATGTATTCAACCGGGCTGCTTTCTCGTATTGTTGTTTATAAGCCTCCGATTCCATAATCAGGGAGAATAGTTTTTCCGTATCCTCTTCTGTTATTTCATGAGCAAAGTAAGTTGCTAATAAGTCGTCAAATAATTGATCGTAGTCTTGCATATAGTATACCCTTTGATATTATATACGAACCTCGTCCACGGAACATTTAGAAGGATGTCACTTTTTTTGAGGTCGAGATCCATTTTATATCGATAAAGAGTGTAACCAGATCTTTATAGTAATAGGGGAAGTAGATGTTTCAGAAGGTCTTTAAGTCTGTCGAAAGCGTTTTTCAGTTGTACTCGGACTGTACTGATTTTTATATCCATCTCTTCTGCTATTTCTTCAGCCGATTTACCTTCATAAAAATAGGCTTCAAAGATCTGTCGGCACCGTGTTGGTAGTTGGGCCAGAGCTTTTTTTATTTCTTCTTCGGTTTCGCGCAGTTCTACATATTGCAGTGGTTGTGGAGTGGATCGGATATAACTTTCCTGATATGACAAAGCTGCCTGTTCTTTATGATTTTCCAACACCCGGTGGAGGGCATATTGTGTGCGAATGAAGTCTATACAACCGTTTTGAACGGCTTTAATCAGGTAGGCACGAACCGGGTAGACCAAGGTTTCGCGCTTGTTCCATACATGGAGGAACACGTCATTCACAATCTCTCTCGATGCATTTTCATTATTGATGTAATAAAAAGCCAGCGCATTCAGCGATACATAATATGCTTCATAAAACTTTGAGAAAGCTTTTTCATCGCCGACACTTATACACTTAATGACAGTTTTATCTATGAGTTCTCGCTGCATATTATCATAACGCAATAGATATGGATATCCGTAAAGTTCCTGACTGCAAATATAAAGAAGAAGTTGGGATATTTACGGGTCATCGGTGATATTCCGTGTCGAGGTCAACCAAAGAATGTCGCTTTACAGTACATGAAGAATGGCCTTGCGATCCCTTTTCGGAAAATCAAGAAGCAGGAATGCCGAGGTATTGCAGGGATTATACAGAAGGCATGTAATAGGCATGTATTTCCCTTGTCTTCCATCGGAAGATATTAAACGTTGAAGCGGAAGTGCATGATGTCGCCGTCCTGGACGATATAGTCTTTGCCTTCGACGCTCATTTTGCCGGCTTCTTTGACGGCGGGTTCGGAGCCGTATTTGATGTAGTCGTCGTACTTGATCACTTCGGCGCGGATAAAGCCTTTTTCGAAGTCGGTATGGATCACACCGGCGCATTGCGGGGCTTTGCTGCCTTTGAGGTATGTCCAGGCGCGGACTTCCTGTACGCCGGCGGTGAGGAATGTTTCGAGATTGAGCAGTTTATAGGCCGATTTGATGAGGCGGTTTACGCCCGATTCTTCCAGGCCGATCTCCTGCAGGAACATCTGACGTTCGTCATACGTTTCAAATTCGGCTATTTCACTTTCTATCTTGGCGGCCACGATCAGGATCTCGGCATTTTCTTCTTTTACCGATTCACGCAAGGCATCCACATACTTGTTCCCTTTTACGGCGCTGGCTTCGTCTACGTTACAGATATACATCACCGGCTTGCTGGTGAGGAGGAACAGCTCGTGGGCGATCTTCTGTTCGTCTTTGGTTTCGAACGACACGGTGCGGGCGCTTTTCCCCTGTTCCAATGCTTCCTTGTAGCGGATCAGTACGTCGTAGGCCAGTTTGGCTTGTTTGTCGCCTCCTGTTTGCGCCTGCTTCTGCACTTTGGCGATGCGGCTGTCGATGGTTTCAAGGTCTTTGATCTGCAATTCGGCGTCGATGATCTCTTTATCGCGTACCGGGTCTACACGTCCGTCTACATGTACAATGTTCTCATCGTCGAAACAACGCAATACATGCAGGATGGCATCTGTCTCGCGGATATTGGCCAGGAACTTGTTTCCCAATCCTTCGCCCTTGCTGGCACCTTTCACCAGGCCGGCAATATCCACAATCTCTACCGTAGTAGGTACGATCCGTTGCGGATGGATCAGTTCGGCCAGTTGGTTGAGCCGTTCGTCGGGCACGGTGATCACGCCCACGTTCGGTTCAATGGTACAGAAAGGGAAGTTGGCCGACTGCGCTTTTGCATTCGACAAACAGTTGAAAAGGGTAGATTTTCCTACATTCGGAAGGCCTACGATGCCACATTGTAATGCCATGTTGTCTTACTATTATTCGGTTTGCGGGTGCAAAGATAGGAAATTCTTTCGCTAATCTGTGTTCTCCTGATTCAGGTTGATTCCAGCGAGGGGGTATTGTTTGTGCAGAAATTGCCTAATTACTCCTCTACAGCTACTTTTCCTTTTTTTGTTGTCACTTGTCACGGCCGCTTGCAGACAGGGATTGAGTGTGACATGAGCCATTTTGATGTCACCGTGAGTCTGTCTACACGTGACAGCAGAAGTGACAGGAGAATGCCTTTTCAATGGCTTGCTTTCACTCTAACTCGTTGACTGACAGTGAAAGTGAAAGGAGTGAAAGCAGATTTCCCTTGTGCAATTCTACAATAGGGATGATGGCTGAAAACCAACGGTTTAATCCTGATTCCTACCGGATGTAGGCTTTACTCCAGCCGGGACGTGCGTCTGTAGTCAGCGAGGCCTGCGCCTTTCCCAAACGAGGCCTGCGCCTCACCTACCCTGAGGCCTGCGCCTCGATCAGTTGAGGCCTGCGCCTCAACCTAGTGACGGGTGTGGGCAGATGTTGTCGTTTGGGAATCTGGATATCAGATAGTTAGACTTCTATTCAAAAAGGCCAAGGCCTCTTGAAAAAAGACCGTGGTCTTCGAAAAAAAAGATAATAATGTTCCAAAACGAAGATAATAATGTTTGTAAACGAACATTATGACGATCGTTTAGGAACATTATTATCTTTTTTGTGGCGATTGCAGGATTTGCAAAATCTTCCAATGAGGCTATGTCAAAAGTAGTCCGGCACACCCTCATTCACTGAAGGGCTTTTTTGCGGGAATCGAGTAACAGGTATGCAGGCGATCCGTAGTAGAAAAGTAGGACATTTCGAGCCAACAGTAAAAGGCTTATGAACGAAGGTCCGATGATGTCAGGTCTTACCCGATCCGTTCCAATGTAGCCTTCAGCAACGTCCATACCCTTTCCACCGAACGGATACGAACCCGTTCGTCTGGCGAATGCGGATATTCCAGATCAGGTCCGATCGAGATCATATCCATCTTTGGGTAAGCCCCCTGAATAATACCGCACTCTAATCCGGCATGCATCACCTTCACCGATGGCTCCTTTCCGAAGATATCCGTATGTACCTCTTTCATCAGTTGCAGGATAGGCGATTCAATATTCGGTTGCCACCCGTTGTATCCGCTACCTTCTTCCACCTTGGCTCCTGCAAGGGAGAATACACTCGACAGGCTGGAGCACACAGCCTCTTTGCGGCTTTCCGACGAACTGCGTACCAGAATTCTTACCTCAATCATTCCTTCAGACGACTGTACAACCGCCAGATTGGAAGAAGACTCTACCGTCCCTGGGAAATCGTTCAACATACTGATCACCCCGTTCTGGCACCCTTCCACGGCATTGATCAGGTCGTCCTGTATCTGTTCAGGGATCAGCGAAGCGGGCAGGTCTGTGATCTCAGCAGTGAAATGGATATTATTCTCCATGCCGGCATATTCGGTGCGATATAAATCTTCGTAATCGGCCACCACTTCCCACAACGACTGTATTTCTCCATCCGGCACCGTGATCACGGCAAAGGCTTCCCGCGGGATCGCATTACGCAGTGAGCCTCCGTCTACCCAGGACAGACGAGCTCCGTATTCACCCACGGCCTCTTTCAG
Source organism: Tannerellaceae bacterium (assembly GCA_031555505.1). Taxonomy (GTDB): domain Bacteria; phylum Bacteroidota; class Bacteroidia; order Bacteroidales; family Tannerellaceae; genus JAJDIA01. The sequence goes on from JAVBUH010000026.1 coordinate 34,008, forward strand.
AAAGCGGAATAGGAGTTTATTGGCATTGGCCCGTCCCAAATGGATATCCACGCCGGAATGGCCGCCTTTCAATCCGGTCAGGCTCAGTTTCACTGCCACATCGCCTTCGGGTATATATGTATCTTCTTTATATTGGAAAGAAATATTGAGATCGGCTCCGCCGGCACATCCCACAAAGAGTTCGCCATCTTTCTCAGAATCGCAGTTGATCAATGTCTCCGCTTTCAGGAAGCCGGGCTTCAGTCCGAAAGCACCATCCATTCCCACTTCTTCGTCGATCGTGAAAAGCGCCTCCACCGGACCGTGTTTCAATGCAGGATCGGCCAGAACAGCCATAGCGTAGGCCACGCCGACTCCGTTGTCGGCGCCCAGCGTCGTATCCCGGGCGGTCACCCACTCGCCTTCTATGTACGCATCGATCGGATCCGTAGCAAAGTCATGCTGCACCGAACTGTTCTTTTGCGGAACCATATCCAGGTGCGACTGCAGGACTACGGTCTTTCGCCCCTCCATTCCCGGTGTAGCCGGTTTACGGATCAGCACATTGCCGGCTTCATCCTGCACGGTTTCCAGTCCCAACCCTTTTCCGAATGCAATGATATAACGGGAAACGGCTTCCATTTGTCCGGTCGGACGTGGAATCTGTGTGAGGTCGTAGAAATAACCCCATACAGCTTTCGGCGATAGTTCTTTGATTTCAGTTGACATAGAAGTGTTCTTTTAAAAGTTTATATAAAAACAGGCAAGGAGCCTGGTTTATTCTGTCTCAACAGCCGTTTCCATGCATTCAACTTCCCGGTTGGTTACCGGCAAAGCTACAATACTGAACAATCCGCACAAGCCCGTCCACGCCGTCTGTACGGTATGCACCACCAACGCAAAAGCAGCAGCATCGTTCTCATTCACGCCAAAACAAACCAGCGTGGCGATCACCATGAAGTGCCAGGGACCTATACCTCCCTGCACCGGAACCGCCACTGCAATACTGCTCATAGTGAAAGTGATCAGACCGACCACAATACCCAGATCGCGTGTGAAACCAAATGCGTAGAACGTGATATAAAAATAAAAGAAATAACCAACCCAGATCATCAATGTGAAGAGGATAAAGCGCAACTTATGCTCCATTAACCATACAGACTTGATTCCTTCCCAGATATTGCCAAAGATTTTACGTGCTTTCTGCACCAGCGCGAAATGCTGCATATAAGAGAAGACAAACCAAATGACAGTACCTACCACTATCAACCCTACATAGATCCACATGGAATCAAACATCGTCTGGAAACCTTCCATCAAATCCGGGTTCTTTGCAAAAAACCGTGTGAAGAAACCAAGATTGAAAACAAAAATAAGGAACGTGATCGATCCTACCATCACCGTATCACATACACGGTCGATCAGCAGCGTACCAAAGAGTTTGGTAAAGGAGATCTTATCGTACTTGGTCAATACCCCGCAACGCCAGATTTCGCCCACACGTGGCAATACCAGGTTGACGGCATAGTTTCCCAACACAGCATGGATTGCATTACTTTTCTTATACTTCTCACCCAATGAATCGATCAGCAGCCCCCAGCGGAAACCGCGGACAATATTAGCAGCCAGCCCAAATAATAAAGAAAAGAGAATAATGTCATATCGTACCCCTTTCTTGATAACCAGCCAGATTTCCGTCAGATCCAGATCCCGATATAAAAACCAAAGAAGTAAACAGCCAAAAGCCAGCGGTAGAGTTACCTTTGCAGTAGTACGCAGTAAGTTTCTAAAATCCATCCCGTAATAGAGTACTTTAAATTTTTATTGTACTTTTGTACACCCGCAAAGATATACATTAATTTTAAACACCGGCGAACTAAATGAGATTCGTTAAGCCTAAAAAAGCCCTCGGGCAGCATTTTCTGAAGGATTTGCAAATAGCACAACGCATTGCTGCCACGCTTGATGCTTACCAATCACTTCCGGTTCTCGAAGTAGGCCCGGGCATGGGAGTGCTTACACGGTATCTTCTCGATGCGGGACATAACCTGACAGTGGTGGAATTAGACATGGACTCGGTAGATTACCTCGAGCAACACTTTCCTGCCCTGGACGGCAAGATCGTAGCCGATGATTTCCTCCGTCTCGACCTCAGTACACTATTCCCCAGTCCGTTTTGCGTAATAGGCAACTATCCGTATAATATCTCCAGCCAGATCTTTTTCAAAGTACTCGACTACAAAGACCGTGTCCCCTGCTGTTCAGGCATGATCCAGAAAGAAGTGGGCGAACGCTTGGCCGCCGGGCCGGGCAGTAAGACCTATGGCATCCTGAGTGTCTTGATCCAGGTCTGGTATGATGTGGAATACCTGTTTACAGTGAGCGAAAAAGTATTCGACCCTCCGCCGAAAGTCAAAAGCGCCGTAGTGCGTATGACAAGAAACCAGCGGACTAAGCTGGAGTGCGACGAAAAACTATTCAAGACTGTTGTGAAAACATCATTCAACCAACGAAGGAAAACGCTCCGCAACTCCATGAAACCATTACTGGGTAAAGATTGTCCGCACTATGCCTTGCCGATCTTCGACAAGCGCCCGGAACAACTCTCGATCGAGCAGTTCATTGAACTGACATTGTTGTCGGACGCCTACCTGAGAACCCTGAATGAAACAGGAACATCGTAAAACGTAACAAGGATGATTGAAATTACAAAAGACTATATAGAACACCTGAAAACGCTGATCGGGGAAAAAGGAGACGAGCAGTTAAAAGTTCTGCTGGACGACCTGCACCCGGCAGATATCGCCGAATTATACCAGGAACTCGACCTCTCCGATACCAAGTACCTTTACCTCTTGCTCGATGGTGAAAAAGCCGCCGATGTCTTGATGGAACTGGACGAGGAAGAACGCCACAAACTGCTGAAAGAACTTCCGCCCGAATTCATTGCCAAGCGGTTCGTCGACAATATGGAAACCGACGACGCCGTAGACCTGATGCGTGAACTCGACGAAGACACCCAGGAAGAGATTCTTTCTCACATCGAAGACGTAGAACAAGCCGGCGACATCGTAGACCTGCTGAAATACGACGAAGATACCGCCGGGGGGTTGATGGGTACCGAAATGATCGTGGTCAACGAGAACTGGAGTATGCCCCAATGTATCGAAGAAATGCGTAAACAGGCCGAGGATATGGATGAGATCTACTACGTCTATGTGGTAGACGACGATGAACGGTTACGGGGTGTACTGCCCCTCCAACGCCTGATCACCAATCCTTCTATCTCCAAGATCAAGCATGTGATGAAGAAAGAACCGATCGTTGTTCGCGATAGCGACAGCATCGAAGAAGTGGCACAGGCAATCGAAAAATACGACTTGGTGGCACTTCCCGTAGTTGACAGCATCGGGCGCCTGATCGGACGCATCACCATCGACGACGTGATGGATGAGATACGTGAACAGCACGAACGCGACTATCAGTTGGCTTCCGGTATCTCGCAAGACGTGGAAACGACCGACAACGTGCTTGTCCAAACGGCGGCTCGCCTGCCCTGGTTGCTGATCGGAATGATCGGTGGATTGGGTAATTCTGTCATCCTGGGTGGCTTTGAAAACAGTTTTGCTATCAATCCCAAGATGGCGCTGTTCATCCCATTGATCGGGGGAACAGGTGGGAATGTGGGTATCCAATCATCGGCTATCGTTGTGCAAGGCCTGGCCAACAATTCGCTAAAAGCAAGCAATATCATTCCCCAGATCATGAAAGAATCTGTCGTGGCACTGATTAATGCCAGTATCCTCAGTCTCGTGGTCTTCCTTTACAACTTCTTTACGCTGGGCGACAGGGCTATTACCGCTTCAGTCTCTTTAAGCCTGTTTGCCGTCGTAATCTTCGCCAGCTTGTTCGGCACCCTGGTTCCAATGACACTGGATCGCCTGAAGATCGACCCAGCCTTGGCAACCGGCCCTTTTATCACCATCACCAACGACATTATTGGGATGATGATCTATATGTATATTACTGCTATGCTGATTTGATACGCATGTTTTTTGCAGTAAGTCGTTGCTTTTATGGTCTGAATGTAATACTTTTGCAGTCGATTCAACGTAATTATTTATCAATAAACAGAATATTTTATGGCAACTACTGCTGATTTTATAAATGGGATGTGCCTCGATATCGATGGTTCGTACTTCTTTATCACTGAATTCCTGCATGTAAAACCAGGCAAAGGCCCCGCTTTTGTACGTACCAAGCTGAAAAATGTGACTACCGGTCGTGTACTGGACAAGACTTGGAATTCCGGTGTGAAAGTGGAAGAAGTCCGCATCGAACGTCGTCCGTACCAGTTCTTATATAAAGATGATATGGGATACAACTTCATGCATCCGGAAAGCTTCGAGCAGATCACCATTGCCGGTGATGCGATTGACGGTGTTCAGTTCCTGCGTGAAGGCGATATGGTGGAAGCGATGGTGCATGCCGCCAGCGAAACCATCCTCACTTGCGAACTGCCGGCTCACGTGATACTGACAGTAACCTATACTGAACCTGGCCTCAAAGGGGATACCGCAACCAACACATTGAAACCTGCCACTGTAGAAACAGGTGCCGAAGTACGCGTTCCGTTGTTTATCGGTGAAGGCGAAAAAATTGAGATCGACACACGCACAGGCGCTTATGTGGGTCGCGTAAGAGACTAAGATCGAAGATTGACGATTAATAATGATTAACGGTTAATGATGTAAGCCGTATGGTTGCTTCTACAGATCGTTAATCATTAACATTAATCGTTCATTGTGTACCTTTTCTATGAATTTATGAAGAAAAACAGAACCTCCAAACAACTACCCATTTGCCAATGGGCTAAAGAAGACCGGCCTCGTGAAAAAATGTTACAACAAGGAGCTTCCGCGCTGAGCGATGCAGAATTGCTGGCAATTCTGATCGGTTCGGGAAACAGTGCGGAATCGGCCGTTCAGCTTTCCCAACGTATCCTCCATTCCGTAGCTAATAACCTGAACGAGTTGGGCAAACGATCCATCCTCGAACTGGCTGCCGGTTTCAAAGGAATCGGACCGGCAAAGGCTGTGTCCATTGCGGCGGCACTCGAACTGGGAAAACGCCGGAATGCAGGTGATCCTATCCGCCGGCATACAATCAAAAGCAGCAATGACGCCTTCCTGATGCTCCATCCGGCACTCTGCGACCTCCCGCACGAAGAGTTATGGGCCGTATTTACAAACCGTGCCGGCAAAGTAATCCATAAAACACGCATCAGCCAGGGAGGATTGACAGGTACTGTGGCTGATATACGCATTATCCTGAAAGCGGCGATTGATGCCCGGGCATCGGGTATCCTGTTGTGTCACAATCACCCATCGGGCAATGCCAAGTCGAGCCCGCAAGACGACGACCTCACCCTGCGCCTGCAAAAAGCGGCTCAATTTTTAGACATCAGCCTGCTCGACCACATCATCATCGCCGATCAACTTTACTACAGTTATGCCGACGAGGGAAAACTCTGACGGCAAACATTTTCCCTCCTCCCCCGGTTTTAATAAATAGAATCACGTATATTTGCAGCAAACAGAACAAAATGAACAACGAATTTCTCCAGATGGAAGAGGCCATTGTCGCGATGCTGAAGACTGTGTACGATCCTGAGATCCCGGTCAATGTATACGATCTCGGCCTGATCTACAAAATCGATGTAGACGATAACAATCATGTCTGCATCGAAATGACACTCACCGCCCCCAATTGTCCGGCGGCCGATTTCCTTGTTGAAGATGTACGAATGAAAGTAGAATCGGTAGAAGGCGTGAAGAGTGTGGATATCAATCTGGTATTTGAACCCGAGTGGAATAAGGATATGCTTTCGGAAGAAGCCAAGCTCGAATTAGGCTTTTTCTAAACCGCACAGATACGCATGGGAGACACGCGAAAGAAAATTTATTTTGTATCAGACGCACATCTCGGTGCCCGTTTTCATCAGGATCAGCGGGCTGTAGAGAAACATTTGGTCTGCTGGCTCGACATGGTCAAGGCAGATGCCGCTGCCGTGTGGTTCCTGGGTGATATATTTGACTACTGGTACGAATACAAATATGTGGTACCTAAAGGGCATACCCGTTTTCTTGGGAAAGTGGCCGAGCTGGCCGACAGTGGGATAGATATCCATTTCTTCATTGGCAACCACGACATTTGGATGTTCAACTACTTGCCGGAAGAAATCGGCGCTACCATCCATCGCGAACCTCTGACGATCGACCTGTTGGGTAAGCGCTTCTTTCTGGGTCATGGCGACGAGGTAGACAATCGCAGCCTCAGTTTCCGCTTTATCCGCGCCCTTTTCCGGAACAGATTCTGCCAATGGTTGTATGCCGGTATCCATCCCCGTTGGACATTCGGATTTGCATTGGGTTGGTCGCACAGCAGTCGTAAAAACGGACTGGAAAAACAAACAACCAGCGCCTACAAAGGGGAAGACTATACGTACCTGTTACAATTTGCCGAGCACTACCTCCAAACGCATCCGGATATCAACTTCTTCATCTTCGGACATTGCCATGTGATGCTTGACCAAGCGCTTACTCCGAGCTGCCGCTTGCTGCTTACCGGCGACTGGATGACCATATTCTCGTATGTAGCGTGGGACGGCGAATCACTGGCCTTGAAACAATTCGCTCCTCTCCATTAAACAAGCAGGGTCCATATAGATACCCATGCAAACAAGCAAGGAATATCTATACTGACCCGGCAGGATGTATTGTTTAGCTGTTATCGTTTTGTCTTTTCCTGTTCCAGCATCGTTTTCAGTTCAACCACTTTCTCCGGCTGTTTGGTAGCCAAATTCTCTTTCTCTCCCCAATCATTACGAAGATCATACAACTGAGGATCCAGATTCAATCCTGTTTCTGTCTGGGTCAGCGGCCAATAAGCTTCGCCCTTGCCAGGGACAATATATTTCCAATCTCCGGTAGAAACAGCCAATGTCTGTGCTTGCTCTACAATGTAGTCACGCCCCTTACTGTCTTTGCCAAGCAACGTCGCTAACTGATCCCGGCTATCCGGGGCAGCATCCTGCGGAACAACAACTCCGGCCAGCACAGAAAGGGATGCAAACAAGTCAATCTGCGAAACCAATGCCTCGGATATCTTTCCTTTTTCCATTCCTCCCGGCCAGCTTACAACGAATGGTACCCGTGTTCCAGCTTCGAAAATACTGTATTTGCCACCGCGGAACGATCCCCAGGGACGATGATCACCCAATAGCTCCACTGCACGATCGGCATATCCGTCGTCTACTACCGGACCATTGTCGCTGGTCAGAATGATCAGGGTGTTTTCTGTCAAGCCAAGCTTTTCGAGTGTTTCCATGATCTGTCCGACGCTCCAGTCGAATTCAAGAATAGCATCTCCACGCGCACCCATACCGCTTTTACCCACAAACCGTGGATTAGGCACACGGGGCACATGAATATCATTGGTGGCAAAATAGAGGAAGAAAGGTTGATCCTGATTGTTTTCGATAAACTTCACTGCCTTGTGTGTAATACTGTCGGCAATATTCTCATCCAGCCATAAGGCCGATGTACCACCTTTCATATACCCGATACGGGAGATGCCGTTCACAATCGCCTGGTCGTGCCCATGTCCCGGACTCGGTTTCAGAACAGTCAGCATTTCAGGATGATCTTTCCCCAATGGTTCACCCGGAAAAGGCTCTTTATAACTCACGCTAATGGGATCGTTGGGGTTGAGGTTCACCACACGCTGGTTTTCCACATATACACAAGGCACCCGATCGCCGGTAGCAGCCATGATATACGAATAGTCGAAGCCGATGTCTGCCGGCCCCGGCGTAATGAAGCCGTTCCAATCCTGCGAGCCTTGCGTATCACCCAGTCCCAGATGCCATTTACCCACAGCTCCGGTCGTATAGCCGCTTGTCTTGAACTGATCGGCAATCGTAGTTTGTTCCGGCCGTATTACCATACCTGCATCTCCGGTTGCAATACCGGTGTCATTCCTGCGCCAGGCATAATGCCCGGTTAGCAGTGCATACCGGGAAGGCGTACTGGTGGCCGCTACTGCGTGTGCATCCGTAAAGCGAACTCCGGTAGCTGCCAGCCTGTCCACATGGGGTGTATGGATCGTCTTTTCCCCGTTGCAACTCAAGTCGCCATAGCCAATATCATCAGCCAGGATAATGATCACGTTCGGAGATTTCTTTTCTTCTGTCTGTTTCTTTGTCTGGCCGGAGCAGGCTACCAAAAGGGTAGTGCCAAGGCCAAAAGCAATTATTTTGTTCATGTGCATTTTATTTAGTCGAAGCAAAAATATCATTTTCCTTTCAATCTCCGGTAAGCAAACTCACAGAATGATCCATTGTTTGAATGCGGCAGCCCGGTTCTTACTGACATAGATCTTTTCGGGTGGTTCCACGCTGAGTGTGATCAGCAGACGGCTGTCGAACCAAACAGTTAGGTCTTTCACATACTCTTTCGCAATAATAAACTGCTTATTAGCCCGGTAGAAATCGGCCGGATTCAGCGACTGCATAATTGGATCCAGTGCCCGGTTGTAGGGATACGAACGGCCGTCTTTCAGGAAAACAGTCGTTTTCTCGCAGGTATTATAAAAACAGGCAATCTCTTTGACGGGCACCGGGATCAGTTTGTCGTTTTGTGTGATCAATATCTTTTCCGGGAATTTACCGGTTGGTATCAAACGGGACAATCCGGTAGCATAGTGTAGCCTGTCCCGGCTGTTCAAGCGTTTGAACTTGTCTAAAGCCCGCTTCACTTCATTGGGTTCAATCGGTTTCAGGAGGTAATCGATGCTGTTCACCCGGAAGGCATCAATGGCATATTCGTCGTAGGCTGTAGTAAAGACAATGGGTGTTTCTACCGTTACGCTGCCGAATATATTGAAAGCCGAGCCGTCAGACAGATGGATATCCATCAGGATCAGGTCGGGAGCCGGATGGTGCTGTAACCATAACACGGTTTGTTGTACACTTTCCGTTTGCCCGGCTATCTCAATGGTATGGTCTATTTCGTGTACTATCTTCACGAGGTTCCTGGCAGCCGCGGTTTCGTCTTCTACGATCAGCATTTTCATATCAAGGTTTTTTTAAGGGTATATATACGCGGAACCAGGCGTGATCTTGTTCCACCCGTATCCGGCTGTTCATTAACAACAGGAAACGGCTTTCCAGATTGGGCAAGCCCGTTCCGTTTGTAACCGGCAATTCCAGTTTGGGATAAATCGGGTTGGTAACAACCAGTTCGTCCTGTGTGGTCAGGGCAATAGCCACCTCCATTTTGTGTTTACTGTCTATCACATTGTGTACCACAATATTGTCTACCAGCGGCAACAGGGATAGCACCGGCAAGCGCCAGGCTTTTTTATCCTCCGGGATATTTATCCGGAAGGATATTTTATCAGCAAAGCGAACCTCCAGCAGATAGCGGAACGATTCGAGGAAAGCCAGTTCTTCTTCCAGAGCCACCACCCCCTTCTTTTCGCTTTGCAGGATATAACGGAATACCCCCGACAGTTTACTCACATACTCCAGCGTAGCCTGCTTATCCTCTTCCCGGATCAGATAGGTGAGGCTGTTCAGCGAATTGAAGAAAAAATGCGGGTTGATCTGGTTGACCAGCGCATCACAACGGCTCTGGAGGTTTTCGATCCTGAGTTGTTCAATCTCGCGCTCTTTCCTCCGTTGTTCCGTATACAAGGCATACACATGCCCGGTCAACGTACAGAACAGGCAGGCCACACTGAACTGGAACAATAACAGACCTGTGAAGCAATCCACATGCTTGTCTACCGCAAGTGCCACCCCGATGTACAAACCGTAGGCTGTCAGCGTGACCAGCAATGTAGACAGCAACCGGCGGTGGAACACAAGCGTGGTGATCTTCCGCATATTCAACGCAAACAGCAGACCGGTCAATACACAGAAAAAGGCATAACGGAACAGGGAAAAAAAGAAATGTTCCATGGCTTCACTCCGGGTTGGATATTGGGATAATTCCCAGCGGAGCTCGATCAGGTTGGGGTAGACGATACAGCATCCGGCGATCAGTCCCACTCCCACAATCATCTTATTGGATACCAGCTTTGAAAACATAGCTATAAGTAAGCTTTCCACAAAGATAAGGGGAAAGGGGCAAATACAAAACAAAAGAGCGATTTTTATCACCGGTCGATATTTTGCCCGAAACGCCCGAAATTTTTGGCAGATTGCCTATCTTTGCGGTCAGTCAATTCAGAATGGGAAAGGAAATGATAGTAGTTAGAGATCCTGCATTACTAAAAGGCCAGCCACTGGTCGCGACAATCGGTTTCTTCGATGGTGTCCATCTGGGGCACCGTTTTCTGATCCGTGAACTGCAGGAAACAGCCCATGCCCGCCATCTTCCTTCGGCCGTCATTACCTTTGCCGTCCATCCGCGTATGGTGCTGCAGGCCGACTACCAGCCCAAACTGTTGAACTCATTTGAAGAGAAATTGCTGCACCTGGGCGAAACGGGTATAGACTATTGTATCGTGCTCGATTTCACGCCTGCGCTTGCCGCCTTATCGGCGGGTGTTTTTATTGCGTCTGTTCTCACAGCACAGTGGCAGGTCAACACGTTGCTCACCGGATACGACCATCGCTTCGGGCACGATCGTGCCGAGGGTTTCGAGCAATACGTTGCCTATGGTGCATCCTGCGGCATGGAAGTGATCAAAGCTTCCCCATTCAGCGAAGATCAGTTGGCAATCAGTTCATCTGAAATACGTCGCCGGCTCGCTTCCGGTGAGGTGGAAAAAGCCATGCACCTGCTCACCTACCCGTATCAATTGAAAGGAACGATTATCGCCGGTAATCGGATTGGCCGTACGTTGGGTTTCCCCACGGCCAACATACGAGTGGACGAACCATTCAAAATCATTCCCGGCATCGGTATCTATGCCGTGTGGGTAGAATCGGAAGGCCGACGTTATAAAGGTATGCTTTATATCGGCGATCGTCCGACGATTGACGACCGTGGCATCCTCGCCCTCGAAGTACATCTCCTCGGTTTCACCGGCGATCTGTACAATAAAGAAATATCCGTCTCGTTCATACGGTATGTGCGAGGGGATATCAGATTCGATTCGCTCGACGCATTGCAACACCAACTGATCCACGACCGTGATACGGTAGAAGTTTTGTTGGACGAGCAGCAAGCATAAACCCGCATACATTATGGGACACTACTACGATGCCATTGATCTCTTGAAAGGGATGATCAGACTCCCTTCTTTCAGCCGGGAAGAGACCGCCGTGGCCGATTTCCTGCAACACACCTGGCAGGCTGCCGGACAAACCGTCCATCGGAAAGGGAACAACCTCTGGATCTATTCCACCGGTTTTGATATCCATCGTCCCACCATGCTGCTCAATTCGCACATTGATACGGTGAAGCCTGCTGCCGGATGGCAGAAAGACCCCTTTTCACCGGAAGAAACAGCAGAGGGAAAGCTGTATGGGCTCGGTAGCAATGATGCCGGTGCCAGCGTGGTATCGCTTCACGCGGCCTTCACCCTGCTTTGCGGGAAGGTGCAACCCTGCAACCTGATCTTCCTCGCTTCCTGCGAAGAAGAGGTGTCGGGCAAGGAAGGCGTGGAACGCGCACTGAAAGAACTGCCTCCGATCGCCTTTGCTGTAGTAGGCGAGCCTACCGGTATGCAACCGGCTATTGCAGAAAAAGGCTTGCTGGTGCTCGACTGTGTGGCGCACGGTAAAGCCGGTCATGCCGCCCGCAACGAAGGGATCAATGCGATCTCGGTGGCGATGAAAGACATCGAATGGCTGCATTCCTATTGCTTCCCCGAGGTGAGCCCGTTACTGGGGCCGGTCAAAATGAATGTCACGGTGATTCAGGCAGGCACGCAGCACAATGTGGTGCCAGACCGTTGCGCCTTCACCGTCGACATCCGTTCCAACGACTGCTACAGCAATGAACAACTGGTGGCGCTGATTGCCGGGCAGGTAGTCAGCGAAGTCACCCCGCGCAGTATCCGTCTCAGCTCCAGCCGCCTTGATCCGGCCCATCCCTTTGTACAACGCGCCGTGTTGCTTGGCAAGGAACCCTTCGGATCGCCTACGCTTAGTGACCAGGCGCTGATGCCTTTTCCTTCGGTCAAGATCGGCCCGGGCCATTCCGCCCGCTCACATACTGCCGACGAATACATACTCCTGTCTGAAGTACGGGAAGCAATTGACACATACGTCCGGCTGCTCGACGGATTAAGCATTGCTCCCTCCGCAAACGATTCTTCCATTCATCAGTAATCACTCATCATCACTCATTATGTTGAGGCGTATCCTCGGAACTGTCGGTACACGCTATCTGGTAGCCCTGTTCAACCTGATGCTGATCTTCATCAACGCCAAAGTGTTGGGTGTGGAAGGCGTAGGTACGATCGGGCTCATCCTGGCGTCGGTCAATATTGCAGTCATCTTCAACAGCCTGTTTTCCGGGAACACGTTAGTATACTTCATGAATCGCTACCCGATACGGACACTGTGCCTGCCGGCTTACGGCTGGACGGTGATAGGTTCGGCCATTGCCTGTGGCTTTATGGCAGCTACCGGCTTACTTCCTGCTGGCTACCGGATAGATATTTACTTGCTGGCTATCCTGAACTCATTGGTAACCGCCAACGCTCGTTTCCTGCTGGGCAAAGATGATGTCAGAGGGTTCAATATCACCTACTTTATCCAGTGGGGACTGTTGTTTTTCATCCTGCTTTACTTCTATTACGTGGCCAATAAGCAGGAAATAGGCAGTTACCTGCTGGGAATGTATATCACCAACAGCCTGGCTTTTGCCGCCAGCCTGTGGCTGCTATTGCCTGTGGCGCTTGGGGAGAAAAAGGCATACACAGGACGCCGGTTATACCCGAAGCTTATCCGTGAAATGTTTGTCTACGGCACCTGGGCCAGCGTGGATAACCTGGCGGAGGTCTTCACCACACGTCTTAACTATTTCCTTGTTCAGCGTTTTACCGGCGTATCCGGCGTAGGTCTTCTCGATGCCGGCACAAAAATAGCCGAAAGCGTATGGCACATCAGCCGCAGCGTCAGTTTCATCACCTATGGGCAGGTAGCCCGGACAAGCGACAGCAGGGGGCAGACGCGAATCGCACTACAACTGTTTAAATTCACATTGGTAGTCTTGGTGCTGGTCATGACTGTTATCCTGTGCATCCCCGAATGGGTATATACCGGTTATTTGTTCAGTCCCGAATTTACCGGGATGCGCCGGGTGATCATTGCCCTTTCTCCCGGTATCATCGCCCTCGGCAGTAACAGTATACTGAGTCACTTCTTTATCGGAAGTGGGCGGGTACGCCTCAGTGCCGGATCTTCAATCGCCGGATTAGTGGCCTTATGCCTCTCCGGTTTCTGGTTGGTGCCGACTTATGGTGTCGTTGGCGGTGCGGTAAGTACCAGCATTGCATTCATCGTAATGCTCACCTTTTCCCTTACCCTCTTCATCCGAACTACCGGCGTAAAAGCCCTCGACTTTCTTCCCACGCTCGACGACTTTAAAACAGCCCTTGCCACTCTCCGTAAAAAAAACTGAAGCAAAAATATCAAGGCCCTACCACTTGATCTGTTCGCGCAGCACCTGAGCGGCTTCACGGGGATCAGGGGCCGACATGATGGCAGAGACTACGGCGATGCCATGGGCGCCGGCTTGCAGGATAGAGTAGGCGTTGCCGGCATGAATGCCGCCAATGCCTACCGCGGGGTGGCGGGATAATTGCATAATGGACTGTACGCCTTTAAGGCCAAGAGCAGGAGCGGTGTCGGTCTTGGTGGGGGTATTGAAGACGGGAGAGAGCCCGATGTAGTCTACATCCCATTCGTTGGCTATCAGGGCGTCTGCAACAGATTCGACCGAGAGGCCGATGATCTTTTCTTTGCCCAGCAGTTTCCGGACAACGGGATAGGGCAGGTCGTGCTGGCCGATGTGCAAACCTTCCGCATCACAGGCGAGGGCGATGTCGAGGCGATCGTTGATGATAAGGGGAACATGGTAGGGAGCGAGTACTTGTTTCAACCGCATGGCAAGGGTGTAGAACGTGCGCGAATCACTCTCCTTTTCGCGCAATTGTACGACAGTCACGCCGCCTTGTACGGCTGCTTCAACCACCTCTTCCAAGGGGCGTCCAAGGGAGAGGGACCGGTCGGTGACAAGGTAAAGGCTGAGATCAATCGGCAATTGGTGTTCCATAACTGCTTGCTTGTTAATGGCCTGCTGAAAGGGTTGATCGGATCATTTTTTCGTCGAGATTGTAAAGTGTGTCGAGAAAATGTACCTGCAACGTACCGGGACCGGCTGATTGGGCGACGGCGATTTCACCGGTGATGCTCATGATAGCCATACCATGGAGGGCGGCTTCAAGCGCATCAGTGTTGATAGCGGCAAAGGCGGCAACCATCGCAGTGGCAGTACAGCCCATACCGGTGACGCGCGCCATCATGGGATGACCGTTGGCTACAGTTTCAGTGCGCGCGCCATTGGTGATATAATCAGTCTGGCCGCTGATCACAACTACTGCACCGGTCTGCCTTGCCAGTTCCCGTGCCGATTCCAGGGCATTGTCGGACGAAGCGGTACTATCCACGCCTTTGGTCTGGATATTGGCATTACACAAGGCCATGATCTCGGACGCGTTTCCCCGGATGATGGCAGGCCGGCAGGTTTCAATAATCTCCTTGCATACCCGGGTACGATAGGAAGTGGCGCCAGCCCCTACGGGGTCGAATACCACAGGAGTACCTTTGGTTAGCGCGGTCCTTCCGGCCTGGAGCATGGCTTTTACCCAGTCGGGTTCGAGCGTACCTATATTCAACACCAGCGCCGATGCGATACCGGCCATTTCAACTACTTCGTCGATGGCATGTGCCATGACAGGGGATGCCCCGACGGCCAGCAGAGCGTTGGCTGTATTGTTCATTACCACATAATTGGTGATGTTGTGTACCAGTGGGGACTTGGCTCTGACGAGCGCTAAATCGTTTACTAATTTCGTTTGGTCAATCATCGTTTGTCTTTTTTATCCATAAGGGCCTTAAGGGCCTTCAAGCCTTTAAAGCCCTTATGGTTATATCCGGCCGGATGGCCAACAGCAATAGGGGCTTTACCCCAGGTTGTTGAGGAGATCCACCTTGCCTTCCTGTACGAGGCGGTAGATTATTTCGCCGAAGAGCGTATTTACCCAGGCAAACCATTTGCGGGTAAAGTTCCTGGGGTCATCCTTGTGGAACGATTCGTGCATGAAACCGGTTTCGCCGTCCGTATCGCGGAGCATCTTCACACAGCGGCGTATCTCTTCAGGATCGCTTGTCGTGTTACAGCGCATGATGATACTCATCGGCCAGATGTAGTCGAAGCCGATGTGCGGGCCACCGATCCCTTCACCCGCCTTGCCTTTGAAGAAATAAGGATTCCTGCTACTGAGTACGAGCTTGCGGGTATTCTGGTAGATGGGGTCTTTCACGTCTACGCAACCCAGGTAAGGCAGCGCCAACAGACTGGGTACATTGGCATCATCCATGAAGACATGGTTGTAAAAACCATCTACTTCGAAAGCGTACACTTTACCAAAGTCGGGATGGTCGAGGATCGCGTATTTCCTGATCGCCGCATCCACTTCGTTGGCCAACGCTTCGCATTGGGTGGCGAGGGTGTTGTTCTTCCGTATGGTACGCAGCATCTCGGCCGCCTGGCGGAGGGAGATAACAGCGAAGAGGTTGGAAGGAATGAGGAAGCCAAAAAGCGAAGCGTCGTCAGACGGACGGAAGGACGAGACGATCAGTCCGACCGGTTCCACCGGGCTTCCCCAGCCGTCGTTAAGCAAGGTATCACCCTGGCGGTCAGTGACGCGGGTAAAGCGGTACGGCCCCCGGTTTTCCTTGCGTTGCTGTTCGATAAACGTTTGGTGAATCAACCCCATGGCTTTTTCCCAGTTAGCATCGAACGGGGTGGCATCACCCGTCTTTTTCCAATAATGATAAGCCAGGCGGATGGGATAACACAGGGAGTCGATCTCCCACTTGCGTTCGTGCAACTCGGGGAGCATTTTCGTTTTGTCGCTTTCCCACTCGCTGCCGGTCGGCCCTTCGTTGAAAGCATTTGCATACGGATCGATCAGGATACATTTCACCTGGCGATTGATTACGCCGGCGAGCATAGTCTTCACCTTCGGATCCTCGTTGGCGAAGATGATATGGGGGAACACCTGTGCCGATGAATCACGCAACCACATGGCGTGGATATCACCGGTGATAACGAACGTGTCGGGTTTGCCATCAAGCATCTTGTGTTCACAAGTAGTATCGAGGGTGTTGGGGAAACAGTTTTCAAACATCCAGGCCAGTTTCGGGTCTTTCAGTTTGGCTTTGGTGGCGGCAATGGCTTTTTCCACGGCTTGCGACGTGAATTGGCGTTTGTCCAGCGGAGGACGCTGACATTCATACGCCAGGGATGCGCCGGTCACCGGTGCCTGTGCGGTAGAAGCCTCCATCAGGTGAGCAAACGAATGTTGGCCTACAGCAATACCCGCCAGTGAAAGCCCGCTGTTTTTTAAAAAATTTCTACGTGTAGTCATATCGGAATGATTCGTTTAATTACTGATTGTTTGTCGGCAAAAGTACGAAACATTTGGCTCATGGATGGTCTTATTACCTTTTTTTATCATCCCGGACATGCCTGATTGTATGAAAATGGCTACTTTTGTGTCCGAATAAAAGCGACCGCGTATATGACACACGAAGAGATAGCAGGTATCCTTGAACAAGAGGCCGCCGCCGTACGGAACATCCCCATCACTGCCGGTTATGAAGAAGCCGTTTCACTGATTGTGGAACGAGTGCATAAGCGGGGAGGGAAGCTGATTACCAGTGGTATGGGAAAAGCCGGGCAGATAGCGATGAATATCGCTACCACGTTCAGTTCCACCGGTACACCGGCGTTTTTCCTGCATCCGAGCGAAGCGCAACATGGTGATCTGGGTATCGTCTGTGCCAATGACATCATGTTGCTGATCTCCAACTCGGGCAAGACGCGTGAATTGACCGAACTGACCGAACTGACCCGCGGACTGGTTGACGATATGCCGTTTATCGTGATCACGGGTAATGGAACAAGCCCGTTGGCCTCAGCGGCCAACGTATGCCTTCTCACTGGCAATCCGCCCGAAGTCTGTCCGTTGGGGCTGACACCCACAACCTCCACCACCGTGATGACCGTGATCGGCGATATCCTGGTGGTAGGCACCATGAAACGGATCGGGTTCAACAATGTTGAATACGCCAAGCGGCATCATGGCGGTTACCTCGGGTCGAAGAGCCGTGCACAGAGCAAAAAAGAAACGGAGTAACGCAAGCAGATGAGAAAAGTCATAGGTATAGGAGAAACGATCCTGGATGTGATCTTCCGGGACAATCAGCCACATGCCGCCGTCCCCGGCGGATCGGCTTTCAATGGGTTGGTATCGCTGAAGCGAGTTGGTGTGGAGGTCTCGTTCATCAGTGAGTTCGGTAATGATCCTGTGGGGCGCCTGATCCGTTCGTTTATGGAGAAGAATGACATACCGACCGATTGGGTAGACTGTTTCCCCAATGGGAAAAGTCCGGTATCGCTGGTCTTCCTCGATGAGCAGCAGAACGCTCAGTACATGGTATACAAAGATTATCCGTCGCAGCGGCTCGAAGTGGCGCTGCCCCGGATTGAAGCAGACGATATCCTCCTCTTTGGTGCTTACTATGCGTTGAATCCCGCGTTACGCCCTAAAATACTGGAACTTCTCCAATATGCACGGGACCGGAAAGCCCTCATTTACTACGATCCCAACTTCCGCAAGCCGCATGCACACGAAGCGATCCGGTTGCGCCCGTGGGTAATCGAGAACCTCGAATATTCCGACATCGTGCGGGGGTCTGACGAGGACTTCCTCCATCTGTTCGGAAAGACGGACATGCCGCAAGTATATGAAGAACATATCCGCTTCTATTGCGACCGCTTTATCGCCACACGTGGAGCTGACGGAGTAGACCTGTTCCATGGCAAACAGCAGGCACACTTTGAGGTGCCGGAACTGCAGCCGGTGAGTACTGTCGGAGCGGGCGACAGTTTCAATGCCGGTATTATTTTCGGCCTGCTGAAATATGGGGTACGACGCGACGACCTGCCTACGCTCGCTGGCGACCGTTGGGCCGATATTGTCCGTTGCGGCATTGATTTTGCCACCGATGTGTGCGGAACGTACGATAATTCTATCTCATTCGCTTTTGCGGAGAATCAGAAAGGCAGTATTAAAATTCATTAACCGGGTTACTATGCAAAGGGTTTTTGTTACCTTTGCTTTGAGGATAGAAACAAAGATCACGCTGGAGAGATTATGCTGGAGAAGATAAATGCACTAATCGTCGGTGTCAGTGTACTGGCCGGATGTTCCGAGTCTGCACCTGAGATCCACACACTTTGCGAACGTGATGAAGTAGGTAACTACATCATCAAATGGGAGGTTGACCCGATGCTGGAGGGGGTGGTTAAGTGTTATATTTCCGACAATCCCGATGAATTTCCGGATCCCAACCCAGTACTCTATGGCAATATAAGCGATGGTGTGGCTACGTATGTAACGAGAGATAACGTGACACGCAGCTATTTCAAACTTACATTCAACGACAAATATCCGCAGGTGGTAAGTGAACGGGTGCTGCGGTTCGACCATGCACTTAACTTTCGCGACCTGGGTGGTTATGCCGCCGGGAAGAAAGCGATTCGCTGGGGCAGGGTATACCGGTCGGGCGAATTCCTGCAAATAAACGACAAAGACAGTATCCTTTTCAGCGATCTCGGGATTCGTACCGTGATTGACCTGCGTGAAGAGAAGGAGGTGGCCCTGCATCCGATGCCTGCAGGCAGTGCACGGATCGTATCTATTCCCGTCCCATTGCAGAATAGTGACAATATACTTGAACTGATCCGGGAAGGAAAGATGCGTAAACGTGATGCCCTGTTGTACATCCAGGACCAATACCTGAATTTCATGGACAATTACAGCGAACAGTTTGCAGAAGCGCTGTCGCTGTTTGAAAATGCAGATAACTATCCCATCCTTTTTAATTGTTCATTCGGTAAAGACCGTACCGGTTTTCTGGCTACCCTGTTGCTGTCGGCGATGGGTGTGCCCGAGGAGGAGGTCTTGCGCGATTTTACCCTCTCTACAACGAATGTTCATATAGGCCAGATCAATGCCCTGGCACGCGATCTTGATACGGAAGGACAGGAAGCTGTTACGATACTCCTGTCGTCGTCCGAAACCATCATCACTCCCACCTTCCAGAAAATACGGCGGGAGTATGGATCGATGGACAATTACCTGGACAAGAAGATGCAGATGACCGACGAGAAGCGTAAAAAAATAAAAGATATCCTGTTGCGCTGAATACGAACGGATTAATTTACGTACCTTTGCGCCTTCTATACAATTTAAAGTTATATTTTCTTGAAAACATTTGAAGAATTAGGGGTTGCCGCACCTATATTGAAGGCAATCCAGGAAATGGGCTACGAACAACCCATGCCCGTACAGGAGGAAGTGATTCCTTTTTTACTGGGAGAAGACAACGACGTAATTGCATTGGCGCAGACAGGTACCGGCAAGACTGCCGCTTTCGGCCTGCCCATCCTCCAGAAAATCGACATCAGCCATTATACACCGCAGGCGCTCATCCTTTGCCCTACACGTGAACTTTGCCTGCAAATTGCCGACGATCTCAATGATTATTCCAAGTATATCGACGACCTGAAAGTGTTGCCCGTCTATGGCGGTTCGAGCATTGAAAGTCAGATCAAAATGCTGAAACGTGGCGTGCATGTGGTGGTTGCCACACCCGGACGCCTGTTGGACCTGATGAACCGGAAGACAGTAGACCTGCGTGAAGTAAAGAATGTGATCCTGGATGAGGCCGATGAAATGCTGAACATGGGTTTCACAGACAGCATCAACGCTATCCTGGCCGAGATACCGCCTACACGCAACATGCTGCTTTTCTCTGCCACCATGCCGCAGGGAATCGCCTCAATTACCCGGAAGTATATGAACAATCCGAAGGAGATTGTGATCGGACGGAAGAATGAAGGCAACAGCAATATCAAGCATGTATATTATATGGTACGTGCGCAAGACAAGTACCTGGCACTGAAACGCATTGCCGACTATTTCCCCAATATCTACGCCATCGTATTCTGCCGTACCCGTAAGGAAACACAGGAGATTGCCGACAAGCTGATCCAGGACGGCTACAATGCCGACTCCCTGCATGGCGAACTGAGCCAGGCACAGCGCGACTATGTGATGCAGAAATTCCGTATCAAGAATATCCAGTTATTGGTAGCGACCGACGTAGCTGCCCGTGGATTGGATGTAGACGACCTCACGCATGTGATCAACTATGGCCTGCCGGACGAGACAGAATCGTATACCCATCGCAGCGGACGTACCGGACGTGCCGGGAAGACCGGCATTTCCATCTCTATCTGTCATGTGAAGGAAAAAGGGAAGATACGCGAGATTGAGCGAGCCATCAACAAAGAATTTACCAAAGGCGAGATGCCGACAGGAAAGGCCATCTGCGAAAAGCAGTTGTTTAACCTGGTAGATCAGATCGAGAAGGTAAAAGTGAGTGAAGAAGAGATTGCCGAAATGATGCCTTCGATCTATCGCAAACTGGAGTGGCTGGACAAGGAAGATATTATCAAACGGATGGTTTCGCTGGAATTCAACCGGATGATCGACTACTATAAGGACGCCGACGAGATTGAGATCGTTGATGAAAGTTCGCTCCGTAAAGAACGCAAAGAAAAAGGTGAACACGGTGAAAAGGGCGATCGTGGCAATCGTCGCTCGTTTGAACCCGAAGCGGGGTATACCCGTTTTTTCCTCAACTTCGGGAAAGTAGACGGTATGTATCCGAACAACCTGATCGAACTGGTGAAGAGATGCGCCGGAGGCAAGGTTCGCATTGGCAAGATCGACCTGCGTAAAGAGTTCTCCTTCTTCGAAATTGCAGATAGCGATGCCAAACACGTGATGGACAAAATGAATGGTTTTGAACTGGACGGCCGTCGTATCTCTGTGGAGAATGCCCAGACGGAAGGGAGTAACGGCCGTAAGAAGAAAGGCGACCGGAAAAACGATAGTGGTCCGAAAGATAAACGGGAGTCCGGAGCGGGCAAAAAAGATAGTAAGCCTTTCTATGACCGGTACGAAAGGCGGGGCGGCAACAGCGATAAGCCTTGGCGCCGAAGTGCGTCCGAACGGGATGAACGGAAGAAAAAATACCAGCGTTCCCGCTAACAACGCCAGTCAGTGAACTAATTAAAAAGAAAAGAGGCTGTATCATCTGTGTGCCGGACACTACTTTTGATACAACCTCTTTTCTTTGTGTATAAGGGTTTCAATGGAGGAGACCCCGCATACGGTCATCGAAGGCGGAGAGTGCAGCTTTGGCTCCTTCTCCCATGGAAATAATGATTTGTTTGTAGGGGACGGTAGTAACGTCGCCGGCAGCATAGATCCCGGCAACGTCTGTACGGCAGTAGGCGTCTACTTCGATCTCCCCGGTACGGCTGGTAGATACCAGTTCTTTGAAAACGGCGCTGTTGGCCGTGAGCCCTATTTGGACAAATATACCATCGAGCGGCAGGAGGCGTTCGTTGCCGGAAGGGCGGTCTTTGACACGGATAGCGGTGACTTTGCTGCCGTCGCCCACCACTTCGGTAGTTTGCGAAGCGAGAAATATCTCTACGTTGGGGAGGCGGCGGGCTTTATCCTGAAGTACCTGGTCGGCCTTCAGTTCATCCATAAACTCAAAAACGGTTACTTTCGCACAGATACCAGCCAGATCGATGGCTGCTTCGATGCCCGAGTTACCACCTCCAACTACAGCTACGTGTTTCCCTTTATAGAATGGCCCGTCGCAATGGGGGCAGAAGGCTACGCCACGGCCGATATAATCGGTTTCACCGGGCACATTAAGTCGTCGCCAACTGGCTCCGGTAGCAATGATGAGCGTCGGTGCGGCATACCGTTCGCCGCTGTTGGTATGGACTATTTTATCAGTGCCTTGCACTTCCACCTGTTCCACCCGCCGGTGTTCAAGCAGATCGATGGCATAAGCTTCCAGGTGGCGCTTCAGGTTTCCTGCCAATTCTTCTCCGGTAGTTTGCGGCACGGAGATGAGGTTTTCAATGCCCAATGTCTCTTTCACCTGTCCGCCTGTGCGTTCAGCGATCAAAGCCACTTTTAGCCCCTTGCGGGCTGAATAGATGGCGGCCGAAGCTCCGGCCGGGCCACCTCCTGCAACAATCACATCATAGGGTTTGGCTGAAGCAGCACCGGCAATGGTCTCCATCCCATATTTTTTTTCCAACTTGGCAAGTAATTCGCTAAAATCGCCCCGTCCGGAGTGCAACAGCTGTCCATCGGCAAACACTGCCGGGACTCCCTGGATATGTAATGCCTCCACTTCTGCCTGGTAAATAGCGCCATCCACCATTTCATGGGAGAGGGATGGATGTAACACAGCCATCAGGTTGAGGGCCTGTACCACCTCAGGGCAGTTGGTGCAGGTAAGGGATACATAAGTGGTGAGCCGGATCGGGCCTTTGAGGGCTTTGACACGGCGGCAGACGCCCTCGTCGGGGATATTTTTGCCCTTCCCGTCGCTGTTCAGGATTGCCATGAGCAGGGAGGTGAATTCGTGGCCGTTAGGTACACCGCGGAAACGGATGCGTGTAGGAGTATCGTCTTTCAGCAGATCGAAAGCCAACCCTTCGCCCTCTTTCACCTGGCAGGTAAGTTGCGGAGAACAATCGGCCAGGTCGGACAACAGTTCTAACAACTCAGGTCGGCTCCCGTGATCGGGAGCCACTGTAATGTCAAATGTATATGCAGACGTGAGTCCGGCAAAGAGGGTGTTGAGTTGTTCTTTGATGGCAGTAGTAAGCATAGCGATCAGATTTTACCAACGAGATCGATACTGGGAATCAGTGTTGCTTTGCCCTGTTCCCACTTCGCAGGACACACTTCGCCCGGATGGGAGGCTACAAACTGGGCGGCTTCTACCTTACGGAGGAGTTCGTCAGCGTTGCGGCCGATATTGTTGTCGTGAATCTCGGCCACTTTTACTTTACCTTCGGGATTTACTACAAATGTACCACGGTAGGCCATACCGGCATCTTCGATCATCACACCGAAGGCGCGGCAGAGAATACCGGTAGGATCGGCCAGCATCGGATAGTTGATCTTGCGGATATTTTCCGAAGCATCGTGCCAGGCTTTGTGCACAAAATGTGAGTCGGTGCTGACGGAGTATACTTCGACCCCCATTTCCTGAAGTTTGGCGTATTGATCGGCCATATCAACCAATTCGGTAGGGCAAACGAAGGTAAAGTCGGCAGGATAGAAAAAGAAAATACCCCATTTCCCGAGTACGTCTTTGTCTGTTACTGTTTTAAATTCGCCGTTCTGATAAGCCTGTACATTGAACTCGGGTAAATGATAGTTGATAATTGGTGTCATAATGTTTGTTGTTGTTTTAGATGAATAATTATTTTGTTTAGACATCACAAAGATAACCAGGAGGAATGATAGATAAAAACTATAGTATCTATCAGGTTATAGGCTACGTCTATAGTGAGATATGAAACAATGGGAGGATTTGTTGCGTCCTTTAAGGGCAGCCAAATGGCTATATAGTGATCATTTTCTCGCTTTTCGCGGGTGGTTTACCCGCCCGTATCCAATCCTTTGGCTATATTTGTATCATACAATCACTTACTAAAGAAGGAACGCATGAAAAAGAAACTGGTGGTATTGACCGGAGCGGGCCGGCAGCAGCCGCGTGTTGCACCTGCACGGAGAGTTGATGAAGGCCTGCCCGGTAAATAATAGGGAGATCACCTACGATATTTCTCCTGAGCAGCCGGACTGCTGAACTACGCCCGGCGCAATCACCCTGTATTCCTGATCGACCCGAAGGAAGTACAAACCCACCGGCGTGATATCCGGCATATCCAACAAGGCGCCTCACAGGGAGTAAAAGAACTGACCGGATTGTTGAAGGAGTTTGCATAAAAACTCTACGGTAACCTGCTTCCCTACCCCCTTCAGGTAGGGTGTCGTTTCAACCAAATGAGAATACTGCCGGCAAGGCCACAATCGGTTTCAACTCCCGCGAAATCTGACGCAAACTAAGGGAAAGTGCAGCATCCTAACCCATGAAATGAACATATCAGGGTGATACCATAGCTTGTATGAATGCCCGGTCACGGGCATCCTGTACGTAGCCGGGGGTACAGGCGAAGCCAAGCCCCCGGACAGGTGATTTGTATATGTTTTGGGTGCCGCGTCAGCGGT
>JAVBUH010000018.1:0-41647 GCA_031555505.1 Tannerellaceae bacterium
GTATCTTTAACCCATTATTTTTTAGAGTATGAGACAGACATTTAATGTGCTTTTCTTTATCAGGAAAACACGAACAGTGAAATCGGGTGAAACCCCTATCATGTTGAGAATCTCCATTCAGGGGCAGTTGGCAGAAATCCAATTGAAACGCACGGTAAAGCCCACCCAATGGAATCAGAAGAAAGAACGATGTACGGGCAAGGATGCCGCATCGTTGGAAATCAACCGTTATCTGGAATCGGTGAGACTTCGTTTGTTCGACATTCACCGGACAATGGAGCAGGTGTTGAAGAAGTTGGAGTTGACAAAAGAGCTTAACGGCGTTGCATATCCTACAAATGCGCTGGTATTGTTCTCCGATGACGACCTCCGTAACTCGATGTTTCATTATGCAAAAGTGGAGTGTGCGAGGTTTAAAGGTACAGGATCGGAAGAGTTTATCGACCAAAAGAGCGTCATAACAAATATTGCCATCCAAGCAGAAGAGGCATATAATTTTGTGTTGCGACATATCAACAAAGGGGCTACAGTCGAAGGAGTTTATACCGTTTCACATTGGGAATACCCGATTAAAGCCGTGCGTGAGGCTATTCGTAATGCAATTGTGCATCGAGATTATTCGCTTACAGGTAAAGACGTGAAGGTGGCTGTCTATGACGATATGATTGAAATTACAAGCCCCGGACTTCTCCCTCCGTCGATTGACTATTCCGCTATGGAAAGCCGTCAAAGCGATGCGCGAAATAAAGTAATTGCACCTATATTTAAGCGGTTGGGAATTATCGACCAATGGGGCAACGGGTTGAAACTGATTTTCGATGAGTTGAAAGCCTATCCGCAGATTGGATTTCAGTGGAAAGAAGTTGGATTATCATTTCAGGTTCAGTTTGTAAAGTTGGACTATGTCGCGAAGCAAGAGTTAGGGCAAGAGTTAGGGCAAGAGTTGGGGCAAGAGTTAGCAGAGCAAACAATGTACAGTTTAATTCTTGAAAAACTAACGGTTGAGCCGATGTCTCGTCAAGACTTGGTTGTCGCGTTTAATCTCAAAAAAGTTTCCGGTTATCTTAATCGGACGCTGACTAAACTACTCGCACAAAAATTAATAGAACATACTATTCCCGACACACCGAATCACCCTGCACAGAAATTCCAACTTACTGAACGTGGCAAGATGTTCTTGGAGTTATTATTGGACGCCAAATAAAGTTAGTCGTATTTCAAGACATATAAAAAACATTTGCAACGAAATAATTGTTATATCTGTGAACATATCTGTTGACAAATTACTATCTTTGCATCATGAATAGTGTCGGACAATATATCGACTCCCTTATCAAAGAGGGTGGGCACAAGCAATCAGACATTGCGAGAGCTATTGGCGTACAACGTCAATTGCTCAGCTATATCATTTCAGGACAACGTGAATTGTCCATGCCGCTGGCTCTGAAGTTGGAATCGTTTTTCAACTTGCCCGAGGGAAAACTCCTCAAAATGCAGGTTGAAAACAGTATTCACAACTATAAATATCAACTCAAATATGAATTGGCAGAGCAGTTGCTCAAAGCCAATGCCTTTTGGTCTTATGCGAATGTATCAGCAGAGAAAATTCCCGCTGACGAGCTAATTGAAAAGGCTTTTATATATCTCGACTTAAAGGATATAGCAAAACTGTTTGAACTTTACACAAGGGATTATATCCGAAAAATCTGGCGGGAGAAGATGGCTATTCAAGGCGACTATCTTTTCAACCTCAATGTGATGATTGCTCTCTACTATTTCGACATCAGGCAACCTGAAAAATACCTCAAACGAGTTGAACGTGAACATCTAAAACATCTATTGGAATATGTGTAAAGGTTTGACAGAGAAAATAGACACCATTATTGAGAAGGTGGCAGCCATGGAAAGTATCAAGCCCTATATCTTAGCTGGCGGAACTGCTCTTGCCATGCAGATAGGACACCGCAAAAGCGAAGATTTGGATTTTATGATGTGGCGCAAGTCAAAAACAGAAAAGCCTGAGGTCGATTGGACTACCATCGAAAAAGAACTTATAGAGAAAATCAGCGAGGTGGAGAGTTTTAATATGCTTGGTTTCGATCAGGTGGAATTTGTTGTAGCGGGTGTTAAATTCTCATTTTACGTAAGCAATAATTATTGCCCCGTATCGGAACCTGTTCCGTATCTTGGAAATATTCGTCTTGCGGATATCTACTCGATTATGGCTATGAAAATGGAAGTAATGCTTCGTAGAATGAAGATGAGGGACTACTACGATATTTATGCTATTCTGAAAGAGGGGTATGATATTTCAAAAGGGATTGACGCTGCATTGAAATACTCGCAGCATAAGTTAAGTACCAAAAATATCGTGATGATGCTATTGTCAGACAGGTTTATGTCGGATGAAAATTTCGAGCAACTCGATCCGAAATACAATGTATCGAAAGAGGATATTCGCGAGGATATTCTTCAAAAGCTGAAGAACGCCGCATTGGCATGATTTTTTTTGTTTCATTGCTTCGGTGAATTGCAAAATTTTGCTACCTTTACGCAGTAATTGAACCGACAAAGTAGAGTCCAGCAAAGCTGTGCAAAGTGGACGCCTGAAATGGGTGGGACTTTTACGTAAACGAGCATATAAAATCTTGATATATTGAGTGTTATCTGAATCGGTCGATCCCTGGTGGCACCACTTTTAAAAGACTTCAAAATTGGAAAATCCCTGAAATACAGACGTTTCAGGGATTTTTCTTTTCTACAAAATCCCACTTTTTTAGCAGATTTAGGCAGTTTCACCGGGCAGAGTGAAAGTTTCGTGCTAATTCTGAAACAAAGTTATTTTTGTCTTATAGACAAAACAAAAACAGTATATTTCCGTCTTGTTTGTAGGACAAGAATATTCCTAACTTATCCTAATATTTTGTTTTGTTTCCAAAATGCACTATATTTGCAGCATAATAGAAACAAAATAAAGAAATGACCTTTCTGGAATTTAAGAATCAACTATTCGATTTGGCATGCTTCAATATCTATCAGGTATACGCATGGCAACCGGATTTTGACCGGAATAACCTTACCCGTTGGGCTAAAAAGGGGTATCTTATCCGGTTGCGGCAGGGCTATTTTGCCTTTTCGGAATATAAGAGCAAGCCGGATTATTCCCTTTATTTTGCTAACCGGATTTACCGTCCGTCCTATATTAGCCTGCACGCAGCTTTGTCGTTCTATGGGATGATACCGGAAGCGGTAGTACAGATTACCAGTGTGACATCGCTAAAAACGGCATCTTTCGCCAATGATTTTGGCGAATATTCATATAAGAATGTCAAGGAAAACCTGATGTTCGGGTATGAATTGAAGCCAATGGCAGACAACCGTACCATACAGTTTGCCACACCCGAGAAGGCATTGCTTGATTTGCTATATCTTTATCCGTTCTATGATAGCGAGCAGGAATTAGAAGAACTACGTTTGGATGAATATTACATGCATGATGATTTAAACAAGGATTTGCTGATGGATTATTGTGCCAAGTTTCAGAGCAAGGCACTTGACCATCGGGTAAAGCTACTTCTTAAAACTTACGGTTTATGATACAGATTGAACAGATAAGAAATTATTTTCCGGCTCCAATCCGTGGAAATTCGGGTTTCGATAAGCACATACTAAAAGAGTATTTGCAGTTGATGATTTTGGATTACCTTTCTTCTACTCCAAACATCCAAAAAATGACTTTTATCGGCGGGACAAACCTGCGTTTGGTAAAAGGAATAGACAGGTTCTCCGAAGATTTGGATTTCGACTGTAAAGACCTCTCAAAAGACGAGTTTATTGAAATGACAAACGGAGTAATCCAGTTTTTGGAACGTTCAGGGTTGCAGGTAGAGGCGAAGGATAAAGATAATCCGAAACTGACGGCTTTCCGACGTAATATTCATTTCCCTGAACTATTATTCGATTTAGGATTAAGCGGACACAAGGAAGAACGTTTCTTGATAAAGGTCGAGAGCCAAGACCAAGGAATTGTTTATCCTCCGGTTATCACAAATATCAAAGGGTGCGGATTCTTTTTCCCGTTTTCCGTTCCTTCCGATGGTGTATTGTGCAGTATGAAAATAGCCGCCATGTTAGCCCGTGCCAAAGGCCGTGATTTTTACGACCTGATGTTTCTACTATCACAAGCGAAACCCGATTACGATTTTCTTTCAAAGCGTTGCGGAGTACATAACTTGCAAGAATTCAAACAAGCAACAGCCGAACTATTAAAAACGGTTGATTTGAAGAAGAAACAAATGGACTTTGAACATTTGCTTTTCAATAAGGTGAATAGCGAAAAGATTTTGAGGTTTGGTGAATTTGTGGATTCACTTACAGAGTAATTTGATGCGAAATGTGCGTTTCGGAACAAAAGAAAAGCAAATTAGAATGCCGACACATAATAAATTCTACAGGCAGATGCCACATAAGAAAGAACAACATGATGCCCTTCAGCTGTTTGGGTATATTCAAGGACGTTTCATTTTATAGACGTATTATATAGCTGCTTTTTTACTTCAAAGCAATGAAAAGTCAGTTGATCATCTGATTGCTCATAATTGATTTGATAGTCAGCACTAATGTACAAGCCATCTTTATGGACAAAAAATGTGGAACAGTTATAGATAGCTTCGGGAAATAATGTCTCACCAATGATGTCCAAGTCCTTATTCAGGATGATTACGGAAAACGCTTTACGACCAAATAACGAACGACGTAAATATTTACCAAGTGCAGGGTCTTCTTCTACCTCCGGATGAGCAAAACGATAATACACTTCCCGATACGGATCGTATATCAAATCACCATAACGAGGCAACTCAAGGTTACGTTTAACCGCCAAGTAGGTATCATCAGGTCTTTTCTCCACCTTAATCCTATCAATATACCGGCTTTTCGCCTTTACCTTCCGAACATCCAGGCCGTCGAATGAAGAAGTATAGATCCAATGATCAGACTCAAACGAATAAATGAATTGTTTCCCGTCAAAAGCACGGCTGAAGTCAGAACTATAGCCATTTGTACCGTATAAGTATTTCCGCTCCAGGATATGCTCGAAAGTCAACGGCAACATAGTTGCTTCCTGACTTATCGTGTCAATAAAAACGGATAATGGTGTCTTTTCCATGGGATAGAGATGATCTGTCTCTCTTTGCGTAATATACATCTTACTGCCGTCAAACACAATCGGTTTATGGGAAGAACAGGAAGAGGGTATATAGGAAGAAATAACTTTATAACCTGTCTTTGTTTCACCATATCTGATTGTTTGAACGATCGTGGCAGAAGTGTCAATCCGCATGATACCTTCCACTGCATAAGAAGTCACATATAGATTGTCAAAATCTTTGCTGTAATAGCCTGATATCAAGGGAATTCCATTCATTCCTTCACGGGGCATCTCAAATTTGAACAGGAAATCCTGTGTTTTGAAATCGTAGAATAGTATTTGGTTTGTTTCGTAATTTAAGAAAGTAAAATACTCTTTCCCACTTTGGTCAGTAAAGGTATAGATAAACCGGAAATGGTATCGCGTTTCCGAATCCAGATCGAATGACAACCGTTTGTCATTTAAGACCAAATCACAGATATATACAGGTGGATTCTCTTCGTTGTTTCCTTGATTTTGTCGACATGATATAGGCAACAAAAACAGAATCAAACAAAATATGCTGCTTCGATACATAATCTTTATATAAAAATAAATTTGTTGTCTTCTTTTTAAATGAAAGAGGAAGATGTATATTCGTGATGATCCATTAGAGATGAACTGATAATATACAAATCCTCTTTCCTTTATAGTGTTAGAAGCCACAAGGGCATGGATGAACATTATCTTGATAGTTACAATAATGTTCATAATCTTTATCCATGGCACAATATTTCTGTATGTAAGCTAATGCTTCCATATTGCTTAATGCCAAGTCGGATAAACTTACATCGTTCTTTTTTTCATTCATTTGCCATGCGGAAGCACCAACAATTGCTGCCAGACAAGCTATTGTAATTATTTTTTTCTTCATATACTTTCTTGATTTATGTTTAGTTTTAATTAAGAAAAACAGAACTATTTTTTACGCTTACTCTTCTTCAGCGAAAATCCGTTAAGTTCTTAGCCGGTTGTTTTTATTTTTTGCTACCTTTGTTTCATGTTACCTCCTTTCTCTCTTATTAGACACTGGGGGGACAAACCGGGGAGATTGCTTTGAGTTTGAAGGGCACAGGGCATCTCCCTGTCTTTTTCAAGTGGCTTGCCCCCGTATTTTTAGTTTCACTGGTTGCGGTATGTTGCATTTGATGGAGATGGTTTCGTCGAAGAAGCCGATCGCTTTGGGTGTTATATCTATGTAAACCTGTAGTGAAGCACCGGGAGCAGTGGGTTCTTTGCTGAAACTCACTACGGCACAGCCGCAGGTGGTGGCTGCATCGAGGATGACAAGGGGCTGGTTGCCGGTATTCGTAAGGGTGAATACGGCGCAAAAGTGATTCAATTGGTTTAATTCATCGTTTACATCAGCGCATACCGGATGATCGAATTTTTCGTTCATTAAAACCTGTCGAATCTCTTTGAAGTCTTTCGACTTGAAGAAGAAAAAAAAAGTTACTTTTCCCGGTACGACAGAATCTACATAAGCGATCATTTCCTTCCATTTTGGCAATTGCAACTCGCAACTGGTACAGTCAAGAAAATCCACATACGTCAATACCCTGAAATCGGTCTCTTGTGGTTTAAAATCCAGGGTGTCTATTCCATTACGGGTAAATAGTATATTTTCAGGGAATAGTATTTCTTTTCCTTGCCACTCATACACCAGGTTGGCAATTTCTTCTTTTTCCTTCTTGTTGTTTGAACAAGAGAAAAAGAGAATCAGACAAGCATATATGAAAGTTGTAACTCGCATTTGAATTGTCTGCCGTTTAAGTATTAAAACCAAGGTTATTGTAATTCTACAAAATTAATAAGAGATTTTTATAAATCATATAAAAAAATATGTTGTTGGGCATCTTTCAGGTATATTTATAATCACTACTGTCCGACTTCTATGTTGTAATTGCGTCACATTATGTAAAGCATGAGATACTGCCTTTTTACTTTTCCCGACAAAAATGAGTGGAGACCGTTATAGTCCAAAGAATTTAACCCTTTTAAAATCACTGTAAGACCAATCGTCCTT
Source organism: Tannerellaceae bacterium (assembly GCA_031555505.1). GTDB lineage: Bacteria > Bacteroidota > Bacteroidia > Bacteroidales > Tannerellaceae > JAJDIA01. The sequence continues at coordinate 7,215 of JAVBUH010000018.1, forward strand.
CTACGAATTTTTCACGAACCTTACTTGTAGGCAAATGCTCAATGAAGATATCCAAAATGGATGTGGCGAGCGTTCGCGGCTTATCGTTTTGCACAATTTCGTCTATTGGTAAGCCGAAGAAGTCTTCAAAATTTTGATAATGGAATGACTGCATGGCGATGGAGTATAACTTGTCGCTTTCAATAGGGGCATCATTGAAGTTGAAACGTAAGAACTCTTTCGCGCTCTTGTCAAAGACTACCGAAAGTCCATGTGAGAATTGGTAAAATTCGGTATGTGCACCGTTTAGCATCTCATCACGCAGCATGTATCGATACATTTTTTTGAACTGAGCACCAGAGACTTTCATGCGCAACAATTTGTCGTCATAAGGATAAACCTCTTTCAGTTCTCCTAAAGTAAGTATCGATTTCATGCTGGTCTTACGAATAGAACCTGAACCAATAATCGCTATGTCAATCTCAAAAGAATCTTTCAAAACATCTGTAAGAAGATTACCAAGTTCGGTCTCTTCATATCTGCTCGGATGGGTGAGAGGTCTATTAAAGCTACATATCAGTCGATTGTATTTCCTGTCGGTCTCACTCTTAAAACGCAGAATGGTCTCCTCAATCTGCTCATTACGCGGACAGTGTTTGCTATTGATAGGGATTAATTCCCATTTATACTCATGCACTGAGTTCGTTTCTGTATCCACAACAATATCGAAGCGCCCTATTTGCTGTGTACCTACGCCCGCTTGAACGATTAAGACGTCGCCTACCTTTTCCGGCTCTTTTAAAATGGTGTGTGTATGCCCGCCGACTATGACATCCACACCCCATTCGGGGTCAAGGAGGGCAGCCAATTTTTTATCTTCTTCAAAGCCTATATGAGTAAGTAGAATCGTGAAGTCGATATCGATATCACGGTAAGCATTACATATTTGCCCCACCTCTTTTGCTGCATCTTCCACATCCACAAAACTAGCCAGCAAATCGGTTTTAATCCCCGCCAAAATCTCATCAGTAATAATGCCGATAAACATAATGCTCATTCCATCTATCTCCAAAAAGACGTGTGGAGAGAAAAGGCGTGTATAAGGATTCGTTATGAATAGATTCGCATTGACTATCGGAAACTGTGCACATCGTTCCAAAAAAAGAAGATGAGCCAGCCCATAGTCCACTTCATGATTGCCGATGCATGCCACATCCGGATCAAGTAAATTCATTATCTCAATGGTGGAAAGCCCACGAAACTCAGAGTCTATGAGTGATCCCTGCAGCATATCTCCTGCTATACAGTACAACGTATTAGGGTTTTCGCGCCGTGTTTTACTCACATAGCCAGACAGCATCGATATGCCACCGAGTAAAGCTTGATCGAGTTCCTTGGACAGAAAATCTCCGTGCAAATCATTTGAATGTAGCAGAGTAAGATGCTTGTATCTACCTGTCTTGTTTTCCATGATGATATAGTATTAGGTTAGTTTGTTGTTGAATATCTTTCAATACGTAAAGCTACAAGTTTTTCCAAGAAATACCATGGATGTATACCTATTTCTCGTTATGGGATTTTTCAGCGTCTAAGAATCGGTACCGATAACGCCTATGATTCACTAACAACGAAATAGGTGTTTATTCTAAAAAGCTTACTTCGTTTGTATCATAAGATTTAGATTAAAAGAGTTATTGATTAGAGCTAAGTCATAGAATTGTGTGCAGAATTAGCCAACATACGAAGTAACAACGGTTAAAATACAAATTTTTACCGTTTCTGCAAGACTTTTTTTCATATATTTACAACATCATATAATACCTAATCTATCATGAAACGAACCATATTACTCACATTATCTCTTCTGTCGGTGGTTATGCTAACCGCACAGGATCGCCGAAGCGGCAAGCCCTGGACAACACGTAGCGAAGTGATTGCGCAAAATGGCATGGTCTGTTCCTCACACCCGTTGGCAACACAAGTCGGGGTCGACATACTGAAGAAAGGCGGTACGGCTGCCGATGCTGCTATCGCAGTAAACGCATGTCTCGGATTGATGGAGCCTACCGGCTGTGGTGTGGGTGGTGATCTTTTTGCCATCGTTTGGGATGCCCAAACAGAGGAACTATACGGTCTCAATGCCAGCGGTACTGCCCCCAAAAGCCTTACCTTAAACTATTTCAAAGAGAAAGGCATGGATAAGATACCGTCGTACGGACCGCTACCGGTAAGCGTACCTGGCTGTGTGGACGGATGGTACCAACTACATGGCAGGTTCGGAAAACTGCCTATGTCCGACATCTTGCAACCCGCCATCAACTATGCTGAAGACGGCTTCCCGCTGACAGAAGTCATTGCACCTGCATTCCGGTCATCCGTCGATCGTTTCTCCACGATGTACCCGAATGTAAAAGAAACATACGCCCCTAATGGTGAGCAATGGCAGAAAGGAGATATCTTCCGCAACCCTATGTTGGCCTCTACCCTCAAACTCATTGCCAAGGAAGGGCGTGATGAATTTTACAAAGGTACTATTGCTCGTACCATAGCAGACTTTATCCAGGCGCAGGGAGGTTTCCTGGGCTATGACGATCTGGCGAATTACGCCTCCGAATGGATAGACCCCGTATCTGTAAACTACCGTGGATACGAAGTCTGGGAACTACCTCCCAACGGACAGGGAATAGCCGCCCTGCAAATGCTCAACTTGCTGGAAGCCTACGACATGAAATCATACGGATTCGGTTCCCCCGAACACATCCACTATTTCGTGGAAGCCAAGAAACTTGCTTTCGAAGATCGTGCCAAATACTACGCCGATCCCCGCTTTGCGAATATTCCTGTAAAAACACTCCTCTCCAAATCCTATGCCGACCAACGTCGCCAACAAATTCGTGACAACAGAGCCTCGCGCGAGCCTCAAGCCGGCGTAATCGCCGATACTGACAATACCATCTACCTGACTGTTGCCGACAAGGATGGTAACATGGTATCTTTCATCCAAAGCAACTACCGGGGCATGGGAAGCGGCATGGTTCCTCCCGGCCTGGGTTTCATGCTGCAGGATCGCGGAGAGTTATTCTCGCTGGACGAACAGGATGCCAACGTATTCGCCCCCGGTAAACGCCCGTTCCATACCATCATCCCCGCATTTATAACCAAAGATGGCAAGCCTTTCCTGAGTTACGGCGTAATGGGAGGCGATTACCAACCGCTGGGGCATGCGCTCATCGCCATGAACATCATTGACTTTGGCATGAACGTACAGGAAGCCGGTGACGCCCCCCGTATAGACCACTTGGGTTCATCGTCGCCCACAGGAGAAACGCAAGACAATGCCGGAGGCGAAGTCGTGCTGGAAAACGGCTTCCCTACCGAAACCATCCGTCGTCTGCTGAGCATGGGACACAAGGTAACATACGGATTCGGAAGCGCCTATGGCGGCTACCAGGGCATCATGTACGATGCCGAACGCCGTATTTACCTGGGTGCCTCCGAGAGCCGCAAGGATGGTTGTGCTATGGGATATTAACAATCCGTCTATTCTGCCTTCACCACTGCGGGGATCACGGCCTTACCCCTGATGGCATCTTCAGACGGGCCATACATGCGCAGTATCAAATAGAACTGTCCGTTAGGCGCAGGCAGCCAGTTACTATCCTTCTCCTTTCCGGGGTTGTTTTGCTGAATGTACAGGGTCAACGAACCATCTTTGTCATAAGCCAATTTGTCGATACTCTTTATATTGTAGCGTTTTAACGAATTGGCTACAAAAAAGCCTTTCTCGTTATACATCGTGAGCGACCAGAAGAATTTTACCTGCGGAATTTCTTCATTGGTAAACGTTATCGTGTATCTGTTGGCACCCGTCAACGTATTTCCTTCCTTAAGTTTCATGGAAAATCATTGCCAACACAATACCCAGAATTACCCAAATCAAGATAATTACTCCACCTGCAACCCAATTTTTCTTACTTGAAACAGTCTGTTTTTCAGCAATTTACTCGCACTCCTCCCAAACATCTCTTGATATCTTACGGCCCCTTTCTCTCTGGCATATGCCTCAAGCGCCTGGTAAAGCAAAGTTGCAATCCCCCGGTGCTGTAAATCCTTATGCACAAATAGTGTATGCAGATAACCGGTATCGTTAATAGAAGCGACTCCGACGATTTTCCTTTCTCCCGATTCATGAACGAACCCTACCTCGGAAGCACCATCTACTACTGCCCCTTCTGCCAGAAACTGCGGTAAGAATTAGCGAATGAAACTCGTCACCTTACGCTCATCCTCCGCTTCCGGCCTAGGCACGCTGCCCCGCTCGATATTCTGTAAGAGCCAGGCCATGTTGCGGCCAAGTGTCCGCATCGTCTGCAAGCCTTCCTCATCCTGAGCCGCCTCACCAGGTGTCCGTCCATGTACACTGTTCCAATACTGCGAAGAAACCACCGGCATGTGCGAAATAGTGAAATACTTGTTCAACCGGTCGAACGTTGCACTTGCGCCACCCCTCCGGCAGACCGCCACCGATGCCGCCGGCTTATACTGCAACCGTTCCGGACACGAATAAAACACCCTGTCGAGCAGCGCACACAGCGATCCGTTAGGTCCCGCATAATACACCGGTGAGCCTACCACCAACCCGTCGGCCGTTTCCAGTTTCTCCCGCACCTCGTTGTACAATGCGTCCTGAAACACACACCGGTCCAGCTCATCACACTTGTTGCACGCCATGCATCCCTGTACCGCTTTCTTGCCGAGATGCACCATATCTGTTTCTATATCACATGCCTCCAGTGCTACGGCTACTTCCTTCAGTGCCAGCGCCGTATTTCCCTCTTTGTGAGGGCTCCCATTGATCAATAATACTTTCATAATCCGAATTTTGGATAAAGATATGGATTTTAGGCGTATTGGCTTTGCTACGCAAACAAATCGTATCCTCGCAAAAGAATCTGTTAATGGAGTAAATAGTAAACCATTCTCCTTGTAATCCTGTTTTTTTAAAAAGACCCTACGCGAACCGGGCCTATGCACTTATATCTGCATGCGTATTGCATCTATTAACCCATCGGAGTTCTTTCGATACAACATACTCGTCTTATGAAATTAGTGATTATTTCAAACAGACTGCCATTGACTGTCGTAAAAGAAGAAAATAGTTACAGCTTCGTCCCCAGCGCCGGCGGACTTACAACCGGACTCAATTCACTCGAAACCGACATGGAGAAGCACTGGATCGGCTGGCCCGGCATATATCTCGACAATCCGGACGAACAGGCTGAGATAGACCAACAACTGTCTGCCTTCAACTACCACCCTGTTTTTCTTACGCACGAGCAGATTGCAAACTACTACGAAGGCTACAGCAATAGTGTCCTTTGGCCCCTGTGCCACTATTTCTTCAGCAACGTACGCTATCGCGCCCCTTATTGGGAGGCTTATCATGAAGTGAATGCCCTCTTCTGTGAGCAGGCCCTTCGGGTGATCTCTGCCGACGACATCGTCTGGGTGCAGGACTACCACCTTATGCTCCTTCCCCGCATGATCCGGAAGCAGATGCCGCAAGCCAGTATCGGCTATTTCCACCATATACCGTTTCCGTCTTACGAGCTCTTCCGCTGTCTGCCCGAACGCGCCGAGATGCTCGACGGACTGCTCGGTGCCGACCTTGTGGCCTTCCACACACATAGCTACATGCGCCATTTTATCAGTGCCGTCTACCGGGTGATGAAACTCGAATGCCACCTCGACGAGATCCACCTCAACGACCGCATTGTCGATGTAGACGCCTTTCCCATGGGCATCAACTACGACAAGTACCACAATGCCCTGCTCAATCCTGATATTAGCCGGCGTGCCGACGAACTTCGCCGTGAATTCGGCAGCAGCCGCCTTATCCTTTCCGTAGACCGACTCGACTACAGCAAAGGCCTCCTCATACGCCTCAAGAGTTTCGAGAATTTCCTCGTCAACAATCCGCGCTATCACGGTCGTGTGTCGCTCGTCATGGTGGTAGCGCCCTCGCGTGACCATGTGGACCTCTACGCCAAACTCAAACACAGTATCGACCGCAAAGTGGGCGAGATCAACGGCAAATACTCCACCCCTGGTTGGCGCCCTGTGCACTATTTCTACCGCACCCACCGATTCGAGGAATTAGCAGCCCTGTTCCACATCGCCGACGTATGTCTTGTTACCCCTTTCCGCGACGGTATGAATCTTGTGGCCAAAGAATATGTCTCCACCAAACGCGATGGGAGGGGAGTCCTTATCCTCAGCGAAATGGCGGGTGCTTCCATCGAACTCACGGATGCCCTCATTATCAACCCTACGAATATGAAGGATATCGAGAATGCCATCATCCGCGCCCTCGAAATGACAGCCGAAGAACAACGCCGCACTATCACCGCCATGCAAGAGACCCTTGCCGCCCAGCACGTTGGTCAATGGGCTAAGGACTTCGTTGACGAACTTGTCTACGTAAAAAAGAAAAACAGCCGCCTGCAAGGCAAAGTGATCGAAGACACCCATCTCGACATCCTCCGGCAGGCCTACTGGCAAGCCCGTAGTCGGCTGATCATACTCGACTACGATGGTACCCTCGTGCGCTTTCACAACAACCCCGACCAAGCACGCCCCACGCAACGCCTCCTCAGCCTGCTCGAACGGTTGGCGGCCGACCCTGCCAACTATGTCGTTATCAGTAGCGGGCGCAACAAGCAGACCCTCGACCATTGGCTCGGACACCTCCCCATCGGCTTTGCTGCCGAGCATGGCATGTTCTACAAGGAAGACGGAGTGTGGTACAGCAAAACTCCGGTGTCGACATGGAACGACGAAATACTGGACATCATTAAACACACCGTCAAGAAAACACCCCGTTCGCGCCTCGAAGTGAAGGAAACAGGCCTTGTCTTTCACTATCGCGATGTGGATGTCTGGCTGGCCGAGATGCGTGTCATTCAGTTAGTCAACGCACTCATCACCCCTTGCCTCCGGCAAAATCTCCAGATCATGAAAGGAAATAAAATCGTCGAAGTCAAGTCGGGCCAATTCACCAAAGGCTCTGAAGCCCGCCGCCTCCTCAGCCGCGGTAATTATGACTTTGTGATGGCTATTGGCGACGATACCACAGACGAAGAAATGTTTGCCGCCTTGCCTCCCGATCACATCACCATCAAAATCGGCGCCCCATCCACCGCTGCCCGCTACAGTATCCCGGCGCAGGAACAAGTCCCCGGTTTCCTCACCGCACTGACAAATAAGATGAAAAGTGTAAAAAAACAACGACCATGAACAATCTCAATTACGGAGTGATAGGCAACTGTAAAACCGCCGCCCTTATTTCGCAAGACGGAAGTATCGACTGGCTCTGCTTCCCTGTATTCGATTCTCCCTCGGTCTTCTCCCGCTTGCTGGACGAAGACCGTGGCGGCAACTTTTCTTTCACCATTGCAGGCGATTATCATACCTCACAGCACTATTTCCGCGAGACTAACATCCTTTGTACCCGCTTCACCACCGCAGCGGGCGAGTTTGAAGTTCTTGACTTCATGCCCCGCTACAAAACGCTGGCTAACGAGTATTATATTCCTTCCGAGGTCTACCGGTACCTTCGCCCCATCAGTGGCCGCCCGCGCTTGACGATCCATTATGACCCGGTGATGAACTACGGCCGCGAGACCGTGGTACACCGCCAGTTCCCGGGCTTTATCCGTACGTTTTCCGTAATTGATGGTAACCACAATATCTACCTCTATACCAGTATCCCCTTTGACGATATTCTCGACCACCGGGAGATCATCCTCGAGAAAGATGAGTTCTTCCTGCTTTCCTACAACCAGAAGCTCGCCCAGATCGATATCAATCGCGCCTATCTTGAATACCAGCGCACCAAGGTGTACTGGCTCAACTGGAATAACCGATCGCGCAAGTTCGCCCGTTACAACGACGTTATCGCACGCAGTCTTCTCGCCCTTAAGCTTATGTACTATGAGCCCTCCGGCGCTATCATGGCTGCCCTCACTACCAGCCTTCCCGAAACCATTGGCGAGGTGCGCAACTGGGACTACCGTTTCTGCTGGATACGGGATGCGTCCATGTCTATCGAAACCCTTATCCAACTCGGCCACCAGTCTACTGCCAAAGGTTTTATGAGTTTCGTCAAGAATATCCTCAAGTCTAAAGCCGACTCTCTCCAGATCATGTACGGTATCGACGGCAACCGTATCCTGAAGGAAGAGATCTTGCCTCATCTCTCCGGCTACGCACACTCCCAGCCAGTCCGCATCGGCAATGCCGCTTATCAACAGAAGCAAAACGATTCCTTCGGCTACCTCATGGATCTCATTCATAGTTACTATTTCCGCTTCCCCGGTACGTTGGGCGAGCTGGAAGAGATGTGGGAGATTGTCAAATCCATCGTCCGTACCGTCTACACCGTATGGCGTAATCCCGACCAAAGTATCTGGGAATTCCGTAACAGCGAGAAGCACTTCGTCTTCTCCAAAGTCATGTGCTGGGTAGCCTTGAACCGCGCAGTCGCCATCGCCCGTTCGCTCAACCAGGCCGACTACATCGCCCCCTGGGAGCAGGAAGCCGACCTTATCCGCAAAGATATCCTCCTCAACGGCTGGAACTCCGACCTCCAAAGTTTCACCCAGGCTTACGACAACACCCACATGGATTCGTCGCTCCTGCTGATGGAGCAATATGGTTTCATCGACCCGCTCGATCCGCGTTATATCAGCACCGTGCGCCGTATCCAGGCGGAACTTTTCCACAACGGACTCATGTACCGCTACAAAACGGGCGACGACTTCGGCCTTCCTTCGTCTGCCTTCACTATCTGCACCTTCTGGCTTGTCCGTGCGCTCTATATGATTGGTGACACTGATCAGGCCCGGCAGATCTTCGACCACCTGCTCACCTATTCCAACCACCTCGGCCTTTACAGTGAAGACCTCGACTTCGAGACCAAACGCATGCTCGGCAACTTTCCCCAGGCTTATTCCCACCTGGCGCTGATTGACACGGCGCTGTTGTTCGCCGAGGAAAGGGGAACGTTTCGTTTTATAAAGCCGTAAGCGAAGGATGACAAAAGTTGGGAAAAGAGACGGAAGGGTATAGGCACACACAAGGCACACACAAGGATGGTTATAAGCAGTGTGGAAAATCAATACGTTAGGGTGGTTTAGATATACAGGGCGACTTTATCGATCTTTGTGGCGGTAATATAGAGGAAGAAATCACCAGCGGTGACGCTTTTGCCATGAAATGCTATCTTCTGAAATCCATCAAAGAACGCTTCGACCGCGAAAACATCGAGATCCCGTTCCCCTACACCAATGTCATCCTGAAAAAAGAAACAGAAGGAAACTAATCTTAAACATTTATCTTCTCCCTTCTGTTTTCTTACTACAACGGGAAATAAGCCTGTTGTAACTAAATGACATATATATGAAGACTCGTATTGCGTTTTTTGACGCTAAACCGTATGATAAAGCGTCATTTGATATGCACAACACCGATTTCGGATTCGATATGCTGTATTACGAAGGACAACTGAATAAAGACAGCGCCATCCTGGCCAAAGGTGCACAGGTTGTTTGTGCCTTTGTAAGTGATATTATCGATGCGGAAGTGATCGATATGCTGGCAAGCAACGGAATCAAACTGATTGCCCTCAGAAGCGCCGGTTTTAACAATGTAGACCTGCGGGCAGCCGAAGGACGTATCCACATTGTACGTGTCCCGGCTTATTCGCCTTACGCCGTGGCAGAACATACGTTGGCATTGATGCTGGCACTGAATCGTAAGGTATACAAAGCCCACTCACGTACGCGTGACGGTAACTTCTCCTTGAATGGTTTGATGGGATTTGATATGTACGGCAAGACAGCAGGCATTATCGGAACAGGTAAGATCGCCCGGATACTGATCAAAACCCTCCGCGCAATGGGTATGAACGTGCTGGCATACGATCTGTATCCGGATACCGCATTTGCGGCTACCTACGGAATAGAATACACCACCCTGGATGAGCTTTACGCACGCTCGGATATCATTTCCCTGCACTGTCCGCTTACCCGGGAGACGGAACACATGATCAACCATACATCCATCGACACGATGAAAGACGGAGTAATGATCATCAATACCGGACGTGGTAAACTGATCGATTCGCAAGCCCTTATCGAAGGTCTCAAAGCTAAAAAGATCGGTTATGCCGGACTGGATGTCTATGAAGAAGAAGGCGACTATTTCTATGAAGACCTTTCAGACTATGTAATCGATGATGACGTCCTGGCCCGGTTGCTTTCGTTCAATAATGTGATCATAACCTCCCACCAGGCCTTCTTCACCAAGGAAGCATTGGCGAACATAGCACAAACAACCCTGGAAAACATCAAAGACTTTGCAGAAGGAAAACCATTGGTGAACGAGGTCAAGGGGTAATTGAAAAAGACCAGGTACTTTTTCATCCAACTGGAGCGCCGAATTACAGCGGTAAGCGAACAAAAACAATTATATTTATTCCCCAATCAACAATAAAACAAATGAAAACAGCGATTACCATCCACACCACCGTCAACGCATCCATCAGCACGGTGTGGAAGAAGTATACCACCCCGTCCGACATCACCCAGTGGTACAACGCCAGCGAAGACTGGCACACTCCCTCCGCCCGTAACGACCTCAGGGTAGGAGGCCACTTCAACTACCGCATGGAAGCAAAAGACAAGTCCTACGGATTCGACTTTGGCGGCGTTTATACACAGATCATTCCCTACGCACGTATCGACTACACGCTGGATGACGGTCGGCAGGTTACCAATACTTTCTCGTCGGCAGCCAACGGCATCACCGTCACCATCACTTTCGAAACCGAAAAGACCAACACCGAGGAGCAGCAGCGCCAAGGCTGGCAGTCGATCCTCTACAATTTCGGTAAGTACGTCGAAAGCAAGATCCCGGGGGCGACCTCGCACCCCATCGTCCCCTGCCTCTGGTTCAACGACCAGGCCGAAGAAGCTGTCAGGTTCTACAGTTCGATCTTCAAAGACTCCGAGATACTGGACACCCTCTATTACAACAATGCCGGGCGCGATATCCATGGCCACGAAGCCGGCGCCGTCCTCACCATTGACTTCCGCCTCAACGGCCAACGGCTGACCGCCCTTAATGGAGGCCCCGAATTCCAATTCAACGAAGCCCTTTCGTTAGAAATCCGGTGCGACACCCAGGCTGAAATAGACTATTACTGGGATCACCTCACCGACGGCGGCGAAGAAGGCCCCTGTGGCTGGCTGAAAGACAAGTTTGGCGTCTCCTGGCAAGTATCCCCCGCCATCCTCATTGACCTCCTCAAAGACCCGTCGCGTGCCGAACGCGTCATGACAGTCTATCTCCAAATGAAAAAAGTGAATATCAATGCCCTCCTGCAGGCGTAAAAGATTACCCAAAGAACGGATAGTCCCTGATCGTCGTGCATTCCTTATCGAGCAAAGCGGATTCTTCAGCTGTCAGGGATTGTGACAGGAGTTTGTCGATATGATCGACAAAGAAGGTAAAGTTCTTGAAATTGCCGGGCGGGATCAGTACATCCGAACCCATCGCAAGAGAGAAGCGCAGGGTGGCCATCGCGAGGGCCATGTCCCGGTCGGTATCTACAGGCTTGCACCATGATTTGGGGAAGCCGGACTGTTGGCGTTCGGTGTCGTCTTTCCAATGGCGGTGGGTGAGGGATTTGATGGCGATGATACCCAGGTTGCGTATCCGTCCCTCTTCTTTGGCTTTGACAATCATTTCCATCACGCCACCGGTCGTCCAGCCCGTGTGTAATGAACCATGCATAATCAGCGCATTGCCGATCGGGTTGACCAACGGGAAAAGCGCTACCAACGACGATACGAACGTGTATAGTACAGATTCTACCGTCATGGTTTAATCGCTGTGATACAGTCCTTTCAGCAAGGCTATTTCCCGAGCATACCCCGGCAACTCGTTCGGTGTTTCCAGATAGAATGGCAGATGGCAGAGCTTCGGGTGGTTGATCACCTTCTCGAAGGTAGCCAATCCGAGCGAACCGTTGCCGATTGTCTCGTGCCTGTCTTTATGGCTTTGGAAGGGATTCTTGCTATCGTTGAGGTGGATGGCGCGTAAGCGTCCCAGTCCGATCACGCGGTCGAATTCAACCAGTACACCGTCCAGGTCGTTCACTATATCATATTCTGCGTCGTATACATGGCAGGTATCTAGGCAGACGCCTATTTTCTCTTTTAAATGCACTCCGTCAATGATCCGGCGCAGTTCCTCAAAGGTTCTCCCGATCTCGCTTCCTTTCCCCGCCATTGTTTCGAGCAGTACGGTGGTGGTCATTTCCGGCCTCAGTATCCCGTTCAATGCTTCCACGATATATGCGATACCAACGTCCACACCCTGCTGCACATGGCTCCCCGGGTGGAAGTTGTACATATTCCCCGGCACATATTCCATCCGCACCAAATCGTCGGCCAGCATCTCACGTGCAAACCGCCGGATACCTTCATCTGCCGAACATATATTTAGTGTATAGGGGGCATGTGCCAGTAGTACAGCAAAATCATGCTCCCGCGCCAGTTTGAGAAAAGCCGCCACATCCCGTTCATCAATCGCCTTCGCACTCCCCCCGCGTGGATTACGTGTGAAAAACTGAAATGTATTCGCTCCGATCGAAAGCGCATCTTTCCCCATACCGAGGAAACCGTTTGCTGTAGATAAATGGCAACCTATCTTAAACATAACTTCTTCTTTTATTAAATGAATCACAGATACATCTATATAACAACCTACAGTTCCGGTTTGCTGTTGGACTGGTCTTGAATCCGGTGACACCAGCCACCGGACTCTACTCACATCATACCCCGAATTACGGGCACTGCTCACTTCATTTCCTCAAAAAAGCAGCTTGTAATCCCGCAATCGCCACAAAAAAGATAATAACGATCCAAAACGATCGTCATAATGTTCGTTTACAAACATTATTATCTTCGTTTTGGAACATTATGGTCTTTTTTTTCGAAGATCATGGTCTTTTTTTCAGGAGGCCTGTACCAGGACGAATAGTTACATAAGTACCTCTTCCTGATTCTGAACCGTGCATACGAACTACGGGACATCTACGTCCTTGAGCCGAACATCAGCGAGACGATCCATAGCAACAGGATAGCTCCAACGGTAGCTGAGATAAGGCTGCCGATTAAACCGTTGGCAGCGATGCCCATCATTCCAAAAAGCCATCCCCCCAATACTCCGCCGATAATACCGATCACGAGGTTGAGTAGGATTCCTGAACCATGTCCCTTTGTGATTTTGCCTGCAAGGAAGCCTGCAATGATACCGATGATAATAAACCAAATGAAGTTCATAATGTGCTGTTTTATGGTTAGTATACATATATAAGAACATACGGATGAACTCATTTGTTTATAACCCGCGCACAGAGGAGATATACGCAATTGAAAAATCCTTATCGGCTAAGCGTTTATCTGAGATCCCCTCGATGGGTTCAAGCCGCGATCTTGCACGAAGTGTTGAAAAAGTGCTTTCGTAGCTTTGATAAGCCCGTTTGTCTGAAAACAAGACACTGAAGCCGGATGGTTACAACGGATATTCTTCGAATGCGTATAAAACAGTCGATAAGTAACGCTCGCCGGAGTCTGGAAGGATAACGACTATGTTTTTGCCTTTGTTCACAGGCAATTTAGCCAGTTGAGCGGCAGCATAAACGGCAGCTCCGGAGGATATCCCCACCAGCAGCCCTTCTTCACGAGCCAGTTCACGGGCAGTGCGGATTGCATCGTCGTTGGCTACCGGGAAGATTTCGTCGGCTATTCCCGGATTGTATGTCTTAGGGATGAAGCCTGCGCCGATGCCCTGGATTTTATGCGGGCCGGGTTTACCGCCGGATAGGACAGGGGAGTCTTGTGGCTCTACGGCTACGACTTTGATATCCGGGTTCCGCTGTTTGAATACCTCGCCTACACCACTCAGGGTTCCTCCAGTGCCTACACCCGAGACAAAGATGTCGATATCGCCTTCCATATCGTTCCATATCTCAGCAGCAGTTGTTCTCTTATGCGCTTCGGGATTGGCCCTGTTCTCGAATTGTTGGAGGATGACGGCCTTTGGGTTTTCTTTCTTCAGTTCTTCTGCTTTCGCAATTGCACCCTTCATCCCTTCCGGCCCCGGGGTGAGCACGATGTTTGCGCCGAGCGCTTTCAGTAGGTTGCGGCGTTCGATACTCATGGTTTCGGGCATGGTGAGTGTCAATTTATAGCCTTTGGATGCACTGACAAATGCCAGTCCGATACCGGTGTTGCCGCTGGTGGGTTCAATCAGTTCGTTACCAGGCGCCAGGAGGCCTTTGGCTTCGGCATCTTCGATCATCGCCAATGCGATTCTGTCTTTTACACTTGAGGCCGGGTTGAAATACTCCAGTTTTCCGATCACTGTTGCTTCCAATCCGTGGATATGACTATACCTGGATAATTCCAGCAGGGGGGTATTCCCTATAAGGTCTGTCAATTTGGATGCTACTTTTTTCATAAAGCTCTTATTTAATATGTACACAAAGTAATAACAGAAAGAGGGGAAAGATAATACCATTATCAGGGTATAATTATTCAGAATTATAATTTGTTCACATTTGTATGCATAAGAACAGGATATAGTTTCCTCTTGAAAAGCAGTTAGCTGGAGGAAACCGCGAACCGGGTGTGAACAATGTGAAAAGAGGCTGTGTGCAAATGGTGGATTATTGACACAGCCTCTTTATTATACGTTGAGAGGGATTATAGCGTATCAGCTTCTTCTTTCGTTAAATCCAGTTTTTCATTGTCGCCGCCTTTGTCGAAGTACTGCTTGCGCAACGGATTGGCAGTTGCTTCTTTATACCGCAATCGATTACGATAAACATCCAAGGCAGTGTATACAGCTTGCCGGAAAGATTCTTCGGAAGCAATGTTTTGTCCGGCGATGTCATAGGCCGTGCCATGTGCCGGCGATGTGCGGACGATAGGCAATCCAGCTGTGTAATTTACGCCGTCTTCCATTGCCAGCGCCTTGAAAGGAGCTAATCCCTGGTCGTGGTACATAGCCAGCACTCCGTCGAATTTATCGTGCATCTGCGAACCGAAGAAACCGTCAGCAGGGTAAGGGCCAAAGGACATAACGCCTCTTTTCTCAGCGTCCTGCATGGCGGGGACAATGATCGTTTCTTCTTCCGGACCTAACAAACCGTTATCTCCGGCGTGCGGATTCAGGGATAGGACGGCTATTCGCGGGCGAACGATGGAAAAGTCCTGCTTTAGTGACCGGTTGAATGTATAGAGTTTGTCGGCAATATCTTTGGAGCTGATAGCGGAAGCCACTTGTGAAAGAGGTATATGCCCTGTTACAAGGGCTATGCGCATCCGGTCGTTCATCAGGATCATCAACCCTTTTCTGCCATTTTCAGCGAGACGTTCTTCGAGGTATTCGGTGTGTCCGGGGAAGTGAAAGCTTTCGTTTTGGATGGTCTGCTTATTGATAGGAGCGGTTACCAGTACATCGATTACACCCCGCTTCAGGTCGGCTACAGCTTTTTCCAGTGCTTTGAAGGCGGCTTCTCCGGCAATAGGAGAGGGCTTACCTGTTTCCACCTTGGTTTCGTCATCTACACAGTTGATGATATTGACGCGGTTGAGACCCGCATCTTCTGCTTTTACAATACTATTCATCGTCATGGAAGGCAACTCCAATTGTTTCCGGTAAAACGCTGCTATTTTAGATGAACCGTAGATGACTGGGATGCAAAGTTCGGTCATCCGGCTATCTGAAAAGGTTTTCAGGATGACTTCATAGCCAATGCCGTTAATGTCTCCGTGGGTGATACCCACTTTTATCAATCGTTCTTCCATGTATATAGGATATAGTTTATTTTTTACTGCTTATCGTATCTGCTTCCGTAAATTCGCCCGGGAGACGAAGGGTATAGAGGGCGGCTTCAATCCGCCGAATATAATTTCGTTTATCTGATTCCGGTGAATAGACAAAGCCTTCCACCACCACCACCCGGTTGTTGGTTTCATCCAGGCGGGTATGGCTCACAAACGGCCCTCCCATCATATCTCCCTGTACACGCCACAGTCCGCGCATGACCCCGCAATACTTCCCATTGAGCGTAATGGGGGTATAGTCTACAACGGCAAACCGTGTCTCGGTTGCCATGTAGGAGTTCGGGAAAGAACCAGGCATATTGACTTTCATTACAGAGTCACGCTTGTTGATGAGATATTCCAAGGTGAACGTATTTACGTCTGTATAAGGGAATGTATATATGACAAGATCAGTACGTCCAGTCGGCGCATTGTTGGACGCCCAGAAGAAATCAGTGTCTGTACGACTATATGTCATGGTTTCAGGTGCTTTTATCGAGTAACCAAAGTGTTTTTTGACACTGTCCATCACTACCGAGCTGAATGATTTTTCGAGTAGAGCGATAGCCCGGTCGATTTCCATCCGGGTGAAGTGATTGACAATCATACGTGGATTATTGTTCATGTAGGCCAGCAGCGTTTCCTGATCAGGTACCGTGAGTGTGGCTACACTTTGGCCTTTGGCCCAGGTATCCATATCATACGACAAAGTAGCTTTGGTGTAGGTAGACGGATTTACTTTTACGATCAGTATATTGCGTACGTAGGTGAGCAGTCCGTTAAAATCTTTGGGTTCAGCATAAGTGACCCGCATGGATGGCTCGGATTGAGTCAGGCCAGGTACGTCCGACAGCAGTTCTGCTTTAACCGCTTTGCCCGCTTCACTGTTCCATACATTCGTATCCATGGTCACTACAATTTCGTAGGCCAGGCCGGTTGCCCTTTTTTCCAGCGGCGAGGAGGAATGGCAGGCACCCAGTATAACGAATAACGATAACATACAACCGAATAAATACTGTGTTTTCATAATCATTCTATTTATATATTCGCAAATATACTTCTTTTAAACTTAACAGTCAGCATCTTTCGACTTGGATTTGGCGGTAGACAACATACCACATGCAGCAAAGATGTCTTCTCCGCGTGAAGTACGGATGGTACAGGTAACCCCCTTTGCGTTTAGTATATCCTGGAAGATTTCCATCTGAGACAGGTCTGAGGTTTGCAGTTGTACATCCGGAATGGCATGGAAGCGGATCAGGTTCACGCGGCAGGGAATGTGGCGGAGCAGGCGGGCAAGTGCTTCAGCGTGTGCCTTACTGTCGTTTAGCCCTTTGAAAACGATGTATTCAAAGGATACACGCCGCTGATGTGAAAAATCGTATTGGCTGATCAATGCCAGTATGTCGGATGCCGGGAAGGCTTTTTCTGCCGGCATGAGCGATAGGCGTTCTTCCGGATAGGGAGAATGCAGGCTGACAGCCAGGTGGCATTCGCTTTCATCCAGAAAACGCATTAGGCCTTTACGTATCCCGATAGTAGAAACAGTAATGCGTTTTGGGCTCCATCCAAATCCATACGGGGAAGTGAGTATCTCGAGTACTTTGAAGAGTTCGTCTGTATTGTCAAGCGGTTCGCCCATTCCCATGAAAACCAGGTTAGACAGGGAAT
Organism: Tannerellaceae bacterium; assembly: GCA_031555505.1. Classification (GTDB taxonomy): domain Bacteria; phylum Bacteroidota; class Bacteroidia; order Bacteroidales; family Tannerellaceae; genus JAJDIA01. Next base: position 24,824 of record JAVBUH010000018.1, read on the forward strand.
CGGTTTCCGGTAGAGAGATAATCTGGTTAATGATCTCGTTGGCGGTCAGGTTTGCCGAGAAACCTTGTTTACCCGTCATGCAGAACAGGCAGTTCATTTTACATCCGATCTGTGATGAAACGCAAAGAGTGGCACGGTCATCGGTCGGGATATAGACAGATTCCACAAAGTGATTGTTACCGGCAGCAAACAGGTATTTGATTGTTCCGTCAACAGATTGCATGGCTTCCGAAGGCGGATAGAGACCTACCTCATAAGAGGCCTCTAACAAGGCTCGTTTTGCTACAGCCAGGTTTGTCATGTCGGCTATGCTGCGTACCTTTTTCTGGTACACCCACTGGGCGATTTGTCCGGCTGCATATCCGGGTAGGCCTACACTGGCAGCCACCTCTTTCAGTTCGCTCAGTGTCATTCCTGCCAATTGTTTCTTGTTGTGCATGATGTTACCCGATTATATCCATGGCAAAGATAAAAAAAGCTGCCATACGAATTAGAAGTATGGCAGCTTATATAACGATATTTTCGTTTTCTTAATAGAAGCGGATACGATTATCCTCAATTTTGGCTTTTTCGATCAACGATTGGATTGACTGATAGCCCACAGTGTACATAAAAGAAGATTCCAGCGAACGAATTTGGTTGGCTTCGTTGTATTCGGTGGCATCCTGATTCTTTGCATACGTTTTGAATACATAGACACCGTTGTTTCCGGCTATCGGTGCGCTTAATTGGTCTACCGGGGTCAAGGCAATCATCGCATTCAGTTTCGGTTCAACACCGATATCCGTGATACGGCGTGTATTGAAAGAAACGAATTTTACCGAATCCACTTTTGAGCCCATCGCTTCTGCGTAAGCATCGATGGAAGTCAGATTCTTCGCTTCCAGATTCTGAACGATCTGTTCGCCTTTTTTCTGGGCAGCTACTTCACTGCGAAGTTCCGGTTCTACAGATGCGAAAGAACGGTAGCCTTCCGGTAATGTCCCTTGAATAGCGGCTACAACGAATTTGTTATCACATTCAAAGATGTCGGAGATTTTCCCTTTTTCGTTCTGGAATGCCCAACGGATAACCGGACGGGAGTTTTTGATCGTTCCCAATATCTGGTCGTCAGCTGTCACTGTGATATTTGACAATAGGTTATAGCCGTCTTCTTGTGCCTTCGCATCCATCTTATCAACTGTATTGTTTGTGGAGATGAAATGGTTCAATGCATTGTAGATATCGCTGTAAGTAGTTGAGCTGGGTGTCACAGTCATTTCTACATCGGCAATCTTATATTTGGCCACGGGAGCTGTTCTTTCCGTTACCTTTACTAAATGGATACCGAAATTAGATTTAACACTGGTAACCTTATTCAACAGTGCTGTAAACACAACATCCTTAAAGTCTTCATTCAAACCTCTGACGGCAGACACTTCGGTAAACCAACCCAGTTCACCGCCGTTTTGTCCGGATTGATCGGCAGAGTAGGTTGCAGCCAATGCGGCAAAGTCTCCACCATTATTCAACACGTTGAGTAAACTGTCTGCCAATGAGTTCATTTGAGCTTCTGTCTGACCGGTGATCATGATATGGCTTACTTTAGCCGAGTCCGGTGCTGTAGTTTTGTCGATCAGTTTGAACAGGCGGTATTTGTCATTTTCAAAAGCTGGTCCGTATATATCACTAATGTTGGCTGTTGTAGCAAACTGCTTCATTTCCGGATCAAAAGCACTTGCCGAGAAGAAAGCGTCAACATAAGGAATTTCAGAATATTCGTTTACAATTTCGGCTACTTTGTCTGTTGATGCTAATTCCTGCTTTACGTTGTCCATTTCAACCTGTGCTTTGTTGTAGTCGTCCTGGCTCGGAACAATATTTACGGCAATGTATTTGATTACTTTGCTTTCAGTTTGTTTGTACGACTCCTTACGTTGGTTGTACAATTTTTCCATTTCGCTTTTTGAAACTACAACGGCTGAATCCGGAATCGATGCGTACGACTGCATGGCATATACGATATCTGCACTTTGCGACGAACCGTCGAAGGCGTCTTTGGCATCTAACTTGTTGGCTGTAACGGCCTTGGTCAGCAACATTACATATTTTTGTTCGGCGCGTTGACGCTTGATGTTCTTTTCCATGAACAACCAGAAACTGCGAGCCTGGAGGAATTGAGCTTGTTGATCGGCAGGATAACCGGCGATATTATCATCGTCGATCATTTTCAGGAAGTTCAGCAGCGCCATTTTATCAAACACCCCTGTCTGCGGATTGGCAAACATCTGGTTTTGCTGAATCATAGGCGAAATGTTTTCACCTTGAACCATATCGAATAATTCTTCCGGACTGACAGCCATACCCAGTTTATCCATTTCTTCTTTCAACACAATGTCCTGAACCAAACCGTCGTATACCGACTGGCGGATCTGCGCATAACCTTCTTCCGGCAGGTTGTTGCTTCCGGATTGCATTTTATAGACTTCAGTCATTTCGTCTACCAGAAGCTGATAATCCTGAATGTTTATCACTTCTCCGTTCACGGTAATGATCTTTTCCTGCGATTGTCTGAAATAGGTAGAACCCGAGTTTAGGAAGTCACCGATGATAAATGCGAACAATGCCAAACCAACTACCATTACAAGTAGTCCGGCCTTGTTCCTGATCTTTTCAAGCGTAGCCATTTAATCTATTCTTAATTTATTGTTTATACTCTTCATTTTAAGGGCACGAAGATACGAAAAAAAGAAAATTTAGCATCATTTCACCCCTTTTTTTTATCTCTGTTCTAATTTAAGGCGTACCAACTCGATTTTAGTCGCGGTAACTTTGATGATTTTGATCGTATAATTGCCGATAGTAATCGTTTCGTTCAGCTTGGGGAAGGTCTGGTAATCATGCAGGATATAACCGGCAATAGTGACATAATCGTCCGACTCGGGTAATTCCAGGTTAAAGAGTTCGTTCAATGTGTCTATTTCCATTCGTCCGGAAATCAGGTATTCATCGTCAGCTATTTTTTTCGCCACATGCGATTTGGTATCATGTTCGTCTTCTATTTCCCCGAATATTTCTTCTACCAGGTCTTCAAGCGTGACAATGCCGGATGTGCCACCGAATTCGTCTACCACTACGGCAATACTTCTCTTATCCTGCATCAGCATTCTCATCAGTTTGTTGGCCGTCATGGTTTCCGGTACGATAGACACGACCTTTATTTGTTGTGTCCAGTCTTCCGGATGCTTGAACAATTCGGATGAGTGGATGTAACCGATCACATTGTCAATATTTTCATTGTAGACTACAATCTTGGAAAGGCCCGTTTCAATGAATCGGGTGCGTAATTCGTCTACTGTGGCATTTGTATCACAAGCCACGATCTCAGTACGTGGGACAATGCAATCACGCAAACGGACGTTGGAAAAATCAAGGGCATTCTGGAAGATTTTGACCTCCGATTCCAAGGCCGTATCCTGGGGTGCACGCTCTATGCTTTGCTGGATGAAATAATCGAGGTCTACTTTCCCGAGAATGTATGATGAAGAATTATGGACATCCTTCACGCCACTGAGGCGCAGGATGCAGAATGACAGGAATGAGCATAATTTGGAAATGGGATATAGGAGTATATATACAAGGTATAAGGGAATGGCAAATACCGTTAGCGACAGGTTGGCGTTCAGGCGGAAGATGGCTTTTGGTATAAATTCACCAACGAATAAGATCAACAGGGTCGCTAGTAGGGATTGAATGAATAATACCAGTATTTCATTGGAGGTGAACAGGTGGATGAATGGTTCCAGCGCAATTGCCATTTGCAATCCATAGATAACCAGTGCAATATTATTACCCACCAACATGGTTGAGATGAATTGGTTGGGATTCCTATAGAAAATGTCAATAATCCGGCTTGAAAGGCTTTTTTTTTCTTTGTCCAGAGCAAAGCGAAGCTTGTTGGAAGACAGGAAAGCAATTTCTATCCCTGAAAAGAAGGCAGAAAATACCAACGAGCAAAGTATATAGCCGAATGTGTTCACGACGGATCAGGGAGTTAAAGGTGCAGGGTTGGGAGTTTCCGGTACTGGATCCTGATGCGTTCGGGTAGAGTCGGCGGGAGAGGTGTCGCTAATTGGAAATTCGCCACTTGACCTGAAAATCCTGTAGTTACTCATATCCCGATTAGACTCAAAGCCAATGCCGGTGATTATTTTCTCACCCCGTTGTATCCGGATATATTCGTCAGACCAGACACGATCCGCCTTTTCATCCCAATAAAGTAACGAGGTCTGGAAATTTTCTCCTTCCAGGTTTTGTACCTCTACATTACTAATCAGCTTGATCAACCCCTTATTATTCCAGTAATAGGCCGTGTCTGCTTTGATGGTGGCTACCGGATTGAATAAGGTGTCAAATTTTTCCACATACACTCCTTTCGGAAAATACCAGTAAGGTTCAGTCGCTTTGGCGTACATCAGTACTTCTTTGGCGATCATTTTGTAACGGGTAATCCCCGAGTCGGAGATCAGAGACGTAATATCCGTATCTTTCATCGTATAGGTCGTCTCCTTATCAAAAGCGACTTCCACCACCTCTTTGTTTTTCTTATTACAAGAGGTGTTGAATAAAAGAAGCATAACAACCACCACAAAGGTAGTTGTTATGCCTGTATGCTTCGTTTTACAATGAAAACGGGGTCTGTTCATCTTATCTGATCGTTGTGCGCTCGCCGATCCAGCCACCCACTGTAAAGGGTTTGCCTTTTTCCAGTTCCGGGTGCATAAATATTTCTTCCGTTGAAGGCAGAGAGGCGCGATAAGAAGAAATGTAGCGGTTAACTTCATCGGCAATTTCCGGGTCTACCTGTCTGGCTTTTTCAAACTTGTCGATAGCCGCATTGTAGGCGGCACGGGCCAGTACGGGGTCATTGGGGTATACACTTTTTACAGTTTGTGCATACATTTGTCCGATCAACATATAAGCACGGCCAAAATTAGGATTGTATTCAATTGCCTTCAGGCAGTATTGCCTGGAGCGTGAATAGTTGTTCTGTTCGTTCAGTATCACAGCAATGGTAAAATAGTCGTCAGCTTTGCTGTTCGGGTCTACTTCCAGATTCGCTGCTTCTTCAAAATACTTCATAGCCGTGTCGAAATCTTTGTCCCGATAAGCTTGTTTACCCAAACCTACGGCCGATTCAGCTGTCGGTTTGTTGAGGTGTACATAGCGTGAAGCGGTAAAGTAAACGTCAATTTCCTGGCAACGAACGCGTCTGAGCAGGTTCAGTGTTTCATTCAAGAAGTCCATATCGGCTTTCTTTTCTTCAACCTTGGCTGCATACATATTCTGCAATGTTTCGCAATCGGCAGCGCCACTATTGGCAAAGTTGTTGTCAATCGCTTGCTTGAATGTAGTCAGCGTACCCATTTCTTTTTCATTGTTTTCTTTCTGGGCTGCTGCTATCTGAGCATCGTAGATGGCTGAGCATTTCAAATAGTTATTGATATAATCCGCTTTGAAATTGGGGTCGGCCTGCAGTAAGCGGAGTGAAGAGAACATATACAGGGATACAGCCAATGCATCTGTCTGGTTGCCATACTGATCCACTACTTCTTTCAGCCAGCCATTCAACAATTTGTTGTCGGCAGCTTCACCTTTGAACTGAATATAGTCTTGTGCTTTACGGGCAACGATCCAGTCTTTTCCGTACCGAGGGTCGTCTCCGAAGTATTTAACGCGTTTGTCGTATACGGCCATCAATTTGTCTATCAGCTCGTTTTTCTTTGTAGCATCCTGTGTGTTGGCAATTTCCCACGCTACGATACGTACGCCATACAGATAAATATCTTTGGTGGCGGCAGGGCACTCATCGTAAACGATTTTCCAGAATTCGATTGCGTCCTTGAAATTTCCAGCCTTTGCATACGGCACAAATAAACTAATGTTGGTAATACAGCGTACACTGTCTTCACCGTGACCGAACGGAGTACCACTATCTACTCCTTTTTGTGCGTAAACTCCTGATACTCCTATGGAGAATCCAAGAGCTATAAGTAAAACCTTGATTTTCATATTCCGTTATTTTAAATTAAAGTTATCAATGATCTATTACTGCATTTTTCGCTTAAAGAACCATAGTTCATTAAACGTATAGTTGACTGTAAACCGAAAATACTGCTCATCAATCATCAACTTCGATTCCGGTTTTAATCTCACATACTCAAACGAGAGGTTCACCAGCGAGCGGTTATCAAGCATAGGTAATCCAAGCCCTACGCTTGCTCCATATTCGTTATACCCAAAACCTGTTTGCCCGTTTTCCTCTACCGTATTGATACGCAGGTATGAATCGCTGTATTTCAAACCAGCGCGGTATCTAACCCGGCTCAGAAACTTTCGGCTGCCTCCATCCGGGATATATTCGGCTCCGGCTGAAACCTTGTAGCGGTTTTTGAAATTATCCGTCGTGCCATAGAATTTCGCTTTGCTCCATGTCTCATACAAGAAATCGGCGGCAACAGTCAATTTGTTATCTTTTACATAAGACACCCCTGCGCCATACGAATCGGGTATATCAAATTCGGCACCGGCGATGGTGTCTGTCTTCATTGGGCCATTACCCACCGTTTCGTTTTCGTACGCCTTCGTGTTCAACTGATTGGCTGGCGAATAAATCAACCCGAACACCAAGCGTTGCGTTCTGCTTAATGGATGCGTGTATTGAAGACCGAAATCCCATTTGAAATCTCTGACAGTAAATTTCTGCTCATTAATCACATTGTTGTTCATGGAGCCGGTTGGGAAAAGAACGTTTTGCTGATGCGTAATATTTCCAAAGAAATATCCAGCGTTTGCTCCCACTGAAAGACGCTTCTTCCATATATCTATAGACGCACCAAGGTACACTTCGTTTAATCCGCCACTGCCTAAATATTTCCCCGTATAAGGCGCATCGGTGTCTGAGACGTACGAACCGAAGTCATATCCCACAAAAGAATAGGGTATAAGCCCTGCACTCATGGCGATACGGCGGGTGACCGGAAATTGCAGCGCAATGTAGTCTATATTGCCTGTCATATCACGTCGCGTGTGAGTACCGTCATCCAGCCAGGAAACCTGACCCGCCACACCAAAATCAAAGATAAAGGTGAGGGAATCCATACTGGTATACGAAGCCGGATTTAACGGATCAATCTGTTTGGAAGAACGTAAGCCGATCCCTACTCCACCCATAGCACGGCCGGCTCCAAAGGAGCGGTCGGCTAATTCTCCATAACCAAACCGCGTATAAGGCGAGTTTGTATTGTTCTGCGCCCATAACGGACATTGAGCGACTATAAGAATGCTTATAATTACTACCCTGCTAATTCTCAACATTATACTCTAAGATTCTATTTAAGCCTTTCAATACTAAATTAACGTCTGCAAAGATGCGGTTTTTTAGGCGTCTTTCAAAATAAAACGAATGCCCACCTGTTAAAAAAACCAAAAGATTTGGGTATTTGCCGCGAAGTTCACTGATATACCCATCCATTTCATACACAATGCCATGCACCACTCCCGCCTGAATCGCCGCTACAGTATTGGTCCCGATCAGGGGGATATCTTCCTGTTCGGAAACCAGTGGAAGCCGTTCGGTATATGCGTGCAGCGCTTTGAAGCGGGTAGCCATCCCCGGGGATATGTTACCTCCTTTATAGTGCCCGGACGCCTCGATCAACTCATAAGTGATCGCAGTCCCGGCATCAATAACCAACAGGTCTTTGTGCGGTTGCAGGCTGCAAGCTCCTACAGCAGCAGCTAAGCGATCCATTCCGAGGGTATTGGGGGTGTCATAATCAATCCGTATAGGGACGGGTACTTTTTCATTCAGTACAATAAACAGCCGTAAATTTTTATTCAGGAATGCAATCAGGGAATTATCCAGATTGGTTACCGTAGACAAAATACCATTTGTCAATTCATACTGTTCGAACAGTGTCATAAGCACCAATCCGTTGAAGTCTTTGTAAACAAAGGAGTCTACTAACAGACTATCTTTGAAAACCGCAACTTTGGTAGATGTATTTCCCTGCTCGATTATTAGATTCACTTGCGCAATTTTCCTGCAAAGGAAAAGAAAAATACGGACATACGGATGGGATATCCCGTCAAATAATCTAAATACGGACTTTTTGTGTCAATACCAATCTTTTTTCTTGAGGAACCACCAGGTACAGAATCCGGCCAGGATCATCAACAACCAGGCCAGGGCATACCCGTAATGCCAACTGAGTTCGGGCATGAAACTGAAGTTCATTCCCCATACGCCGACAAGGAATGTAAGCGGGATGAATATGGTAGATACTATCGTAAGCCTTTTCATGATCGCATTCATCCGGAGATCGTTATTGGATATATACAGGTCTACCAATGAAGAGATGATTTCGCGGCAACCTTCTGCGGTTTGTGCAATGAACAGCAGTTGGTCTGCCAGGTCATTGTATACCGGCAACAGGTCTTGCGGGATCAATTCATTGTCTGTATGCAGTAATTTGGCGAACTGTTCTTTTAGTGGCTGGCTGCTTTTACGTACTTGCATATAGTCGCGCCGGCGCTGTTGGATAAGCGGGCCGATGTTTGTCTGGTCTTTGCTGATATCGAGCAGGACCTCTTCCACATCTTCCAGCAATTCCTCCACTTTGGCGATGGCTTCAACCAGGTTGGCAATGACCGTGTTGAGCAGGAGAGCCAGCAGCAGGCCGCTCCCTTTTTCTCTTATGTTCAACATATCAGATTCGATCGCTTTTTCAGCATAGGCAAAAACGGGATTGCTGCTTTCCGTGAAGGTTATGATCGTGTTGCCGGCAGCCAGTATGCTGACGTGTTCAGACTGCATCTCATTATTCGCATCATAGTAACAGGAGTTCAGGACGATCAGGAACCGATGGTTGTATTCCTCTATTTTGACCACATGCTGGGGAGTCAGGATGTCTTTCGCATCCAGGTGATGCATGCCGAAATCCCTGACGATGCGGGTAATGGTATCGGCATCATTCAATCCGCTTACCTGAAACCAGTTGACGGCATCGCGAGCCGTGATCCGGTTGAATGATTCCGCTGTGCTTACTTCCTGTATCTGTATGCTTTGTTTATTGTATTGAATCTGTCGGATACCGATCGCCGTTTCATGGGTGCCGGAATAAACGTACCGTTCAGACAAATGCCTGTTGCTTACATGTTTTCTTTTATGTTGCGCTTCTTTGCGTCTCATTGCGTTAGTCAAGTTCTACCACAGTGATACCGGCACCACCGAACTGGACATGTTCGTCCTGATAGCTGCGGATTCCAGGTACGGAACGAAGGTAGTCGCGGATCAACTGCCGTAAGATGCCTGTCCCCGTTCCGTGAAGGATGCGTACCTTGCCGGCTCCCACCTGAATGGCATCGTCGATGAAATAAGTGACGGCTTGTAACGCTTCATCCCCCCTCATACCTCTAACATCGATAGACTGCTTAAAGTTCAATTTCTTTTCGTGCATTTCATCGGAAGTATGGACACTCACAAAGGTGCTTTTCTGGATTTCCTTCTTGATTTGTCCTTTGCTCACCTTCTCCAGTTGTTCCAGTTTGAGTGTACTTTTGATCATGCCGAAAGAGACTAATGCCTGTTTCCCTTGTATCTCCATCACGGTACCGGCCGAGGTTTGTCCTTTCAACCTCACTGCATCGCTTACCTGGATAACGTCCCGGTTGAACGGTTCTCCGGCTTGCTTCGGCTTGTCTTTCTTTTGTTTTTCCCGTTCTTTGAGCTTAGCCATTTTGCGGGCGATCTTATCATCCGCTTCTTCGGTGGCTATCACTGAGGCTTTAAATTCATCCAATGCCTTACGTGCCAGGCGGGTCTGGTCTTTTTCCGCCTGTGATTCCTTGATCTCGCGGATGGTTTGTTCGATCCGGGCATTGGCTCCGGAAAGGATCCGTTGCGCTTCCGCCTTGGCCTCGGCCATGATCTCTTTCCGTTGTTTGTGGATACTCTCCAGATCCTGCTCGTAACGCGAAAGTGTGTCTTCCAGCTTTTTTTCCTGTTGGCGGATTTGCTGGCGTTTGGATTCCCAGTAACGTTTGTCGCGAACAATATCCTGAAGGTGTTTGTCCATGTTGATGTAATCTGATCCAACCTTGTCTGACGCATCTGCGATGACGTCGTCCGGCAAGCCGATCTTCCGGGCGATCTCTACGGCGAACGAACTGCCGGGATTGCCGATCGAGAGCGTGAAGAGCGGTTGCATCAGGTGCCTGTCGTACAACATGGCGCCGTTGACGATCCCTACCGCTTCTTCGGCAAAGTGTTTCAGATTCTGGTAGTGGGTGGTGACGATCCCGAAACAGCCTTTGCGGTTGAGCCGGTCTAATATCGCTTCGGCAATGGCTCCGCCGATCTGCGGTTCTGTACCGCTCCCGAACTCGTCGATGAGGATGATGGTCTTGTCGTCGCTGTTTTTCAGAAAGGATTTCATGTTCACCAGGTGCGAACTATACGTACTCAGGTCGTTTTCGATACTCTGCTCGTCGCCGATGTCTATAAATAGATGTGTAAAGATACCGGCACGTGAACTGTCGTGCATGGGTACCAGTAACCCGCATTGCAGCATATATTGCAGCAAGCCTACCGTTTTCAGTGTCACGGACTTACCCCCTGCATTCGGACCGGAGATCAATACCAGTCGTTTTTCTTTTGTCAGTGCAATATCCAGTGGTACCACCTCCTTGCCCTGTTTCCGGTGCGACAAATAAAGCAACGGATGGATGGCGCGTGCCCAATCGATCACCTGCGTGTCCGTCAAGGAGGGTTTGACCGCTTGTATGCCTTCGGCAAAAAGCGCTTTGGCCCGGATAAAGTCTATCTCGGCCATAAACTCGTACGATTGCAGGATTTCAGGCACCAGCGGACGTACCGTGTCGGTAAACGAGGTCAGTATCCGGATGATCTCCCGCTTCTCGTCGCCAATCAGTTCTTGGATACGGTTGTTGGCTTCTACCACCACTTCGGGTTCGATAAAAACGGTCTTGCCGCTGGCCGATTCGTCATGCACAATCCCCCTGATCTTCCGTTTGTAGGCCGGAGCCACCGGGATCATCAGGCGTCCGTCGCGCATGGTGGGCGTTACGTCCTTGTCTACCAAACCCTCCGATTGGGCGGCGCGCAGGATAGACTGCAGGCTGCGGGAGATACTGCTCATCGTGTGTGTCATCTCTTTCCGTATGTGCGCCAGTTCGGGTGAAGCGTTATCCTTTACCTTGCCGAATTTATCGAGAATCCCGTCAATCCGGGTGATGAGTTGCGGAAATACCAGGATATCTCCGGCCAATACGGTAAGGGCAGGGTAGAGCGGCGCTTCGTCTCCCGGGGGGCGGAAGAAACGCACAATGTCGTGGATCGTTTGCAACGAACGTTTCAGGTCGAACAGTTCACGTTCGTCCAGCCAGCTCCCTTCCGGACGGATCCGTTTGAGGGAGTAGCGTACGTCAATGAAGTAATTAGCCGGAAATTCCTTTTCGCCGTGCAGGATACGGACAAATTCATGGGTCTGTTCCAACCGGGTATCCACCTCCTGATAGTCGGTGGAAAAGGCCATATCAGCCACCCGCTCTTCTCCAAGCGGGCTCAGGCATTTGTCGGCCAGCAGACGGCGTACCTGGTCGAAACCTGTTTTCTGCTCAAAGTTTTGTGGATATGTCACGTGTGTACTAATCGATTAGGGTCGGTTACTGCAGTTCGATCGTCACCTCCGTGCGTATGGTCGGACGTAACACGATCTCCTGCTTCTCCTTGCCCCGTTTGATCTCGAACGTACATACATTGTTGCCCGATGCATTCACGTAGGGTGCAAAGAAATACAGGTAGGAGAAGACCGGGTCATATTCTGTCTTTTGCATCATATCGGCGATCATCGGATATTTGAAGGTATCCCAATACATGCAGTAGGAGAAACCGTTGGCATCGGCGAATTGTGTTTTCGGGTCGCGATATTGCATCGATGCCGAGATGAAGCGTTTGTAGGCGGCTGTAAATTCTTCGGCCGACCGGTTCATCCGCTGTTTCCCGATCCGCTCTATCACATCACGCGGACGGATACCGGCCGTATATGCAGGCGAATTACGGTCTACGTCGGCTATCAATTCCAAGCGGTCGATGTCGTAACTGATACCTGTGTAATTAAATGTTTTTTTGTTTACACGGTAGGGCACGTTGCGTGTGTATTTTACATACGGGTACTGCATGCACATCAGCGGCACATGGATACGGGCGTATTCGTCGAGGCGGAATGATTCCTCCATCAGTTCGTTGGATTCGCATTCCCACAGCACGCGTCCGGGCATCAGGGATTGATCTACCAAACGGATGCCTAATTGAAGCAGGTATTCTACTTCGGTATCTGCAGTGGCGGGACTGAGGAACGGCAGTTTCTCCATCTGGTTGCGTGCCGTATTGTAACGGTAAACGGGTGTTTTGCTCACCTGGACTTTATTCGTTCCCCGGAAATTCAGATTTTTGTCGAAGAAATAGAATGTCTGCACCAGGATGTCGGGAGTAGTGGCCACCTGCTTAAGTCCTTTCTGTGTCAGCTCTTTGGCGATATAATCGTTGATAGCCGATTCCAGGGCGCGGTTAGTGGGGTCTACTGTGGCGAAGGCAAATGTCTTGAACCGGTTGAAGTCCACCGGATCGGCCGTCGTCGTAGTTTTGAACGGACATACAAAATCTCTTTCACTGGTTGACTCCAAGCTGTAAAAGGCAAAAGCGGTTGCCAGCTGGCCTTCAGTGATTGCGTTGGGTTTTTTACATTCTTTCTGTACCAATACCTGCCTGGAGGCAGACGCAATGTTGCTGACGGTCAGTAAAACTTCCTGTTGATCGACGGGATTCAGCAATGACTCTATCTCATTCAGCCCGATTTGCTCTACCGGAATGCCGGCAATGCTTTCGATGATATCAAAGGGTTTCAGACCGGCAAACTCGGCCGGCGAGTACGGCTTGATGCCCTGCACGAGGGGTTTCCCTTTGCCCCAGTTATTACTTTGGCTGATCAGATACGTAAATCCCAACTGACAAATGTCTCCGCTTTGTGCGTGCAGGGAGGAAGCGATCGTCAGCAAAAAGCAGGTTATGCATGCAATTGTTTTCTTCATATAAAAATACGTGTTGTTGATTGGTTCGGCATGTAACCCATACCGGCACATTCAATTATAAAGACAAAGGTAAAGATATTTTTAATGTGACGGAGGTCTTGGCAGCATATTTGATATAAAGTAGTTGCATGTCAGGTATATATCCTTGTGCCTCCATGCCCGGTTGAACCGGTGCATTGTGACGTATCCGGCTAATACATAGGGACTAATAAAAAATAATAATAATTGAAGAGTGAAATGAAAGCAGAAGACCAGAAAGATCAATTGGTTGATAATGAAAATGTAACATCCGAAGATGCGACAAATTTGCAGGAGGAACAGTCAGCTGCGGCAGAAGAAAGCGCGCCAAGCGACAATCTGGCAGACGGATTGGATGCCTTGCAAAAGAAGTATGATGATATGAGTGACGCTTATCTTCGCCTGATGGCCGAATTTGATAACTATCGCAAACGTACCTTGCGCGAAAAGGCCGATCTGATCAAAAGTGGTGGAGAAAATATACTGGTGGGGCTGCTGCCGGTAGTAGACGATTTTGAGCGGGCCATCCAGCATGTGCAATCGGCCGAAGAGGTGGTTTCCATTGCTAAAGGCGTAGAACTGATCTATACCAAATTCATGTCTTACCTGGCTCAACAGGGCATTAAACCCATTGTGGCCATTGGGCAGCCGTTCGATACCGAATCATTTGAGGCAATTGCCACCATCCCGGCTCCCGAAGACGGACTGAAAGGGAAAGTGCTTGATTGTGTGCAAACCGGCTATACGTTGCACGACAAAGTGGTGCGTCATGCCAAAGTAGTAGTGGGAGAATAAGTACGGAGTAGCGGCTAATAACAAGATAACAGTATGGCTAAAAGAGATTATTATGAAGTGCTGGGTGTGGACAAGTCGGCATCGGCAGACGAAATAAAGAAAGCCTACCGCAAGAAGGCGATCGAGTTTCACCCGGATAAGAACCCGGGGAACAAGGAGGCGGAAGAGAAATTCAAGGAAGCCGCCGAGGCTTATGACGTATTGGGCGATCCGCAGAAAAAGCAACGTTACGATCAATTTGGCCATGCCGGAGTCGGTGGCGCCTCACAGGGCGGTGGTTTTGGTGGCGGCATGACGATGGATGATATCTTCTCGCAGTTCGGTGATATTTTTGGAGGACACTTCGGTGGATTTGGCGGGTTCAGCGGCTTCGGAGGCAGTTCGCGTGGAGGTACACGTGTGAGCCGTGGTTCAGACCTGCGCGTGAAAGTCAAGCTCACCCTCAAAGAAATAGCCAACGGCGTTGAAAAGAAAATCAAAGTAAAGAAATACATCCCTTGTACCAAATGCCACGGAAGCGGGGCGGAAGACAGTCAGAGTGTGAAAACCTGTGATACCTGCCGTGGCTCGGGCGTTGTGACGCGTGTTACCAATACCTTCCTGGGACAGATGCAAACGCAGTCTGCCTGTCCTACCTGTGGCGGTGAAGGCAAAATCATCACCCGGAAATGCTCGGTTTGTAGCGGCGAAGGCATCGTGAAAGACGATGAGATCATCTCGATCAACATTCCCGCCGGTGTGGCCGAAGGTATGCAGTTGTCTATGAGCGGTAAAGGAAATACTGCCCGTCACGGAGGAATGAACGGTGATCTGTTGATCCTGATTGAAGAAGAGCCGCATCCCGAACTGATCCGCGATGAGAACGATTTGCTCTATAACCTCCTGCTTACTGTTCCTCAGGCAACACTCGGAACCACCGTTGAAGTACCTACGGTAGACGGAAAAGCCAAGCTGAAGATTGATCCGGGTACACAGCCGGGTAAAGTGCTCCGCCTGCGTAACAAAGGGTTGCCTTCCGTCAACAGCTACGGCACAGGCGACTTGCTTGTCAACGTAAGCGTGTATATCCCCGAATCTCTTTCTTCAACTGAAAAAGAAGTGCTGATCGGATGGGAAAATTCCCCCAGCTTCCAGCCCAGTAAATCGGCCAGGCAGAATATCTTCAATAAATTCAGGCACATGTTCGATTGATGTCTGATAGAGAGGGATGATACGCTGTATATAATTAATGTATGGATGGCTTTCCCATCCGGTATCGCATGGGCACTGTTTCAACTCTGCCCCGATTTTGTTCAGGTTTTGTTGGATTGAATGTTCAGGTTTTGTTGAAACTGAAAGCAGGTGTGTTTCAAGTTTGCTTTCCATTTGAAAAGCAAGCAAAGTCGGATATTTTTTTAAAATTAACTTTTGTATCCTATCTTTGTGTCAGGGTATTAAGAAGAAACAGGCTCTGCTGAGGAGCAACCTGCGAGCAATACATACCCTGACGGTATGCAGTAATGCAACTTTAGGAGGTGGATATTCTACCTCCTTTTTGTATTACTGACACTGTCTGGAAAATCCAGTTCAGATTGACCCCGTAAACCAAACGAATTTGACCCCTTGCTCTAAAATAAGGTTGACCCTTCTATCCAAAATAGAAATGACCTCATTGAAATGTATGGATTATACCTTGAAGATCTATTACGCTTAATAAATCCAAACATTTGTTTTAGAACCGGCTGTCCGACAAATTTTATTTCACTACTTTTGCTCATAGGGTAATCTTGTTTGTGGTAAAACTAAATTACCTATTTAGGGCGAAACCGCCAAGGGAGTAGCCCTTTTCTTAAAATTTTACTCGGACACTAGTGTTTGCTAAAATAAAAATGACCTCACTTGTCAAGATACTTGGGGTCAAAATTGAATAATTTTCAGGGGTCAAACCTGTTTTGGATTTAGGGGTCAACACACATTGGATTTTCCAAGAGGATTTAAGTTTATCTTTGTCCGATTTTTAAATAAAGAAATAATGAAAAATTTAACAGAAAACTTATTCCAACTATTTGCTGATTTCACAAAAGATGCAACTTTACAGGTAGAAAACGGAAACAAGGCGGCCGCGCCCGCAAAATTTCTTTGGCAATTGAAAAAGCACTGAAAGAATTCTGCAAAGCATCTCTGGATGAGACCAAAAAGTAATTTTTCAGATTAGCAGGCTGACAACCTGTGACTTACAGCGTCATTCGTGGTCATTTTTTTCGCGACCCAAAAATAACCACGAACTAGGCCGACGAAACTGCCTGATTTTGCTAAAAAAGTGGGATTTTGTAGAAAACAAAAATCCCTGAAACGTCTGTATTTCAGGGATTTTCCAATTTTGAAGTCTTTTAGAAGTGGTGCCACCAGAAAGTGAACGCTTCACGTATCACTGTTGATAACCACCGACTTATCTTTTCTTTCATCGGAAAATCCACACGATTTAGCACACGATTATTTCTCATCGTTCTGCCCGTGATTTAACACGATTGTTGTTGCAAATATAACGAATTTATATAAATCTACATATCATTCATCGAAAGAGTTTTATAGTTTACTTTATAATCGCTCAACTCTCCGGTAGCCTTCATAAAATGAATGCCTTTTTCTCTTAGCTTATCAAGATTTATATTGGCAGCATTCCGCTTTATTTCAATGATGTCGGCTGTTTTATCAAATTCATTGACTGTCACCATGTCAATTTCATTTTCACCTTTTTTATCCCAATAGCCACCGATACGGGTATAGCGCATTTGCTCAATACATTGTGCTCTGAAATATCGTTCCAGTATTTTTCCACTGAATGTAGGATAATCACGAACGATAATCTCTTTCAGTTGC
>JAVBUH010000042.1:0-16639 GCA_031555505.1 Tannerellaceae bacterium
CCCCTGGACAGGCGATTGGTGGGTGTTTTTGTGCCGCGTCAGCGGTACCGGTCTATTGTACACGGCCCCGCTGACGCGCGCATTAATATATGCGATCCGTATTTACCAGGGGCTTGGCTTCGCCTTCACCCCTGGCTACCAACAAGATACCCCTGATGGGGCATTCGCATGCACACAAAAAGATGTGTTAAAGAGTAGCTTAAGGAACCTTTAGCCTTACAAGACCTTCATACTTTCCTTAAGCCAAAACAATGCTTTTATCCAAATACACATCCTGGATGGCGTGGAGCAAGGCTACGCCGTCTTTCATGGGTTTCTGGAAGGCTTTGCGGCCGCTGATCAGCCCCATCCCCCCGGCGCGTTTGTTGATGACGGCTGTCTCTACGGCTTCTTTCAGGTCGGAGGCTCCTTTGGACTCACCGCCGGAGTTGATCAGGCCTATCCGTCCCATATAGCCATTGGCCACCTGGTAGCGGCAGAGGTCGATGGGATGCGCGGTAGTGAGCTCGTTATACATCTTCGGACTGCTTTTGGCAAAGCCGATCGCGGTAAAGCCACCGTTCTTGACCGGCAGTTTCTGCTTCACGATATCCGCCTGGATGGTGACGCCCAGGTGATTGGCCTGCCCGGTAAGGTCGGCCGCCGCATGATAATCCACACCGTCTTTCTTGAAGTGGTCGTTGCGGAGGTAACACCAGAGGATCGTTACCATACCCAACTCGTGTGCATATTCAAAGGCTTCGGATATCTCCACAAGCTGCCGGCGGCTTTCTTCGGAGCCGAAGTAGATAGTGGCCCCTACAGCCATAGCACCCATGTTCCAGGCTTGTTTGACGGAGCCGAACAACACCTGGTCGAATGTATTCGGATAGCTCAGCAGTTCGTTATGATTCAACTTGACGATAAACGGGATCTTATGCGCATACTTACGCGACACCGCTCCCAGTACGCCAAAGGTAGAGGCTACCGCATTGCAACCGCCCTCAATAGCCAGTTTCACGATATTCTCCGGATCAAAGTACAGCGGATTCGGCGCAAACGAAGCACCTGCCGTATGTTCGATCCCCTGATCCACGGGCAGGATGGAGACATAGCCCGTACCGCCCAGCCGCCCATGATCCAGCAGGTGCTGGTAGTTCACCAGCGTTTGGTTGTTGCGGTCGGACAGGCGCCACACATCGTCTACAATAGTAGGCGAAGGCACGTGCAGCAGGGATTTGTCGATGGTCTTACAGGTATGCTCCAGATAATAACGTTGTTGATCACCCAGTATCTCACGGATATTTGTTGCTTCCATAGTGTTCTTTTTTTTAATGGATTGTTTGTAGTATAACAGAAGGAAATTCTTATTAGTTTAGCAGGCGATTATAACAAAACGTAAACAGAGATATGAATGCACAACACACCGCAACCGCTTATCTTGCCTCCGGATGCTTCTGGGGTACCGAGTTTTATATGATGAAAGCCAAAGGCGTGGTTTCAACCGCCGTAGGCTTTATGGGAGGACACGTAGATCATCCCACCTATCAGCAGGTATGCACGCAGACAACGGGACATCTGGAGACTACCCGCGTGATCTTCGATACCGCCCAGACATCGTATGAAGAGATCATAAAGTTGTATTTTGAGACACACGACTTCACGCAAACCAACGGGCAAGGTCCGGACATCGGCCCGCAATACCGTTCATATATCTTCTACCTGAACGACGAGCAGAAGCAGATTGCCGAGAAATATATCCGTATCCTCGAAACCAAAGGATATAGCGTAGCCACCACCCTTGCCCCGGCATCGACCTTCTGGATAGCCGAAGACTACCACCAGCAATACTACGAGCATAAAGGCACTACGCCCTATTGCCACAGTTACACGAAAATATTCGATTAACCCGCCGTCTGCCGTGCGGCATACCTCCGGCGCCCGGCCTTATTCAAACATCTCGGTAAAGTCATTCCATGACTTGCCGGGAAGGACCTGGTTCAGGATCACGCCGGCAATAGATGCCAAGGCCATCCCTTCGACGGCGAATACCTGGCCGAAATGGATACTGGCCCCTCCGATACCCAGCACCAGGATGACGGAAGCGATCACCAAGTTACGCTTCACGCCAAAGTCTACCCGGTTATCCACCAGCATCCGCAACCCGCTTGAGGCGATGATGCCGAACAGCAGGATGGACACCCCACCCATCACGGGCGAAGGAATAGACGAAAGCACGGCCGCGATCTTGCCACAAAAGCCGAAGGCAATTGCCAGGCAGGCCGCCCCGATAAACAGATAAATACTGAACGCACGCGTAATGGCCAGTACGCCGATATTCTCGCCGTAGGTGGTATTAGGAGGCCCCCCCAGCAAGGAGGCAAGCATCGTAGCTACCCCGTCGCCCATCATCGAACGATCCAGACCGGGATCGGCAATCAGGTTCTTTTCCACCACCTTGCTCAACACCAACTGATGCCCGATATGCTCGGCAATGGGTACGATACTGACCGGTACCATCATCAGCAGGATACGCCAGGAGAATACCGGGGTGTAGTCTACGAAGGGAATCATAAAAGGAGGCATCTCCACCCATCCGGCGGCACGTACCGGTTGCGTATCCACCATCCCCAGGGCAACAGCCACCAGATAACCGCCTACGATACCGATCAGCACGGGGATCACGCTGAAAAACCGTTTCCCGAATACCGCCACCAGGATGGTAACCGTCAACGTAATCAAGCCCACCATCACCGATTGAATATCATACGCACCTGTAGGCCCGTCGGAAGCCATACCCACCGCCGTAGCCGCCAGCCCCAATCCGATCACCATGATTACCGGCCCCACCACCACGGGCGGAAGCAGCTTCATCAACCAGCGGGTACCGGCCTTATGGATCACCAACGCCACCAGCGCATAGGTAATCCCCACCATCAAACTGCCCACCAGGTAACTACCGGCAGCCATGCCTGCTTCCGGATTGGCTTCCAGCGCCTTCACGGCAATGATCGGACTGATAAAAGCGAACGAAGACCCTAGGTATGACGGCGCCCGCCCCTTTGTGATCAGGATAAATACCAACGTAGCCACCCCACTCGACACCAACGCCACAGCCGGGCTCATTCCCGTCAATGCCGGCACCAGTACCGTAGCGCCGAACATGGCGAACAAATGTTGTATACTCAGTAACAGCCCCTGCATCAGGCCGGGCTTCTCGTTGATCGCTAACACTACTTTCTGTTGATTGTCCATTGCATTAGATTTACAAGGTTGTCTATTATTAGGTGTGCTTCT
The DNA here is from genome assembly GCA_031555505.1 of Tannerellaceae bacterium. Classification (GTDB taxonomy): domain Bacteria; phylum Bacteroidota; class Bacteroidia; order Bacteroidales; family Tannerellaceae; genus JAJDIA01. The sequence goes on from JAVBUH010000042.1 coordinate 3,277, forward strand.
CGCGGAAATATTCGGTGGCGGTCATGCCCGTCGCCAGCTTGAAATTGCGGTTGGCCGTGTTGCGCGAGCGGAAACCGACGTCGAAAAAGGCATCCTGGAAGCCCCCGGACGCATCGTCTTGCATGATCTCCAGGAAATCGGCCACGCGCAAACGGTTCACATAGTCCGTATAGCTCTCGTAGCCTTGCTCGTGGAGGGCCTGCGCCACACCTTACCATCACGCATATATTTGTCGAGCCGTTCGAAAACGGCCGAGTATTTGCCCATGGCAACGGTGCACGTCGCCGGTGCAAGGAACTCGTCCGGCACTCCTCAGCGGCCGTAGGCCTCGCGATAAGCCGCACGAATAACTCGATGTAGGCGATATACAACGAGCAGCCCACGCTGATGTAGTGAAGGCTAATATGGTGCGCGAACGTTCGCCGTTACGCCTGCGAAGAAAAAGCAAGAGCGCTGTGAGCAGGCAAACAATCGCCGAAGCGTAGACCATGGAGTAGTAAAGTGTTTGCATCAGGCTAAATTAAGCGTCAAAGATAGTAAAATCGTTTTTGCTTTCGTACTTGGTGCAGGCTTATCTATCAATTGTTTTGGAACCAAGGTGCAAAAAAAGCAAAATAATTTACTTTGGGTATCATTCATTGCATTATAGGCTTAATGGTTACAGATCCAATCGTATCATAACTGGCAGTCACAAGCAATATGCCGAAATCGTCATCGGCATCGATATGCAATAGCTGCGACTGCAGTGTGGTTTTCATGCAAAAATAAAGAAGTATAATGAAAAAAAACAATAATCACAATTAACTGTGATTACCACTATAAATCACGAGAGTTTGTAGAAAAACTCTGCAAACTCACATTAAATTGTGAATTTGCAGAGCATATAGTTAGCTATCAATTGGTTACAAACCATTTTTTTCTCGTACCACCTGATAGTCCATGCGAAAACTGCTGCGCTTCGCCCTGTATTATACTGAATGGAACAAAGGCAAGATATTATCTTGGATTTGCCTAATATAATCGCTTGTTCTTTTTGCTTATTTACTATAGAGCCTATGAATTATTCATTCGATAATTCGTAATTTGTACTCCTACCCCCACTCGCCTCTTTTTGTAATATGCCTTTTTCGATCAGGTCGTTGATATCACGGAGAGCAGTTCATCACCGTTCAACCAAGTTAGGAATTGTAGCATTTCCTTTGTTACATCTTCCACCGGAAGCGCTTCGTAATGGACTTTTTTTTCCCCCATGGCACCGGATAATGCAGCAGTTCAGCGAGTAAGAACCTTATTCGGTGGCATTTTTTCTCCAAAAGTTTTTGCCACCTAATTTGCCACCGGAAACATACCCAAAACCTCTATATTCTTCTCCGGGACAAAAAAGAAAAATCCCTGCAAGTAAGCTACTTACAGGGATTTTTTCCATTTTTCTGTGGTACTTAGCGGAAAGGGAGGGATTCGAACCCTCGGTACCCGTAAGAGTACAACGGTTTTCGAGACCGTCCCGATCGACCACTCCGGCACCTTTCCTCGTTCGGATAGCAAAAGTAGCAAAAAGCGGAACGCGAACCACAATTTTCCCCTGTTTTTTTTCGATAGAAAATCACTCCCGCCCGATCCATTTCAACCGGGTACACGAGTCGAAAAAAGTTTACGACTGCAAACGCATGAAGGCAGACGATCAAAAAGGTCTGCCCTTATTATTTTTGGTAAGGCGCATGCCTCGCTAACTATATACCTACGCCTGTAGATGCGAAATTTCCGATCAGGATAACCGCTTTTATCCCCCCGGGCACCCTAATCCGGAATTAATTTGAAGAAATAAATCACTTTCTGTTGTTTGTAATTAAATAATACCTAATTTTACGCCGTAAACAATCGAGTTTGTATAGTTCTTTCTTCGTTATGCGTTGGTTCATGCCTTTTCGGCAGAACTTCTTATCGTCAGAATCGACACCACATCAACTTATTTGTTGCAGTTTATCCATAAGGGCTACCCTCCGGATCATGATCAGGACAGCCCCGTTTAGTAATTAGAGCATTTATAAATGACATTTAAGGAATTACATATCACAGAGCCGGTTCTTAAAGCTCTGGTAACCAAAGAATACGAATCGCCAACTCCTATTCAGCAACAGGCCATACCGGTAGCCCTTAGCGGGCGCGACCTCCTAGGCATCGCCCAAACCGGAACAGGCAAGACCGCCGCCTTTGCCATCCCCATCATCCAGCAACTGCTTCAGGCAAAACCGGCAGAAACCCGGCGGGAAATCAAAGCACTGGTACTCACACCCACACGTGAACTGGCTATACAGATAGACGAATGTTTTCGCGACTATGCCTGCTTTACGCAGCTCCGGCATACCGTGATCTTCGGCGGCGTTGGCCAGAAACCGCAGATAGACCAATTGAAACGCGGCGTAGACATCCTGGTAGCCACGCCGGGACGATTGCTGGACCTGATCAGCCAGGGATATATTTCGCTCGACCATATCCGCCACTTTGTACTGGATGAGGCCGACCGTATGCTCGACATGGGTTTTATACACGATATCAAACGCCTGTTGCCAAAGTTGCCGAAACAGAAACAGACCCTGTTCTTCTCGGCCACCATGCCGCAAGCCATCGCAAGCCTGTCTAAATCCATCCTGCATAATCCTGCACGCGTGGAAGTGGCGCCAGTAGCGTCGGTGGTCGACACCATTGAACAGCGTATCTACTTTGTGGAGAAACCGCAGAAGGGCGACCTGCTCTTCGACGTATTGCAAAAGGAACTGGACAAATCCGTACTGGTCTTTTCGCGCACCAAACACGGGGCCGACAAGATCGCCCGCATACTCAAGAAAAAAGGCATAGAATGCGATGCCATCCATGGTAATAAGACACAGGGAGCCAGACAGCGGGCACTCAACAATTTCAAGTCGGGCACTACCCGCGTGATCATAGCAACCGATATCGCCGCCCGTGGCATCGACATCTCCAACCTGGAGATCGTGATCAACTACGATCTGCCCGACGTGGCCGAAACCTATGTACACCGCATTGGCCGTACAGGCCGTGCCGGACACAGTGGCATTGCCCTCACCTTCTGTTCGGAAGAAGAACGCACCATGGTAAGGGATATCCAGAAACTCACAGGCAAAACACTGAAAGCCACGTCTATCCCTGTAATGAACATCTAACATTAAATACAAAATCAAGTATGGCTAAATCCATTTCGTTTAACAAGCGAGAAATAGAAAAAAAGAAACAAAGTAAAAGGAAAGAAAAGGAAGAACGCAAGCTGCAGCGTAAGGCAAGTGGCGGTAGCGGTTCTTTTGATGACATGATCGCTTATGTAGACGAGAATGGCATGATCACCGATACCCCACCCGATCCCAACCGGAAGATCGAAGTGGACGTAGATGCCATTGCCGTTTCGACCCCGAAAAAAGAAGAAACGGAAGATAGCGTACCTACCGGGCATGTAGACTATTTCAATGCCGACAAAGGGTATGGCTTTATCAAAGGAGGCGGTGGTCCTGCCGACAAATATTTCTTCCATATCAGTAACGCGCCGGAGAATATTGCCGAAGGAAACAAGGTGACGTTCGAGCTCGAAAGAGGACCCAAAGGCATCAATGCGGTTAATATAACTATCATTAAATAAGACAATTATCGTTTTCCATTAAAACAATTCAAATGAACATTTACATTTCAAATTTAAGCTACAGCACAAGAAGTGAGAGCTTACAGGATTTATTCGCGGCGTACGGAGAGGTTACTTCCGCAAACATCATTACAGATCGCGAAACGGGAAGATCCCGCGGTTTCGGCTTCGTGGAAATGCCCAACGACGACGAAGGACAGAAGGCAATTGACGAACTCAACGACACCGACTTCGAAGGGAAAACGATCAGCGTAAACGTGGCTCGTCCGCGTGCTGAAAGACCTGCCGGTGGTGGTGGCTTCAACCGCGGTGGCGGTGGTGGCTACGGCAACCGTGGCGGTGGTGGTTATGGTGGTGGCAACCGTGGCGGTGGTTACGGTGGTGGCCGCGATGGCGGCGACGGCTACAACAAAAGACGTTATTAATCCGTATCATACAACGAAACGGGAAGGCACACAGTGTGTCTTCCCGTTTTTTTTACATCCAAGCGCCCGCGAAACGGTGCTATGCTCCTTTCGTGAGCCTGTCAGGCATTGTCCGCCGGCTTGTTGAGTTGCTCTAATTTGTATTGCCCGTATTTACTGTACACCGCACTTTTCAATTCTTCAAACGTGCAATCCAGGGCTCGTTCGGAAAAGCATATTGGTGATTCATAATACTGGAACTTGAGTTCAAGCGTGCGACGCTTAGCGCGGTTCGGTTCGCGATGGATATATTCGTTGGGATTGTTTACCTTCAATACAATATATTTTCGCCCTTCCCGGCCACTGCCCAATTCTTTCATAATCTTGATGGATGCAACATCTTTCCAGAGAACCGTACCTATACGGTTCCCTGTTGAAAGCTCATTGATCCCCTCGCCGGAGATATACATAGCTACAAACTGTTCCTTTCGTAACTGAAGATATGCCCACAGTGCAAACACACCGAATAACAAGGCAAGGACAGATAGAACACCTAATAAAAAGCGTCCGTCGCCAAACTCCAATTGGCTGGCAACATACAGTCCTAACACACCACATACAAAACCACACACAATGGCCAGCAGCAGTCGCTGTATTTTATGTCGAGCCAATTTAAACGTAAACAAGGATGGGGCCATAACTCAAATCGTTCGTTCTATATTCAAGATGAAAGCCCGTAAACCCTGAGCTTCTGTTTGCTGATCGAGTTTGTGAAGCAGGTCCAGGAAATGGTCTACCTTCCCATCCTCTACCATCGTGAGTATGGCCCCGTTCAGGGAAGGCCATGCATGACTGCCCAGGTGGGGCTCGCCTTTATGGCTACCCCTTCCCTGTACAGTGTCCCAATATGTATATCCACGGATACCGTTGCGATCCATGATCGTGATAATGATCTCGTAATATGCCTGATTAAAGGCGATGAATATTGCTTTCATATACGGATGTTCGTATTAATAGGTTATAGTGATTCAAGATGTTGTATTTTAAGTAGCTTGTGCCGTTTGCGCATGATGCTCCTTCCGGAGAAAACGCTATAGACAACAGGTACGATGATCAGGGTGATCAGCGTGGATACGGATAAGCCCCAAGCTACCGTCATCCCCATCGAACGCCACATCTCGGCACCTTCACCGGAACCTACAGCCATCGGGATCATCCCGAGTACGGTTGTGAGTGTAGTCATCAAAACCGGACGCAAACGTGATTTACCGGCAGCCACAACGGCGTTCAGTACACTCATCCCCCGTTCACGGCAGAGGATGGTATAGTCTACCAATACGATACCATTCTTCACTACAATACCCATCAGCATGATAACACCGATCAACGCCATCACACCCAGCGGGGTTTGTGTGATCGTAAGCCCCAGTATCACACCCACCAGCGCGAAGGGGATAGAGAACATGATCACAAACGGGTCGGTAAGTGATTCGAACTGCGACGCCATCACAATGAACACCAATACGACTATCAAGGCCATGAGTGCCGACAAATCGGCAAACGTATCCTGCTGTTCTTCATACGTACCTCCCAGTTGCCAACTCATACCCGAAGGGATCTCCATGTTTTTCATCTCTTTGTTGGCTGTTTCCACCAGGTCGCTCAACGCAGTTCCCTGAGCGGCAACAGCCGACACGACGATCACACGTTCCCGGTTCTTCCGTTCGATGGTCGGTGGTGTCATCCGTTCTACTACGGCACCCACATCGCAGATGCGTACACCCTTTCCTTCATTATTATAGATCATAATATTTTCGATGCTTTCTACCGATTGACGGAATTCAGGAGCATACCACACACGGATATCATATTCATCCCCGTCTTCCCGGTACTTCGATGTAATGGATCCATTGATACGGTTGCGCAGGTAGGAAGATGCCGTGCTGACATTCAGCCCGTTCAAAGCCAGCTTTTCACGGTCGAAGTCAATCTGATATTCAGGTATATAATCTTCGCGGCTTACATTTACCTGCGAACAACCGGGATAGTTACGCATCCGGGTAGCTACTTCGCTGGCCACCTGGTCGGTTTGTTTGAAGTCGAATCCGTAGATTTCGATATCCACAGCACTTTCTCCCGACATATCGCTGGCACTACCACCCGCCATTACTTCAAATTTCTTGATTTCAGGATATGCGCTCAGATCCTGCCGCATCAGCGCGCATATTTCGGTCAGTCCCCTGCCTGACCCGGATTTTTCCAGGCGCTCGTTCACACTGTACAACGTAATATTGTACGAAATGATATGCGATCCGTTCTCACTCATCTGGGCAAAGGTATTATCCGTATCTGCCTGTCCCTCCGTAAAGTTGGTGATCTTGATTTCCGGATATTTCCGGTGGAATTCTTCATCGATCCGTAGCGCCAGGTCGCGGCTGATCTCCTGACGGGTACCCACCGGCAACTGGATATCCACCCCAATGATGGCGTTATCCATCGTGGGGAAGAATTCGGTTTTCAGCGAGGGGATAAGCAACATACTGCCACCAAAAACAGCCAGGGCGGCAACTATCACTGTCTTGCGGTGATGTACGGCCCAATAGAGCACAAAGGCATACCCACTGTCCAATGCGCCCAACATTTTATCGATGGGGGTAAAGAACATGGTGTACAGGCGTCCTTTCTTGGGGTCGAGCTGAAGCATGCGGGAACAAAGCATCGGCGTCAATGTCAATGCGCTCAGGGTTGAGACAATCATCACGATACTCACGATCCATCCTAACTGTGTGAACAGGATACCGGCCATACCCGTCACCATGGTCAATGGAAGGAACACGGCCAACATCGTCAGCGTAGAGGCAATAACCGAGATAGCCACCTCATTCGTGGCATAAACTGCGGCCTGCTTCGGCTTACTTCCCCGTTCGATGTGCTTGGTGACATTCTCCAGCACTACGATGGCATCGTCAACCACCATGCCGATCGCGATAGAAAGTGAACTGAGGGATATAATATTCAATGTATTTCCCGAAACGAACAGGTAACAGAATGCGGCGATCAGGGAGATAGGGATCGTGAGTACGATAATGAAAGTAGCTTTCCAACGGCCGAGGAAAATAAATACCACCAGCATCACCACGATGAACGTGATCAGGATCGTTTCCGCCAAACTGTCTATGGTGTTCAGGATATTGGTAGACGTATCGATAATGACATCCAATTTTACATCCGAAGGAAGTCCGGCTTGCAGTTCGGGCAGTTTCTCACGTATCTTTTCCACAATCTCTACGGAGTTGGCGCCTGATTGTTTCTGGACAACGATCATCCCGCCCTGGATACCGTTATTGAAGGCTTCCTGCGCCCGTTCTTCAATACTGTCTTCCACCCGGGCTACATCCCGCAGGTAAACCGTTCGGCCGCCTTTCGTGCCAACCACCAAATCCTGTATCTGGGAGGCGTCGGTGAATTCACCCTGCACACGCAGCGAGTAGGTGTTCGAACCGATATCGACACTTCCACCCGGTGTGTTCCGGTTTTCTTTAGCTATCACAGAAGCGAGACTTTCGATCGTTTGCCCGTAAGCCTCCAGTTTGTAGGGATCGCAATAGACCTGAATTTCACGCAATGGCGTACCAGACACGGAGATAGCCCCCACCCCGCTGATACGAGCCAACGGATTGGATACCTTTTCGTCCAATATTTTATACAAGGCATTACTGCTTTCTGCGGCGGTGACAGACAGGATCATCACCGGAATGTCTTCGGCTCCGAATTTAAAGATGACCGGATTCTCCACATCATCGGGCAACGATGATTCCACCATATCCAGTTTGTCGCGTACATCGTTGGTGGCGACATCGATATCGGTGCCGTATTCAAATTCGAGGGTGACGACAGACATATTCTCTCGTGATTCGGAGGTAAGGTTTTTCAGATCCCCCACACTATTCATCACATTCTCCATCGGTTTTGTGACATTCATTTCAATATCCGACGCACTGGCGCCCGGATAGGCCGTCAACACCATGATCGTATTCGTCTCAATTTCCGGCAACAGGTCTACCGACAGTTTATTCAGGGAGAATATGCCGATGATCACTATGGCGACGAAAATGAGCGAAGTGGTTACCGGTCTTTTTACGGCTGATGCATATAAACTCATAATAATAGATTTATTGTATGACTTCCACTTCCATTCCATTGGTCAGGCGGCTGTGGCCGGCTGTTACGGCCTGGTCGCCGTCTTCTACGCCGGTTATCACTTCATAGCGATCTCCCAGCCGACGCCCTAAGGCTACCTTATTGTATGACACAGTCCCATTCTTGTGTACATATACATACCGGTCGCCCGAACCAGATTGTTTGACGATAGCCAGGTCGGGAACCACCACATGCGAGCGTACACCCAGATTCATCGTTACCCGGGCAAACATACCGGGACGTATCCGTTCATCCGTATTTGTAATCCGTATCTCTACCGGGAAGGTGCGTGTGGATGGGTCGATGGTAGGATGCACCAGGCTTACTTTACCATTGAATGCCTCCTCGCCATACACATCCAGCTTCACCTCTACAGGCATCCCTTTTTTAACCTGGGTGAAATAGCTTTCAGATACATATACCAGCAGCTTCACCGGTTCGATCTGCTCCACCACATAGACTTCCTGTCCGGTGTACATATCGCCGTTGTCATAATTACGGGCGGTCACAACACCTGCAACCGGGCTTACCAGTTGATTATTTTCCAACAGGTTGTTGTACGCCTCACGGCTGACGTCGAGTGCAGCTTTTGCGGCATCCCACGTGGACTTGGATACACCTCCCACTTTATATAACTCGTCCATCCGCATGAACTCTACCCGCTGGTTCTCCATTTGTATTTTTGTTTGTTTCAGGCTGGTGGCATCCATCGTAGCCAGTAGCTGCCCGCTTCTGACGTGGTCGCCTACTTCCACATGTAATTTCTGGATACGCACCGGGGCTTGTGGAGCGATCTTATTGACGATATTGGCTTCTACCGTGGCAGTAAATTCTTTCAACTGCTCTACATCCTGACGGTTTACGATTTCTACTTTTACTTTCTCTTTTACCGGTGTCGTTTGCGGGGTTTGTTTCTCTCCGGAACAAGAGGCCAATACGGCAAACAGCGCCAACGGCAATACACTACGTTTCATACTTGTTTTCATCTTCATTCGTATTTCAGTTTATCTTTTTATATCTTGTTGTTTACCTGTTAGCTTATCAAGGGTAGCCTGGGCAACCATGTAATTATAGATCGCATTATTCAAATTCAGTTTGGCCTGGGTGAGTGACAGTTCTGAATCATTCAATTCCAGCAGCGTGCCCGCACCGGTGTCATAGCGTTTGTGGGAAATATCATACCCCCGATTGGCCTGCGCCACACCATTCCGGGCTGCATCATACTGTTTGACACAGGTCTTCATCACATCCATTTGCTGTTTGACCGCTACGCGCAGGTGTCGCTCGGTATCTCCTCGCTGTAAGCTTAATTGGTTCATGGATACCTGGGTCTGTTTGATATGGTTATGCTTGGATCCTCCTGAAAAAATCGGGATAGAGAGGCTGACGCCTATTGTAGAATAGGGATTCCACTTGTATGTGTTGAATTTGAAGTCGTTGTTCATCGAAGTCCAGCTGTAGTTGGCGACAAGGGAGAGAGTAGGCAGATAATCGAATTGCTGCATTTTTAGTGTTTGCTTCAGTTGCATGTCTTGTATATCCAATTGCCTGAGCGCAGTGTTTTCGTGTAAGGAAGTATCTGCAGACAGAAAATCACCATACAGGTTCGATTCAAAATCGGCCAGTTTCCCTTCACATTCAATCTTCATTTCCAGATCTAACCCTAAGAGAGCCTTCAACTGCCACTTCGCCAGTTCCAGTGAATTTTGAGCTTCAAGCATCGTAGGCTCACTGTTATGTACCGCTACTTCCGCCCGTATAAGATCGTATTCGGCAACAGTCCCTTGTCCATACTTTTGTTTGATATCCAGGTAATTCGCCATCGTATTGTCATAGTTCTCTTTGAAGACAAGGTAAGAGTCGTTTGCCAACAAGACACCGTAATAGCTGTTCTTGATCTGATTCACCATCTCGATCCGCGACGAACGGGCCTGTTCAATCGCCATTTCTACTTCCGTACCCGAAATAGACAGGCTTTTCCACAGCGAGGCATTGACCAGTGGCATTGCGGCATTAAAACCGACGGACCAATTATTGTCGCGCCCCACTTCGATACCGTTACTCATCTGGTCCATGCCCGGTATCTCCTGCCCACCCATGTCTACATCCAGATACATTACTTGTTTTTTCAACGTGCGCGAATAGTCTCCATTAAAGTTTACTTGCGGAAAAAGAGCCGCATAGGAGCCTTTCCTGGCATACTTCTTTTTCGCTACTTCCTGGTCGGCAATCCTGACAGAGGGATTGTCACTCAATGCAATCTCTAAGGCCTTATCCAGAGAAAGAACCAGTGTTCCCTGTGCGTTGGCGTTCATCGCCATTAACGTGGGAATCAGTAGCCATAAGGCGACTACTCTCGTTTTACTTGTAAATAGTTTCATTTGCTTTTATTCTATTTGAGATAACCTATTTTCTTCTGTTCAGTATACCTGGCATGGTTGATATGATAATACCATCGATCCAGTATCTTTCGCCCCTTATCCGTACATATCCCTCGCAGAAATACTTCCAGGGTAGTATTATAAACCTCTACCGGCGAATAGGCTGCGAAAGACCTGGAAGGCAAATGCATACACAGGTGTTTATGTGCCAATTTGACCACAATGCCATAATTAACGTCCGGTTCAAATACGCCTTCACTGATTCCGCATGCGATCAGTTCAAGGCATTGCTGCTCGAATAATTTGTTTTGAATCTTTCGTTGTGCGTTTGCTTTGGGGTATAGTTCCAATTCTTCAAAGAACTTCTCTGTGTACCAATGGGTATGTTTCATCAACTCATCAGACAGTAGTAATAGCGTATCCAATACGGTATAAGGGCCTTGCGACAACTCCCTCCAGAGGTTGAACAGCATTTTTGCCCGGTACTCCAACCCGCTCACCAGCAATGATTCTTTGTTTGCAAAAAAGCGGTAGAGCGTTTTTTTGGATATATTCATCTGGCGGGCTATATCATTCATGCCTATTTTCCGAATCCCGTACTGGGAGAAAAGGCTGAATGCCGCCGACAGGATTTGTTCTCGTACCATAATGACCTCGTTTTACTGTTCGTTTCGTTTTTTTGGATGCAAATATCCGCCTGTGTATCGAGGTTGGGTTGGTTCAAGATTAATGTCAGCTCGTTCAAAACAGTGATCATGAGGATTATGGAAACATAAGTAGTCTTATTCTTGGCCCACATTCGTCTAAAACAACTATTTCTATTAGGATACATTTCTTATCACTATATTTGTAGCAAAACGAAAACGCAACGAATAAGTGACTCTCTTATGAACGGATATGCAACTATTGGGATAAAAGACATCAAAAAGGCTTTTCAATTGTATGATAATTATCAGGACAAAGTGATAGTGAAAGAAGGCAGAGTAATTGCTGAACACAATATGGCCTTACGACTGGAACCCTTTATGTTTATTCTGGTTATCAAAGGTTCCATCAATATAAAGGTGGATTATTGCCCATACATACTGACAGCCAACAACTTCCTTACCATCATGCCCACACATATCATTCAAGTAGTGGAGACATCACCTGATTTTGATGCTAAAATACTTTTGGTTACTCCTGGCTTTATTCATCTGCCCGACTCTGTAAGTCCTTCTATCGCACAATTCATGCAGATCCGCAAACACCCGATCATGGAATTCACCTCTGAGGAAACCAAACTTCTCATTAACTACATAACCACCATCAAAGAAAAGATCCAGCTGCGAAACCATACGATGCAGTCTGTTGTGATCATGCTGGCTTTAGTTTCTTTCCTGGTTGAAGTGGTCAATCTGAGGCAAATCAAAAATAAAAAACCTACGGCATTACTCCCAACCCGGAAAGACGAAATATTGAATGACTTTCTGGGCTTGTTACTGGCTAACTGTAAAGAAAAATATGAGGTTACTTTCTATGCCGGCAAGTTATGTATTACCCCACAGTATCTGAGTGTGGTATTGAAAGAGACTACAGGCAAAACCGCCAACCAGTTGATAGACGAAGCCCGTATCGTAGAGTCCAAAATGCTCCTCCGGTCGCAGGAGTACACGATCCAGCAGGTGGCTGATATTTTGTGTTTTGCCGACCAGTCAGTATTTGGTAAATTCTTCAGGAAGCATACCGGTACATCGCCAAGCGAATACAAAAAGAAATATTTGTATGTATAGTGGCACAGACTGTGCTAAATTCTGTGTTGATACATACGGATTAATAAACAGAAACGGTATATCTGCCACACTCCATAGTGAGAGAACAAACTATTATGAAACATTTACTACTCCTGTCCCTGCTTTGTTTGCCCTGTTTCGCCTCGGCACAGACCGATGTGCAACATCAGAAAGACTCCCTGCATGCCGTATCGCCCACGCTGAAGGCGAAGACAAACTGAAGGCATACCGGTTCCTGACCAATATCTATTACCCGGAAAGCGCCAACGACGACCTGAAGCTGGACACCCTGCTTGTTTTATACAAAGAAATGACGGGACTGCCTCCGTCCACGTTGCGAAGCAACCTCCAGGCCAGTTAGCCGCCTAATCTGCGTAATCTGCGTGCGGTAATACCAAGTTGTGCAAGCCTGTTGATGTTTCAGATTCGTCGGGATGTGAATATATCACCGCGTTCATATTCTTGCCTATTTAGTGCAAAACCTGTAAAGGAAGTTTTCCTATCATTTTTCCCTCATCTAAGGATAGTATAAATGTCTCCATCCACTCCTGGGAAGCGTTGTATTCCAGGTTGGAAATAGTATATTTGCAAGTCACGGATATCGCCAACGGTTGGTTCAGCTCATCCCCGAAATCATTTTCCACCTCGGTTGGGTCCAGCTTTTTCAGGAATTCAATTCGCTGATGGGTCGCTGAAAGTTCCTTCTGATTCAAATCGTCAAGCAATTTTCCGGCAATCCCCTTGAAAGACTTACATCTTTCCACTTCACTCAACCAATATTCCAGGCGCTTGGTTTCATACTCAATGGCTTTGGTCATTTCTTTTTTAGCATCTTCAACGAGGAATTGAAAGCAATCGTCCAATGTCTGCGGTTTTATTGACAGGGAGAGAATGGTTATTTCTGAATTCACACATTCGCCCTGCTTTTCCGCCTTTATATAATCGATGATGACCTGT
>JAVBUH010000029.1:0-15280 GCA_031555505.1 Tannerellaceae bacterium
TTCTTCCTGGGTTACGTCTTCGCCGGTAACTGTCTTCACCACCTTCGGACCGGTGAGGAACATATAGCTCGTACCGCGCGTCATGATGTTGAAGTCGGTCAACGCCGGAGAGTAAACAGCACCACCGGCGCAGGGGCCGAAAATACCGGATATCTGGGGAACCACACCGGAGGCAAGGATGTTACGCTGGAAAATTTCGGCATAGCCAGCCAATGCGTTCACACCTTCCTGGATACGTGCGCCACCCGAGTCGTTCAAGCCGATCACCGGTGCGCCCATCTTCATGGCCTGGTCCATTACTTTGCAAATCTTTTGAGCAAGGGTTTCGGACAGTGCGCCGCCGAAAATGGTAAAGTCCTGTGCATAAATATACACCAGGCGACCTTCGATCGTACCGTAGCCGGTCACTACACCGTCGCCAAGGAACTTCGTCTTCTCTATCCCGAAGTTGGTGCTGCGGTGCTGCACGAACATGTCGAATTCTTCAAAGCTGCCTTCGTCGAGCAACATGGCAATACGTTCGCGCGCGGTGTATTTACCTTTCTGGTGCTGAGCGTCAATTCTCTTTTCTCCACCACCTAAGCGGGCTTGTTCGCGAAGAGCGATAAGCTCTTTCACTTTCTCAAGTTGATTACTCATTGTCTTGTCTTATGATTAGTTTGTTTAATAATTGGTTACTTGTCGTCGCCCGGCATGCAGAGTTCTGTCAGTACAGAGCAAGTGGATTTCGGGTGGAGGAATGCGATGTTCATACCTTCGGCACCGCCGCGGGGTGCCTTGTCAATGAGCTGTACGCCTTTAGCGGCAGCCTCATCCAAAGCGGTCTGTACGCAGGGTACGGCAAATGCGATGTGATGGATACCTTCGCCTTTCTTCTCGATGAATTTGGCGATGGTGCTGTCTTCGCTGGTCGGTTCCAATAACTCGATCTTCGTTTGGCCTACTTTAAAGAATGCCGTTTTTACTTTCTGATCTTCTACAACTTCGATGTTATAGCATTTCAGTCCCAAGACGCCTTCGTAATAAGGCAAACATGCCTCGATGCTCTTCACTGCGATACCGAGGTGTTCGATGTGCGTAAGTTCCATACCAAAAGATAATTTGATGATTTAGAAATTGTTATTGATTTTGGGCGCAAAGGTACACTCTTTTTTTAGGAACAGCGAATAAAATAGGCTTTTTCTATACAAAGTTTACATCGTTTCAGTGGTTTTTATCAGACAGTTAAACATCCGGCAGAAGCCCTCACTCCACATCATCCGTAAGCCTTTGTAGTGTCACTGCTACTATCACTGCAATTATCGGCGCCATTAGACAGAACTATTGCGATCCTAAGGGACATTTATTGCCCACGACAGCACCTGCTAACCTTTCCAGCCGGGTGGAGCAGATAGATCATTAGTCAGTATGGGAAACTTCCATTCGAGACATATCAGAAAAAGACGAAAAGTCAATAATAAAAATTAGTACCCGGCGTGAAGTGCGGAATCTTGCCTTTATCGGTACGTATGATGATTTTGTTTTCACGAGCTAACCAGCCAATGGCTGTCCAGAGGTCGGCATCTGATAATTCTGTCATTTCTTTCAGGGCATCGAAACTGATCACTTGCTGATCATCGGCTATAATATTCCAGATAGTCCCTGCATTCAGGCCAATTGTTCCTTTTGTCATGATATTATACATTTCTGTTCGATTTTCAAGGTGATACGTTCAGAAAACAAATGAATGCTGGGAAAAGATGTGACAAAAGGTAAAAAATAATGTTAGCAAACGGGTAAAAAATGTTATATGTCCCACCCGGCAGGAAAGGGAAGTGAGCCGGGCGGGACAATGTAAGCTTTGGTTACAGAGTAGGTCAAATTAAGGATAATGGTATTGGGAACGTATATATTATTTCAGTTAGTGCGTTTTGTCAGCACAGTACCACTGGTCACCTTCCCTTTCTTGTCGTAGTTGAGTTGTTTAACAAAACCCAACCCCGGCACGATCCAGCTGTCGGTCGAAGTCTGCACAGTGGTCTTGATCCCAATGACAGTAGCCGTAGCCATCACATCTTCGTGAAGTACAAAGGCATCAAACGTACCGGCAGGTACAGTGACACTTTCCTGGCGAAGGATCTTACGTGAGGTTAGTTTCGATGTGGTAGTCGTCTTAACCGACATCGGGCCACCGGTACCACCGGTAAGGTCGATCGTCATCGCAATGTCGTAGAGCGGTAGGGTCTGGCCAACCGACAAATTATCCGGCAGGACAGGTATATCACCCGTGAACGTGATCGTCGCCTGGCTGGCAAGCTGATCAAGCACGGCAGTGCTGAAGAGGAAGTTCTTGTCGGACTTGACACCGTCGCCGGTAAATATCAGCCTGTAGGTCATCACGACAGGCTCTCCGTCGGTAGGCAATGTGGTTTTGATATTGAAGACTTCGCCCTCGGAATTATTCTCCTTGGAGACGAGTTCCATGCGGGAGGTTTGTGTCACCTTCTCTTTTTTATCCAGATAGCCGTATTCAACAACGGTACCTACCGGATCGTCTATCTTAAACGCTTGCCCGTGGGCGGTGAAGATACCGCACAGAGAAAGAAGTGAAATACTGAGTAGATGCTTCAAGTTCATGTCGTGTATTCATTTTAGAGGTTAACAGATCAGATTTTGACAAATTCCACGCGACGGTTCTTAGCGCGGCCTTCGTCGGTTTTGTTGTCGGCTATGGGATTACCTTGTCCCTTACCTGCCGATTTGAGGCGGTCGGCCGGGATACCCATCTCCACCAACTTATCGACTACGGCTTTGGATCGTGCGTCGGACAGGGTCTGGTTAGAGGATGCGTTACCCGTGCTGTCGGTATGGCCTTCTACGCTGAACCTAAGTTCAGGGTTCTGCTTCAATAGATCGACGATACGGTTAATTTCACCTGCCGATTCGGGCTTGATGACAGACTTGCCTACGTCGAACGTGATACCGTAAGTGATAAACTTACCGTCAGACATCATGCGGTCGTACAGCGGCATGGCGCCTTGGGCGATGCGGAAGTTTCGGATGAATTCGGGGGTGGTCATTTTATATGTCTGATATTCCATCCGCCGGGGCTGGCCGCAGTTCGGGATATTGATCTGGCGCGTTTCGTCAAGATAGACTTTCATCGCCCGCTTGTTGAACGAGATGGAGAGGTGGTGCCATTTGTTCCGATCGATTTTGAAGTGCTCCGTATTACCGCTTCTGTGCTCACCGGCAGGTGTAAACCATTTGTATTCGATCATTAACTGACCCTCATATCCCCAGCGCCACCATTCCATACTGAACACCTCATACGTAAAATCATCGGCATTGGTAGCATAAAAAACAAAACGGGGATAGCCTTGACTATGGTCTTCGTCGCCAATCCAGAGGTCGTATTCAATGGTAAAGGCTTCGGGCAGATAGCTTTTCATGTCATTCATCAAAGGGGCGATCACGCCCTCGTCGATGATGGCGATAACGGGTGTTCCGTCCATCAAGGTAATCTCGGCATTACCGCCGATCAAGTCCCACTGAGAAGGAAACTCGCCGTTTTTCTCACCCGCCTGGTTATCGTCGAAAATGATCTCGTCGCCTGCCACGAAGTCGAACTTGGCCCAAGTCATTTCCGCGCTTTTGGGTTGTGTTTTGGAGGCGGCAGAGGCGGTGGTTGAATCAGGCTTGTCGCTACCCGATGAAACAGCCGGTTCGTCGGCAGAGGCTTCTTCTTCCGTCGCATTCTTCTCTCCCTTGTAGGTGTCGGGGTTGGTCACCTTGTCGATAGCGTTACTGACGGTTTCGTCGGTTTTCTCTTCAGCCTTACGGACAGTGGCGCTTTCGGCAGCATTCTTTACGGCATTACCCAACTTCTTCATAATCTGTGCTTCGGCAGGCAAGCAAAGGCATGCGAGCAGTAGTATGTATAATCCGGTCTTTTTCATAATGCATTATTATATTATTGAACATTGTCTGTTTTCTGAATACAGCGCCGCACAGCCATCAGAATCCCCATTTATGCAACATATATTAGAAGGTTTGTATTTGATTACAGTTATTTGTTGCCCAAAAGTACGCAAGCATAAAGAAGTATTCTACCCCAAAAAGGGGGTTTTTGACTCAGACGTGATATATTAACCCCCAAAAAGGGGTAAGAAAACCGACATATGTATCCTTTCTTTGTTTATTGTGTAAAATATCGCCATTAAGCAATAACATTTTGATAAGAAAACCGCTTATAATCGAGGGTGTTTGTTATATTTGTATGCCCCTAACAAAGTCTAATACCATGAGACTGTTCTTACTATTTATATTATCTCTGTTTTATCTGTTCCCCCTCTATGCAGAAAAAGCGCGTAGAGAAGAATTGGAGGGGATGGAAGTCAAAGCGAAGAATCCCGCTTTGCCTGCAGAGGAAAGATTGAAGCTATATGATGAACTAGCCTGGGGATACCAGGGATTAAGCTTTGAAAAGGAGCGTGATTATGCCATGCTCGGCATCAAACTGGCCGAACAGTTGAACGACCATGAGACCAAACCTCATTTATATGTAGCATTAGGTACCGCATACTTCCTTAACAGCATGAAAGACTCGGCTGCCTTGAATTTTCAAAAAGCATTTGATTTAGCTCAAGACACCAAAGACACAAGGCTGTTATATATGATACATAACGCCTTTGGCAACTTATATAGCGAGATGGCCCAGTTCGACAAATCGATGGAGCATTATCTTACCTATCTGCGTTTGGCAAAAAGGCATGATGACGAAATAAATGTTTGTTATTCGTTGGTTAACATTGCCGTTGTTTATATGCAAATGGAGAACTATGATAAGGCGAAAGATTATTTATTAGAGGCGCAACCGATTGCGGAAAAGCTGGACGACAAGAACGGCCTGGCGACGATCTTCCTTAATCTGGATGAAATATACACGAAAGAAGGATCGCCCGAAAAAGCCATCGATTATTCCAAGCGTGCAGCCGAATTATATCATGAGATCCGTTATTATCCGGAAGAAATACAAGCATTACTCGGGGTTTCCCGCCACTACTATATGAACTACAAAGATTATCCGAATGCCCTGGACTATACATCGCGGGCAATGGAACATGCCGAACGGATCGGGTTTAAGTTTGACATTGGATTATGTCACCGGATGTTTTGCTTCATCTATTATGATATGCAATTACCGAAGCTGGCCCATGAACATGCACTTAAAGCGTTGGAAAACCTTGATTCCATTGATTATCACAGTATTGATGTGCAAGCTCATCTGGTGAAAATTAATATGGAAATTGGGAATACGGCTCAGGCTAAAGCCAGTTTTGATACATACAGACAATTGATTTTGCTCTACAATAACAAAGAAATGCAAAACGCCCTTTCTGAAAAGGAAATCAAATATGAATCTGAGAAGAAAGACATACAGATACTCTCGCTCAGTAAGGAAAAGAAACTGTATTTTGTCCTGGCTTTAGCAGGGGTATCTGCCATTCTGCTCCTTTTGATTACCCTCTTTTTACTTAATCGTTATCAACGGCAGAAACGGCTTCGAATGAAGGAAAAAATGACCCAGCTCATACAGGAAAAGGAGCTGATAGCAGCCAAATCATTGTTGGATGGCGAGAATGCCGAGCGTGGTCGCCTGTCGCATGAATTGCACGACGGTCTGGGCGGATTGCTGACCATGATCAAACTCGACCTGGAACAAATGAAGCAAACGGTTTCAGAAAATGAACAACGGCTCAATTGCGTCATTAACCTGACCGACAAATCCATCCATGAGATGCGGCGTCTGGCGCACAACCTGATGCCCGAATCGCTTGCCCGCTTCGGCCTGCGCCCCGTGCTGGAGGAATTTTGCGACGGAAACCCACAGATATGTTTCTATTTCTTCGGTGAAGAGCGAAGGTTTGACACCGACATTGAAATCAACCTCTACCGCATCGCCTGCGAATTGATCAACAACGCCCTGAAACATGCTGAGGCCAGCGTGATCAACGTGCAGTTAATCATCGGTGAAGACAATATATCCCTCACTGTCCAGGATAACGGCAAAGGCTTCTACCAGGAAGCGGCCAGTCAGGGACTGATCACCGTCCGTTCGCGCGCCGAATTTATCAATGCCTCCCTGCAAATCTATTCCGAACCGGGAAAAGGATCAGAGATCACTGTCGAATTACGAACCTCCAACATAACAAGCCATGATCCACGTAATGATAGTTGACGACCACCCGATCGTTGCCGATGGCATCAGGCAACTGATCGAACATACGCCGGGAATGTCGGTCACCACCACCGCCATGAGCGGAGCCGACTGTAAAGAAGCGCTACGCCGCCATACTCCAGATATTATCCTGCTGGATATCAACCTGCCGGATGTGAACGGGATGGACCTATGCCTGTACATCCACGAACACTACCCTTATATCCGGATCATCGCGCTGACCGGGTTCAAGGAGTATTTTTATATGCAACGTATGCTCCAGAACGGTGCTAGCGGTTACCTGCTGAAAAACGCTCTGCCCGAAGAGATCATTGAAGGTATCCAGAACGTATATCACGGTGAACAATATTTTAGCGAAGAAGCCAATGCCGTCATCTATTCACGAAAAGACAAGGGCAAACTTTTCCTCACCATCCGCGAAACGGAACTTCTCAGCCTCGTAGTAGAAGGATATACCAATAAAGAAATAGCCGACAAACTGTGCCTGGGCATCGAAACCGTGAATAGTTATCGCAAAAATCTACTGATCAAACTGGGGGTAAAAAACACCGCCGCCATGGTCAAACTGGCCATAACGGAACGCCTGGTATAACTTTCTTACCATTTTATCACATCATAACCGGATTATTCTATACATTTGCTACACTTAATCAAGTAAAGCATAATATATGAAGATAACAATAGAAACTGCAGATGAGGTGGTTATCTACCTCTCAGGTCAATTAGACACCATTACATCCGTGGATTTCGAGAAAGAGATACAACAGATACTGGGTGGTAACCCTACCTGCGTGATACTAGACGGTACCGAGTTGACCTACGTCAGCAGCGCCGGCCTGCGCCTGTTGCTCACCCTGCAAAAAGGAATGATGGCACGGAATGGGCGGTTTATCCTCCGGAATATACGAAAAGAGATCATGGATATCTTCAGTATCACTGGTTTTACATCTATCCTCACCATCGAATAGCTACTTAAATCCTCCTTATATGCCGGATTTTAATATCAAAGAGGTCGAAAGTTTAAAACTGAAAATACAAGTGATTGACCGTACCTCGACCTTCGGTCTGGTTGCGATCATCGGATGTATCTACATGGGATGGATGTGGGCGGTCAATGCGTTAATATGCACCCTGATCGTCCTTCAGATCATCAAGTCGCGCTACAAAAAACAATTGAAGGAGAAAGAATACCTGGCCAAGATTGTGGAAGAGCGCACCATTGAACTGCGTGTTCAGCGAGACCAGGTGCTGAAAGAATCGGAAGAACTCTCCACTGCCCTCACCGCTTTGGCCGAGGCGCAGGATGAGCTCGTACGCAACGAACGCCTTGCTACCGTAGGGCAATTGACCAAAGGACTGCTCGACCGCATCCTCAATCCGCTCAACTACATCAACAACTTTGCTACGCTCTCTGTTGAGTTGGTGGCCGATCTGAAGAAAAATATCTCCGGTGAAGGAGCCGTAATGACACCCGAATTGTATGCCGATTCGGTAGAGATACTCGAAATGATTACCAACAACCTCCAGAAGATCACTGATCACGGAGCCAATACCGTGCGTATCGTCAAAGCCATGGAAGAACTGCTGAAAGACCGCAGTGGCAAGATGACGCCCGCCGATATCAATAACCTCTGTAAAGTGAATATGGACGTGGCCGCCCGGATGTTTGAGAAAGAGATCGATGAGAAACAAATCAAACTCAGTTTTGAAGGCCTTGCTTTGCCGTTGATGATAGACGTCAATATCGAGCAGATGAACAAGGTGCTTGTCCACCTCTTCCAGAACAGCCTTTACGCCCTGATACGGAAAGCTGGGAAACAGGATTACGCACCCGAAATGATGGTCAAAGTACTGAAGCAGGGCGATATGATACACGTCATTATACACGACAACGGAATTGGTATCGAAAGTAGTATCCGGAAACGCATCTTTGAGCCGTTCTTTACAACGAAACCCACCTCGGAAGGATCGGGCATCGGGCTCTACCTCAGCCACGAGATCATACTAAACCATAAGGGGACGATCACCGTCAACAGCGAAAAGGATACATTCACGGAATTTACCATTGCCGTACCTATTCATCAACCAGTCGAAGTAAAATACAATGGAGAAAGAGACGAACAATAAACTGGAATACTTCAAAAAACAAATCAGCAAGCAGGAACGGCTCGCTTCGCTGGGGATGCTTAGTGCCGGCATTGTACACGAGATACAAAATCCGCTCAACTTCGTGATCAACTTCAGCAAGTTGTCGGCCAAGCTGCTGCAGGAACTCGAAGAGTTGCTCGACGAAGCCTCAGACGACCTCTCCAAAGAGATACGGGAAGATGTGCGTGAGCTGCTCGACGACCTCAAAGGCAATATGTGCAAGATAGAAGAGAACGGCAACAGGGCCTCCAGCATTGTAAAAGGCATCCTGCTCTATTCAAGGGGGAAAAGCGACGAGGTCACACCCTCCGACCTCGGGAAGCTGGTGCATGAGTCGATCTGGCTGTCGTATCACGCGATGCGGGCGAACTACAAGAACTTCAACGTGCTGATCGAAGAAGACTACCAGGACGATGTGCAGCCGCAACCGGTCGTGCCGCAAGACCTCAGCCGGGTGGTGCTCAACATGATGAACAATGCCTGTTATTCGGTATTCACGAAGCAGAAGACGGTGCTCAACACGCCCTTCCGGCCTACGGTCAAGGTTAGGCTGTGGCAAGACGGCGCATGGGTTCGCCTCTCCATCGAGGACAATGGCACGGGGATCACGGACGAGGTCCGCGAAAAACTGTTCACCCCCTTCTTCACTACCAAGCCGGTGGGCGAAGGTACGGGATTGGGGCTGTCGATCTCTAAAGCCATCATCGAAGAGAAACACAACGGGATCATCGAACTGGAGACAGTGGTGGACGAATACACCCGCTTCACTATTTCCTTACCGCTTCAAAAATAATACGCTATGCCGATCAAAATATTAAGTGTAGATGACGAACAGGACCTGGAGATACTACTCACCCAGTATTTCCGTAGAAAGATCAAGAAGGGTGAATACGAATTCACCTTCGTACACAACGGTCTTGAAGCACTACAGGCCATTTTGTCCAATCCCGAATACGATATCATCCTCAGCGATATTAACATGCCGGAGATGGACGGCCTCACGCTCCTCACTAAGATCAACGAGATGCGCAACCCGGCCATGAAGTGTATTATGGTGTCGGCCTACGGTGATATGGAAAATATCCGTACGGCGATGAACAGCGGGGCTTTCGACTTTACTACCAAGCCCATCAACCTTGACGACCTGGAACGTACCATCGAGAAGGCTGCCGAACAGATCGCCTTCGTCAAGAATGCACAGAGCGAACACACGCAACTCAAGTCCATCCAGTCCGACCTCAAGGTAGCACGCGAGATTCAACAGACGATCCTGCCTAAGAACTTTCATCTCTTTCCAGACCAGCGTACGTTTGACATCTACGCCTCCATGAATGCAGCCAAGTACGTAGGCGGCGATTTCTACGACTTTTTTAAGATAGACGACGACCGCCTCGGTTTTGTGATCGCCGACGTATCCGGCAAAGGAGTACCGGCAGCTATCTTCATGGCCATCAGCCGCACGGTGATCCGCGCCATTGCCCTCACCGAGAACTCGGCCGCTGTCTGCATGCAACGCACCAACAAGATACTCTGTCAGGAAAGCGTGAACGATATGTTTGTCACCGTCTTCTACGGTATCCTCGATATCCACACCGGACGTGTGATCTATTGCAATGCCGGGCACAATCTGCCTATCCACATGCAAAAAGACAAGACCCTCGCCTTCGTTCCTCTGACCAACGACCGGATACTGGGTGCACTGGACAACTCTGTCTACCACGAGAAAGAACTATTCCTCGCCCCCGGGGACAGCCTCTTCCTCTATACCGACGGTATCACCGAAGCACGCAACAAACAAAACGAGCTCTTCGGCGAGCAACGTCTCCTAAACTACTGCCTCTCCCTTACCGGACAGCCCTCGAAAGACATCGTGGATGCCATCACCGAAAGTATCGGCGAGTTTGTGGTAGGCGCTATCCAGTCTGACGACATCACGCTACTGACAATTTCGT
Source organism: Tannerellaceae bacterium (assembly GCA_031555505.1). Taxonomy (GTDB): domain Bacteria; phylum Bacteroidota; class Bacteroidia; order Bacteroidales; family Tannerellaceae; genus JAJDIA01. Next base: position 10,321 of record JAVBUH010000029.1, read on the forward strand.
ACAAGGGGTAACGATCAACGGTTTTATTGGTTACGCCGTTAACACTGCATAACACTATATAGCATGCTGTAAGCACTGCCTCTCTACTATTTCACTTATATTTGCTGATGAAAAAATCATCAGTCAAATGAAGACACAATACCTACTGCTGCTATTCTTTTTATCCTCCCCGTTATGGGCACAGGAGGTTCACGTTCTGAAAGGCTTAGTAACCAATGCCGCAGGCGCACCGGTAGAGGCCGTCACCTGTATCCTCACCGATCAGGCAGACTCTACCCACATAGATGCCACCATCACTGACTTGGACGGACGCTTCACGCTAAACAACCTTCCTGCAGGTAACTACCTGCTCACGCTTCAACACCTGTTATATGAATCCACTTCCCTCGTTGTAGCCGGAGGGAAAAACGTGGAACTCGACACTATTGTACTGACTGAGAAAAGCCTTGAACTGGCCGGTGTCACCATCTCCGGTCAACGCCCTTTAGTCAAAGCGCAGGAAGGTAAACTGGTGTACGACGTACCTCAACTGATCCAAAACAAGATTGCCACCAATGCCTTCGAAGCGCTGAAGACCATTCCTAATGTGGCAGGTGGAGGTGATGATATCCAACTTGTTGGGACCGACAGTTACACCATACTCATCAACGGACAGCCCACTAGCCTCTCGGCAACTCAATTAATACAGGTGTTGAAAAGCACACCCGCCTCAAAAGTCAAAAATATTGAAGTGATGTACAGCGCTCCACCTCAATATAATGTACGCGGAGCAGCTATCAACGTAATCCTTGGCGAAGACGGTATGGACATTCCTACCTTCCAGGGCGAAGGGAACCTGGCTTACGAACAGGCTACTTATGCCGGCTACAGCGCCCGGGGTAACATTGTCTATAATAAGCCGAATCTCACTACCGACCTGACCATTGTGGGTGGCCATGGAAAAGTAAAGGACAACAATACCATGCATGCCATTCATCACTTAGACAATCAGGTGTATGATATTCAACAACACAACAGTTGGTCACCCATCTACACGAACGTCAATACCCGCCTGGCATTGGATTACACACTTCCCAACAAAGACAAACTGGACTTTACCTATACAGGTGAGTATGGAAAGACTTCGTACGAGCCAAACTCCACCGCCACTTATCGGGTGGACAACATGCCGTATGCCACTATTCTCTCGCGTGCGGATAATGATGGAGACAACTGGCTACATAATTTGAAACTGGCCTATGATTCGCATGTCAGCTTTAAAGCCGGAGCAGATTACACTTTCTACAACGACGCCGGCAACCAACGATATAGCGATTATGAAAACGAGCTGTTGCTTCATTCCTACAAAACAAAAACCAATCAACAGGTGGGCAAACTCGTGGCATACGCCAACCACACCGCCACTACGGCCTCCGGATGGCAATGGAATTACGGTGTCAATTTTGGCTACTCACGTAATAAGATAGACTATAATTGGTTTGCTGCCATTGCAGGGAATACGCCCGATTCGGTGAGTCTTACCCATCAAACCGAATACAGCGGTTCGCTCTTTGCCGGGTTCACCAAATCATTTACGGAGAAATTCTCTATGCAAGCCTCTCTTTCGGGCAACTATTTCCATGCATCGGTGGATAACTCGGTAACAGGTGAAAAGACACTATGGGATGAGTTCACACCCTTTGTCAATGCCAACCTCACCTACGTATTCGCACCTCAGCATATCCTGCAGGGCGCATTCACTTCAGATGTACAATATCCGCCATACTGGGCGTTGAGCCCGGATGAAACACAAATGAATGCCTATTCGGTGGTGAGAGGTAATCCGCAGTTGAAGTTTGCCAAATCATACGAAGGACAATTGATCTATATCTTCAAAAGTAAGTATATGCTGATAGGAAGCTATAAGCATTATGCCGATCAGATTATCCAATTGCCCTACCAGTCGGCAACCGAACTGACGAACATCTTCCAGGCCGTCAACCTTGACTATCGTCGGCAAGCCAGCTTATCGTTAGTAGTCCCCGTCAAGTGGAACAAGCTGGTAGATGCCCGTGGCACATGCTCGTACATTTATATCAAGGATAAAGACACAGACTTTTATGCAGAGCCTTATGCCAACTCAATAAACACCTTCATGGTCAATATCACCAATACGACCACCCTGTCCGGCAAGCCCAACATTAAACTGGAACTCTCCGGTTTTTATATGAACGGGGCTATACAGGGTGTATACAGGGTCAGCCATTTATCCAGGATCGATGCCGGGCTGAAGTGGGTATTCCCGGGCGATCGCGCCGAACTCACCGCCAAAGCGACTGACATATTCAGTGGGTCAGATGCACACACAACCATTGATTTTGCCGATCAATGGAGTAAGATGACCGTTTATTCGGATACCCCCTCCTTCAAGCTATCTTTTACCTACCGCTTCGGGAATTACAAAAAGAAGCAGGTGGAAGGAGTAGATAAATCGCGCTTCGGACGCGGCAGTTGAACAGGATTGACTACATTTGTCCTACTAACGAACTCAGCATGCAACTCCGGTTCAAAGTCATTGCTTTCTTCATACTGCTGTCACTCATTATCATAGCGGCCTACCAGTCCTATTGGCTTATCAACTTCCACCGTGAGCAATACCAAAAATTTCGGGTTTCAGTGTATAATGCGATGAACTTTGCCGACTTGAACGAACTCGGGATGCGAGTATCGGATGTCCAGCTCGCTTCCATCATGCGCCATAAATATACCCAACGGGAAGAACACGATGACAAGGTGCTCTACACCCTCCAACAGGGTAACAGTGAATTGAAGATGGAAGTGGATACAGACGAAAAAGATCCATTTTCCCCATCACCCGATTCGGTTGAGGTGAAGCCTCCCGAGGTGATTGTCCGTATCGTCAACGATGGCAAAAAAAGCCACATGTGGAACGACTTCACGGTTATGCACTACTTCTTCCAGCAGGGTTTCCACCGGGAAATAGATCCTATCCTACCTATCCACTTCGCCCGCTACGACAGCCTGCTGCGATCCGAACTGATTCGGCAGGGTATCCATTCGCCCTATATCATCCAACACATCGATTGCTTTCATGAACGTGTGCTGGACACTCTGCCGACGGATGCTTCCATTTCCGACTCAGCCCGTTACGAGGCCTTTCCGCTCTCGATCAGTGAAACCGACGATTTTGAATACCGCCTCTACCTTCCCCAGCCCCGCCTGTATGTACTAAAAGGAATGAGCGGTCTGGTAGCTGTTTCCTTCCTGATGATCGTTTTATTAATCATCTCCTACCTCTACCTGCTCCGGGTGATCCTCCGGCAAAAGACGCTGGATGAACTAAAGAGTGATTTCACCAATAATATGACTCACGAATTGAAAACCCCTGTTGCCGTAGCCTATGCCGCTACTGATGCGCTCCAGCATTTCGGCATGGGCGACGATCCGGTGAAACGCAGTGAATACCTTGCTGTCACCAAAGAACAACTCGACAACCTTAACAATCTCGTCGAACAAATCCTTACGATGTCGATGGAAGAACGTCGTAACCTCAAACTCGTGCCCGAGGAAATTGTTATCAGACTACTCTTCAGTTCTATCGTTCATAAGTTTGAACTGCATGCTTCCAAATCAGTCACTTTCCATACTATGGTAGAACCGGAATATCTGACAGTCAGCGCAGACAAGATACACTTTCGCAACATCTTGGACAATTTGGTAGAGAATGCCATCAAATATTCCGGTGAGTATGTCAACATCACCCTCTCGGCAATCCGCCATGACAAGCAGATCATTATCTCGGTCAAAGACGACGGTATCGGTATACCCGCTAACGCTATCTCACGGCTGTTTGACAAGTTCTACCGGGTACCTACCGGTAATATCCAGGACGTACGCGGCTATGGCCTCGGACTGCATTACGTGAAGACCATTGTGGACAAACACAACTGGAAAATCACGGTATCCAGCACACCGGGCAAAGGTTCCACCTTCAATATCATTATCCCATGAGCAAGATCACCGTTTTACTGGCTGAAGACGAGCTAACCCTCGCCCATATTGTGAAAGACACACTGGAACAGCGCGATTTTCAGGTCACCATCGCTCCCAACGGCGAAGAAGCCCTCCGTCTTTTCTTTGAGTTGAAACCCGATATCCTGGTGGCCGACATCATGATGCCCCGAATAGACGGATACAACCTCACCAAACATATCAGGCAAAGTGATCGTAAAACGCCGATTCTCTTTCTCAGCGCCCGTTCAAAAGCGGAAGACGTGGTTGCCGGTTTCGAGACCGGTGGCAATGACTATCTCAAGAAGCCCTTCGGTATGGAAGAGCTCATTGTCCGCATTAAAGTACTACTGAATCGCCTACAAGAAACATCCGAACCTATTCCAGCCACCTATACCGTTGGCGACTATCGTTTTAACCCGGTAAGCCAGAAACTCATCCACCCCTTTGGTACCGTTACACTTTCTCACCGTGAGTCGGCCATCCTCGAACGCCTCTGTGCTAACCACAACCACATAGTGCAGAACAAAGCCGTACTGCTCGAACTCTGGGGCGACGACAGTTTCTTCAACACCCGCAGCCTCCACGTATTCATCGTCAAACTACGCAAGTACCTCTCGCTTGACCCACGCATCCGCATTATCAACGTACGCGGCGTAGGCTACAAGTTACTTTACTGAATCTCAACCCAATCGAGCAGGAGGAAAACGAAGTAGTTTTCTTCCTACTTTCGTTTTCCGACCTCTCACACCACCGTACGTGCCGTTCGGCAGCTCGTTTGCTTTTACAGAAGATCATGCAATCATCAGCATACCGAACAAAGGGGTGACCGCGGCGCTCCAGTTCCTTATCCAACTCATTGAGCATGATATTACTCAACAGGGGACTTAGAGGACCACCTTGGGGAACTCCCGAGAGGCTTTCTTCAAACTTTCCGCCGACTGCAACT
>JAVBUH010000034.1:0-5163 GCA_031555505.1 Tannerellaceae bacterium
ACGGTGAAGGGGTATCTCACAACCACGCTCATATCACCTGTTTGGTACCGGTACCAGCCACCGCTATAAGCGGTACCAGAGGTGTGTCACGCGCGGTACCAAAGGTGTGATATGGCGGTACCAATCGAGCGCTATTGTCACTTTTCGTTCATCGGACATTTTGCGCTTTGCCAGAAACATATCAAAAGATTCGAAAAAGCCCTCTCCCTTTGTGTCTTTGTACTTTCCTGGGTTTATGCTTCTGTCTATGACCTCTTCAAATTTAGAACTGTCTAACCCGTTTTTATCTGCTTCATTATAGAGTTTCAAGATATCGTTTTTCCGATCTGCAACCGCTTTGTTCAGGCTTGCCCGTTTGTCTGCTTCGATAACACACTTTGCCTTATAGCATTCTTTCTTCTCATCCCACAATTCCGGTTCTACTTCGATTTCACTTTTGTGAAACAATTGTACTTGTCTTCCATCAGTCAACCTAAAACGAACTTTCACTTTTCCAGTTGATTTTTTTGATGTTCTTATGAATGCTTTAACGGTTGCCATATCTCAAAATATCGGTTGTGCAAGTTTACGAAATTTGCACGACATAACCGTGACATGACGTGACAAATTGTTATATCGCGTAACATATTTTAAGTATTTGTATTTTGGTTATCAGCACATTAATGCAAACAAAGCCTGTAGTATCAATTTATGCAATAAATACGATTGTTGCATAACTAAGACCCCACCCGGGTCACAATTTAACAATCGTAAACAAATAGGCGATATCCTGAAAAGGATATCGCCTAACGTTTTTTATATGGTTATCAATGAGTTATCCAAGATAGCACGAGGCATGTTTTTACATATTTTCACGCTAAAGTATAGGAAACAACTCGAATAAAACGACTTATGCAGGGAAGAAATAGGGAACAAAACCACCCTTTATTTACAATGCCCCTAACCACAACCGGTGGTCGATACACCCCGGCAGATCATCTTCGTAATGGGTAACCATTACCAGCGTTTTAGCCGGACGGCTGCAAAAAGCATCGATCACATGGCGCACCAACAGCCGATTGTACGGATCAAGACCGTGCAGAGGCTCGTCAAGAATGAGCAATTCGGGATCTTTCACAAAGGCACGGGCCAACAGCGTGAGGCGTTGTTCACCCGACGACAGCTGGAGAAAAGGCACATCTTTCAGTCCCGCAATACCGAAAATATCCATCCACCAGGCACAGCATTCCATAGCTGCAGGCTGGGGACGTTTGTACAAGCCGATCGAATCATGCAGGCCTGAGGCTACAATCTCAATGGCCGGCATATTCTCGCGGTAGGCGCGGTGCATTTCGGGCGAGACATAACCGATCCGCCGTTTGATCTCCCAAATACTTTCGCCCGTTCCCCGTCTCCGTCCGAAGAGATGAATATCACAGGCATACGACTGCGGATTATCAGCACACACCAAGCTAAGCAACGTAGATTTGCCCGACCCGTTAGGGCCACCCAGCGCCCAACGTTCGCCATGGCAGACAGTCCAGTCCAATGCACGCAGGATGGTACGTTCTCCATAGCGGATGCTTACCCGGTTGAGGCGGATCACTTCGGAGGCGGCCGCAGCAGGTATTGCCGACAAAGCCGCCACCCGTTCACCACGCAGGCGGATAAAATCCGTCTCCGCAGCAGGCTGGCAGACAGAAAGATACGCTTCCCGGGCCATCTTCTCTCCCACCCGCTTATCAGCCACCGGAACAACGTGGGTGATAAACGTCGGCACATCCTGCGCAACCGACAGCACAAGGATCAGCTGCAAATGTTCCAAATCAGCCAATTCACCCAACAGCACACGCAGTAATTCCCGCGAACCGGCATCGAGACCGATGAAAGGATTGTCGATGATCAACGCACGCGGCTTAGACAGTAGCGCCTTGATGATCTGCATCTTGCGCAATTCGCCGCTCGAAAGCAGGATGACAGGTTTGTCCATCAGGCTCCTGATACCGAAGAAAAGAAAAAGACGCTCACAGAACGCGGGATCGTCTACACGCCCCAGCATCTCACGCACGGTGGGAATCTGGTCGAGTTCATCGGAGTTCCACCGCTGCTGGTAATAATAATCAGCATCGGCAGCTCCGTAGGTGTCACGAAAAGTGATATACTTCAGATTGTTGTAGATCGTATGTGTAGGGGAAGGTGAGAAATCACAGACCAGCCGCCCTTCTTTCAGTGGATACCGGCCGGTGAGCATTTCTACTAAAAGGCTTTTGCCTGCGCCATTAGGTCCCACAATTGCCAGGTGTTCGCCTGCTCGCAGTGAAACATTGGCCGGAGCATTGAGCCGTATCTGCGGATTACGGGCCACCGCATGAGAGAGTTCTATAATAGTATGTTGTGCCATCAGGCTGCAAACATACAAACAAATTACCAAAACCAGCCTCGTAGCCCCTTCCTAAACAAATTCCGATCAAATCGTCTCCCTGGCCTGTTGCCTGTATTGTTTAGGGGACATACCAGTTTTTTTCAGGAAAGCAACGTAAAACGAAGAGTCTGAAGTGAACCCGCAGGCATAGGCCACCTCCTGCACCGTCATCTTCGGTTGGGCCAGCAAGACTTCTTTCGACCGTTCAATTCGATAGTCCTGTACAAACTGGCTGAAGGATGTACCAAAGCCCTCGTTGAATACACGGGAAAGATAAGTGCGATTGAGCGGTAACACTTCATTCACATCCAACAATTTGAAATCTTTCCGCAGATAGGGCCGCCGGATAGTCATCCACTCTTCTACCGTCTTCACATGGTTGGGCAGGTTTTCGGAAAAACTCCGTTCTTCACGAGTGGTTTGTGGAAATTCCACTTCGCTGGCTTGCATGGCTTTCTGTTCATCCAATGTATACCGAAAGTAGGTCTCGGCATACGGGTTTTCGTGGAATAGGCCTTTATAAAAAGCCAAAAGGAATACAAAATCGACTGCTACCTGGTGGAAGACGTAATATATATGGCCTTGTTTGAACAACATCATACAGAAAGCCAGTGTCACACAGAGAAGCCCACCGGCGAGATACCGCAGCCAAGAGATGTCCATCCGGTCGGTCGACGCATAGTTGTCAGCACACCATTTATCATAATAATACCGGTACCGGATAGTGATCTGATGCAACACAAACAGATAGACGAATACAAGGATAAGCAACACAAAACGGAACCAAACGTTGAATTGCGACAGGTGAATAACCAGCTGGCCGAAACCGTCCAACTCCGTCACCGGTTCACCACGGAAAAACAACACGATATAATAGAATGCCGAGAGGATCAGCCAGGGAAGTACCAGATACAGAAATCGCACCCCATTGATCCAACCAGGGCGCACTACTTCCAGCACATAGGGGATCAGCATCAACACCAGAAAGGCTCCCATCACCAGGAAAACCGGCGAAAAGAATGCTTCCTTTGCTATCGGCGCACCCAACCATAGAGTAGCGGCCAGCCGCACCACATAATCCATCCCCCATAACAACATGGTATAGGCCAGTATGAGCCGCGACCGGTTGCCACCCCATTGCAGAAAAAGAAACAAACTTCCTACAAAGAAAAAACCAAGAGAGACAATATTCTGAAAATAGATCAACTGCACCATCAGGTCTTATTTTAATACACCCTTTTGAGAGCCATTCACGAAAGTTATTCGCAAAAGTAAAAAAACAATCCGGTTTTCACGCATACAATCCGGTTTTGACCTATCCACAACGCTGATGAATGGTGAAACAACCGGCTTCCCGTCGTCATTATTTACATATCAGGAGTTCTTTTTTTACAATCCAGAAGCGCCCACTGTGGCATTGTTTGTTTTGTAGATAAATTTCTAATAACTATTCACAATTATCGTATGAAAACATGTAAGCACTTCTTCATCCTTTCCGGGATAGCATTAGCCACCTTTTTGACAGGTTGTAGTGATGATGAAAACGGAACCGACAACACACCCCAACCCAGCGATTATGCCAATGCCGACAACTGGGCACGCATCAGTGCTACGAGCGGAAAAGCAGTGGACGTTTTTTATGTCTACCCCACTACCTGGGAAAAACAAAACCCAGACGATCCGGATTGTTGCGCCATCGACTACCAGCCGATGCGTACCCGGGTAGAAGACATGATCGCCGAACAAGCTTCCGCTTTTGAGACGGTAGGCAACCTCTATGCTCCGTATTACCGCCAGATGGCCATCGACGTAATGTCTACCGACCGTAAAGAGACGGCGCTTCGCGGCGAACCACTGATCGATGTGACGGCCGCCTTCGATTACTTCATCAACCATTACAACAATGGCCGCCCCTACATTATCGCCGCTCATTCACAAGGCTCCAATATTATGATGCTGTTGCTGGCCGACTATATGAAACAACATCCCGAACTCCAAAAACGGATGGTAGCAGCCTACATCATCGGATATGATGTAACACAAGCTTACCTGGACAAAAACAAGCATCTCACCTTCGCCCAATGGGCAACCGACACCGGCGTACTCATATCCTGGAACACAGAAGCCCCCGAAATTGGCGGCTCCAATCCGGTAATGGCTGATGGCGTAGGCGTATGCATCAATCCGCTTTCGTGGACACGCACGGCCGAACCAGCCGACGCTTCTCTCAACCTGGGCTGTGCAGCTTTGGAAAACGGTCAACTGATATCCACGATCCCCGGCTTCGCCGATGCCATCATTGACCTGTCACGCGGGACGGTGACCTGTTCTACCGTAGATCCAGACGTCTATTCGTTGCCCGGCGGCGTATTCCCTGCCGGAGTATACCACGGACAAGACTATGGTTTCTACTATTACAACATCCGGCAGAACGCCCAGGACCGTGCCAATGCGTTCCTGAAGAAATAAGGCAATAAGTTTCTGAAACCCTTTACTGAAACCAAATCGAGTAGGAGGAAAACGAAGTAGTTTTCTTCCTACTTTCGTTTTCCAACCTCTCACACCACCGTACGTGCCGTTCGGCAGCTCGTTTGCTTTTACAGAAGATCATGCAATCATCGGCATACCGAACAAAGGGGTGACCGCGGCGCTCCAGTTCCTTATCCAACTCATTGAGCATGATATTACTCAACAGGGGACTTAGAGGACCACCTTGGGGAACTCCCGAGAGGCTTTCTTCAAACTTTCCGCCGACTGCAACT
>JAVBUH010000067.1:0-56445 GCA_031555505.1 Tannerellaceae bacterium
ATTCAACTCCAACCCTATTTGACTACGTCACTTTCAGAGACTGTACATGGACTCCTCCCAGGGTATAACACCTTGCCTTCAGCCTTTCAGGCGAGGTGTAACTTTCTTGCTGCCAGCAGTTAAGGCCTGAACCCTCACCCTTCAGTCTTCCCTTCAGCCCTTTTTCAGGGATCGTATGCTAAATCTTCTATCGGCAGCATCTTTATAATGTATTGTTGTCATCCTTATGATGTATTGCTGTCATCCTTATGATGTATTGTCGTCATCTGAATGATCATTTCATTCCACAATTATGGGGATTCCGTTCCACTGCTGTGAAGATTCCTTTTCACAGCAGTGAAGCTTTCGTTTCACAGCAGTGAAGCTTACACACCATAGCTGTGAGGAGAAGGCATCACAGATGTGAGGAGAAGATATCACAGCTGTGAAAAGGAAAGGTATTGCTAATGCCGGTAATAGGACTCCGTATTCCCGACAATAGTTGTTGCAGATGCCGACGATAGATACAGCAGGTTTCCTTAGAAAAGGTGATCAACCTGCCGGAAGGTAGTCCGGGAAACAGCCGGGAAAGGCTGAACCGGCTGAAAGCGAAACTGAAGGGTCAGGGTTCAGGATTTAACTGCTGGCGGCAAGAGAGTTGCACCCCTGCTGAAAGGCTGAAGGCAATGGCTGATTCCCTGTGCACATGCACGCCGTTACCTTTACCGCATATATTACTTTATTACAAAAGTAAAGCAGAGAATCATTGCGTATTCTCTGCTTATGAGGGTTGGTATGGAGTAATCGGCTAATGGTTGAGATTCCTTTGAGGTTAGTTATTCTTAGAACAAGAAAACGACCGGAAAGGTTTACCTTTTTTTATTCGGCTATCACATTGAGTTTGACATCGATATTGCCATGGGTAGCTCTCGAATAGGGGCAGAAAGCATGGGCCGTCTCAGCCAGTTCATGCGCTACTTTTTTATCGAGACCGGTAGTCTTGATGTCGATTACGGCGGAGAGTTTGAATCCGTCGCTTACCTTGTTGAGGGTCACATGCAGGGTGACTTCAGGGCGTACCCGGATGTCTTTCTGCAGCGCAATGTGTCCGTAGGCTCCTGCATAACAGGCGGCATAACCGGCGGCAAAAAGCTGCTCGGGATTGGTATATGCTCCACCAGGGCCTCCCATTTCTTTCGGGGGACGCAGGTCCATGTTAATCACTCCGTCTGACGACTTCACTTGTCCACCTCTTCCTCCCGTGGAGGTGGCGACTGCGGTATACAGTGCTTCCATAATTATTTATTTTTTAAAGTTCCTATACACTTAAGGAACAACCGGAGCGCGTATTTGTTCACTGGCCCTCGCGCAAAATTAGCGTAACACTTTCAATAGCTGAACTATATTTTATTACCTTTGCACATTCATAAAGTGAAGTATGCAAGACGAATTTGATATCAGGGACACCCGTATACCGGAAAGTGAACAGGAGTATGAGAATGCACTCCGTCCGCTTTCGTTCCACGACTTTAGTGGGCAGGGAAAAGTGGTGGAAAACCTGAGGGTATTCGTTATGGCTGCCCGTATGCGGAAGGAAGCGCTGGACCATGTGCTGCTGCACGGCCCTCCGGGACTGGGGAAGACCACGCTTTCCAACATCATAGCCAATGAACTGGGAGTAGGCTTCAAGGTAACTTCGGGGCCGGTACTGGACAAGCCGGGCGACCTGGCAGGGGTGCTTACTTCACTGGAAAAAGACGACGTCCTTTTCATCGACGAAATACACCGGTTAAGTCCCGTAGTGGAAGAATATCTGTATTCCGCCATGGAAGACTACCGCATCGATATCATGATCGACAAGGGGCCGAGTGCCCGTTCGATCCAGATAGACCTCAATCCGTTTACGCTGGTAGGCGCTACCACCCGGAGCGGTTTGCTCACCAGCCCACTGCGTGCGCGTTTCGGCATTAATATGCATCTTGAGTATTATGATGTAGAGACGCTGACAAAGATCGTTCAGCGCAGTGCCCACATCCTGAACGTCAGGTGCGCCACCGATGCTGCCTGCGAGATTGCTTCACGCAGCCGGGGTACGCCCCGTATCGCGAATGCGCTGTTGAGGCGTGTGCGCGATTTTGCACAGGTGAAGGGTACGGGCGATATCGACAAGGCGATTGCCTGCTTCTCGTTGGAGGCATTGAACATCGACCGGTATGGGCTGGATCAGATAGACAATAAACTATTGACCACGATCATTGACAAGTTCAATGGCGGTCCCGTGGGATTGACCACGATCGCCACCGCACTGGGTGAAGATCCCGGTACGCTGGAAGAAGTATACGAGCCATTCCTGATCAAGGAAGGTTTTATCAAACGTACACCCCGCGGACGGGAAGTGACCGAACTGGCCTATACGCACCTCGGGCGGAAACGTTGGAACGACCAGGGTTTCTTATTTGATTAAACACACGCATGGCAGGAGGAATGAAGCGGCTGGCAAAGGAAACTGCGATATACGGGATCAGTAGTATCGTAGGCAGGTTTCTGAATTGGCTGCTTGTCCCGCTGTATGCCCGGGTGTTGGCCGGCACGGCCGATTTCGGTATCTTCACCAACCTCTATGCCTGGGTGGCGCTATGGGTGGTGCTGCTTACGTACGGGATGGAGACGGGTTTTTTCCGTTTCATCAACAAAAAGGAGGAGCAGGAACCCCTGCGGGTGTACGCAACCGTCTTGTTCAGCGTATGTACTACATCGGTCGTCTTTCTGGTCCTTGTCTTTGCCTTTCTTACCCCGATCAACCAGTTGTTGGGCTATACCACCCACCCGGAGTTTCTGGGGATGATGTTGGGCATTGCCGCCGTGGATGCCTTTTGCTGCATACCGTTCGCTTACCTGCGTTACAGTAAGCGGCCGGGGCGTTTTGCCATGCTCAAGCTGGTGAATATCTTCCTGAATATTGCACTGAACCTGTTTTTCTTCCTGGCCTGTCCGTTCCTGCATAAGATAGCCCCGCAGACGGTAGCCTGGTTTTACCGGCCGGAGTTTGGAGTCGGCTATGCGTTTGTGGCGAATGTAATCACAACGCTGACAACGCTGGTCCTGCTTGTCCCTGATCTCGTACCGGCCATGCGGCACAAGGTGAGCCTGCCGTTGCTGAAACAGATCCTGCGTTATTCCTTCCCGATTATGATCCTGGGTATGGCGGGCATTTTCAATCAGACAGCCGACAAGATACTGTTCCCCTTCCTGTTTGCCGATAAGGAATATGCACAGGAACAGTTGGGTATCTACGGCGCCTGCTTCCGCATGGCGGCGGTGATGATCATGTTTATCCAGGCATTCCGGTATGCCTACGAGCCGTATATCTTTGCCAAAAATAAGGAGGAGGGAGACCATACCAAGGCGTATGCCGAGGCGATGAAGTATTTCATCCTCTTTGCCCTGTTGATCTTCCTGGGGGTCATGTTCTACATCGATATCCTGAAGTATTTCGTAACGCCGGCTTATTATCCGGGATTGCGGGTAGTGCCGATCGTGATGATGGGAGAACTGTTCTTCGGTATCTATTTCAACCTGTCGTTCTGGTATAAGCTGATCGACGAGACGAAGTGGGGCGCTTATTTCTCTACCATCGGGTGTGTGGTGACGGTGGGTATCATCGTGCTATTCGTTCCCCGCTATGGGTATATGGCCTGTGCGTGGGCTTCGTTTGCCTGCAATTTGCTGATGATGGTATTGTCGTACGTAATCGGGCAAAAGAAATATCCGATTCGTTATGATATCCGCTCCGCATTTACTTACTTTGCATGGGCAGCGGTCTTGTTTATTGCCGGTATGTATATGCCGATTGAGGCGGAATGGATGCGGATAGCCTACCGTACAGTCTTGTTGGCCCTGTTTATGATGTGTGTGGTGAGAAAGGATTTACCGCTGCGCGAACTTCCGTATGTCGGACGGTTTTTTCGATAGGCCGGGAAAGTCATGCATGCAATAGTATATCCATCATACAAAAGAAGAAGAATCTAATTAGTAATTAATAAAAGTAGAAGTTATGAGAAAAACGTGGACGTTGCTGTGTCTCCTGTTGGTAGCCGGTAACCTGCTACATGCCGACGAAGGTATGTGGGTAATCAAAGAATTAAACAAAGAGAATAAAGCACGTATGGCCGAGCTTGGTTTTACGATGCCGTTTGACGAACTGGACAATGACGCGGCACCCTCGCTCACCAACGCGGTGGTGATCTTTGGCGGCGGTTGTACGGGTATCACCGTTTCCAACGAAGGACTGATCTTCACCAACCACCACTGTGGATATGGTGCCATCCAGCAATTGAGCAGCGTGGAGCATGACTACCTGAAAGACGGATTTATTTCGCAAAGCAAGCAGGAAGAACTGCCTGTGCCGGGCCTCAATGTGCTTTACCTCCGCGAAACGAAGGATGTAAGCGACCGTATCATCAGCCAGATCGCACAGTACGACGATGAATACAAACGCCTGATGGCGGCTGATTCGATCGGTCGCGTACTGGTGGATTCGATTGGCCGGAACCAGTTCACACAGGCCCGGGTGATCCCGTTCTACAACAATAACAAATACTTCATGGTGGTATATGATGTATATCGTGATGTGCGCATGGTATTTGCTCCTCCCAGCTCGGTAGGTAAGTTCGGCGGTGATACGGACAACTGGATGTGGCCGCGCCATACGGGCGACTTCTCTGTGTTCCGTGTCTATGCTAACAGTGACAACAAACCGGCCGAATACAGCGCCGACAACAAACCGTATACCCCGAAATATGTGGCCGAAGTATCTATCCAGGGGTACAAAGAACACGACTACGCCATGACCATTGGCTTCCCCGGCAGCACCAGCCGTTACCTCTCCTCCTGGGGTGTGGAACAGCGTATCGAAGACCTGAACACACCGCGTATTGAAGTGCGTGAAGTGAAACAGGAAATCTGGAAGAATGAGATGTTGGACAGCGATGAGGTGCGCATCAAATATTCGTCCAAGTTTGCCGGTAGTTCCAACTACTGGAAGAACTCCATCGGGATGAACCGCGGATTGAAGAACCTAAATGTAATCGGACGTAAACAGAAAGAAGAAGCCGAATTTAAAGCCTGGGCCGGACAGAATGAGCGCGTGCAAGCCAAATACGGCCAGGTACTCGACCTGCTGAAAACGGGTTATACCTCTACCGATGAATACCGCCGCTACATGACTTACCTGTCGGAAGCGTTTGTCAGCGGCGCCGAGATCGTCCGTCTGGCCCGCATGGTACAGAGTGTGGATGTGAAAGGCTCAACACCGGAAGAGATCGATGTATTTCTGGAAGACCGCATTCGGCCGTTCTTCAAGGATTACGAACCCGGCATGGACCGTGATGTACTGGCTGCTATGATGCAGATCGTGAAAGAGAAAGTGCCGGCCGAATACCTTCCCGATATCTACCCGGCGATCGATAAGAAGTACAAAGGCGACTATGATAAATATGCCACCGATGTATTCAACAAGACGGCCTTGCTTTCGTATGATAAGATTGCCGCCCTTTTGAAAGATCCGAAGGCATACGAGAAAGTGATGAAGAAAGACCCGGCAGCCGAGTTAAGCCTTTCTGCCATGATCAGCCTGCAGACATTACAACAGATGAGCAGCCAGTATCAGTTTGACATCGCCAAGGGCGAACGCCTTTACTTTGCCGGCTTGAAGGAGATGTATCCCGACAAAGCACTCTCGTCGGATGCCAACTTTACCATGCGTTTGAGCTATGGCTCGATTGCCGGTTACCGTCCGTATGATGCCGCCTGGTATACCTACTATTCAACTGAAAAAGGCATCTTCGAAAAAGAAGATCCGAACAACGACGAGTTCTGGGTGCAACCGGAGATCCTCGACCTGCTCCGTAAGAAAGACTTCGGACCCTATGCCAATGAGAAAGGCGAACTGCCGCTCTGCTTCCTGTCGGGCAACGATATCACCGGCGGTAACTCCGGCAGCCCCGTATTCGACGGTAAAGGCCGCGTGATCGGCCTCGCATTCGACGGTAACTGGGAAGCCATGAGTGGAGACATCGCCTTCGAACCGGAATTGCAACGTTGTATCGGCGTAGACATCCGCTACGTACTCTATATGATCGACAAATGGGGCAAATGCCCCCGTCTGATCGCGGAATTGAAACTGGCGCAATAAGCCGTTCCAACGGACAATAAAAAAAGGAGCTGTCTCACTTTCGGGACAGCTCCTTTTTTATTCGTTCTATTCGTTTACATACCCAGCTTTGTCTTGATCGCTTGCGGGATGGCGTCTTTGTGCACCATGATGTAGATGGTCTTTGCACGGACGAAGCTTTCAGACATATTGAGGTAGCCGGCGAAAGCATTACGTTCGGTGCCCCATGAATTTTTAGTGATGTAATACGGTGCGCCGTTCTGGTCTTTGGCGATACCGGTGATGTGCATCAGGTGGTCGTCGGTGGTGACAAAGGCTTCATAACCGGCCTGACGTACTTCCGGGGTTACCTTTACTTCCGGATAGGGACGTTCGAATTTGTAGACCTCTTCCAGCCGTTGGTTAGGGTTCATCTGCTCAAAACGGGCACGGTCGGTACCGGCATAATTATCCACTGTGTTCACTTCCGGGTTGATGGCTACGCCGTTGGAGAAAGAGAAGCCTTTTTCACTTACGTCGCCATCCCAGCATACGGTATACCCGTTGTTGAGGGAATGGTTCATCACATCGATCAGTTCGTCCAGCGGGAGGTTGTACATCAGTTGGTGTTCCCAGTTGTCGGGCACTTCCACGTCGAACTTCACATAATACGGATGATGGGTGAAGCTGGTCAGTTCGATGTAATCGTCCATATTCAGGCCCAGGGAGGCGGCGAATGTCTTCGGTGTATATTCTTTGCCTTTGTAGGTGAATTTCTCCGGCAGCTTGCCCAGATAGGTATTGAACAGGTCGTTGATCAGCTCGTAGTATTGCGGACTGCGTTTCTTCATCTTAACCGCCGCATTGGCAAGGGCAGTCATATATGCGGCCAATTCGCCGTGGTTGTGGCGGTCGGAAGCATAGTTGATGCCGGTATAGGCTTCTTCGGGAACGATACCCACCTGGCGGAAGGCATTCTTGGCGGTATGGGCCAGACTGCCTTGCCCGATATTCCCTTCGCCCTGGCGTACATAATTATCTTGCAACTGGTTCATGTACTTCTGGCGTACGATGAACATCTCCGATAGGTCGTATTCACCCTTGCCCATCCGGAGCAGTTCCGCTTCGAGGAACGAAACGGTGGCAAAACACCAGCAAGTGCCTGTTGATGCCTGGTTTTTTACTGGTGTGGCCGGAAGCCTTTTCACATCCGTAAACTGGTATCCTTGTGCGAATGCGCTGCCTACGGAAAGAAACAACGCACAGGAAATGATGAGTGTTCTCATAGATATGTGTATATTAGTTGTGTTACGATCCCTCGCAGAAGTTAGAATCCCCGTGCGAACATTTTCCAGAACTCATCGCCCAGCTCTTTCCAGCGCAGCATGGTGGCGCCGGCAAAGTCGGCCGTATAATTTGTTAGGAAGGTACGTGCAGCAGCTTCATCTTTGGTCTGTGTGAGTTGGGTGTACCGGCTTTCTACAAAAGGAAGCTCCGTCTGTCCCTTTTCTTCAAAATGGGCGATGGATGCGTTTATTTTATCTTTCGTCAGTCCCCAGCGCACGGTTGCCAGTTTGTTGGCCTGGCGATAGGCCCAGACGGCGGCATCTTCGCGATACCGGTGCTGGCCACAGATGGAGAAACATTCGGGGAGACGGGTGGTGCCGCAGAATACGGGGATACGGGGGCTTTGCCCCGGATTGTCGAACGACAGCCAGGTGATGCCGCCGATCGCATCGGGCAACCAACCGCGTAGCTGTACCACTACCGAATACGAGCACTGCGGCACAGACACCAGCCGTTGGCGGTTCACGGTCCCTTCTTTCACCGCATTAAGCATATTCACCATATCCATTGTCATCCAGGGATTGGCCTGCGGACTGATAAGGGTGTCGGTCTCTCCTGAATCCGGGCTCTTTTTGACGGCTACTTTGAGGTTTTGCGTCATGTCCCATTCCGTTCCTTCGTAGGTCTGGCGCAACATGGCCATTACGTCGGTCACCGCCAGCGGTTTCTCCGGTTTGACAGAGAAGGGTATCTCATCATCGTCGTACGACATGGCTACGGAAGGAGCCAGCGTATGGAGGATAAAATATTCGCGGATGCTAAACGCTTTCTTTCCGCCACCGTATGCTTTCCAGAAGCAGAAAGGTGACTTCCCATCCCAATAACCAAGCTTTTTAGCTACATCGAACACATTGGCCGATGCCATACAGCGGTCGGTATCTGTCGGATCTACGGATGAGATACGGGGGATATTGGCCGATACGCCCACCTGGTCGTCGGGTATACGGATCGCGGCCCATACACCACCGATCTTCCCTTTGCCTTCGCCGAATACTTCGAAATGCCATACTTCCTTTGTGTCGGCAATCGTGAGGCATTCGCCCCAGTCGCAATAGCCATAGCGGGCAATCAGGTCGCCCATCAGCCGGATGGCTTCGCGGGCAGTGGTACAGCGTTGGAGCACGATGCGCTGAAGTTCTTCGATCCGGAACATGCCTTTCTCATTGACCAGTTCTTTCCGTCCGGTGATGGTGGTTTCGCCAATACCGAGTTGTTTCTCGTTAAAGCAGGGATACGATGTATTGAGGTATTGATACGTGGCTTTTGCCTGCGGGATGGTACCTTTGAGTTCCCACTGGCTCCGGTCGGCGGCAAATTCGGTGTGCATCAGTCCGTCGTAGACAGCTGTCACGGTATCACGCTCGTATGCGGCGGCCGGGACAATCTCCATCCATGTGCGGTAATTACCATCGCATGTATGGCTGGTGATGACAGAACCATCGGCCGAAGCCTTTATCCCTACCATGATACTGGTACAGCTTTCCGGATTGTTCACCGGTTCGGCATATTCGATCACCTGTGCCTGCGCCAGTATACCACAGCAAAGCAGGGAATAGAAGAAGATGTGTTTTTTCATGAATGTACGCTCTTATTATATTTACTCGTTCTCGTCGTATTGCTGAAAAAGGAAATCGTTGTAGGGGAAACGGGTGATATGGATCTCTTTTACCCGCTCATACAGCAATGTTTTCAGTGCATCCAAATTGGTGCGTTCTTTGGCGGAGATAAAGAGGCAGTTGTCGTGCATCTTGTGCATCCAGGTGCCCTTCAGTTCTTCCAGATCAATGTTCTCGCGGGTACGGGGGGAAAGATCGTCCGAAGCTTTAGGCACGAAGGAGAAGGCATCTACTTTGTTGAAGACGAGGATGGTGGGCTTCTCGGTCTTGTCGATCTCTGCCAATGTGCGGTTCACCACTTCAATCTGTTCTTCAAAAGCCGGATGCGAGATATCGACCACGTGCACAAGCAGATCGGCTTCACGCACTTCGTCGAGGGTCGATTTGAACGACTCTACCAGTTCGGTAGGTAGTTTCCGGATAAAGCCCACGGTGTCTGAGAGCAGGAACGGGAGGTTTTCGATGATCACCTTCCGCACGGTGGTGTCCAGTGTGGCAAACAACTTGTTCTCGGCAAATATCTCGCTCTTGCTGAGCAGGTTCATCAGCGTGGATTTACCCACATTGGTATAGCCTACCAACGCTACACGCACCATCTTACCGCGGTTCTTGCGTTGTACGCTTTTCTGTTTGTCTATTTCTACAAGGTCTTGCTTGAGCTTGGCTATTTTATCCTGGATAATTCGCTTGTCGGTTTCCAACTGTGTTTCACCCGGCCCGCGCATCATCACACCCCCGCCGCGTTGCCGTTCGAGGTGTGTCCAGAGACGGGTAAGGCGGGGCAGCATATAATTGTACTGTGCCAACTCCACCTGTGTACGGGCGTGTGCCGTCTGTGCACGGTAGGCGAAGATATCGAGAATAAGGCTGGTACGGTCCATGATACGTACCTGCAATTCCTGCTCGATATTGCGTAGTTGCTTGGGCGACAGTTCATCGTCGAAGATCACAACGCCTACTTCGTGTTCTACCACATATTCTTTGATCTCCTGTAACTTTCCTTTTCCTACGAAAGTCACCGGATGGGCATAGTCCAGTTTCTGCGTAAAACGTTTCACGGCTTCGATTCCGGCCGTTTCGGCCAGAAAATCCAATTCTTCCAGGTATTCTTTTACCTTTTGTTCGTTTTGGGAGGTGGTGACCAAACCTACGAGCACCGCTTTCTCCGTCTGTGCTTCCGAAATAATGAAATCTTTCATACCACAAAGATAGATTATTTCAAATATCGTTTTATATTTGCACCTCGTTAACAGTAACTAAAAATCGTTTCTATGGAAAAACATGTCCTTTCTTCTTTGTTCCGCGTAGTGGCCTGTTCAGGCTTTTCCTTCTTTTTATCCTTCGTTGCAGATGCACAAACGGCAAACCTTGATCCGTCGAGGTGGGAATCATTGGTCGAAAGCGAGCAGAATGTGAGCATCCTGGATACCTTCCTGATGCAAACATTCGGTGATTCGCCGGACAATAACTGGGGATATACCCTGGTTCGGAATGCGGAACTCTTTAATGCACAGGAATTTGGCATCAAAAATGCATCGGGAGGGCAGTGTCTGAGGCTAAAAGCCGGAGCAGAGGTAAGATTTGATGAATGGGCTATGACGCCCCGTTATAACGAGACATGGATATATGCTCCTTATGCTGTTCAGCATGTAATGAAGGGGGAAAATCTATCTATTTGGGCAAAATGGAAAGAGAATGAGCAAGAAAAAGCCAAACAATGGACTACTATTATGGAGGATGATTATTCTTCCGGCTTTCAAGAGGTCAAAAAGTATGCGCTTAATCCGGTTTCCGGTGTGTATACTGCTTCAAGGTACATGTCACGGGTTCATTTCCTGGTCTCTGATTCTTCTGAGAATCCGCAAGGTGGGTATTACGTACTCGACAGTGCTTATATATTCCGAAAAATTCCGGCTTTCTCGCTTTTCACGGGTGAGGGCAACTGGCAAGATACTGTCCACTGGTCGCATTACGCAGCTACTCGCGGCAGGCAGGCGTTGGTGAAGGGTAATGTGACAGCGGCCGGAAATCACCGATGCCGCGCTCTGCTGCTGGGAGCCGGCAGCGTACAGATACCGGCCATGAGTCGTCTGGCGGTGGGCCAACTTTGGCTGAATGGCCCCGCGGTGTCGGTACAAGCCGCTGGTGAATTAGTGGTAGATAAGCAGGTCTCCTGGCGCATCACTTTCCCCGAAACCGGGCAATGGTATTTTGTTTCTTTCCCGTTTGATGTGTATGCCGCGGGGCTGGATACGGAGTTCGGTTTGCAGGACGAGTCTCAAACAGGCAGCGGCAACTTCTTCTACCTGAAACAATACGACGGCGCGGCACGTAGCCGTTCGAACAGAACCACAGGCAATTGGAAAACGATCTATGCCTCCGCCACCGCCGGCAGTGAGCCTGTAATGCGGAAAGGGGCCGGTTATCTGATCTCCCTCGACCGGGGAGCTACCCGGCGTGAGATGACATTCTCTGTATCGGCCGATCTGCTTCCCGCAGGTTTTGGACGGGAAGGGAGTATCGCCGTACAGGTATCCCTCCCTGCTGACGGCCTGACAAACGAGCATCACGGCTGGGTTTTGTGCGGCAATCCGCTGCCTTCGCCTGTACCACTGTCGGCCATTGGCTCCACTTCCGAGCTCGATGGGTATGCTTACTTGTATGAGGCCGGTACATTCAAACCCTATGCATTCGGCAGTGAGAAAGTACTTCCACCTCTATCGGCCTTTTTTGTGAAAGCCAGGCAAGCAACGACGTTGGTAGTTCAACAGCCGGAAAATTATTACAAATCTCTACCTGCCTTTTCCTCTCTGATGCATTATGAGGGGAATGAACCCGAAGAGGTTTCTTCTCCTACCAACCTTTTCCCAGTCTCTGCATATCGGTATGAATTGTCGGAAGAAGGCTTACGCGTCATTGGTCTACCTGCCTCGGGGTACTTATCCATCGTAGACCTCTCCGGACAGGTGGTGCTGCGACGGCCCTTTTCCGGTGGTGATACATTTGTCCCGCTCACGCTTCAGGCAGGCAATTATATCCTTTCTTTGGAAAACGGAAGCGATCGAACCCAATATAAATTCGGTTGGAACAACTGACGGATCGGAACAAACACCTATCTTTGCCACCAAACGATTCACTTTTGTCCCCCGTCTATCAACACAGATAATCCTACCGCACATGAAACGGATCAATATCACCAGCCTCGTCCTTCTTGTCTACCTCGCTGTAATGGCCGTGATCGGCTGGCCCGGTAAACAAGCCGAACCCAATTATACCGAGTACTTCTGTATCATCGGTCTCAGCATCGCCGTCATCCTTCTACTCCGCTATGTTCAGATCCGTCGCATGAAAATCCGCGAACAACTCCGCAAGCACGAAGGCGACTCGGCGGAATGATTCAATTTCGCACGATTTGCAACTGACTGCACATGCACACTTGGCTGTATCTGAAGAACCCCTTTTAGCGTATTGCTGTGGGAGTGAAAGCACGGGCTACTCCAGGTAGATCATCTTTTAGGTCATGCCCCGGTCGACGGTGAAGTTTTTCTTTTTCGATGCCGTTGGCACCGCCGGTCACCAATACACGTTTACCCCTCATCGCTTTGTGTGTTTCTGCAAAACTGTGAAAAAACTTTCGACAAAGCACCCTCCTTTTCCGTCAAAAAGGCTATTTTTGCTTCCTTTATTAACAGTGAACCTCTAAAAACAGGAATACATGTATAGTGATAGTCAGTGGCGGCAAGTAGCCGGTATGATGGAAAAAGAAGGAATTGACAGACGTCGTTTTTTAAGGATAATGGCCGCAACAGGCTTGCTTTCGGTGATAGCCGGTGAAGAAGCTAGCGCCTTTTCGTCGGCAGCGAAAGGAAGGATCGTTATTATTGGCGGCGGAGCGGCCGGTATCAGTATGGCTGCACGGTTAGGTAAATGGTTGGACGACCCCGACATTACCCTGATCGATCCCAGCGACCGCCAATACTACCAGCCCGGTTTTACCCTGATCGCATCCGGTGTATATCAGCCCGACGATGTGTGGAAGAAACAGGAAAAGTGTATTCCTGCACATACGAAGTGGGTCAAAGATAACGTATCGGCAGTAGACCCGGTCAGGCAGGTAGTGACTACCACACAGCACGGTGATGTGAACTATGACTTTCTGGTACTTACCCCTGGTTTGCAAACCAACTGGGACGAGGTGGAAGGCTTCTCATACGACCGATTGGGCGAAGGGAATATCCACTGTATCTATGACTTTGAAGGAGCCAAAAAAACATGGAATGCTATGCAGGCGTATACCCGCATAGGGGGCCGGGGTATCTTTATGGACACCTATACCAAGCACAAGTGCGGAGGCGCCCCCAAGAAAATATGCCTGCTGACTGAAGACTATGCCCGGGAACACAAAACCCGTGAATTACTGACGATGGACTTCTATACCGCCGCCGGACAACTATACGATGTACCCTATTTCACCCCGCGCCTGGAAGCAATATTCGCTGAAAGGAATATCCCTGTCCATACCCGCGTGAAACTGAAAGGCGTGGATCCTTCAGCCAAAGTGGCCTACATGGAAAAGACGGAGACCAAAGGAGAAGAGAAGATTGTAACGCCTTTTACCGAATCGTTTGACTTTCTCCATTTCACCCCACCTATGTCGGCACCCGATTTTGTGCGTGAGGCCGGTTTGGGCTGGACAGAGGGTGACCTGGCCCGCGAAGCCTGGGTGATGGTAGACAAAGAGACACTGGTGCATAAAACCTATCCTAATATCGTATCGCTTGGTGATGTGGCTGGTATACCCACCAGCAAGACCTCGGCAGCCGTCCGCATGCAGGTACCTGTTGGAGCCAAAAACCTCATCAGCCTGATGGAAGGGAAAGAGCCGGTGGAAAAATATGATGGTTATGCCGCCTGTCCGATCGTCACGGATTACGGGCACGTCCTGCTGTGTGAATTCGACTACAACAAGGAGCCGAAATCATCCTTCCCCTTCACCCTGTTGGATACGTCGAAAGAGCAATGGCTGGCCTGGCTGTTGAAGGTCTACATCCTGAAACCGCTGTATTTCCAAGGTATGCTGAAGGGAAGGGCCTGAAGCCGGTTTCCCTTTCAGGCGATTTACATACTTTCAACGCTTTCGGTGGCTTTATCTACCAGATACACGATCGATTTGTATGAGATGCCACTGTGCATCGTCAGCCCGATCTCGCAGGTGCGGCTGTTGCTGTAGCCTTCCGTGGCCCCACAGAGGGCTTCCGGTAGCGGCTGCAGGGCGGCTGCGTTGAGTGCGGGATAGAAGAATCCCCGGTCGCCCGCCCAGCCGCAGCAGGTGACATCGGTGGGTGTAACTATTGTTTCGGCACAACGTTCGGCAAGCGCCTGTAGCTTCTCGCTCACTCCCATCTTGGTGGTACTGCATGTGCTATGAATGGCAACCCGTATCGGTAGCCGGGTAAATCGCAACCGCTCCAGCAGAAAATCGTGTATAAAAGCAACCGGCTCGTACAGGCGAAGCCGTTTGTCCAATGTATCACGCATGTGCAGCAAACAGGGGCTCATATCGCACAGGATAGGCAGACGCCCGTTATCGCTGGCTTTCAGCAGTGCTTTGTTCAACTCGGCTTCCTTTTGCGCCGCTTGTCGGCGGAAGCCTTTACTGCTGAATGCCATGCCACAACACAGGTGGTGGATGCGTTCCGGATAACGGATACTATACCCTGCTTTATAGAGGAGGGCGATGGTTTTCTCAATCACACTCACTGCCTCGCCATAATCGGCAGATGTGCCCATGGTACGGGTAATGCAGGACGGGAAATAAACTACTTCCGGCTGGTTGTCTGTGGCTTGTTCAGTCTGAAAAGACAACCGGCGGGCGCCACGTGGCGTATAACGTGTCCAAAGCGGGAAGCGATGGCCGGATAAACGGAACAAGCTGCGGGTAAGCGCTTCCATCGGACGATAGCCTAACAGCCAGGCGATCCCATGCGGGAGGGTGAGCAGGGGGCGTAACATAGCGGTGAGCCCACCCAAATGAGTAGCCATCAGGGAGGCTACGCGATTAGCCGTCGGCCCGTTTTCCTGCCAGCGCAGTTCCTTGATCAGCTTGCCGGTGTCGATACCAACCGGGCAGGCTGTGCCACACAGGCCATCGGTGGCACAGGTTTCATTCCCATTATATGTAAATGCTTCCTTCAATGCCTGATAAGCGGGTGTATGGTTTTCGCCGTTTACCTCCATTTCAGTCAAGGCGCGGTAGGCTACGATGCGCTGGCGGGGGGTGAGGGTAAGGTTGCGCGAGGGGCATTGGATCTCGCAGAAACCACATTCGATGCATTTGTCTATCAGCTCGTTCGACAGGGGCATTCGCTTCAGGTTGGCTGTCAACACCTCCGGGCCTTCGTTAATGATTACTCCCGGGTTTAGCAGGTTTTCCCGATCGAAAAGGTGTTTGATCCGTTTCATGAGGCTGTACACCTGATCACCCCATTCCTGCCGGACGAAAGGCGCCATGTTGCGCCCCGTCCCGTGTTCGGCTTTCAGGCTACCGTCAAATGCCAGCACGACCTTTGCCAAAGCGTGCATAAAGGCGGCGTATGTGTTTACCCCTTCCGGCCGGTTGATATCAGGGGAAATAGTAAAATGTACGTTCCCATCGAGTAAATGTCCCCACATCACGGCATCGGCATAGCCATACAAGGCCAACACTTTTCTAACCCCCACCAAAGCCTCCCCCAACACATTGCCCCGGAAGGCAACGTCTTCAATAATCGAGGCCGTCCCTTTCGGCCGTCTGGCTGCGGCAGAGGTGAACAGGCCGTTCCGTACACGCCAGTAAGTGGCGTACTCGCCGGGATCGGCCGTGAACGAGATGGGATAGAGTGTTTGTATACCGGCCAGTTTTGTTTCGATCTCCCGGAATTGGGCAGCCAGGGTCTCCGGATCGTCGGCCGAAGTATCTACCAACAAAGCCACTGTCTCTTCTGGCAGGGAATGGAGCAAAGCTGGCATCCCCGGTTCATCTTCCACGGCACGAAGTGCATTCCGGTCCATCAACTCGGCCGCCGACACTTGGCAGGTACGCAGCGGTAGGATAGCCTTGCAGGCTTCTACAATAGATGGGAAGTATAGCAGGGCGGAAGCCTTCAACCGGTAATCGGCTACGGTTTCGAACGTCACTTCTGCAATGAAGCCCAGCGTCCCTTCCGCACCGATCATCAGGTGCATCAGTATATCGATCGGATCGTCAAAGTCGATCAGGGCATTAACGCCATATCCGCAGGTATTCTTGAGTTCGTATTTGTGCCGGATCAATGAACTGACATCCGGGTCGGACAAGGCTTCTGCCCGCAAAGCCGACAGATCGGCGAGCAAACC
Source organism: Tannerellaceae bacterium (assembly GCA_031555505.1). Taxonomy (GTDB): domain Bacteria; phylum Bacteroidota; class Bacteroidia; order Bacteroidales; family Tannerellaceae; genus JAJDIA01. The sequence continues at coordinate 16,468 of JAVBUH010000067.1, forward strand.
GGCATGCGATTGCCGGAAAGCCGCCCGGCTTTCCGGGGAGGCCGTATCAAGCAGTGTCCCGTCAACCAGAATGATCCGCATACTGCGGACGGTATGGTAGGAATTATGGAGAATACCGTAGCTGGAGCCGCTGGCATTGTTGGATACAATTCCGCCAATACGTGCCGACTTGATGGAAGCCGGACTGGGGCCAAGCTTGCGACTGTAAGGCGCCAGTAGCCGGTTGGCCTGTTCGCCGGTAAGACCACATGGGAAGGTAGCCACCCGCCCTTCTTCCCCGATCCGGCTTTTGCCGAAACCGGGCAGTATCTCCGCCAGGATAGAATCAGTAATGGTCTGCCCCGACAGGGAAGTACCACCGGCACGGAACGTAACCGGTTTGCGCGACGCCCGACAGGATGCCAGCAGTTGCTGTACATCCGCCTCACATCCTACTTGCTCCACCCGCTCGGGTATCAGCCGGTAAAGCCCTGCATCGGAGCCTTTGGCCAGCCGGTACAGGTAGTCCGTATATACTTTCTTCTCCATACACACAGTTTATAAACGATACGTACAAAAGTAGGAGAAAAAGAAAGAGGACAAACGTTTTTTAACAAAAGAGTTACTTCTAATGTAACCGAATTAGTACACTGTCCGGATTACATCCACCCAGGATACCTGTTCCACCATTCACATTACTGTAGATCCGCATGGGCTCAGCCAGGCCTGACTCAGCAAATTCTACTTGCATATTACCATCTTCCTTCTCAATCATGGACTTCATATAGCGATAATAGGGTTCAGACAGAGAATACAGGTGGATACGACAATAAAACTGTTGTGCATCGGCCATCTCCTCTTCGGTATGAGCAGGATCCGTGTAATAATTATATGATGTAGTGGACAGATTAATGGTATAGGTTTTCCCATTGATCAAATCGTCTGTAAATACACGTCCATAATCAGTCGACAGCCAGTCGAATCCAAAAATTTTGTCCATCGCTGTCAGCGAGCTGGTAAATAAGGGATCATCTTCATAATACACAAATAAGGGCTCCCACTTGGAAATAAACAGGCTGGTATCTCCGGAATCTGTCCAAATTTTGTATACATTTCTGGACTCTAACTGAATCAGGTAATAATTTTCTTGATCAGGATCGTCCTGGAAAGTGATTTCTAGCTTGTAATGCTTACCATCCTCGTATCCATTTTTATCATTTCTTACATATTTGTAAGTAACATTGAGTATCGGAACATGTTCAGGAATGGTAGCCTCAGCCCACACCTCCGGGTAATTGCCTGCGGCGGCTGTCATTTTTAACCGGTCACCCAGGCGGGGTATATAGGCCCCTTGAAAATAGCCACGATAATTGTTTGTACTGTCGCCGGTCTGCCAGGTGAGTTTTTCTTGTAATTGATCGTTTACATAGAGTTGGACATCTGCATCCGGTAGTGATACATCCGGATGAGCATCTGTATAGAACCAGGTACGGGTTACCCGGGCAGTGACAGGCTGCCCGGCTGTCATCACTCCATTGAGTACCAGTGTCGGATCCGGACGTAGATGTTCCAGATCAATCTCTTTCATACACGACGGGAGTAAGAGAAGGGTGAAAAGCGGAAGAATCCATTTTATATCTTTCATAAGGCATATATATTCAGAATTTATACGTATACGTAATGGATGGAATGATCGGTATAAGGCCTACCTTTTTGAAGCAGGGAACTGCTTTCTCGGTAATATAGCCACCTCCGTATGGAGATGGATCAGGAACAGGCTCTGGCAGTTTGACTATTTTTGCATCTTTATAGATCACGAATGGGTTCATCCGGCTATAGACATTATAGATGCTGATGTTCCAAATGCCCATCCGCCCTTTTTTCTTCGGGCGGTAAATATTGATCCCCAAATCGAGGCGGTGATAAGCGGGCAGTTGATAGTTGTTTCGCTCTTTAACATACTCCATATCGTTATTCATCGTCGGATAGTAGTCGGTGGGATTCGACGGGTTCACCATCAGATTTTCATAGTTCTCCAATGCCAGTGTGGCACGGTTGCCCGTGGCATACGTCCAGGCAGCCGAGAGTTCTATCTTGTCAGATAGTTTGTGCTGTAGCACGATATTCAACTTATGGCGATTGTCATACTTCGCCGGGAAGCGGAGGCCGTTATTGATCTCAGAAAACTTCCGGTCGGCCCACGAAAGGGTGTAACCGATCCACCCGGTAGTTTTCCCCACAGGTTTACGAACCATAAACTCCATCCCATAGGCTCGTCCTGTCCCTGCGGTCATCTTGTCTTCCCAGGAAGAGAACGAAGGGAGAAAAGAATAGCCGTCGCGGTATTCGAGCAGGTTGTCAAACGTCTTATAATAGCCTTCCAGCGAGAAATCGTATTCTCCGTTCAGGTTATAGTAGGCGCCAAGGGAGAACTGGTCGCTCACGAGCGGTTTGAGCCGTCCGGTCACAGGCATCCAGGCATCGGTAGGCAGGTTGATATAGCTGTCAGACACCAGGTGCACATACTGGTTCATCCGGGCATAAGAGGCTTTGAGGCTAAGATCATTGCGCAAGAGCCAACGCATCGAAAGGCGGGGCTCAAGCGACATATACGTGGTATTGTCAATATCAAAGAGGGTATAACGAAAACCGCCATTCAGGCGGATGGCGGGCGACAGTGTCCAATCATCTTCGACAAAGGTGGAGAATTCCTTTGCCCACAGTAGTTCATTGGCAAACAGTGCCCCTATTTGTGTAGTATCTCCCTGCAGATCATCGAACCCTTTGATCCGGTTGTATTCCGGCCGGAAGCGGTGTGCCAACGCATCGCCACCAAAACGGATATGGTGGGAGGTGGAAGGCAGAAAATCGAACGATGCGCGGAGACCAAAATCAGTGATACCGGTTTTGTTGGAGACCTCGTTGTGAGTAGCTACATAATTTTCCTCTCCTTTGACCCCGTCCTGGTGGTCTGTCGACTGCGACATGGTTGAATGATATTGGGTATACACTCCCGACAGTTTACCGTACAACCGGCTGTTGAATACATACGTCCACCCCACGGTTGCCAACAGGTTACCCCATTGCAGATCTGCACGTGTTTTATGCAGGTAAGGGGATGTATCGAATCCCGCCACATTGAATTCATCATTTCCTGCCTCCAACTTATCGTTGCCGTTGTACAGACTGACGAACATTCGGCTATGGTCGTTGAAACGATGGTTCAGTTTCACATTCAGGTCGTGAAAAGCATAGCGTGCACCTACTTTGTTCCCATTCTTTTTCTCCAGCTTATTCACGATAGCCAGTGCAGGCATCGTGAGCACATCCAGCCAGGTGCGTCGGAGTGCTATCATAAAAGAAGTCCGGTCCTTGACAATCGGCCCCTCCAAATTCAGATTACCCGAGATCAGCCCAATGGAAGCGCTGCCATGAAACGCTTTCATATTCCCTTCTTTGGTATGTACATCCACCACCGAAGAAAGGCGTCCGCCGTATCGCGCAGGAAAGCCACCTTTAAAAAACTCCATCCCGCGTACCGCTTCCGGATTGAATGCCGAAAAGATGCCGCCCACATGGCTCACCTGATACACCGGGTTGCCATCTACCAGAAACAAGTTCTCGTCTACATTCCCGCCACGGACATACATGCCGGCAAAGCCTTCGGTGCCGACGGCTACACCGGGTGTCATTTGCAGTGTTTTGATAAGGTCCGCTTCGCCAAACATCACCGGCATAGCGCGGATGGTCTGTTGGTTGAACTCCATCGCGCCCATCTGGGTATTCAATACCGGCAGTTGTTCGCGGTTGGAACCGGTCACCACCACTTCTTGCAGGCGAAAAGCCGAATCAGGGGCGAGTTCTATAATAAGCGAGGTATCTCTTTCCAACCGGGGTAAGGTAAGCAGCCGGCTTTGGTAACCGATGTATGAAAACTGGAGACCGATATCCTCGGCAGGCAGTTTTACGCTGAAAAAGCCATCGTTATTGGAGGCAGCGCCCTTGCGTGAGGCAATCTCGTAGACAGAAGCCCCGATAAGCGGTTCAGACGACCGCCCATCGCGGATAAAACCATTGATCGTCACCTGTTTGGGCTTCCGTTTCAGAATGATGTATTTTTCGGTTACCTGATATTGCAGCGGGAGCGAGAGAAACAGCCGCCTCAGACAACTCTCCAACGGTTCCCTGTTGGCGGTAAACGACACGGGTGGCAGGTCTGCCAACAACGACGATTCATAGGAAAACTGCATCCCCGTTTGTTGTTCAATCTCTTTAAAGATAATTGTCAGCGGCGCCCGTCGTTTATCGATGGTCACGATCAGTTGCCCGTTATCTGCCTCCTGGGCCTGCATACAGGGAAGGAAGCTGGGAAGGAATAAGATCCCAGAGATAAGTAGTAGAATATAGCGCATTGGTTTTTCTATTGTTTGACCGGATAGGCCGTCAGGTCCGTATCCAGCGTCTGGTTGATAATAAATAAGATATCGGTCAACGGCATATCTTCAAAAGAGGCCGTCAGTTTCAGCCCGGTGGCAGGGGGTGCTTTGGAAAGGATACGCACCTGGTAGCAGTCGCTAAGATCGCGGATCACCCGGTCGAGCGGCGTATCCTGAAACACGAACTGCCGGGTTTTCCACGCGAGGAAGTTTGGTTTTGCCATTTCCGTTACCGTGATCTGATCAGTTCGCACGGAATAAACGGCTGACATGCCTTTTGTTAATACCACCGGTTCCTGTCCTGTGCCAGAGAAAGACACTTTTCCGTTCTCAACATACAGTTCCGTCCGTTCTGCCATCTGCTCGGTCACTTGGAAAGCGGTACCCAGCACCACTACTTCCGTACGCTCGGTTTGTACGGAGAAGGGCCGTGCCTCATCACGCTGCACCCGGAAAAAGACTTTCCCGCTCATCTCCACGGCACGCCGCTTCTTTCCATACTGTTTTTTGTCGTAACGGATCATTGAGTTATCTGCCAATGCCAGTTGGGTACTGTCCGGCAAAAACACATCTTTCACCTGATCGTTGCCTGTTTTAACTACCACCCAATCAGGACGTGATTCCCGGATCACGTACACAGCCCCTAAACCAACCACGAGCAACAGCACAGCCGCGATGCCGGCCAACCGCCTCAGCGGAAAGGAACGGCGGATGCCCTGTTTGTCTGCAAAGCGCTTCCAGGCTACATCCGTATCCAGGCTTCCTTCGCGGTAACGCCGGGATACGGATCGGATACGTTGTTCGTGTATGTCGTTGGATGGGTGGTGCATAGACGGTAATTATTTAGTCAATCGGAAAGCGTAACCTATCGTGAGGCTGATGGCATGATTGGTAATACCAAAGTCATTCCTGCGTCCCTTGCCGAGCGCTGCATCGTAGTTGAGGTTGATCGACAGGCGGTTGATCTCCACTCCTATGGAAAGGGCCGCCCCCCACTCTGTCTTATCTTTGAATCCCGACCAGGTATTGTGCCCGCCCATAGTGGAACTGTAGCCCCCATATCCGTAGCCATAATTATAGCCATACACTCCTTGATTTGGCGAGAGGTAGTAATAGTCATTGGTTGACCGCCCGTAATTGATATAGTCCATTGTTCCATACCCCGTATTGGCTAATGAAATGGCTACATAAGGACCTGCCGCCACGTGCATACCTACGCTTTCAGACAACTTCCAACCGAACTTGGCCTGTAAGGGGATTTGCAGACGATGGCTGTTTGAATGCGAATACATATTTTGCAGCGTACTTTCTTTTACATTCAGCTCAGTATATATATGCGCATCAAACCCTTGCTGCATATAATAAGCCCCCGATTTTAATGAGAAAGCGCCCGGCCGGAACCGATACTCCAATCCCACCCCGGCTTTCCACCCCGCATTCCAGTTATTTTGCCAATGAATCTTTGAGGCCGTCATCCCTGCCTCGGGCGTTATAAACAATTGCGCATGCATCGTCAGCATACACATCAACATCAATACCACTGATACAATCTTCTTCATTTCATTCTGCATTAAATTCAACATTGCTTGTTGTACCTGAGACAAGGAGGGGCTCAAATACCCCTATCGCATCCCGCGCTTTTTTTCATCCGAAAAAGTACAGGTAGATGCGCACCACCGATTCACGCAAGGCTTTCAGGGCCTTACCCATTTGATTTTCAACTGTCTTGATGGAGATTTGAAGCCGTTCGGCTATTTCCTGATACTTCAGTCCGTCGCGTTTGGCCAGCAGGAAAATCTTTTTCCGTTCGGGAGGTAGTTGGTCGATAGCCTCCCACAGGCGGGCATCCTGTTCGGCCTGGCGAATCTGCTCCTCGTCGGAAAGATCAGCAAGGTCGGAAACATCATCGGTGCTTGGAAGCGAGGGTGATTGGGTGATCAGGGAAAGCGACCGGTTGCGCACCGCCTGATAAAGGTAAGGTTTCAGATGAAGTATGGCTGACCCATTCCGATTCTTTTCCCATACATCGGCAAATGCCTGCTGAACCACATCTTCCGCATCCTCCGTCCGTTCCAGAAACCGCAGCGCAAACAGGCACAACGGGCGGTAGAGTTGCTTAAAATACGTCTCAAATTGGGGAGAAGATAGTTGGCTCATGGTACTTTTGCAAGAAGTTAATCGCTGCAAAGAAAGAAGGATTTTGAATACCAACCCCGTACGCTAAGCATATTTAGGCTAATTAAAATAATTTAAACAAAAAGTAGCGGCATGACGCGCAAAGATTAGTGGGTTCATGCCGGACTACTTTTGATACAGCCTCCTATGGGCGGAAGCCTATGATCTCACGTACCTCGCGCAGCGTCATGGCAGCGCTTTCGCTGGCCCTTTCAGCACCCAACTTCACTACCTTTTCCAGATAGGCCTCGTCGCCCAAAATATCCAGAATACGCTCCCGGATAGGTGCACAGAAGGCATTAATATCAGCAGCTAACTGCTTCTTCATATCGCCATAGCGAATCTCGCAGTTATTATATTTATCATTGAAGAAGTCAAAAGTAGACTTGTCGGAAACGATCTCCATCATCGTAAAGAGGTTGGCGATAGGTTCCGGCTTTACGCTGTTAGGTTCCGTAGGGCCGGAATCACTTACGGCTTTCATCACCTTCTTGCTGATCGTCTTTTCGTCGTCTATCAGGTAGATCGCATTCCCTTCGCTTTTCCCCATCTTACCCGAGCCATCCAATCCCGGCACCTTGACAGCCTTCTCCGAGAAATGGAAAGAAGCCGGTTCGGGGAAGTATTCCACTTCATAAATCTGGTTGAAGCGGCGGGAGAATTTGCGTGCCATCTCCATATTCTGCTCCTGGTCTTTGCCTACCGGCACTTTATTGGCTTTATGGATAATGATATCGGCAGCCATCAGGGAAGGGTAGGTGAGCAGGCCGGCATTCACATTATCGGGCTGTGAGCGTACCTTATCCTTGAATGATGTCACGCGCTCCAGCTCACCCAGGTAAGCGTTCATATTCAGGTACAGATAGAGTTCGGCCACTTCGCGCACATCACTTTGTATATATATAGTCGCCTTTTCGGGGTCGATACCGCAGGCCAGGTATTCTGCCAGGATCGTCTTCACACTGTTGCGGATATTATCGGGATGGGGATGGGTAGTCAGCGAATGCCAGTCGGCAATGAAGAAAAAGCATTTGTAATCGTGCTGCATCTGCACAAAACTCCTCACTGCACCAAAGTAGTTCCCCAGGTGTAAATTACCGGTGGGGCGAATACCGCTGACAACTGTTTCCATCGTTCTTCTTAATCTTTTATATTTGTAAATGAGAACGCAAACTTACAAAAATCCCCCTGATTTGCGTCTCATGCAGGCAAAAAAGCCCGCTTTTTATCTCTTTACCCCTCAATATGAGATAGGAACCATGCTCCGGTAAAAGGAAATTAACCCATCTTTACACCCGGAGAATACCCCAAGGAATACAGCGGCAGGAAATAAACCGGCCGTTATTCCGTTGATACTAACAAAATTGTGATGATGAAACATGTGATCGTATTTCTGTTTCTACTGTTCATACTGCCCCCACTTGCGGCCCAGGAGAAGAAAGTAACCCTAAGCGGAACAATCGTTGACAAGGAAAATGGCGAAAGCCTCATCGGCGCCGGCATAATGGTCAGGAACTCCCGCACGGGAACAGTAACTAACGTCTACGGCTTCTATTCCCTCAGCCTGCCGGCCGGGGCGTATACCCTCGTCTTCTCCTACATCGGCTTCACGCCGCAGGAAATAACGGTCGACCTCAAAACCGACCAGCGCCTCAACATCCAGCTCCTGCCGCAAACCAACCAACTCTCTGAAGTAGTCGTCTCCGCCGCAGGCAAGAACGCCAACGTGGCCAAAGTAGAGATGAGCACCGAACGCCTCACCTCGGCCGCCATCAAAACGATGCCTGCCTTGATGGGTGAAGTAGACGTGATCAAAGCCGTACAGCTCCTGCCCGGTGTGCAGGCCACGGCCGAAGGATCGTCGGGCTTCAGCGTACGCGGCGGCAGTCACGATCAAAACCTCATCCTGCTCGACGAGGCAACCGTCTACAGCGCCTCGCACCTCATGGGATTCTTCTCCGTCTTCAACAACGATGCCGTCAAGGAAGTCACCCTCTATAAAGGCGACATCCCCGCCACCTTTGGCGGACGCCTCTCCTCGCTCCTCGACATCCGCTCCAAAGACGGCAACAACCAACGCTTCTCCGGCACCGGCGGCATCGGCCTCATCTCCAGCCGCCTCACCCTCGAAGGCCCGTTGGCCTCAGACAAGGCCACCTGGATCGTCTCCGGCCGCCGCACATACGCCGACCTCTTCCTCAAACTGTCGAGCGACAAAGACCTCCGCCAGTCGTCCCTCTATTTCTACGACATGAACGCAAAGGCCAGCTACAGTATCGACGACAACAACCGCATCTACCTCTCCGGCTACCTCGGCCGCGACGTCTTCGGAACCAAATTCGCTGGTATGGACTTCGGCAACAAGACCCTCACCGCACGCTGGAACCACGTCTTCTCACCGAAGTTATTCTCCAACTTCACCCTCATGGGCAGTTTCTACGACTACTACATCTCCCTCGATCTCAACGAGCAGATCAACCAGGAGTGGAAATCGCAAATGCAGGACTACGGCGCCAAAGCCGACTTCTCCTACCACTTCAATCCCCAGCACCACCTCCGCTTCGGATACAACTTCCTCTACCACAACTTTGTCCCCGGCGAAGGAGGCGGTATCGGCGACGATGCCATCCTCGGACGCTTCGCCATGCCCAACCAATACGCCATGGAGCACGCCCTCTACCTCGCCGCCGAATCCTCACTGGGCGACCACCTCAAACTCAAATACGGCCTCCGCTATACCCTCTTCCAGAACATCGCCAACGGCGAACCCGTAAACTATCTCAAAGACTACGTCGTAGACTATACGAAGGATTACAAACGCGGCACCATATACAACAACCAAGGCGCCCTCGAACCCCGCCTTGGCGCCGTATGGATGTTCAACGACCAGCACTCTGTCAAAGCCAGCTACTCGCGCACCGCCCAGTTTATCCAACTGGCCTCCAACTCGGCAGCAGGCTCGCCTCTGGACGTCTGGTTCCAGGCCTCGCAGAACGTAAAACCCCAGTTGTGCGACCAGGTAGCCTTCGGTTACTTCCGCAACTTTGCTGACAACGCCTACGAAGCCTCCGCCGAAGTTTACTACAAAGACATGAAAAACGTCGTAGATTTCAAAGACCACGCCCAGCTCATGGGTAACGAAAACCTCGAACAGGAACTCCGCTTCGGCAGCGGCTACTCCTATGGCCTCGAACTACAGGTACGCAAGAACACCGGCCGCCTCAACGGATGGATCAGCTACACCCTCTCCACCAGCAAACGCAAGGCCGACGACATCAACAAGGGCGACTGGTACCGCTCCCCCTACGACAAGCCCCACAACATCTCCATCGTAGCCAACTACGCCCTCAACATTAAGTGGACACTCGCCGCCAACTGGGTCTACGCCACCGGCATGCCCATCACCTACCCCACAGGCCGTTTCCTGATCGAGAACAATTACGTCCCCATCTACTCCGGACGCAACGAATACCGGTATCCCGACTACCACCGCCTCGACCTCTCGGCCACCTGGAAACTCACCAAGCCCGGCAAGCGCTTCTCGCACGAACTCAACTTCTCGCTCTACAACGCCTACGGACGCAAGAACCCCTGGTCTATCGCCTTCATGCAAGACGCCGACCAGCCAGACGTATCCTACGCCGAAATGGTCTACCTCTTCTCCTTCATCCCCTCCATCACCTGGAACTTCACCTTTTAACCCCTGCACATCATGACAACGAAACGATATACAATCACTACATACCTGCCCATCACCCTCTTCATCGCCCTTTGCAGCCTCCTGGCCTGTACCGAGCGCATCGATATCAAGACCGAAGACGCTCCCGAGCACCTCGTCATCTACGGCTACATCACCAACGATACCACCAGCCATGCCATCCGCATCACCCGCTCAGCCGGCTACTTTGCCACCACCTCCCCGGTGGGTGTCAGTGACGCCCAGGTCGTAATCCGTTCCGGCAACGAAGAGATCACCCTCACCGAAAGCCCCGGCACCCCCGGCCTCTACCTCACCGCCCCCAACATCTTTGGCCGCGAAGGCTCCACCTACACCCTTCAGGTAAGCCTCGACTTCGATGGCGACGGACAGACCGAGACCTTCCAGGCACAATCCACCATGCCCTACTCGGCCCCGGTAGATTCCATCACCCTCATTCCCTCCCCCGTTTTCGACGACGTGATCGAAGTCCAGCTCTACGGCAGCCTCCCACCTAACCCCCGCAGCTACTTCAGTTTCCACGCCAGCCGCAACCACGAAGCGCTCAACGATTCCCTGTCGGGCTACTTCATCGTCAGCGACGAACACATCAAACAAGACAACTTCGCCGGCCTCTCCTGCTTCTACCTTGATCAGGAAGAAGATGAATCCCGCCTCACCCCGGGCGACACCGTTACCCTCCGTGTCAGCGTACTCCCCAAAAATTATGCCGACTTCCTCGAGAACGCCCGCCACGAACTCGGCGGCACCAACCCCATCTTCGGAGGTCCCCCTGCCAACGTGGAAACAAATATCGCCCCCCTTACGAATCCAGCCGGTATTCCCATCTCCGGATTCTTCTCCGCCTACTCCTGCCAGCAGCAATTCCGGGTGTACGAATAACACCCTGAAACACTTTTGAAAGCAAATCGTCGACAAAAGAGACGATTTGCTTTCCAACCGACCGCTTTTACATACATCTTGACACCTCTCCTTGTATCAGCTCTACTATTTCTCTATTATTCCTCTACAAATTGTTGCACTGATGTATACTATTTCTATATAATGCCTCCATAATGCCTCTACCGTATCTATATTATCACTCCCTATCTGTCAAACGATGAAAAACGCCACAATTTTAGCATCGAAAATGATACCATTCAAAATAAACGCTACCTTTGTCCCCAAATCACGGTGTAACTTTTCCTGTCCGGGAAAAGTTAGTAAAAGGGAATCCGGTGCAAAACCGGAGCTGTACCCGTAGCTGTATGTCCAGAATACCCCGGCACATCTCGTTGCCACTGTCCCCCTCCAAGGAGGGATGGGAAGGCAGCCGGAAGGGTGGACGAGCCAGAAAACCTGCCCTGATTTAACATTAGCAATACCTCGGGTAAAGGCGTTGGTAAACCGAACGTGTTATGTTTTATTTAGTTGTCAGAAGGATACTATGCCTCTATGGTGCATGGTTTGCCGGTATCGCCTGCCTCTATGGGCAGGAAGCCGACACAACGCGTGTATTGGGCGAAGTGGAAGTGGTAGGCTGGGCTCGTCCCTCCGTCACCCGCCAGGCCACACCCTTGCAAGTAGTAGGTAAAACAGAGATCGATTTACTCGGTTTGCAGGAGGTATCGGATGCTGTGAAACGCTTCTCCGGAGTCACCGTCAAAGACTACGGCGGCATCGGTGGACTCAAAACCGTCTCCATCCGTAGCCTCGGCGCCCAACACACCGCCGTGAGCTACGACGGAGTCACCATCTCCGACACCCAAAGCGGACAGGTAGACATCAGCCGCTTCTCACTCGACAACGTAGAAAGCGTCTCCCTCTCCATCGGTCAGTCCGACGAAATATTCCAAACCGCCCGCACCTACGCCTCAGCCGGCGCCCTCAACATCCGCACCGAAGCCCCCCGCTTCACCGGCCGCCCCTTCCATATCCAGGCAACCCTCAAAGCCGGCTCCTTCGGCCTATTCAATCCCTTCATACGCTACGAACAGCAGCTTTCTAACACGCACAGCCTTTCCTGGTGCGCCGACTGGATGCGCGCCGACGGCCAATACCCCTACACCTTCACCAACGGCGACATCGTGACCCGCGAAAAACGCCGCAACAGCGACATCGAGACCTTCCGCACCGAACTCAACCTCTTTGCCGACTGGCAGCGGCGCGGACGCCTGCAACTCAAAGGCTACTGGTTCGACTCCAACCGCGGCCTCCCCGGTTCCATCATCCTCTATAACGATTACCATGAGGAACGACTGCAAAACCGCAATGGCTTCCTCCAAGCCCTCTACGAGAACCAACTCTCTCAACAATTCACCCTCAAAACACAGGCAAAGTTCGACTATGCCCGCACCCGCTACCGCGACTTCCATAACAAGTATATCGACGGCAGGCAGACCGATGTCTATACCCAGCGCGAATACTACCTCTCCGCCGTCGGCCTATACCGCCCGCACACCAGTCTCTCTTTCTCCCTGGCCGAAGACCTCTTTATGAATACCCTGGATGCCACCACCCCCAAGTGTGTTTTCCCCGAACGATACACCTCGCTTACGGCCCTGGCCGCACAATTTGCCAACAGTCGCCTCTCGGCCACCGTCAGCCTCCTCGGCACCTATATCACCGAAGATATCCGTACAGGCGACCCTGCCCCCGACCGCCAACGTCTCTCCCCGGCAGCCAGCCTCTCGTACCGCATCCTGAACCGGCAAAACCTCCGCGTGCGTGCCTCCTACAAAGACATCTTCCGCATACCCACCTTCAACGACCTCTACTACGACCGCATCGGCAACCGTTCCCTCAACCCCGAGAAGACCACCCAATACAACCTTGGTCTCACCTGGAGCAGCGCCTTCCCCGGCATCCGGCTCGATTTCCTCAGTCTCACCGTAGACGGCTACTACAACCAGGTAACAGACAAAATCGTAGCCATCCCCACCATGTTCATCTGGAAAATGATGAATATGGGAGAAGTCGAGATCAAAGGCCTCGACACCAACCTCTCCGCCCGCATCGCACTGCCTGCCTCTATCTTCATGCAGATAGACGGCGCCTACACCTGGCAACAGGCACAAGACGTGACCGACCCTGCCGGCAAAACCTACAAGCATCAACTACCCTATACCCCCGAACATGCGGGCTCTGTATCCGTATCTCTCGAAAACCCTTGGGTCAATCTCAGCTGGATGCTCACCGCCGTCGGCGAGCGCTACTCTCTGCCGCAAAACATCGACATGAACCGCATACTGGGCTACAACGAACACCAACTGTCGTTCAGCAAAACGTTCCCCCTCCGGCATTCCACCCTCCGCCTGCAAGCCGAAGTGGTGAACCTCACCGACGTCACCTACGACGTGATCCGATATTACCCCATGCCCGGACGCTCATTCCGCGGCTCCATAAAATATAGTTTCTAATCAAATAATCAGCAAAACAATGAAACAAAAGAACCTTTTTTACCTATTCACATGCTGCGCCCTGTCTTTCCTGGCGTTCACCGCATGTAGTGACGACGACAAAACCGACGTCCCCCCCACCGCCGCAGTAATCAATCTCACCTTTACAGACACAGACACCAATACCGGCAAGATTGGTGGCACCCTTGCCTGGGAACTGCCCACCCCTGAAGGCGATATCACTGGATACAACATCTATTTCGGCAGCACCGCCACCCAGAAAGACAAAATGCTCGGCGTCGCCCAAAAAGGAACCACATCCTTCGCCATACCTGCCGACACAGACTACGCTTCCTACATCATAGTCGTAGCCATCAATACCTTCGGCGAATCCAACAACCTCGCCGCCGTAGCTGTGACAGACGTCACGCCCAACAACCCAGACCCGGAAGTACCACCTACCACCACAGGCATCTACATCCTCAACAGCGGCAACTACAACGAAAACAATGCCACCCTCAGTTTCTACAACATCACCACCGGAACAATAACCTCCAACCTGTACCAAACAGCCAACGGCAGTGGCCTCGGCGACTCCGCTGAGCAAATCCTCCTCTACGGCTCCAAAATATACATCACCGTCCCCACCTCCAACCGACTGGTCGTACTCGACAGTAACCACAAACTCCTCAAAAGCATCGAACCCAAAGATGGTGCCAATCCGCTGAACCCACGTGGCATGGTAGCCCACGAAGGCAAAGTATACGTATCCTACTTCTACGGTCACCAGGCCGCCATGCTCGACACCACCTCGCTCACGATCGAAAAAACAGTGGAAGTAGGCCGTTACCCCGAACAACTCACCGTCTCCAACGGCAAACTCTATGTAGCCAACTCCGGCGGGCTGGACTTCCCCGACTACGGCAAAACCGTATCAGTAGTCAATCTTTCCTCCTTCCAGGTAGAAAAAGACATCCAGGTCGCACTTAACCCCGTTAGCCTCGCAGCAGACAGCGAAGGCGATGTATATGTAATCTCCATGGGCGACTACGGCGATGTAAAAAACACCCTCCAGCGTATCGATGGCCAGACGGGCGAAGTGGCCGTGATCGACAACGCCTCCCGCATGTCGCTCGTAAACAACAAGCTCTATTACATGTACGCCCAATGGGGTAACCCCGATACCAAATTCAAGGTCTACGACGTACTGGCCGAAAAGATCGTCAACGACAAGTTCATCGCCAATGACATACAGATAGATACCCCCGAAGCCTTGGCAGTTGACCCCATCACAGAGAAAATCTATATCACCAGCGCACCCTATGGCGCGACCAGTGACCTGTACATCTTCTCTGCCGACGGCAAATTGGAAGGAGGCAGCATCGACACCAAAGGATATTACGCCAAGAGCATTGCCTTCCTGTCCAAATGAAGCGCCTCCTCTTCATAGCAACATTCATTGGCTGTATCCTGTGCAGTTGCCAGGTACGCCGGAGCACAAACGACGACACACCGTTTGCCACCGACTCCATCCGCTATGCGCGAGGTCTCAGCATCCTTCACTACAACGGCTACACCACCGTGGAAGTGAAGGATCCCTGGGACAGTACCCAACTGCTGCAACGATATATACTGGTAGGACGCGACCAACCAATCCCTGCTGATCTGCCCGCAGGGACGTTGGTTCGCGTTCCGATCCGGAACGTAGCCGTCTACACCTCCGTACACGCCGGTATCATCGACCTGCTGGGCGAAACCGATAAGATCGTCGGCGTATGTGAATCCCAATACATGGATATCCCCGCCATACAGGAAGGGCTGCGCACCGGCCGGATAGCCGACCTGGGCGAAGCCACCTCCCCCAACGTGGAGAAAATGATCGAATCCAACACCGAAATCGTAATCGTTTCCCCCTTCCAAAACAACAGCTACGGCCCGGTAGAGAAGATAGGCATCCCCATCATCGAAGGAGCTGACTATATGGAATCATTACCGCTGGGGAGAACAGAATGGATCCGCTTCTACGGCCTACTGTTCAACCGGCAGGAAACAGCCGATTCCCTCTTTGCCGCCACCGAACAGCGCTACCTGGCCCTGAAAGAACTGACCGCCGACGTCACACACCGCCCCACCGTTTTTTCGGAGAAACGATTCGGCGCAACCTGGTACATCCCCGCAGGCGACAGTTACATAGCCCACCTCTTCCGCGATGCCGGCGCTAACTACCTGTTCAGCTCCCTCCCGGGAGTTGGCAGTCAGCCATTCACCTTTGAGGCCGTGTTTGAAAAAGCCATCCATGCCGACCTTTGGCTCATCAAATACAACCTGGCCAACGACATGACCTACCGCGACCTCCGGTCCGAATACATCCCATACGAAAACTTCGACGCTTTCAAAAACCGCAACGTATTCGGGTGCAACACCGGTAAGGTACCCTTTTATGAGGAGTCTCCCTTCTACCCCGACTACCTGTTAAAAGACCTTGTCTGGATCTTCCATCCCGACCTCTTACCCGGCTACACCCCACGTTATTACAAGCGAATGGAGTAATTTCTTCAATTCCAACTGCTTACCCGGATATCGATATCTTCTTTGGGCAGGGTGCCAGGGAAGGTGAGGGTGACGGTTTTTTCTTCACCCGGGAAGACCGTAAAGTAGTTGTCGGAATAGTAAACGGGCAATACGCGTTCGCCTGTTTTGCGATTGAAGATACTGATGCGGTTGAAGAAGCTAAGCTGTTTGCCTGCTTTCACCGTAACAGAGGCCTCATATATAGTGCCGTTCTTCGTTACCTCAATACGCGGAGAAACGTTTGCTTTGGGAAGTTCCTGCAAGCCGGTGAAATCATTCGGACGGGAAGTCATCCAGTAGGTGTTGTCGGAGCAGACCTTGCCGTTCTGCTGCAAAGTGAGGCGCATAAAGTAAACGTCCTCTATACCGGTAGGAGGTTGGACGTCGAAAAGCGGTCGGCACACATTGGCCTGGATGGAGGTCTGCTCGGTGTGTTCACTGATCAGCCTGCTATCGGCGGCATATAGGCGGACGGTGGCCGAGAGTTTATCGTAGGCCGAGAAGGAGGTGTTGGCTATTTCCACCTGTTTGGTCTTTGCGTTGTATTGGATATGCAGGGGTTCTCCTCCCATTTTGGTGCCATAATAGCAGGCGTTGACGTCGAGGTAACAATCGTACATTTGTCCACGCAAGGCAGTCCAGGGGTTTTGTGTTTTCCAGATAAGCATGCCGGTGTACCAGTTCCACATATTGGCCGCCCAGCCTTCCATTAATCCACGATATTGGTCGTAATTGATTAACTGGGCGATTTTGCAAAAGTCGTCGCCGTTCTTCGGTGTCCCGTAGCGGTTGATCTGTTCGCCGTAAGGGAGGTATTTGTGGTAGTTCCAGACTTCGTTTACGCGTCCGCCTCCACTGGCTCCTCCACCGCCGCCTGATCGCGGGAAATCGTTAAAGTCTTTTTCGTCCATGATGGCACGCATGGCGGCGGCTTCGGGCACACCAATCGAACCTAATTCAGGATTGAAGGGGGTGGAACGGAAGGTAAAGAACCATTCCACCTCGCGGATGCCGTATGGGCCGTCGCCCACACCGCCGATGGTATTGCGCGTGAATACCGTATCGGTAGAAAAACTGGTGAAATGGCGGGTAGGGTCGTATTTCGGCATGATCCGGTTTTTCAGCGCATCATCAATATCTGCGGCTGCCGGCCATTCGTTACCACCACACCAGAGGCAGAGGCTGGGATGGTTGCGGAGCATCTTCACCTGGTCGATGACAGAGGTGAGGAACAGTTCGTGATTGTCCGGATACGCATGGCGGCGTTCACGAGAATCCACTTTCCGTGCATCCATCCAGGCGCCGTTGGCATCGCCGGTGACGGAGAAATCCTGGAATACCAGCATACCGAGCGAGTCGCAGGCATTGTAGAATTCAGGCCGTTCCGGGATGGCGCCACCCCATACGCGGATCATGTTAAGATTCATATCGGCATGGAACTTCACTTCAGTGAAATACCGTTCGGGCGATAACTGGAGCATCCAGTCGGATGCGATATAGTTACCTCCCCGGATGAAGACCTTCTGTCCGTTGACAAAGAACTTGCGTCCTCCTGTCGCCGGATCTTTTTCTGTCCCCAGTTCGCGGATACCGATCCGCAAGTGTTGTGCGTCGGAAACACGGGCCTCTGTATCTGTTGCCTGCATAGACAAGTGGTAGAGTTCCTGCTTGCCGGTACCGTTCGGCCACCAAAGGCGGGGATTTTTGATAGTCATATCCGGCAACGCTACGATGCGGTTTTCCCATGGGTGGAGGGTTACCTTCGTACTCAATGTGCGGCCTTCCACCGTATAACTCACGGTTGTTTGTTGGGGCTTACCGGTGAGGTTCTCTACTTCGGCTGTCACTTTCAGGATAGCATCCGCCTGCTTATCACCCGGCATGCGTACACCCGGAACCTGGGTGATCACCTGTGGATGCTGTAAACGGATGGTACCGGAAGTGGTGAGCGATACCTCGTCCCAGATGCCGGTATTGCGGTCGCGCACGGCTTGGATCCAGTCCCAGCCCGGGGTACAATGCATGGTGACGTTGCGGGCGATCTGTCCGTCGCCTCCCTGTCCGCCATTGTCTTCGCCGGGGAAGTCGGGCGGAAGCACCAGCACGGCCAATGTGTTGCGTTGTCCGGGTCTGACTGCTTCGGTGATATCATAGCTCCGGCGGATAAACATCCCCTCGTGTGTGGTGGTAGATACCCGCTTGCCGTTCAGGAATATCTCGGCGCGGTAGTTGATGCCGCGGAAGTTAAGCCACAGGCGGGTAGAACCGTCCAGTGCCGGGGTTTCGAATTGGTTGACGAACCAGTACGTATAGAAATCCTTCCCTACATTATATATATCAGGAATCTGCTGATTATTCAGCCCGTAATAGGGCGATGGGATCTGCTTGTTTTCAAGCAATGTGGTTAGCACTGTACCTGGTACAACGGCCGGTATCCAGGCACTGAAGTCCTGTAGACGGGAGGTAAGTTGTGCTCCATCCTGTAAGACATACCCGGCCTGGCGGGCGATCCAGTTATGGTTCAACAACTGTTTTTCACCCTTTGGTGGAAGGGTAGACTGTCCAAAAAGCGAACAGGAGAAAGCCAAAGCGATCCAGAGGATAACAATACGTGTGTTCATATCGATAATATATGGTTGTTTCGAATCGAGGCTTTAAAGATATGTATTTTTCGCAGGAATTACTTTTTACCGACACTTATTACTGCCTGATAAAGTTTTTCCACATAACCGGCCACCAATTGCGGATCCTGGTGATGGATGCCATGACTGTACTGTGGGAGGAGGATCACGGAGCTGTGGTCGTTGTTCTCGATCAGTTGCCCGTAGTGCCGGATGCGCAGCCAATCCAGTTCTGCAAACCAGGGCTTGAGCTGGATACCATTTTTGAGGCTCAGCTCCAGTTCTGCCTCTTCGGTACGCCGGTTGTAGGCAATCAAAACGTAGGAAGGGATATTCCGCAAGGGCGGAAGCGACTGGTATTCACCAAAGAAGTTCGTCTCCATATTGCGTTTTACACGGGAGGTTTCCTGTCGCATACCTGCAGGAGTCGCCTCATCGGCCAGTATATCGCCAAACATAATGGGCATCAACTGGCGATATCCGGTGCGGCTGTCGGTAAGTGTCTTCACCTGTTCGTCTTCTGCTGCAGTCAGCATATAATCGGTGGGATCGATTAACATTAGTCCGCTAACTTCATCCGGATAGATAGATGTGAAAAGGCGGACGAACGGTCCTCCCAATGAATGCCCTATCAGGATGTAAGGCGGCTCTATCCGGAGCGTAGTCAACAGATTGTGCAAACGATTCACCACATCGGCATCGCTAATCAGTGTAGTGTCGATCTCTGAATCGCCCAACCCGTTCCGGTCGTAGGTAAATACGGGCATCTCACTTGGCAGGCTGAACAGGAGTGGCATATAGCTTCCGTCGCCCGAACCGAATCCACACTCAAATACAACGACTGGCTCGCCGGCTTTCCGGTTCTCTAATCCGCCACTTTGATAGGCCATCTGCTTCCCGTTGACCTGAATAGTACCATCCACCGGTTTAATACCGGATACTTTACCGGTTGTCAGGCATAATCCGGTTACCAGACATAAGGTGTATACAAATTGCTTCATCTTTTTTTTGTTATCATTTTGAATATACCCGGTTAGACGCACATTAGCGAGGAATGTTACGGCAGGCGAAAACGTCCCAGGTCGGTTCCCTGATAAATCAATGCGCTTCCAGCCAGTTATGCCCGATGCCACAGTCGGCGATCAGGGGGACCTGGAGAGGAATCACGTTGGCCATTTCTTCGAGTACGATCCGGCGTACCACTTCTTCTTCGCTCTTCCGGACATTGAAGTTGAGTTCATCATGTACCTGGAGGATCATTTTGCTTTGGAGTCCTTCTTTCTCAAAACGGCGGTGGATACGGACCATGGCCACTTTGATGATATCGGCGGCGCTGCCCTGGATGGGTGCGTTGATAGCATTTCGTTCGGCATAGCCACGCACGATGGCATTGACCGAATGGATATCGGGCAGGAAACGTTTCCGGTGGAAGATTGTTTCCACATAGCTTTTCGCTTTAGCTGCCTGGATGCTTTCGTCCATGTACTCCTTTACACGCGGGTAGGTGCGGAAGTAACCGTCTATCAGTTCTTTGGCTTCACCACGGGGGATAGACAACCGTTCGGCCAGTCCGAACACGGAGATGCCGTAAATGATACCGAAGTTGGCTGTTTTGGCTTTCCGGCGCATATCACTTGTCACACTCTTCACGTCTACGCCGTAAATTTTGGCGGCAGTCGCGGCGTGGATATCCGCTCCACTACGGAAGGAATCGATCATATTGAGGTCATTACTCAAATGGGCCATGATACGTAATTCGATCTGTGAGTAGTCGGCCGAGAAGAAGAGGCTGTCTGCATCGTCGGCCGTGAATGCCTTACGTATTTCCCGGCCTTGTTCGTCGCGTACGGGGATGTTTTGCAGGTTGGGATTAGTAGAGCTAAGTCGTCCGGTGGCGGTAACTGCCTGGTTGTATGAGGTATGTATTTTGCCTGTATAGGGATTGATCAACTCGGGCAAAGCGTCGATATAGGTACTGAGTAGTTTCTTCAAGCCACGGTATTCCAGCAGTTTACCTACGATCGGATGCTTGCTACGGAGTTTTTCCAGCACTTCTTCATTGGTACTGTAGTTTCCGGTCTTTGTTTTCTTGGTTTTATCGTCGATCTGCAACCGATCAAACAAAATCTCGCCTACTTGCTTGGTAGAGTTGATATTGAATGTGGAGACGCCCGCCAGTTCATATATTTCTTTCTCCAGTTGGATAAGGGAGGCAGTGAGTGTTTCCGACGATTGTTTCAGAGCGACCGTATCGAGCGTTACTCCTGCTGCTTCCATCTCAGCCAGCACATAGATGAGGGGCATCTCGATCTCATGGAAAAGATGCTCCACGCCGGATTTTGCCAGTTCGGGTTCGAAGCGGTTTTTCAACCGGAGTGTGATGTCGGCATCTTCAGCGGCGTATGCGGCAATGTCGGCAACGGGCACGTCGCGCATCGAACGCTGGTTCTTTCCTTTCGGGCCGATCAACGCCTCAATATGCACGGTTTGATAATGCAGGTAGGTCTCGGCCAGGTAGTCCATGTTGTGTCGCAACTCCGGATTGAGGAGGTAGTGGGCGATCATGGTATCGAACAACGGCCCAGCCACCTTTACGCCATATTTGCGGAGTACCAGGATATCGAATTTGATGTTTTGCCCGATCTTTACCGACTTGGCATACCGTAGGGCGGGAGCGAAGCGGTTCACGATCCGGGTGGCTTCTTCCCGGTCGGCCGGTACGGGTACATACCAGGCTTCCTTTTCCTTGATGGCGAACGACATACCGACCAGTCCTGCACGCAGCGGATCAATCCCGTCCGTCTCCGTGTCGAACGCAAACGCATCCTGCCGTTCCAGAAGGCGGGCTAATACGATTTGCTTCTCTTCCGTATCGGCAAGATGATAGGTATGCGGGATGGTTTGCAGGCTCTCCAGTGTAGTATGGACTGACACTTCCGGAGTTGCCACTGAAAAGTCGCCAAAGAGGTTGCCCTGGACAGGGCCTGACGGTATGGGCGCCGTTTTCTTTTCCTCGCTTGTAAGCCGCGTAATGAATGTGCGGAACTCCAGTTCGGTATAAATCGCTGTCAACCGGGCTTCGTCGGGTTTTGACCGCAAGCATGCCGCCGCATCAAATTGAATGGGTACGTCTGTCTTGATCGTAGCCAGGAATTTTGAGAAGCGGATCTGTTCGGCATGCTCAACCACCTTTGTCTGCAGGGCACCTTTCAGTTTATCTGTATTATCCAGGAGATGTTCAATGCTACCAAAATCGGCAATCAGTTTTTGCGCCGTTTTCTCTCCCACTCCAGGGCATCCGGGAATGTTATCCGATGTGTCGCCCATCAACCCAAGGAGGTCAATTACCTGAGCAGTAGTAGTGATGCTGTATTTTTCAAGTACTTCAGGGACGCCCAGCTTTTCATAACCACCGCCGAACTTGGGACGGAAGATAAAGGCATGTCCGTTAACCAGTTGCCCGTAGTCCTTATCGGGTGTCATCATATACACATCGAACCCTTCGGCCTCGGCTTGCCTGGAAATGGTTCCGATCACATCGTCGGCCTCATAGCGTGGAACTTCAAGGATCGGAATATGGTATGCCCGGATGATGTCCTGAATGATAGGGACAGAGGCGCGGATCACTTCCGGTGTTTCTTCGCGTTGCGCTTTGTAGTGCGCGTAGGCTTCGTGACGGAAGGTAGGGCCTTTGGGGTCGAACGCCACGGCCAAGTGTGTCGGTTCTTCCTGCTTCAGCACATCTTCCAGGCTATTGACAAAACCGAAAATAGCCGATGTATTCACTCCTTTCGAGTTGATCCGGGGATTTTTAATAAAGGCATAATACGAACGGTAGATCAGGGCGTAGGCATCTATCAGGAACAACTTCATACGTCTTCTGCTTGTTTTTATAATAATAAATATGGGGTAAAAGTACGAAATAAGTCCAATACTTAATTGTTTTTCTTACTTTTGCGAAGCTTTTATCATATCTATGGACGAAAGGTTACGAATAGAACAACCGGTTGCCGAAGCGTATCGACGCTTCCTTGACGACTATGCCGAATCGCTTCGCAGCAGTACCCGGCAGTTGCAATCGGCTATCGACCTGTTGCTGACGGCAACCGGCAAGCATGTCCGTCCGCTGATCGTATTGCTTACAGCCAAAGCCTGTGGGAAAGTATCCGACGACACGATCAACTCGGCCGTCCTGATTGAACTCCTTCACACCGCGACCCTCATCCACGACGATGTGGTGGATGATACCAAGCAACGCCGTGGTGTGCCTTCGCTGAATGCCATATTCGACAACCGGGTGGCTGTGCTGGTGGGCGACTACATCCTTTCCACCGCCCTTGTCCGTTCTATCTGGACACGCAATCTGCGTATTGTCCACTTGATCTCCCAATTGGGGAAGAACCTTTCGGAAGGGGAGATTGCCCAATTGGAAACCGCCGAAGAACATATCTTGGACGAAGCCTGTTACTTGAATGTGATCCGGAAAAAGACCGCTGCCCTGCTATCTGCCTGTTCCGAGATAGGCGCCCTTTCGGCCGAAGCCGGTGAAGAGACGGTAGCCGTCTGCCGCGAATTCGGTGAACTCATCGGCTACTGTTTCCAGATCAAAGACGATATTTTCGATTATTACGATGATCCTGCCATTGGTAAACCTACCGGGAACGATATCCGCGAAGGAAAGATCACACTCCCGCTGTTGCATGCTTTGCAAACCGCAGATCCGGCAGTTGCGGCTCCTTACCTCCGTATGATTGAAACGTCCGATTTCTCCGATGAAAACGTCCGTTTACTCATTGCTTTTGCCAAGGAGAACGGGGGTATCGAGTATGCCCAGTCACGCATGGTGGCTTTTCACGATAAAGCGCTGGTGATTCTCTGCCGACTTCCCGAATCGGATGCCCGCGATGCGTTGTGGCTGCTCACAGATTATATCATCCGCCGGAAAAAATAATTGCCGTTTGAGCCTTTTATGTTTGATTCTTTTGTATCATGACGACACAAATACATCCCGAAAAACAGGAGCAACGTCCTGTTTCCCTCCTTCCCCGTCTGGAAACCGTAGATGCCCTGCGCGGCTTTGCCGTGATGGCAATCCTGCTGGTACATAATGTAGAGCATTTCATTTTTCCTGTCTATCCCGACAAGGCTAGTCTGCCTGCATGGCTGAATATGCTGGACGAAGGTGTTTTCAGTGTGGTGTTTGCCCTGTTTGCCGGTAAGTCGTATGCTATTTTTGCCTTGTTGTTTGGCTTTACCTTTTATATAATGTATGCCAAACAAGCGCAACAAGGGAAAGACTTCGGTCTGCGTTTCGCTTGGCGATTATTACTGCTAATGCTCTTTGCAACGATTAATGCAGCCTTCTTTCCGGCTGGCGATGTGCTGTTGCTGTATGCGGTTACCGGATTTTTCCTGATCCTTGTGCGGAAATGGGGCGACCGGACTGTATTGCTCGTTGCTACGATCCTGCTGTGTCAACCGGTGGAATGGTTCCACTGCATCGCCAGCCTGGTTAATCCCTCTTACGCCTTGCCCAACCTGGGAGTGGGCGAGATGTATGCCGAGGTGGCTCGTTATTGCAAGGAAGGCAACTTCTGGACGTTCCTCTGGCGGAATGCCACCTACGGACAGGTTGCCAGCTTTTTCTGGGCGATTGGTGCCGGACGGTATATCCAGACCGCTGGCCTGTTTATGCTCGGGATGTTATTGGGACGAAGGCAATTATTCGTACCCTCCGCCTCTTCCAACCGCTTTTGGGTGTGCGCCCTGATCATTGCCGCTGTTCTTTTTGGACCGGTTTACCAGTTGAAGGTACTGGTGTATGATAATGCTGATTCGGCGATGGCGCGTCAAACCGTGGGTGTGGTGCTGGATATGTGGCAAAAGCTTGCCTTTACTACTGTGCTCGTGGCTTCGTTTGTACTACTCTATCAAAATGTACATATACAAAAACTGACAGCCAATCTCCGTTTTTACGGCCGGATGAGCCTCAGTAATTATATAGGCCAATCCATTGCCGGCGCTTTTATCTATTTCCCTTTCGGGATGTATATGGCGTCTCGTTGCGGATATACGCTCAGCCTGCTGATCGGTATTGTGGTCTTCCTCCTGCAGGTGCAGTTTTGCAAATGGTGGTTGCAGCGCCATAAGCAAGGTCCGTTTGAATATGTCTGGCACAAACTGACGTGGTTACATTTTGGGAAATAATTTAGGGTGCAAGGGTTGATTGTTATGAATATAAATCTTACCTTTGCGCCGATTTGAAAAAGAGTTTCATGATAGAGATGGCACATACGGGAAGACCAGTATACTTATCCGACTACAGACCGGATGCCAAAACTCATTTTTTATTTGCAGGACTTTTATTTTCTATATGATGCGTTAGTAGTCTCTAACGCATTTTTTTTGTCCTGCCGCAAGAGGGAAACAGAATCAACAAAATAAAGAACAGAAAGTATTATGTCGAAAAGTGGAATCAAAAAGGTAATCGTCCTGGGTTCAGGAGCCCTGAAGATCGGTCAGGCCGGCGAGTTTGACTACTCCGGCTCACAGGCACTCAAAGCCCTGCGTGAAGAAGGTATCAGCAGTGTATTGATCAACCCCAACATCGCTACCATCCAGACGTCGGAAGGGGTAGCCGATAAGGTGTACTTCCTCCCGATCACTCCCTACTTTGTGGAAGAAGTGATCAAAAAGGAACAGCCAGACGGTATCCTCCTTGCTTTTGGTGGACAGACGGCGCTGAACTGCGGTACACAGTTGTACAATGAAGGTACGCTGGCTAAATATGGCGTGAAAGTCCTGGGTACTTCGGTGGAAGCCATCATGTACACCGAAGACCGTGATCTTTTTGTGAAGAAACTGAACGAGATCGATGTGAAAACGCCTATAAGCCAGGCTGTTGAAAGTATGGGCGATGCCATAAAAGCAGCCTATAAGATCGGTTTCCCGGTGATGATCCGCTCAGCCTACGCCCTGGGTGGCTTAGGTAGTGGTATCTGCAAGGATGAAGCCGAACTGCGCACGCTGGCGGAAAGCGCTTTTGCCTACTCCACCCAGATTCTGGTGGAAGAATCACTGAAAGGATGGAAAGAGATCGAGTTTGAGGTGATCCGCGATAAGAACGACCACTGCTTTACCGTTGTGAGTATGGAGAACGTAGACCCGCTGGGTGTGCATACGGGCGAAAGTATCGTGGTTGCTCCTACCTGCTCATTGGTAGACGAAGAAGTAAAGATGCTGCAGGAACTTTCTGCCCGCGTGATCCGTCACCTGGGTATCGTAGGTGAATGTAATATCCAATATGCGTACGATTCCGACAGCCGCGACTACCGTGTAATCGAAGTGAATGCCCGCCTGAGCCGCTCATCAGCTCTCGCATCCAAGGCAAGCGGTTATCCGTTGGCCTTCGTCGCTGCTAAGCTGGCCCTGGGCTATGGCCTCGATGAAATCGGTGAAATGGGGACTCCCAACTCTGCTTATAAAGCTCCCGAAGTGGATTATATTATTGTAAAGATACCGCGTTGGGACTTAACGAAGTTTGTAGGTGTAAGCCGGCAGATCGGTTCCAGCATGAAATCGGTGGGTGAGATCATGTCTATCGGCAAGAGCTTCGAAGAAATTATCCAGAAGGGTCTTCGTATGATCGGACAGGGCATGCACGGTTTCGTGGGTAACAATGACCTCGAATTCGACAACCTCGACGAAGAACTGGCCAACCCTACCGACCTCCGTATCTTTGCCGTGGCTCGCGCCCTCGAACAGGGATACACCATCGACCGCATCCACGAACTGTCGAAAATCAACCACTGGTTCCTCGGTAAACTGAAGAATATTGTAGACTATACCCACGTACTGGCTGGTTACAAGAGTATCGACAGCCTGCCTGCCGATGTTTTGCGAGAAGCCAAACGCCTTGGTTTCTCCGACTTCCAGATCGCTCGCTATGTGGAGAATCCGGAAGGGAATATGGTGAGGGAAAATATCCGTGTGCGTAGCTACCGTAAGAAACTGGGTATTCTTCCGAGTGTGAAACGTATCAACACAATCGCTTCCGAGCATCCGGAACTCACCAACTATCTCTACCTCACGTATGATGGTTCGGATCATGATATCGCCTACTATAAGAATGATAAGAGTGTGGTGATTCTCGGATCGGGTGCTTACCGTATCGGTTCGTCGGTAGAATTCGACTGGTGCTCGGTGAATGCCGCCCTGACGGCTCGCAAGCTGGGCTACAAGTCGATCATGATCAACTACAATCCCGAAACGGTATCGACTGACTATGATATGTGCGACCGCCTCTACTTCGATGAACTGTCGCTCGAACGTGTGCTCGACGTGATCGATCTCGAAACACCGAAGGGTGTGGTCGTTTCCATGGGTGGGCAGATACCGAACAACCTTGCCATGAAGCTGCACCAGCAGCAGGTGCCTATCTTGGGTACTTCGCCGCTGTCGATCGACCGGGCTGAAAACCGCCACAAGTTCTCGGCTATGCTCGATACACTGGGCATCGATCAGCCATTGTGGGCCGAAGTGGTGAGTATGGAAGAAATAGACGCTTTCATCGAGAAAGTAGGCTTCCCCATCCTGATCCGTCCGTCGTATGTACTCTCGGGCGCTGCCATGAATGTATGTTACTCCAAAGAACAGATGGTCGAGTTCCTGGACCTCGCGGCCAAGGTTTCCAAAGAACATCCGGTAGTTGTCTCCGAGTTCCTGCAGGGAGCTAAAGAAGTGGAATTCGATGCAGTAGCCATGAATGGGGAAGTGGTGGAATACGCCATCTCCGAACACATCGAATTTGCCGGTGTACACTCCGGCGATGCTACTCTGGTATTCCCGGCTCAGAAGATATACTTCGAAACGGCACGCCGCATCAAGAAAGTAAGCAAGATGATTGCGAAAGAACTGAACATCAGTGGCCCGTTCAATATCCAGTTCCTGGCTAAGAATAACGACGTGAAGGTGATCGAATGTAACCTCCGTGCATCGCGTAGCTTCCCCTTCGTATCCAAAGTGCTGAAGCGCAACTTTATTGAGACAGCTACTCGCATCATGCTGGATGCTCCGTATACCAAACCGGACAAGAGTGCGTTCGATATCGACTGGATTGGCGTGAAAGCCTCTCAGTTCTCTTTTGCCCGTCTGCACAAAGCCGATCCGGTATTGGGTGTGGACATGAGTTCTACAGGTGAAGTGGGTTGTATTGGCGACGATTTCAACGAAGCGCTCCTCTCTGCCATGGTAGCTGTTGGCAATATGGTTCCGAATAACAACATCCTAGTTTCTTCCGGTGAAGCCAAAAGCAAGGTGGATCTGCTGGAACCCTGCCGTACACTGGCTGGTAAAGGATATACGATCTATGGTACACAGGGAACAGCCAAATTTCTCAATGACAACGGTATCCCGGCAACCGCTGTGTCCTGGCCGGATGAAACGGGCGACCTCAACATCATGGAGATGTTCAGCGACCATGCATTCGAACTGGTGATCAACATCCCCAAAGATCACAGCAAGCGTGAGCTGACCAACGGTTACAAGATCCGTCGCGCCGCGATCGATCACAACATCCCTCTGATCACAAATGCCCGCCTGGCAAGCGCCTTTATTAGCGCCTTCTGCGACCAGAAAGAAACGGATATCCAGATCAAGAGCTGGCAGGAATATTAATTCCTTGCAAGGTAAATGAATGACGGCGGGCTCAGGTCCGCCGTTGTCGGTTAAAGGAGTTTATGATGTGTATATGTGTGGGAATAAATCAAATCTGCGTAAATTGGCCTAATTAGTGTTACTTGTTTGCTGATTAGCACTTGGTGTGGCTTGAGTCCAATGCTAAATAGTCTATATTTACCGATTGAATCTAAACTGTATGAAGATGAGATGTTGTATGCTACTTGTATGTTTCCTGCTGAGTGTATCTTCCTCTTTTGCACAAGTACTCAAAGGAACGGTTTCAGACCGGGAAGGAAATCCTGTCCCGCATGCCACCCTGTTTATTCATGAAGCCACATTAGGACTTACTGTCGATGAAAAGGGTGTTTTTCAGGCATCGCTGAAACCCGGTAGCTATACCTGTGAATTTAGCTCACTGGGGTTTGAACGGAAAACAGAAAAGGTGACCGTAGCTGCTACCGGAACAACAAGTATCCGTATTATATTGGATGAAAAGATCTATCAATTACAGGATGTCATTGTTTCGCGCAAAGGAGAAGATCCGGCCTATGCGATCATGCGTAAAGCTATCGCTGTGGCGCCTTTTTACCTGCACCAGGTGAATACTTATCAGGCTGATGCGTATGTGA
Source organism: Tannerellaceae bacterium (assembly GCA_031555505.1). Taxonomy (GTDB): domain Bacteria; phylum Bacteroidota; class Bacteroidia; order Bacteroidales; family Tannerellaceae; genus JAJDIA01. The sequence goes on from JAVBUH010000067.1 coordinate 45,652, forward strand.
AAGGTTCCATCAAGGTGGAAAAGATCCCCAAGCTGCTCAAGTTTCAAATGAACGATAAGCAGATGACGGATATGATTGGTCAGCTGTATGTCATGGAGTCGCAGAGTGAGCTTACGTATACAGTGCCCGATAAGTACGATCAGAAAGTCATTGCCTACAAAAACAGCCTTCCTCAAGACCTTGGCATTTCCGATGCTGTCGATGTCTTGACCATGAATATCTATGATCCGGATATGATGGAGCGGATATCACCTTTATCGCCCGGAGCATTCTCATACTATAAATTCAGGTTTGAAGGAGTTGTGATGGATGGTTCCCACCTGGTCAATAAAATACAGGTAATACCGAAAAAGAAAAATGGAAAGTTGTTGACAGGCTGGCTGTATATCATTGAAAACACTTGGAATGTGCAGTATGCCGACCTCTCCTTTACGGAGTTCGGCGTTACCATCCGCTACAAGGCGAACTACAACGAAGTCCGGACAAATGCTTTTCTGCCTACCACCTACGATATGGATCTGAAGGTGGATGTGATGGGTATCAAGGCTACCGGTCGATACTATGCTTCACTGCAATACAACGATGTGACTGTAAACGAGGCGCAGGGAGTGATCCGGCAGTCGGATGGAAAGAGCCGTCGCGTGGCAGCCCAACCGAATCAGCCGAAGACACCGAAACAAGAGAAGGCTGAACAACAGATTGAACAACTACTGTCTAAAGAATCCCTTTCCACCCGGGATGCGTATAAACTCTCTCACCTGATGCAGGCATCCGTTGAGCCGGAAGCAAAGAAAAAGGAACAGGAAAGCCTTGAGATTAAGCCTGGTCAGATTGACGGCATCAACAAGACAGTCGATTCACTGGCTACCCACAGGGATTCCCTCTATTGGGAGACGATCCGTAAAGCCCCGCTCAGTCTGGAAGAACAGGTTAGCTATCAGCAGAAAGACAGCATGCTCGTTATTTCCGATTCTACCCGGTTAAATACCATTTCCCTCGGTTTCGGTAGCGGGACAGGCTCCGAGGCAAATCCGGTCGGTTCGATCCTGATGGGTCACCGTTATTCGCTAGGTAAAAAGGCTTGGATTGGCTATGATGGCTTATTGCGGGTCGTTCCTGAATATAACTTTGTGGATGGTTTCTGGATCGGTCAGCGCTTTTCTGTGGGGTTTGAACCACGGAAGCATATATCGGTGAGGATCAGCCCATCGATATATTATGTGACGGCAAGAAAGACAATTAACTGGTACGTGGACGGCACCATGCAGTATGCGCCTCTTTCTGTAGGAGAATTACGTATATCAGGCGGACGGACTACTGCCGACTTCAACCGGCACGGAATGCTCCGGGTGATTAATTCATTCGCATCGTTCTTTTTTGGAGAAAACCCGCTCAAGTTGTATGAGAAGCGATTTATTGAAGCAGAGAACAAGATCGATCTAACGAATGGTTTACAGCTGACCACTGGCCTCCGTTATGAAGACCGGCGGGGACAAACCAACCATACTTCTTTCTGCGTCTGGGGTACGCCCGATCCTAATCTGCTGATGCCGGATCACAAGGCTGCCATCCTGTTGTTACAGGCTGAATATACCCCCAGGTATCGCTACATGCTGCACAGAGAGCGAAAAGTCTATGTGGAATCCCGGTATCCTACTTTTACACTTCGCTACGAGCGTGGCCTTTCTGTTGTTTCGGAGCCGGCCAGTACGTTTGATTTATTGCAATTATCTGTGCGTCAACGGATTGTACTTGGCGCATTCGACCGGTTGAAATACGCCGTTAATGCGGGTAAGTTCTTCAATACTGATTACCTGTTCTTCCCTGACGCCAAACACTTTGGTATCAATGAGCTGTTTATTACCGATAAGACATTTGATACAGGCTTTAACCTGCTTGACAACTATGTCTTGTCAGCAGGCGATCTTTGGGCGCAGACGCACCTGAATTGGGAATCGGACTATCTGCTGCTGAAACGGTTACCCTTCCTGCAAACCTACCTCTTCAACGAGGCGCTACATCTGCACTCGCTGTACCGCCGGTCGCCGGGAACAGAGTTCTATACGGAGGTAGGCTACTCGGTCGGGTTTGATGCAGTAGGTAGAGTAGGGGTGTTTGCCGGTTTTGAAGGAACGGATTATAAAAGTATTGGCGTTACCGTTAGTTTTCCCTTACTCAATTTGTTGGAGCATAAATAAGCCTCTTGCTTATTCATCCGGATTGGCTTTTCCGCTGAGGAATTCTTTGGGGGTCATATTGTAACAGCGGATGAAGGCTTTGGTGAAATAGGAGGCGGAGGTGAAGCCTACATGATAGGCTACTTCGCTGATGCGCATATCGGTTTCGAGCAACAGTTTGCTGGCTTTTTTCAGCCGGTAATTGCGCAGGTAATCGCCCGGAGTGACTCCGCAGATCCCTTTCAGCTTGCGTTGGAGGTTGGAGCGGCTGATGTGGAGGACATCTGTGAGCGATTCTACTGAGAAATGCTGGTCGGAGAGGTGCTTCTCGATCTCTTCGTTCAACCGGTTGAGAAAGGCTTCATCACTTTTATTAGTGGCTATCGATGCATAGGATGCCAGTGGCGAACGATTGAATGTGTCGAGCAGCGTTCGCCTGTTGGCTAACAGCGTCCGTATCTGCGCCTTCAGGAACGACGTGGAGAAGGGTTTCTCCATAAACACCTCTGCTCCTGAGCGTAGCCCTTCCACCTTTACCGCATTATCGGTTTTAGCCGATAGCAGGATCACGGGTATATGGCTGTAGTTGATATCGGCTTTGATCCGCTTGGTAAATGAGATGCCGTCTACATCGGGCATCATGATGTCAGAGATGATCAGGTCGAAGGTTGTTTCTTCCAGTTTTTTCCAGGCTTCGGAAGCATGCGGAGCTGTTTCAACCTGATATTCATGGCACAGGCAGTTACTGATAAAGGCACTTATTTCGGGATTGTCGTCAACCACTAATACGTTATTTGACTTGTTGGCTGTATGCGGACTCGCTGCTGTCTGGGGTTGCCCGGTCGCTGTCGTTTCGCTCTTTTCGGCCGTATCTGCCGGAAGACTGCTGAATGTGAACCGGAAGACTGCACCTCCCGTATGGCTGTCACTCACTTCAATCCGGCCTTCCAGCAAATGGGCCAGGCTTTTAACCAGTGATAAACCGATGCCTGTACCTACGGTTCCTCCTTGGGAACTTCCTACCTGGTAGAAAGGATCGAATATCAATTTCTTTTGTTCATCCGGGATGCCAACTCCGTTGTCTTCAATGGTGATGGAATAGGATTGCGGGGTTGTTCTTTCGAGGGACATCGCTATACGGCTGGTCGTAAATTTGATTGCATTTGTCAGCAGGTTGCCTATCACTTTGGTCAGTGCGTCCGGGTCGGAATACACAAACATATCTGCTTCGGCAGGTAGTTGCAGGCTGAATTCGATCTTTTTGCTCAGGGCCGTTTTCCGGAAACGCTCGTACAATTCACTGATATATAGGTTCAGATTGATGCTTTCCGGCGTTAGGGTATAGTTCATCGTATCCATTTTTCGGAAATCAAGCAACTGGTTGATCAGTATGCTCAGCCGGTTACAGTTCTTATCAATGATCGAGAGGTTTTGCCGGGTTTCATCCGTCCCATCGCCCGATAGCAATACTTCTTCCAGTGGCGCTTTGATCAAGCTTACTGGTGTGCGTATCTCGTGGGCGATGTTGGTGAAGAAATCGATCTTCGACCGGACAGCCAGCTTTTCCTGTTCAAACTTAAAGGTTTCCAGTTGCCAGGCCTGCTTTTTCTTGTTTTTGCGTACATAATAGGTAAACAGCAGGTAGAAGGAGGAGACAATGAGCAATATATAGATCAACCGGGCCGGTAGTGAACGCCAGAAGGGAGGAAGTATCTCAATCTCGATGCTGTCTCCTGTCTCGTTCCATACCTCATTATTATTGGAAGCCTTGACGTGGAATACATATTTCCCGGGTGGCAGGTTGAGGTAGGTTACGCTCTTGTTATTCCCGGCCATTGTCCAGCCGCTGTCCATTCCTTCCAGCCGGTATGCATACTGGTTTTTGTTTTGCGAACGGAAACTCAGGCTGATATACGAGATACTGAACGAAGACATATCATGCGGAAGGGTGATCTGTTGTTTCCGGTTCACCAGCGTCTGTATCTCTTTTTCTACCCGATAGCCTTTATCTCCCGGGAACTGTATACCAGTGATCTCGACCGGTGGGATATGGTCGTTCTTCAGGGAGGCCAGGTCTTGCGGGTAGAAGCTGTTGAATCCGTTGATGCCTCCGAAGTAAAACTTCCCATCACGGGCTTTATGGCTCGATTTGTAATTGAACTGGTTACTCTGCATACCATCTTCCTGATCATATAGTTTATAATCGGCCGGATGATGGATGTCAAAGCATACGATACCCTTGTTGCAGCTGATCCAGAGGTTACCGAAAGCATCGTCGAGCACGCCATACGTTACGTTATTGGGCAGCCCGTCTTTCTCGGAAATGTTGCGGAAACTATCGGTGGGGTAATCATAGACAAAGAGTCCGCGCCCGTCACTGGTGAAGAAGAGGCGTTTCTGGTTGTCGATGTAGGCGCTGGTCAGTTTACTGCCGGTAATGGGGTCGGTCTTCTCTTTGAGGGTATCGTAATGTATCCAGCTCTTCTTCGACGGATCAAAGCGGATCACTCCTGTACCGGCTATCCATAGATTACCGGCTTCGTCTTCCTTGATATCATAAATAAAGCCACTGGCTTCGGGGATACGCTCGAAGCGGTTTGTCTGTCGGTCGTACCGGTTTAGTCCCACCGGTGTACCTGCGTAGATATCACCATTTCTTGTTTTGTATAAAGAGAAGATACAATCATCGTTGAGCGTCTGCGGATCGGTAGGGTCCATCCGGTAATTCAGCATCTTTCCCGTCCGGGTGTCGTACACATCGATTCCCCGTGAGAAAGTACCGATCCAGAGATTGTGTCCATCAAGCAGGAGTGCGTGTGTGTTGTGATAACTGGTTTGTATCGGTTGGGTGATACGGCGGGTTTTTACTTCGAGGTAATTCACTCCGCCATCTTCGGTGGCAATCCAAAGATTGCCGTCGCTGTCTTCGCAGAACTGGCTTACCGCCATACCCGATAACATGCCATGATGGATGTCGGGATAGAAGAACTCCACGGGCAATAGGGATACATTCAGGTAATTGATACCCCCGAAGTACGTCCCTATCCAGATACCCCCTTCCTTATCGCGGGCGATGGAGTAGATGTTCTGGTCGCTCAGGCTGTAGTGCGACTGGGGAATATCGATCCGGTAAGCATCCATCGTTTCCGTGTCGAACATATACAGCCCGTCGTCTGAACCGACTAATAATCTTTTAGGGTCATATTGGAAGATGGCGCGAATGTGCGAGACGTAAGAGGGACGGTTTTTTGGGCCGAGATAGGTGACGCCCTCAAACGATTGCTTGTTGTAATGCCGCAGACCATCCGCCCAAGTACCGAGCCAAAGGTTTCCTTTGGTGTCTTCAAGAATAGACAATATCTCATGCTCGGTACTGCCATTTTCGAACAGTCCGTCTACGGCTTCGAGCCGGTCGATGAGCTTATTATAGCGTAGCAACCCCAGACGTGTAGCCACCCAGATGATGCCGGAACGGTCGCCATATATTTGCCATACAGCATTGCTCCCCAGTTCGCAGTCCGATAGTAAAATCTGCTTCAACTCATCGTTTGCCGGATCATACGTAAATATGCCCTGTCCAATGGTGCCGATCCACACAATGCCGCTTGGATCCCTATACAGTGAGTTCACTGCCGCTGTCAAGAAAATACCGTCGGCCGTCGGCCGACTGATGTGTGTGAATGTTTCTTCAAAAGCACTCATCTGATATAATCCGGCATCGGTACCGATAAAGAAAACGTCGTTTTCCCCTTCTGCCATACAGCGGATAAAGTTCTCGCCGATTGACTGAGGCTTCGTGGCATCCTGCCTGAATACGCGGAAACGGGTGCCGTCAAAACGATTCAACCCGTCTTTTGTCCCGAACCAGAGATACCCTTTCGAATCCTGCAAAATGCTGTAGATGGTGTTCTCTGAAAGCCCATCGGCTACCTGAAATGTCTTGAAATGAAAATTGGCCGGCTCCACGGCCGAGAGCCTGGAGCCGGCAGCAAGTATCAGTAAGGTAGCGAGTAAATGCTGTATTTTCATGTGGTAAAAATACAAATATAAAGCAGGCGACGACCGATTGGTATACGAAAAGACGTGTAAATACTAACCAATAATGATAAAAAACGGTCAGGCCGACAAGATGACCGGTTTACCAATTTCTTTTCCACTATATTTGGAGAACACAATTTACCATGAATATCATGATCTCAAAAGCATTGCCTTTGGTAGCACTCGCACTGACGGCGGGAGCATGCAGCAGTAGTACAGCAAAAAAAGAGAATGCCCGGCCGAATATCCTTTTTATTCTGGCCGACGACCTGGGCTATTCAGACCTGGGTTGTTATGGCGGGGAGATACAGACGCCTAATCTGGATCGTTTGGCACAGAACGGCCTGCGTTTCAGCCGTTTTTACAATGCCGGGCGCAGTTGCCCCACGCGCGCTTCCCTGTTGACAGGCCTTTATCCGCACCAGGCAGGTATCGGACGTATGACGTTCGATCAGCAGTTGCCCGGCTATCGGGGAACGATGACTCACAACGGTGTCACGATTGCCGAAGTGCTGAAAGAGGCCGGTTATCATACAGGTATGATCGGCAAATGGCACGTAGCCGAAACACCCTTACGTCCTGACCAGCGTGAATGGCTCGCTCATCAGGTGTATCATGAAGAGTTCGCCCCGAAAGAAAACTATCCTACTCACCGGGGTTTTGAAGAATTCTATGGCACCATTTACGGGGTAGTGGATTATTTCGATCCATTCAGCTTGGTGAATGGGGAAGAACCGGTGTGTGAAATACCCAAGGACTATTATAGCACGATCGCCTTGTCAGACAGTGCCGTGGCTTATATCAACCGCTATGCACAGTCGGAGAAACCCTTCTTCATGTATCTGTCTTACCACTCGCCACACTGGCCGCTGCACGCCTTGGAGGAAGATATTAAGAAGTACGAAGATACCTATACGGAAGGATGGGAAGCTATCCGTGATGCACGCTACGAGCGGATGCAACAATTGGGAATCTTCTCCGGTCAGACGGATTATCTGACGAACCGTCAGTCTACCAAAGAATGGGAAACTAATCCCGACCGTGCATGGGATGCCCGTGCTATGGCTGTTCACGCTGCGATGATAGACCGTATGGACCAGGAGATAGGGAAAGTATTGAAAGCGCTTGAAGCCACCGGCCAACTGGATAATACGCTTATTGTCTTTCTTTCGGACAATGGGTGTAGTCCCGAGATCTGTCAGGAGTATGAGCCCGGTGAGAACGATCGTCCGGATATGTTACGGGATGGTACACCGATGATTTATCCACGGAACAAGGAAGTAATGCCCGGCCCGGAAACAACCTACGCTTCATTGGGTCCGGAATGGGCTAATGTGGCCAATATGCCGTTCCGTTTTTGGAAAGCTAAAATGTATGAAGGGGGAATTTGTACGCCCATGATCGCCCGCTGGCCAAAAGGGATACAGGTGGAGAAAGGATCGGTAAACAATTCGATGTGTCATATTATCGACTTTATGGCCACTTGTCTGGAGTTAGGTCAGGCTATTTATCCCACTACCTACAATGGCAATGAGATTCGTCCGGTGGAAGGGATCAGTTTGTTGCCGATCTTTCAAACAGGTAAACGGGAAGGGCATGAGATTATCGGCTTTGAGCATTTCAATGAAAAGGCGCTTATGAGCAAAGACGGTTGGAAGATTATTCAGCCAAACCGGAAAGATGCTACTTGGGAGTTGTATGATCTGAATACCGACCGGACAGAGAAAGACAATGTGGCTGGACGGTATCCGGAACGGCTCAACCGGATGGTTTCGCAGTATGAGGGGTGGGCTAAGCGGACGATGGTGGTGCCGGCGCCTAATTGAAAAGTATAAATTGTATAACATATATTCACCATGAAGAAACAAGTTATGATGTTGGCCTTGGCCGTTTTCACGGCAGGAACGGCCTGTGCTCAGGAACTGCTGCATAAGATTACATTAAAGTCTCCCGGAAATCCGGCCGAGAGTTATGAACTGACAGTTGATAAGGCAAGCGGCATGATGCGTGCGTCCAGGGATTTGCCTGTCCAGATCAGGCAACAAGTGGTTGAAGAGGGGATGGTATTGCGCCTGCAAACGGTGATTACGGCCAGTGAGGAGGTCTATTACAATTTTGAAGAGGTGTATAAGCTGTCGGGTGTCAACCATGACGATTGCCAGTTTTATATGCCGGGCTTCTGGTACCGCAGAAACCTGCGTTCACCCAAAGAGGCGCCGTCTTTTTATACAAGTGACAGTTGGCAGGTACGTGAAGACCGCCTGAGCACGCCACTCACAGGAATATATAATGAAAAGGACGGCGATTATTATACGGTGCTGCGGTTAGACCGTTTCGAAAATGAAGCGCTCACCACCCATAAAGGCGGTGAGGTTATCCTGAGTGGTAAAACGGCTATCGGTTCTACCGGTTTCAGAAATATCGACGGTATAACAGCGCTTGTTTTCAGTTTCCCCTACCACGAGGCACCTAATACTTACCTGCGTAAACTCACACTGGCTCCCGAAGTGCAATCGTTCGAAAAACTGTCAAAGGGAGAAAGCCGTGAACTCGTGTGGCAGATCAGAAAGGGAAATTCGGCAGATTTTTCCCGGTTTATAGCCGATACCTGGAACTATTCCTACGATACTTTCCAGCCGAAACGTGTGGAGGGCCAACTCAGCATAGCCCAAGCCAAAGAGATACTATCCAACTTCTTTGTTGAAAGTTATGTGGATACCTATCCCTTGAAATACTTCTCCGGTGTACACCAACGGACAGACGACTGCAAGAGCACAGGTATTGCCGAGGTAGGCTTTGTAGGGCGTACGCTCCTGAATGCCTTTAATGCGCTCGAATATGGCGAACAGAACAACCGTCCCGATCTGATGGCAAAAGCCAAGGCCGTGTTTGACAGTTATCTGGCACATGGATTTACCTCCAATGGGTTCTTCCGTGAAAAGGTTGATTTTGAAAAAGGGCGGGAGGATGAGGTCTACAGCATTCGTCGCCAGTCCGAAGGCGTATTCTCAATCCTCAACTACCTGCAATATGAAAAGAAAAAAGGCCGGAAGCACGCTGACTGGGAAGTAAGGATGAAGACGTTACTCGCCAATTTCATCAAATTGCAAGGTAAAGACGGCAGCTTCCCGCGTAAGTTCGACAACAACTTCAAGGTAACCGACGCCTCCGGTGGCAGTACCCCCTCCGCCACGTTACCTTTAGCCATGGCCTACACCTATTTCAAAAACAAGACCTACCTGGAAAGTGCCCGTCAAACAGCCGTCTATCTGGAGAAAGAGATCATCTCGAAAGCCGACTATTTCTCTTCCACCCTCGATGCTAATTGCGAAGACAAAGAAGCCTCCCTTTATGCCTCCACCGCCATGTATTACCTGGCGATGGTAACCACCGCCAAGGAACGCGCACATTACGTCGACCTCTGCAAGCAGGCCGCCTATTTCAGCCTGTCTTGGTATTACATGTGGGATGTCCCCTTTGCACAGGGCCAGATGCTGGGTGACGTGGGCTTCAAATCCCGTGGCTGGGGTAATGTATCGGTAGAGAATAACCACATCGATGTCTTCATCTTCGAATTCGCCACCGTGCTCGACTGGCTGGCCAAGGAACGTCAGGAACCTCGCTTTGCCCGTTTCTCGGAGGTGATCAAAACCTCTATGCTCCAGCTAATGCCTGTCAAAGGACACATGTTCGACATCGGCAAGGTAGGCTATTACCCCGAAGTGGTACAGCATACCAACTGGGACTACGGCAAGAACGGTAAAGGCTTCTACAACGACATCTTTGCTCCCGGCTGGACAGTGGCCTCCTTATGGCAGATGCTATCTCCCGACCGGGTGAGCAACTATTTCTCACGGAAATAGGCTTTCCCTACAGGGACATCGTCTTTCGTTAAGAGCCCATTCCCTCCCGTAGTACTTTCTTCACCGGCATAAAGAAGCGTTCGATCAGGCGGAGGTCTTCGGTCACGATTTCGGCCGTAGCTTTCATCTCGTGGGAGAGGGGAAGGGTGCGGCCATAGTTGGTGGTAAGCCCTTGTGGGAAACTTATTTCAATGGCATACTGGCCGTCTGCAGGCACCAGTGAGATGGTTTTGACCGTGCCGTTCACCATCCCAAATTCCTGATCGGGGTAGTTGAGGAATCGAACGATCACCCGCTGCCCTGTCTTCACCTTGCCCGAACGGGCAGCGGGCAACATCGCTTTCCCTATCAATTCATCTGAGGCAGTGGGGACAATGGTGAAGACTGTTTCCCCTGCCGGGATGTATTGGTTATCACTCCAGTACTTGGTGAATGTTACCCTGCCTTCGATCGGTGTTGTAAGGCAATAGGCCAGCTCCCAGGCATGGATGGCATTCATCAACTGACCGCCTGTGGTTTGCAGGTCCTGCCGTAGCTGGCTTTCCTTCTCAGCTTCCTGCAGCCGGAGGTCCAACAGGGTCGTTTCCAGTGAAGCGATCTGTATAGCAAGGTTATCCAACGCAGCGGCTGCACTCTCCACCGCCTGCCGGCTTTGCAGGAAAGCCGTCCGTGCCGTCTCATGTTCCGACGGTGCAATCACATTCCGTACCGCCAGC
>JAVBUH010000068.1:0-28242 GCA_031555505.1 Tannerellaceae bacterium
GATGAGGGAAAAGGATGCATCCCGTATGCAAAACAAAAGAGCCGCCTCGTTTGCGAGACAGCTCCTTTTACATTTTATTTTACTGCGGACACCAGATCAATAAGCACGCGCAACTAACCAGGCACCGTATGAGTTTGCACCTTAGAACACACCCGTACGGGTATCCCACCACATTTGTTTGCCCCAAAGATTATCAACAACCTCCGCATTAAAAGGGGCATTATTGCTTTTATTCAGGTCTGTTTCCGTAGCCGGATAAGGCGAGCGAAAAGGAGGAACATTATGATCGGTGTATTGAACAGCACGTCCCGGAGCAATATAATTATTTTCAGGCACACCTGTACGCCGATACAATGACCAGCCTTCCATTCCCTGCTTGAACATGGCCACCCATTCTTCATACCAAATCTGTTTCAACTGCCCTGTGAATTTACCGGCTCCCTCCATATATGCTGTAGCATCTGCAGCACTCACTTCGTTTTCTTCCATGGAGAAATTAAGTGCTTTCGTATAAGCTGCTTCAACCGTTATACCACCAGTGTTGTAACCCAGTGTGGCAGCTTCGGCAATATGGAAGTATACTTCAGCGACGCGCATATAAGGCGACATTCCACCTAAATCCTGTCCATACTTATATCCCCATACAGAATAATTCTTTGCTGGGGGATTCACAGATGCACCAATAATATAGCCACGGTACAACGGAGTTCCATCGGTATAATCAGGATCGCCGGGGGTCTGGCTACTCTGTGTGGGAGAAAAATAAACGCCAATCCGGGGGTCATTATTCGCATTCATATAATCAACCATTACATCCGGCGCACAGAACTCTGCCTTACGTGTACGATAAGCATCTCCAATCGGTTCAAATCGATTCGAATCGTCCACATCCCACCAGAAAAATGCATTATCCTCATTATTCTCCATGATCGGATAGCGGGAAGGATTCCCCAGCACTTCTTCCACGGTTTCTTTTGCCAAAGCCGAACTTACCTCAGAGATACGGATCGCCATCCGTAATCGTAACGAATTACAAAACTTACGCCATTTATCCATTTCGCCGTGGAAAAGCAAATCGCCGCTGCTGATATCATCCGAACCCGGAGCATCAGCCATATTATCGGCTACGGTTTTAAGCAAAGCAAGCAATGCCGGATAAATATCCTCCTGTTTATCATAGGTAGGCAACAAAACACCTTCACCCATCTTCACCGCATTGGAATAAGGGACATCACGCCAACGATCAGTTGCGATTTGCATTACTTCCACTTCCATAATCTGAGCGGCATACAACAAGTTAGGGAAACCATCCGCAGTAGCACGCGTCTGTATATCCCTCAGATTAACCAACGTGCGGTAGATGTATGCCCAGTTACTATCCTGTATACCCGGGCGGAATTGATATTTAGCCTCGTCTATATAGCTCAATTTAGCCACATAAGCAGCGAAACTGCAGGGCTCGTCCAGCATAAACCAACGATCGTAGAACCGGTAAGAAGTATGCCAGATGCTCCAAGCCAACAGGTTGATGGTAGGGACATCGATAGGATTATCCGGATCCACATTGATCTCACTAAACTTATCGGTACAACTGGTTCCCAATGACATCACCGCAATCATGAAAACCGTTACTATATTTTTAATATACTTTTTCATACGATTCTTCTCTTATAGATTACACATCATCAAAATGTCAATTTAAGTTTAAGACCAATGCTGCGGGAAGGCGGATAGCTATTGGCTTCAATACCTACAAAATTATTGCCCGATTCTTGGGTGGATTCAGGATCCAGATTTACTAAATTGGATTTATGCCTCCAGAGAATGGCCAGGTTTGATCCGATCAATGACAGGCTGGCGCCTTTGATGTATTTGGTTTTCGCCAGCTTGGCACGCGAGAAGGTATAGGTTACATAAGCCTCCCTCAACTTCAGGTAAGACCCGTCAATAACAGCCATTTCACAAATACCATAGTAGTTACCGAAGAAATCTTCGGGATTAACCGCCACATCGTTGACCTGTCCGTCTGCCGTTTTAAACACTTTGTCTTCCATATAGTTCTTACCCAGGATCACACCGGTTTCACGAATATCCCCTTTGGCTGTAAAATCATAAATACCGGTATAGGGGCCGAACGCTTGCGAAAGTGAATAAATGTCACCTCCCATACGGAAGTCTAACAAAAAGCCTAAGCTCCAATCTTTGTATGAAAATTCATTCCGAAAACCGGCTAACCAGTCCGGCGTCACATCGCCAATTTCTTTCGCAGTCTGTGATACAGGCATCCCGTCTCTTACCTGGATAGACCCATCGTCATTAAGCACATACCCAGTTCCAACCAGCGTACCCCACGAATTCCCGGGCATTGCATAGTTACGAACGCCCCAGCTTGATCCGATCTGATAGGTCTTTAAGGCATCTCCGGTAACAGGGTCTGTATACAATTCAATAATTTCACTGACATCTTTTGCCCAGTTCAGAGTCGCTGTCCAATTAAATCCTTGCGGATTACTGATGATATCAGCAGACAATTGGATTTCGATCCCTTTATTGCTGATCTCACCGGCATTAATTAACATCGATGTATAGCCGGATGATGCCGCCGTGTTGACCTCCATGATCTGATCGGTTGTATTCTTTTGATAATAAGCCGCATCCAACCGGAGGCGATTGTGCAACAGGCTGGCTTCCAAACCAACTTCCCACGTTTTAACCATTTCCGGACGCAAACCGGTGGGAGGAAATATAAATGGATTACTAAACAACGTCATCCCAGCCATACCCGCTGCTTCCGAGCGATAATAGCTTCCACTTCTATACGGATCAGTTGCCGAACCGATCTTGGCCCATCCACCACGTAATTTCAAGAAGTTCAAACCACCAGGTTTCACAATGGACGGAAATGATTCTGTCAGAATCCAGCTACCGCTGAATGAAGGATAGAAAAAAGCATCTTCTATCGTAGAATCCCAGTCATTACGTGCGCTTATATCCAAATACAACTGGTTTCTCCAACCGATAGACGCATTGGCGTACACAGAATTCGAACGACGCCATTCGTGGTTTTCTGCCGCATAAACACTCCCCTTCACATTGGTTACCGTATACAAGCCCGGTACTGTCAGGTTATCACCACCTATCTGTTTGATCGCATAATCATAATCCCTGTAGTTTGCTCCCGCCAATACATTCACATTAAAGTCGTCAAACTGCTTCTTGAATGAGGCGATAAAGTCGGCATTAATTTCAGTCGTATGCCGGTTGATATCACGGAAAAAACCATCCGGATAATCCACACTCCACAGAATGACAGAAAGCTGGTCGGAGTTATTATGGTCAATACCCAAACGTCCTTCGAAACTCAACCAATCCGTAGGCTTATACCATAAAGAAGCCCTGCCATAGACACGGTCACGAACATATTTGTTCGTATTCTTGTATACATTCCAATAGGGATTGGTAGCATAAGCTTGTTGCCAGTTATAATGTGTATACTGGCCCTGTTCCATCTGGTCGTAGTTTTCTTTCAGATCTTTCATATCGATCTGTCTTCCATGCCATTGCAACAATGTTTGCATTGGATTATTACCATTATACGCCGTACCGGGCAGGTTAGGGCTGGTGGTACGGACATAATTGGCAGACAAGTCAAAATCAATATACCTATTAAACTTAAACTGCGAATTGATCGTCGCTCCATAACGCTCCTGGCTGGTATTCGGGACAGTACCCTCTTGTCCGCGATACGACAAGGATGCGCGCGTATTTGCATTATCTGAAGTAGAAGAAATGCCAAACGTATGGCTGGTTGAATATCCAAGCTCAAAAAAGTCTTTGATATTATCCGGATTGGAGATCCAAGGAGTAGCCTGGCGAACTCCATCAACAACCGGGCTGTTATATTGAGGCAACATCAGTCCAATATCCAAACGCGGCCCCCAGGACTCATCGGCATTATCATTCACCCCACTTCCATAACCACCAGCATACGCATATCCGTGATACAAGGCAAATTCCTGATAGGTACTTGAATAAGGCATACCAGCTGCCTGCGCCTCTTTCCAATCGAACTCAGAGGCATAATAACCCTGTCCATACTTGTTTTGTAATGGGGGGAGGCTGTAAATCTGGTCTACTGTAAAGTCCCCATCATACGTTATGGTTACTCCTTTCTGCGCACTTCCCTGCTTCGTGGTAATCAGGATAACCCCATTACCGGCACGCATACCGTAGAGGGCGGCCGAACCACCCTTCAATACGGATATAGATTCGATATCGTTAGGGTTAATATCATTCAGTCCGGAGCCCATATTAACAGTTGCCCCTATCGGATTATCATTAATAATGGGTACCCCGTCGACAACAATCAACGGCTGGTTACTACCGAATGAAGAATTTCCTCGAATCACAATATTCTGGGATGCGCCAACCTGACCACCTTGCTGGGTAATCTGCACACCTGCCACTTTACCAGATAGTGATGTGGCCAGATTCAATTGCCCACCCTGGGTAATCTCGTCCGATTTAACTTCTTGCAAAGCATATCCAAGAGACTTTTTTTCCCGTGATAACCCAAGAGCAGTCACCACCACTTCGTCCAGCCGCTGTATATCAGGCTGCATCACCACATTCACTCTCGGAGCGACAGGCACCTCCAGTGTTCGCATACCAATATAAGATACCATCAGCATTGTGGCACTTTGCGGCACATCCAGTGAAAATGTACCGTCGATGGATGTAATTGTACCTACCATTGTGCCTTTTGCCACAATAGAGGCTCCGATAACCGGCTGACCATCCTCGGCAGAGGTTACAGTCCCTGTCACCGCAGTTGTTTGAGCCGTTACCATTCCAATACTAATCCATAAGCATAGTAAAGCATAAGTCAAACTTTTCATAAACACTTTTTTGTTTAGATTTAACATACAGGCTAACCGAGGGGTTAAACGGCAAGCCTACTCATCAGCATAATCAGTAAAAACGATAAGCACACAAAAAAATCCACTTCAGTACAGTCAACAAAGGAAAAAAGTATGCTTACTCAAAGAAGATCAAAACACGGAACTACAATCCGGTTTCAGGAACATATTGCAGGCGATATGTCTCATTTCGTCTACTCATGGAACAATAGTCAAAAAATGGGGTAAGAGACATAATTTGGCGTTGTTTGTTTTGCGTTTGTTTAAGTTTCAATGGCGAATATAAGTGATTTTTTTATAAATTATCCCTTTTTTGTCATAAAATTTCAAAATTACCCTGTATCGCTGTACACCGTAAGTGATTAATCCGGTTAGGAATACAGCGAAGCTTATCCACAAAACATTACAACATTTTCGTTTTCTTCATACATTTTGCTTGATTTCGCTTATTACCTATTATATTTGTTGGGTGTCATAAAGAATCTCCATGAAAAAATCAGTTACAATTTTTTTTAATTGCTTGTTTGTACTCACATCTTCGCTTCATGCACAGCAGGGACAACAGGTAGCGTCATCAGTTACCGCATCCACTTATTTCGCACAAGCGCAGGAATATGCTGTAGTATATAGCGGAAAAGCCGAGCTTCCCTATACCTTAAATCTCACCAACCATCCGTATTTAGGTGGGTCTGATTATGTGGAAGCCCCCCTCTCTTATGCCGACCGGTTGTATGAAAGTATCGACTTACGATATGATATATACCGTGCCGAACTGATCACACGTCCTCCCCAGATGGTACACAGCGTCGTGCTGGATCAGCGCCGGGTAGCGTATGCACGGCTTCATGGCTATACCATCGCGGCTTCCCGGCTGTATGATTGGAAAAATAAGCCCGACGATCCCTACCTGCTGTTGGTACACGAAGGAGACTACCCGGTGGTGAAGCGGTATGCAGTAACCGTTGACCGTAAGATCGTCGACAAAGCGGTAACAAGCACCTTTAAGTTCAGGGAACAATTCTTTGTTTGTGTCCATGGCACCTGCTATCCGGCAGGGAGTAAAGGCAAACTGCTTAAACTCTTCCCGGATAAGCGCAAAGAGTTGGAAGCTTATATTAAGGCCAACAAACTGAAATTTGGTAAGCACCGCGAAAAAACGATTGTTGCCATTGTTGAACACTATGAATCGTTAGACTGATGAAAGCCCATACATACCTCCTGATCATTTGCCTGTTGGCCTGTAGTTCCATCCTCTGCAGTCAACAGCATGTAAGGCTGCACGCCGTTGACCGGCCGGCGTTTGAGGTATTCCGGCAAGTGGAACAGCAGAGTAGCCTGAAGATTTACTGTATCCCTTCAGAGATGGATTCGCTGATCCTCTCGGTCAATTATACTGGCGATTCACCAGTTACGGCCTTGGAAGAGGCTTTCAAGGGAACGACCTTCAAAGTGTATCCGTATGAAGACACATATATCTTTATCATCAAAGAAAAATCCATGCAACTGGCAATAGCCGACAACTTCTACTTCCGGGCCACCACCCCGCGCAGCCGTGAAGAATTGGCCGGTTTGCTTTCGATAGGCGCCATCGAGCAAAAAGCCACCTCTGAAAATAAGGTGTACACCATCGGTGATGAAAGCCAGGCTACCACGGCCGGCAGGGTACAACTGACCGGCACCATCACCGACTTCCGTAGTGGAGAAGCAGTTGTAGGCGCTGTGATCCATATCGAAAACACCCGGTATGCCGCCACCACCGATGCCTTTGGTTTCTATTCGCTCCAACTGCCTGCCGGACGCCAGCTATTACATATCAAAGGGGTTGGGCTGAAAGAGACGCAACGCCAAGTGATGCTCTACACCAGTGGCAAACTGGACATCGAACTCGAAGAACAGATCTATTCGCTGACTGAAGTAACCGTATTGTCCGAGAAACTGGCCCGGATACAAAGTACGGCACTGGGTGTGGAACGTATCCAGATCAAAGAAATCAAAAACATTCCCACTGCCTTCGGCGAATTGGATGTGATCCGTGTGGTAATGATGCTGCCCGGTGTAAAAACAGTAGGCGAAGCGTCCAGTGGATTTAATGTACGTGGCGGTTCCACAGACCAGAACCTGATCCTCTTCAACGACGGCACCATCTATAATCCCACACACCTGTTCGGTTTCTTCTCCGCCTTCAATCCCGACCTGGTAAAAGATATCGAATTATACAAGAGTAGTATCCCCGTCAAATACGGCGGACGGATTTCATCAGTGCTCGATATTAACGGACGAACAGGCAATAAGAAAGCATTCGCCGGTTCATTCAGCCTCGGTCTGCTCACCAGCCGCATGACGCTGGAGGGGCCGATCGGTAAGAAAACATCATTCATCGCCGGTGGACGCACCACCTACTCGGACTGGATACTGGGATTGTTGCCCGACGACAGTGAGTACCGCGACGGAAAAGCAGGCTTCTACGACCTGAACATGATCATCGACCACAAGTTCTCCGACAAAGACAACCTCTATCTGAGTGGTTACTACAGTCACGACCGCTTCAACCTCGATCAGTACGACCACTATAGGTATACCAATGCCAACGCCTCGGCCAAGTGGCGCCATATTTTCAACAATAAGCTCACCGGTACATTCACCGGCGGATACGATCATTACGATTATAAGACCACTTCCACGAGTTACCCTGTGGAAGCTTTTGATCTCCGTTTCGGCATCAACCAATTCTTCGGCAAACTGGATTTCACCTCCTATTTCAATGAAAGCCACACACTCGATTTTGGGGCTGGCACAATCTTCTACGATCTCAATGCGGGAGAGATCAAGCCATACGCAGACGAATCCCTGCTACTCCCTGACAAGGTGCAGGGAGAAAAAGCGGTGGAATCGTCCATCTACCTGGCCGACCGGTGGGACATTATTTCAGACTTGTCTGTCAACGCCGGTATACGTTTCACGCTGTTTAATGCGATGGGACCCCGCCGTTTCAACGAATACGAAGCGGATGAACTGCCAGACGAGACCAACATCAGCGGCCTAAAAGAAATCACCGATTGGAAGTCATTCCAAACGTATCAACATCCTGAGTTCCGCTTTTCGATGCGCTATGCATTCAGTTCCGACTTCTCTGTCAAAGCAGGGGTGAACACATTGAACCAGTATATCCATAAAATATCCAATACCACAGTGATGTCGCCCACCGATACCTGGAAACTGAGTGATGCCAATATCAAACCACAACACGGCATGCAGGTGGCGGCAGGTATGTACAAAAACTTCCTGAACAACACGATAGAAACCTCCATTGAGGGGTATTACAAAACAATGAACGACTACCTCGATTACCGAAGCGGCGCCATCCTGTCTATGAACCACCACATTGAAACGGAGGTGATCAATACCCGCGGCAAAGCCTACGGAATAGAGTTCCTGGTCAAGAAGACCCAGGGTAAACTCAATGGCTGGGCCAGTTATACGTATTCGCGCGCCCAGTTACAACAAAATGACCAGCGGGTAAAGAAACCGATCAACAATGGCAACTGGTATCCGGCCGACTTTGATAAGCCACATGAGTTCAAATTTATCGGCAACTACAAATTTACCCAGCGCTACAGCGTTTCGCTCAATTGCGATTACAGTACCGGACGCCCCATCACTCTACCCACATCCAAGTACGAATATGTAGACGGTGAGTTTGCTTTCTACTCCAACCGGAACCAATACCGGATTCCCGACTTTTTTCGGTTAGATCTGGCTTTCAACATAGAACCCAGCCACCATCTCACCTTGCTGACGCATAGCTCCATCTCTTTTGGCGTATATAACCTTACCGGACAGAAAAATGCCTATTCGGTATACTATACTGCCGAAAAAGGAGCACTCAAAGGCTATAAACTGGCTATTTTCGGGGCACCAATCCCGTATGTGGCCTATAACATCAAATTTTAATGGAGGAGACAATCATGAAGGCTGTTTCAACTATACAATTGCTGCTCTTGCTGCTCCTGACGAGTGGGTGTGTCAGTGATTTTGTACCTGCAGGTATCACCAGTTCGGCTGGTATCCTGGTAGTAGAAGGAAGCATTGAGGAACCTTACGGTACTACAATCCGCTTGACACGCACAAAAGAACTGAACAGTAATCTGCCCAATGAAGCAGTAACCAGTGCGCAGCTCACCATCATTCGAAGTGACGGAAGTACCCTTGCTACCCTCGAACCGGTAGCCGGCCAACCCGGTTACTATAGTGTCACCCACGACATCCATCTGCAAGCGGAAGAAACGTATGCATTAGCTATTGTTATCGGCGACCGGCACTACCGTTCAACCTTCCAATCTCCGATGTATTCCCCCGAAATAGACGAAGTAACCTGGCAATCCAAAGCCGACGGTTATGAAGTGGATGTACGGGTATCCGCCCACGATCCGGAGAATCAGATCAAACATTTCCTATGGAAATATGAGGAAGACTGGGAGATTAAAGCGGAATACGCAACAAACTACCGCTATGACTCCGCCCTGAAAACAGTGGTGGAGGTATTCAATCCAAGCTATGGGGATCGCTATTACTGTTGGGATTCGAATCGCTCCACCTCTCTTCTATTGGGAAGTATGGACAACCTGTCGGAAAGCCGTATCAAAGACAAGGTACTTCTTAACCTGAAAGCGGGTGATACACGTTTCTCCTTCCTGTATAGCATCTTAGTTAAACAGTATGCACTAAGCAAGGAGGCCTACCGGTATTTCCGTAATATGCAGGGGAATATAGACAATGTAGGCAGTATTTTTGCACCACAACCTACCGAGATGGAAGGTAATATTACGTGTATTTCACATCCGGATGAGACTGTTACAGGCTTTGTCTACATTTCGACTGTCACCACCAAACGTATATACATTGATGCCAGAGATGTACCTCTCATGAAAAAAATAATTAATTGCTGGGAACCTACGCCCAGCGACCTGGAATACAGTTATACGCCGGCAAAGGCCTATATGACCAGCCTGGGTATCTATTTATTTATCCCGGAAAGCATGGCATACCGCTATCGATCGATCCTGTGTATGGATTGTACGTTTTTAGGCGGGAACAAGCAAAAACCGGCCTTCTGGCCCAATGACCATCAATAATCGTTATATGTATCAGATATGAAACACTACATCATTTATACCACCCTGCTTGCATGTTTCTCGCTGAGTGCCGGTAGCCAGATACACGAGCGGGTATATCTGCAAACAGACAAACAACTATATATCGCCGGTGAACTGATGTGGATGAAACTCTATACCACTGACGAAACAGGCAAACCCGTTTCATTCAGCAAAGTAGGATATGTGGAGTTGCTATCAGACTCCCTCCCGGAGGTGCAGGTCAAAATAGACATTACAAATGGTATCGGAACCGGATACATTGAATTACCTCATGTGCTAGTCACCGGCCACTATCGGCTGACAGCATATACGCGCCACATGCGTAATGAAGGAGAAGCCGTTTTTTTCCATAAGCCAATCGGCGTGGTCAATCTACAGCATCCGGGAGCTTTCTTCATCCAAGAAGCGAATCTTCCCCCTATTCCTGTACGTCCGGCATCAGATGCCACTGTATCTCTTTCTACCGACCAGGTATCTTATTTGAAGCGAAGCAAGGGGCTACTCACAATCAAAGGGCTCCCGCTTTCACCGGCTTCGTTGGCTGTGTCTATAGCGGGTGTCGACACACTTAGCCAGCTCAATTACTCCATAACAGACTGGCAACAACAGCATATCAATCAGCAACCCGGAGTCTTCACTGCTAGGCTGCAACCTGAATACGAAGGTCCGGTTGTCGATGCACAGTTAATAGATATTCCCGGCAATCATCCGATATTCGACCCTTCCGTTCAGACCTTTCTTTCTTTTCCTGGCAACCACAACCAATTATTTGCCGGTCAACAAACCGAGGGGGGGCACATCACATTCTATACAGACCAATCTACCTTGAAAAAAGAGATTGCCACAGTAACTTCTACACCCCAGGGAAAAAGATACCGTGTGGATATACGTTCGCCCTTCGCTTCGCATACCCGTCAAGCCCTCTCCCCGCTTCAAATTGATACTACCTGGAAGGATTATCTGGCATTGCGTAATTTGAGTCTCCAGGTGACACAGGCTTTCACCAGCGACTCACTCAGCCGGATCAGGCCGGTCGCCACATACCCCTTTCAGCCCTTTCAGGAGTACAAACTGGATGAATATACGCGCTTTCCGCGCATGGAGGACCTCTTCATCGAATTCATATTGTCGGTACGAATCCGAAAAATTGAGGGAAAACGTTTTTTTTCCATCATTACCGAAAACAGGAGCACATATACCAACGGCTATGTATTGGTATTATTGGATAATATCCCTGTGCTCGACCATGATCTTATCTGCGCGTATAATCCGTTATTAGTGGAAAAAATATCTATTTACCAAGGAAATTATGTTTATGGAGATAAACAATACGACGGGATTATTTCATTTAAAACCTTCAAGCACGATTTCCCGGGCATTACATTTCCGGAAACTACGCAAGTGCTCGACTATAACGGAACACTGCCTTATCGCTATTTTTATATGCCTGCCTATACGGAGGCTACCGCTTCCACCCGCATGCCTGACTTCCGCCATACCTTGCTTTGGGAACCTGCTATTGAAACCAATGGTCAAAACGAAATCACCATCCCTTTTTACACCTCAGATCTGCCAGGCCGGTATATTGCCACGGTAGAAGGAATTGACGCGAATGGCCATCCGATTCATGCAACCTGTACGTTGGAGATTACTGGCTCCCCCCGCTAAAGCATCAACCTGTAAGAAACAAGAAAGAGCTGCCTCTGGTTTTGAGACAGCTCTTTTTCCTAACTTAGCCTATCAACAAAATCAATAGACAGACTTACGTGTATCCCACCACATCTGCTTACCCCAGAAGTCATCTACAACCTCTGCATTGTAAGCGGCATTATTCGTTTTATTCAAATCCAATTCCTTGGCAGGATAGGGAGAGCGGAACGGAGGTACGTTGTGATTTGCATACTTCACTGCACGACCCGGAGCAATATAATTAGTTTCAGGTACCCCTGTTCGGCGATACAATGACCAACCTTCCATACCTTGCTTGAACATAGCCACCCATTCTTCATACCATACCTGCTTCAATTGTCCGGTATATTTACCGGCACCGGCCTTGTATGCAGCAGCAGCTTCGCTATCCACTTCATTTTCTTCCAATGAAAGATCAAGGGCTGTATTATAGGCCGCTTCGGCTGAGACACCACCCGTATTGTAGCCTAAATGAGCGGCTTCTGCGATATGGAAATAGACTTCAGCGGAACGCATGTAAGGAGAAAATCCGCCCAAATCCTGGCCATACTTCTTTCCCCATACGGAATAGTTCTTTGCCGGCGGGTTAAGCGATGCACCAATCGTATATCCACGATATAACGGAGCACCGTCATTATAATCCGGGTCAGTTTTTATCTGGCTGCTGGGAGTCGGCGTGAAATAAACACCAATACGCGGGTCTTTATTCTGATTCATATAATCTACCATCACATCCGAAGCACAGAATTCTGTTTTACGTGTACGATAAGCATCAGCAATCGGTTCATAGCGGTTAGAGTCCGAACCATCCCACCAGAAAAATGCATTATCATCATTACCTTCCATGATGGGGTATTTTGCTGCATTACCTAACACTTCCTCAATGGTTTGTTTGGCCAACGCAGCGTCCACTCCGGAAATACGGATAGCCAAACGCAGGCGCAAGGAATTACAGTATTTCTGCCATTTGTCCATATCACCGCTGAAAAGCAAGTCGCCATCACTAATATTATCATGACCGGGCGCAGAAGCCATATTATCAGCTACCGTTTTCAACAAAGACAATAACGCCGGATAAATGGTTTCCTGTTTATCGTATTCAGGGAGCAAAACACCTTCACCCATCAAAACAGCATTGGAATAAGGCACATCACGCCAACGGTCAGTTGCGATCTGCATCACAGTTACTTCCATAATTTGAGCAGCATAAAGCATATTCAGATTACCTACTTCTTCAGAACGTTGCTGCACGTCACGCAGGTTGATCAATGTACGATACACATACGACCAGTTTGAGTCTTGAATACCCGGCCGGAACTGATATTTAGCTTCATCTATATAACTCATCTTGGCTACATAGGCGCCAAAGCTGGCAGGTTCATCCAACATGAACCAACGATCATGAAACCGAGCCGATGTATGCCAGATACACCATGCCATCAGATTGTTTGTCGGCACTGTTGTTGGATTATCCGGGTCCGTATTAATCTCTTCAAATGAGCCGGTACAACTGGATCCCAAGGCTAATATACCCATCAGGAACACATAGATTGTATTCTTTATATATCTTTTCATTGTCTTATTTTTTTATTTGTTTAACATCAGAATGTCAGGTTCAATTTAAGACCTACACTGCGAGAAGGAGGATATGTATTGGATTCGATACCCACATAGTCATTACCGGAACCCTGTGTGGATTCGGGGTCAAGATTAACTAAATTGGATTTATGTTTCCAAAGAATAGCCAGATTAGAACCAATCAAAGAAAGCTTTGCCCCGCTAATGTATTTCGTTTTCGCCATCACTGATTTGGGGAACGTATACGTCACATGCGCTTCACGCAGTTTCAGATAGGAACCATTGATCACGGCCATCTCACATAATGAATAGTAATTACCGAAGAAGTCTTCTGCGTTTACAACCACATCATTCACCTGTCCGTCTGCGGTCTTAAACACCTTATCTCCCATGTAGTTTTTACCCAGCACAATACCGTTTTCACGCATATCGCCCGCTGCGGTGAAATCATAAATACCCGTATACGGTCCAAAGGCCTGTGACAATGAATAGATATCACCACCCATACGCATATCCAACAGGAATCCTAAGCTCCACTCCTTATAAGAGAACTCATTATTAAGTCCGCCTAACCAGTCTGGAGTTACATCACCAATTTCTTTTCCGGATTCATAAACAGGCATCCCATCTCTCACTTGGATAGAACCGTCTTCGTTGTACACATAACCGGTACCCACCAAAGTACCCCATGATTTTCCGGGCATAGCATAACTACGTACACTCCAGCTTGAGCCAATCTGGTATGTTTTCAATTCCTGACCTGTTACCGGGTCTGTATACAAATCAAGGATTTTGCTCTTATCCTTCGCCCAGTTCAAGGTAGCAGTCCAGCTAAATCCATTCGGGTTTCTGATGATGTCTGCACTCAACTGGATTTCAATCCCTTTATTGCTGATTTCACCAGCGTTGATCAACATCGAGGTATAACCCGAAGACGGAGCGGTATTTACTTCCATAATCTGATCGGAAGTAACTTTCTGGTAGTAAGCGGCATCCAAACGGACACGACTATCAAACATACTGGCTTCCAGACCTAATTCCCATGTTTTTACCATTTCAGGACGCAAACCCTTAGGCGGGAAAATAAACGGATTGCTGTACAAAGTCATACCTGACATACCAGCGGCTTCCGAACGATAATAACTTCCACTTTTGTACGGATCCGTTGCCGAACCAATTTTAGCCCAACCGCCACGCAGTTTCAGGAAGTTTAACCAACCTGATTCAGTCAGTGACTGGAATGTTTCTGTCGGGATCCAGCTGGCGCTTAGCGACGGGTAAAAGAAAGCTTCCTCAATCGTAGAATCCCAATCATTACGTGCACTGATATCTAAATATAACTGGTTCTTCCAGCCAATAGAAGCATTTGCATAAATAGAATTGGAACGGCGTGACTCATGATTTTCAGATGTATAAGGAATTCCTTTCACGTTTGTCACCGTATATAAACCAGGAACAGTCAGGTTGTCACCGCCAATCGCTTTGATCGCATAATCATAATCACGGTAGTTTGCCCCGATAAGACCACTCAGGTTAAAATCACCTACAGTTTTATTCACATAAGCGATGAAATCAGCATTGATTTCAGTCGTATGACGATTATAGTCACGGAAAAAACTATTCGGATAATCTACGTCCCACAAAATAGTAGAAAGTTGGTCTGAATTGCTATGATCAATACCCAAACGTCCTTCAAATTTCAACCAATCGGTGGGTTTGTAATATAATGATGCTTTTCCGTAAACACGGTCACGCACATATTTCGTTAAATTTTTGTTCATTACCCAATAGGGGTTAGTCGCATACTCCTGCTGCCAGTTATAGTGGGTATACTCACCATTTTCAATCCTATCGTAATTCTTTTTCAAATCCTTCATGTCAATTTGACGGCCATGCCATTGCAGTAACACCTGCATCGGATTGGTTGAGTTATACCCGGTACCCGGCATATTCGGACTGGTAGTGCGAATATAATTGGTAGACAAATCAAAATCCACATACTTGTTAACCTTGAATTGTGAATTCAACGTGGCTCCAAAGCGTTCCTGTTTCGTATTCGGGATTGTACCCTCCTGCCCGCGATATGAAAGTGAAGCACGTGTTGTAGCATTATCAGAAGTAGAAGCAAAGCCAACTGTATGGCTGGTAGAATAGCCTAATTCAAAAAAGTCTTTAATATTATTCGGATTAGAAATCCAGGGAGTAGGTTGGTAAACACCGTCTACGACAGGGCTGTTATACTGTGGCAACATCAGTCCAATATCCAAACGCGGCCCCCAGGATTCATCGGCATTGTCATTCACACCACTTCCATAACCATCCACATAGGCATACCCATAATGGGAGGCAAAATCCTGATAAGTATCTGTGAATTCCAAACCATCAGCTTGTGCTGCTTTCCAGTCAAATTCAGAGCCATAATACCCCTGTCCATATTTATTCTGGAACTTAGGAAGACCATATATCTGGTCTACGGTAAAATCAGCATCATAAGTAACCGTAACACCTTTTTGCTTCTTTCCCTGCTTGGTAGTGATCAAAATAACACCATTACCGGCACGCATCCCGTATAACGCCGCAGATCCTCCCTTCAATACCGAAATAGATTCGATATCATTGGGGTTGATATCATTCAAACCGGAACCCAGGTTAATCGTTGCTCCGGTCGCATTATCATTAATAATAGGAACACCGTCTACAACAATCAGGGGTTGGTTACTACCGAACGAGGAGTTACCGCGAATAACAATATTCTGGGAAGCACCTATCTGCCCACCTTGTTGCGTAATCTGCACACCGGCAATTTTACCAGACAAAGAGGTAGCCAAATTCATTTGTCCTCCCTGCGTAATATCCTCAGATTTAACTTCCTGTAAAGCATACCCCAGGGATTTTTTCTCACGGGTTAGCCCTAAAGCAGTCACAACCACTTCCTCCAGATTCTGGGTATCCGATTGCATAGATACCCTTACTGTAGAGGCAACTGCTACTTCCTGTGTTTGCATTCCGATATACGAAACCTGTAGCACTTTTACATTTGCAGGAACATCCAAAGAAAATTTTCCATCGAGATCAGTCACGGTTCCCACCATGGTCCCCTTCGCAACAATAGATGCCCCGATCACAGGCTCACCATCTTCAGCGGAGGTAACTGTACCAGTCACCTTCGTTGTCTGGGCTGTCGCGAGTCCAATGCTTAAGAATAAGCACAACAAAACATTAGTCAAACTTTTCATAGACACACTTTTTGTTTCACAATAAATATTCAAATTATTACTTTTCTTTACTCCGTTGGTCTTAAATAGTCTTACTGGCTGGGTCCTCTACAGGCACATACCGATTAACGCTTTTGCTGATTACAGGAAGAGTTATGAATGTTAATTTTTAAATATTCTAACCACACAACTATCACTATCCCATTAGCCCCATTTTAAATTTTTTCAAGACCCGACGGCAAAAATACGAAAATAATTTACATAACCACGCCTATTTGCAACATTTTTTATTAAATATGCCATAAAAAAGCCCAAATCGGCACTAGACACATCCGTAACAGGCTGCATACAAAAGCACAAATTCCCTTAATATTTCTAAACAAAACCCTATTCAGCCGACAGAATCCATACCTTTGACACGCATACCATAATATAATAATATGAAAAAGCAGATCAAACGATGGACGGGCATCCTGGTTGCCGCTTGCTGCCTGACAAGCACCCTCCAGGCACAGGAAGTTACACAAGAATCAGCCACACCGGCCACTGATCGCAACCTCTGGAAACCCCTGTTTGGCGAACACCTGTCGGAAGCCCAGTATGATACCGCGGCCTGGAAAGTGATCGATGGCATCCTTACCTCCTCTAAAGATGAGGCAATCTGGACTACCCAAGCGTTTGAAAACTTCGAACTGGATATCGATTTCAAGACCGATGCCGGCACCAACAGCGGCGTGGTGGTGTATTGCACCGACACGAAAGACTGGATACCTAATTCGGTAGAAATCCAGATTGCCGACGATTATTACGCCAAATGGGCCGATGCCAAATCGTACGAACGGTGTGGCGCCATCTACGGCCATGTAGGCCCAAAAGCGACTAAAATAGTAAAAAGACCAGGTGAATGGAATCACATGCGTGTAAAATGCACCGGAAAACACATTACCGTAATCCTGAACGGTAAGAAGGTGACTGATATGGATATGAGCCTGTGGACCTCCGGCACAAAGAATCCCGATGGAAGCGAGATCCCGGCCTGGCTACCCAAACCATTCGCATCACTTCCCACCAAAGGATATATCGGATTACAGGGAAAACACGGAGAAGCTACAATCTGGTTTCGTAACCTGAAGATACGGCAGGCCAAATTGCCGGCAGAGAAGAAGTAGTCATTTAATGCGGGGATCGGCACCCCACATCAGCTTCTCACGCAATGTCTGGTAGAATGTATGTCCGTGTCGTTTGATCACTTTGGTGGTGTAATCGGCTTTCGCAATAGTCAGTTCCGTTTCTGAGGGAAAGACTTCCGAACGTCCGTCGAGGGCAATCAGAAAACTGTCGCTGCGACTTTCCACCTTCAGTTTGACGGTGGTTTGATCCGGAATCACCAGTGGGCGTACATTCAGCGAATGCGGAGCTACGGGGCTCAATACAATACTGCCGCTCTGCGGTACGATGACCGGACCGTTCACACTCATAGAGTAAGCGGTGGAACCGGTAGGCGTGGCAATCACCAATCCATCGGCCTGATAAGAGGCCAGGTATTCGTCATCCAGCAAGGTATGTATCGTGATCATCGATGAGGTGTCGCGCTTGAGAATCGCTACTTCATTCAGTGCGTAATTGTATCCCTGGTACAACTGACCGGCCGTGCTCAGGCACAACAACGTTCGTTCTTCCACCCGGTAGTAATTCTTGAACAAGGCCTCCAGCGTATCTTCAATTTCCTGACTGCCCACATCGGCCAGGAAACCGAGACGGCCAGTATTGATACCCAAAATAGGAATATCCTGGCGGTTGATACGTGCCGCCGTACGCAAAAAGGTACCGTCGCCCCCCACACTCAGCGCAATATCCAGATCAAACACGTCTTCCTCCAGCAGGCCGATACCGGGAAGGAGATGTTGCAGCGATTCAGACAGATAGGCATACAAAGATCCATCCACATACACAGTAGCTCCGAGGGAAGCCAACTTTTCGAACAGCCGTCTGATCTGACTGTGCTTCTCCCGCTGAGATTCATTTCCAAATATACCTATCTTCATGGTTGATGTTACTATTTGCAGGGATCTTACATATTCATATAATACAACAATTCGCTTACACGCTGCTGGAGCAGATCATCTACCATCCCCCGGTTCATGAAATGATACAAGACGGTATAGTTGAAACGCTCAAAACTGCGGATCACCGGTGAAGCGTCTTCCAGATCGATCTTAATCGTGATCTGCAAACGGCCGGTATCCTTATCTAGGATAGAAAACAAACTCAGAATATGTGCATTATTCGACTCCACGATACGGGCGATTTCCGAAAGAGCATAATCCTGCGGCAGCAGTTCGAGCACAATCACGCTACCGGCGGCCTCTGCGTTACAAAGTCCCGTCAGGGCATCGACCAGCTTATCACGCGTAATGGCGCCAAGGTAAACACCTTCCGGCGAGATCACGGGCAACACCGTCAACCCGTAACGTGACATCAGCGTTAGCACTTCATGCAAATGCCCGTCTTCCCGCACAGCCGGTGCAAACAAAGCGCTATCACCCACCGGTGACAACGCATCCGGCATTGCCAGCAATTCCTTCTCTGAAACAAGACACACATACAAGTGCTCGTTCAACAAAGGCAAATGCTTCAACTTCATGTCGTCCATCAAAGCCAATGCATACTCGGCTGTGTCAAAACTTTTTAACACAGGAATTTCTTTTGTTATGAAATCTTTCGCCAACATTTCTCTCTATATTCCCTAAAACCTGCTAAATTTGCCGATACATTGATGCAAATGTAAGGAAAGAATAGATTTAACAGAAGTAAATGACGAATTTAAGTGTAAACATTAACAAGATTGCCACGCTACGCAACGCCCGTGGAGGAAATATTCCGGACGTTATAAAAGTAGCGCTTGATTGTGAAAAATTTGGTGCACAAGGTATCACGGTACATCCCCGCCCTGATGAACGGCACATCCGATATAGTGATGTGTATAATCTAATGCCGCTGATCCTGACGGAATTAAATATCGAGGGTTACCCCTGTGACAAATTCATTGACATGGTACTCCAAGTCAAGCCCCGGCAGGTAACATTGGTGCCCGATGCTCCGGATGCCATCACTTCCAATGCCGGATGGAACGTAAAAGCCAACTTCGACCGGCTAAGTGAAATAATTGATGTGTTCACCTCCAAAGGAATCCGTACCTCTGTATTCGTAGGTACTGACCTTGCCAACATTGAACAGGCAGCTAAAACGGGAACCGACCGCATTGAATTGTATACCGAGCCGTATGCCGCCATGTATCCGGAAGATCGTGAAGCCGCCGTTGCCCCGTTTGTGGAAGCCGCCAGGTTGGCCAAAAATCTCGGTTTGGGGGTGAATGCCGGGCACGACCTGAATTTAGACAACCTGGCGTACTTCGCCCATTGCATACCCTGGCTGGAAGAAGTATCTATCGGGCATGCACTGATTGCCGACGCATTGTATATGGGGCTAAAACGCACCATCGAATTATACAAACATCAACTAATTATACCTAAATAACTAAACAGTATAGCGAAATGAGTTTCTTACTTTCAGTTCAGACCACCGGGGCACAAACGGCCGAGCAGATGCCCGACTTCACGAGCGTGACAGTCCCCACCGAAGCACAGATCAATGTGATAGACCTCGCCTTCAAAGGAGGATGGATCATGATTGTGTTATTGTTTTTGTCCCTGTTGGCCATCTATATCTTTATCCAGCGGATATTGGTGATCAAACGGGCTGGCAAGGAAGACGAATCCTTTATGAACCGTATCAAAGACTATATCCATGAGGGGAAGGTAGACTCAGCGCTAAACCTCTGTCGCAGCACCAATACGCCGTCGGCACGTATGATCGAGAAAGGGATCAGCCGTTTGGGGCGTCCGATGAGCGATGTACTGGTGGCGATTGAAAATGTAGGGAACCTGGAGGTTGCCAAACTGGAAAGAGGCTTTCCCCTGATTGCCACCACGGCTGCCGGCGCACCGATGATCGGCTTCCTGGGTACGGTAACCGGGATGGTACGCGCCTTTTTCGATATGGCCAATGCCGGCACAAACGTAGACATCGCCCTGCTTTCGGGCGGGATCTATGAAGCGTTGGTAACAACCGTCGGCGGTCTTGTAGTGGGTATCATCGCTTTATTCGCCTACAACTACCTGGTTTCGCAGGTAGACAATGCGGTGAATAAAATGGAAGCCCGCACCATGGAATTTATGGATTTGCTGAACGAACCGGTACACTAACACCATGGCACTAAAAAGGAGAACAAATGTAGACAAGAACTTCAGTATGGCGTCGATGACCGACATCATCTTCCTGCTGCTGATCTTCTTCATGATTACTTCCACCGTGGTGGTGCCTAATGCCATTAAGGTGACGCTTCCCCAATCCAATCAACAAACGGCGGCAAAGCCACTTACACGGGTTACTATCGATGCTGCATTGAACTATTATGTAGCGTTTGGCAACCAACGGGAAGTAAAGGTTTCATTTAATGAAATAACTCCCTTCCTGCAGGATTGTTATGGCAAGGAACCTGAGATGTACGTCGCCCTGTATGCCGACGAATCGGTTCCCTATAAGGAAGTTGTCAGGATTCTGAATATCGCCAGCGAGAATAAGTTCAGGATGGTGCTCAATACCCGTCCGCAACGATAATGAAGCAAAAGAAAGACGACATATACAGCCTTGCAGGCACGGTGTTCTTCCACCTGGCCATCTTTCTTGTACTGTGGTTTACAGTGCTCAAAACCATCGTACCCGATGAGGATGGAGGAATCCTGGTAAATTTTGGCAATGTCAATGCCGCAGCCGGTACGTTTGAACCGATGCACACCGGTCAGGCGCCGACGCAGGAAACGGTAGTCCCGCCCCCTACCCCACGGGTAGAAGCGCCGAAAGAAGATATCCTCACACAAGACATCGAAGAATCGGTGGCAATTAATGACGCCAAAAAGAAAGAGCAGAAAGCGGCTGAAGAACGCAAGCGCCTTGAGGATGCAGAAAAAGAACGCCTCCGCAAGGAAGAAGCCGAACGTCAGCGGCTGGCGGAAGAGCAACACAAGCGCGAACAAGCCATCAATTCGCAGGTAGCAGGCGCCTTCGGGCGCGGCACCGAACCCGGCGCCAGCCAGGGCGATGCCGCCTCAGGCACCGGCAACCAGGGAAGTCCGTTCGGCAACTCCGACCACGGGGCTAACGAAGGCATCGGTGGTTACGGATCATTCAACCTCAATGGCCGTTCAATCGGATCCGGCGGTCTCCCCCGCCCCTCTTACACCGTGCAGGAAGAAGGCCGTATCGTGATCAACATCACCGTCGATCCCCGCGGAAACGTAATCTTTGCCGAGATCGGACGAGGCACAAACATCGACAATGTATCCATGCGCAACAGCGCACTCGAAGCCGCCCGCCGCGCTAAATTCAACAGCATCAACGGCACCAATAATCAAAGTGGTACAATCACGTACCTGTATAAATTAAGATAGAGCCTTATGAAGAAAGCATTTGTATTCTTGGCTACCGGATTCGAAGAAACCGAAGCCATCGGAACCATCGACCTGCTACGCCGGGGAGAGATTGATACGACCATTGTTTCCATCACAGGCGAATTCAATGTCGAAGGAGCACATGGTATTGGCGTCCTGGCCGATACGCTGCTCGAAGACACCGACTTTGTTGAAGCCGACGCCTTGGTACTGCCCGGGGGTATGCCGGGTGCTACTAATCTCAAAGCATGTGAGCCCCTGGCACAATTGCTCCTGCAGCAACACCAACAAGGCAAAGTGGTAGCCGCCATCTGCGCCGCTCCATTGGTATTAGGCGGACTGGGTATTCTCAACGGACGCAAGGCTACTTGCTATCCCAGCTTCGAACCCACGCTGAAAGGCGCCGAAGTGACGGGCGAAGCTGTAGTCGCAGATGGTCATGTGATCACAGGTAAAGGCCCGGGACTGGTGTTTCATTTCGGCCTTGCCATCATTGAAGCCCTTCAGGGCAAAGCCATGGCTAAAGAAGTGGCAAACGGATTGCTGCTATAACGTCCAACGCTACTTTAGAGGTATAAAAAGCGCTGCTTCCCTTTCGGAACGCAGCGCTTTTTCGTTATATGCTTCAGACAACTCTTTATTTCAATTCTTTGATACGGATGTCGCGGAATTTAACTTCCGAACCATGCCCGAGGAAAGCAATACGACCTTGCTTGTTGAACAGGCCCGGATGCTGTTTTCCGTCGAGGGTACCGTTCTTGGCCGCTTCGCGTATGTTACCGTCAAGAATCACTTCTCCGTTGAGGGTGATCTTGATATGGTCGCCGTCGGCAATCACCTCCTGATAGTTCCATTCGCCTACAGGTTTAAGAAAACCACGCTTGGCGGCAATCACACCGTATACAGAGCCATGGTACTGGTATACCTGCAGGTCTTTGTAAACGGGACTTTCATTGTCGAGTATCTGCAATTCCATACCTGCATAGGCTGCGTCACCTTCCATCGGAGTACGGATACCCAGACCGTTGTTGGCCGCCGGGGTCAACTGGAACTCAAAGCGAATCACAAAGTTACCATACTCGTTTTTCGTATACAAGTTGCCTCCCGAACCTTGGCTCGGTATCAGTGTAATGGTACCGTCTTGCAGGGTATAGTCTTTGGTGTTACCCGTCCATTCGTGCATATTTGTTCCATCGAAAAGCACCTTATAACCTTCTTTCTTTTCTTCAGCGGAAAGCGCGAACGGCTCCTTACGGGGGAGTTCACGTACATACAAGTCGCGGTAATACACCTTACTGCCGTGTGCCTGCAGTTCGATCTGATCAATCGGGAAGATCGGCAATTTTCGATCCCAGAAGTTTTCGAGGATCACATTATCGGTAACCAGCTCGCCATTGAGGACTACGGTTACGCGGTCGCCCACCATCTTGATATACATCGTATTCCATTCACCCAATTTATTGTCGGCCACTTTCAACGGCTTGCTCGGATTTGTCCGGTTGTTATAGAGACCACCTGAGCCTACCTGGGCACCCACCCTCACACGGGCGGTATCCCACATCTGCACCTGCGGTGTGCCGCGGAGGTAGATACCGGCATCGGCTTCCTTACCGGAAGGATCGAGCAGCCAGTCTACATACATTTCAAAGTCGGCGTACTGTTTTTCGGTGCAGAGGTTGTCATAACCGGTTCCGTCGAATACCAGGCAACCGTTTTCCACTTTCCAGTCACGACGCATATTCTCGTCGGCTTTCACCTGTGCTTTTGCCAGATCGGCCGGTTTCATAGCAGCACGCTTGATCGGGTTTTCAACGAGGCCTTTCCAACCGGTAAGGTCTT
Organism: Tannerellaceae bacterium; assembly: GCA_031555505.1. Taxonomy (GTDB): domain Bacteria; phylum Bacteroidota; class Bacteroidia; order Bacteroidales; family Tannerellaceae; genus JAJDIA01. The sequence continues at coordinate 23,904 of JAVBUH010000068.1, forward strand.
TGCCGTTGAACATGGAAACGTAGCCTTCACCTGCCGGCATTTCGCTCAGCTGTTTACGGATAGCTTCTTTCTGATAGCCTGCATCGGGATTATCCAATACCTGCATTACCTTGGCCAACAGGTCGCGCACGATCTGTCCGGTATATTCGGGATGGTTGGCCGAGATGTTCATCACGGCATTGGCGGCAGCTTGCTGGATAGGTTTCTCGTCCAGGTAACGGCCAGCGAAGATCATGCCCTGGAATGTGCCTGCCTGCTGGATCCGACGAAGGATATTGCTCTTCATCTGGTCGGTCTTCGCTACTTCCATCGCTTTACGCAAGAAGATGGTGCGGTTTTCAGGAGACAGCTCAGGCAGGGAAACCAGGCGGATGTAGGCGTTCAGCGCACGGTCGAAGTATGCGGCGCCGGCAGGATCCTTACATACGGCATACAATTCGTTGGCAGCTTCACGGCCTTTCCAATTGTATATAGCTTCGAAAGCCGCATCTTTGGCAGCGCCCTGTCCGTTCTTGAAACCGCTCACGATCACCGGCAGCGCTTCTTTGTCGCCTGTAGCCGAGAGCACCACAAAATAGAGGTGCTTCTTGCTTTCGCCAGCCTGTATCATCCGGCGGCTCACGCTGGCAAACTGTGTAGCAGGAGCCTGATGCGCAATCGAAGCGATCACAGCCTGCTGCAAGGGAGACACGGCGGCGGCATCAGCTGATTCAAGCATACCACATAACTGTGTGAAGTCTTTTTCAGCTACCACATCTTTCAATGCCTTATAAGCAGCGGTTTTCACCTCGGGAGAACCCGATTTGATTTGTTCGAGTACGGTGTTTACCGTAGCATCCGCTTTACGCAGAGCCAGCAATTCCATAGCAGCAATCTTACCGGCATCCGTAGCCTGCGGGATCACACGCACAACCGATGGCGTGATGTCGCCCTTAAACGCCGACAGCGTTTCTTTGCCTACGGCAACTACAGCCGCGTCCTTATTTGCCAGCAGTTCGGCCAGCGAAGGAATCACACCCGTATCACCAATCTTCACCAGCGCCCAGGCGGCAGCTTGTTTTACTTCGGTATCAGCATCTTTCAATTGGGTCAGGATCACCTGTTGGCCTGTGAGGTCAAACTTAATCTCCAAGCTTTTGAGCACAGGGTTCTTCTCCGGGCATTTGCTTTCGCGGCCGATCCAGTTGAGCATGTCTACCTTCACAGCTGCTTTTGCTTTCGGCACCAGCTTCAGCACTTCTACATACATCGGGGCGGCGGCATAAGCCGAAGCAAACGTCAGTGCAGCGTTGCGATATTCTTTATTGCCATCCTTCAGGGCTGTAAGCAACAGCTTGGTAGGGTTTTCACTCTGGGCAAACAGCATCTCCAAGGCTGCATCACGCGTGTGTGTCTGTCCGGCTTTCGTGGCGGCTTTCAGCAGCTCGTTAGCTGCTTTTTCAGCGCTTTTCTTGTCACCTTGGGCAGCTATGTTCTTGATCAGCATGATATAGGCTTCATTGGCACCCGTCTTCTCCATCTTGTAACCCGCAGCAGCGGCGGCTTTTGCAAGCACGTCGAGCGACTGAGCGGTACCGATACGGCTAAGCGTATAATAACCTACTTTCTTCATGTTTTCATCACCGCTTTCGGCCAGTCCTGCAATCAGCTTCTCGTTCACCTTCATATCAGCCTGCCCAATGGCCAGGATAATATCCTGCTTCGTTTTGGCCGTGCCTGCGTTGTTCAACAGGGCTGCCTGCAACGCCTGCATGGCATTTTCAGTATTGATATTGGCCAGCGCACGGGCCGCCGGGCCACTCAGGTCTTCCTTGCTCAGGTAGCCTGCCAAGGCGCTTACGCATTCATCCTTACCGCATAGTTGCAGTTCGCGGATCAGGAAGGCTTTAGTTTCCCGTTCAGCCACCTGGTTCAACGCCTTCACGTATGCATTAGCTACCGCCAACCGGGCGCTTTCCTGCCCTTTGGCCATCACAAAATGGGTCAGTCCGCTCAGGGCGTAATCCGTCTGTGCATTCGAGCCTTTACCCGGGGCATTGATCAGGTTCACGATAGTGAGCACTCCTTGTTCACCGGCCGACGCCAGGTCGCCGATCATCTGATTATATTTCTCCTGCTGTTCGGCCGGCATTTGAGCCAGCACATCGGCAGCAATCGTTTTAGCCGTGCGGTTTGCCGGCGACTGTGCCATCAGCACATTCCCGAACAGCAGCACACCGGCCAGCGCAATATATATCTTCTTCATAATTCCTTTGTTTACTGATTTGTCAATTCTCAATTGTTCCTTCTCTATTAAATCGTCCACGGAGCACGCATCGGTTGGTCGATCAGGCGGTTGGCTGCATCATCGTTGATGAATTCGAGCTTCACAGGATCAAAGTGCAGCGTACGGTTCAGGCGAAGCGCGGCAGCACCCATATTCACGATAGTGGCCGAACGGAATCCGTAGCGTTCGTTCAACGCAAACGGCTGACGGGTGCGCACGCTTTCGAGGAAGTCGGTCACCTGTGGTTCGGGTTCGGGGAATTCGGCCAGTTTCTTTTCCCAATTGGGGATATCACAAACAAAGTTCTTATATACATTACCGTTCGGTCCGGAGATATACGGCGTATTGGGATCTCCATAATCACCTCCCCAGAGTACGATCTGGCAACCGTCTTCGTAGGTATATGTGATCGAACGCCAGATACCTACCGCATCCGGGTGTTGCTGCGGCGCATCCACTTCAACCTTTACAGGGCTGGTATGGTCTTTGCCGAGGAAATACTGCACAGGGTCGATATAATGCTGGCCCATATCACCCAGTCCGCCACCATCATAGTCCCAGTATCCACGGAAGGTCTGGTGTGTACGGTGGGCATTATACGGGCGATAGGGAGCCGGGCCAAGCCAGAAGTCGTAGTCCAGTTCGGACGGTACGCTTTGCGGTTCGAGGTATTCTTTGCCTACCCAGTAAAATTTCCAGTCGAAACCGGTGTGTTTGCTGATGGTCACCTTCAACGGCCAACCCAGCATACCGCTCTGTACCAGTTTCTTCAATGGTTTCACAGGCGTACCCAGACCGTAGAATGTATCCGTAAAGCGGAACCAGGTATTGAGGCGGAACATACGGCCGTACTGTTGCACGGCTTCCATCACGCGCTTTCCTTCACCAATGGTACGGGTCATCGGTTTTTCACACCAGATGTCCTTACCTGCCTTGGCAGCCTCAACCGACATGATCCCATGCCAGTGCGGCGGCGTGGCGATATGCACGATATCTACATTCTGATCGAGGATCAGCTCGCGGAAATCATGATACGCGGCAATCTTTTCTTTTACCAATTGTTTACCCAGCTCAAGGTGTTTCTTATCCACATCGCACACAGCCACAAGGCGTGTTCCGGCATAGTCCACATGTCCGCGTCCCATACCTCCTGTTCCGATAATACCCTTCGTTAGCTGATCACTCGGCGCAATGTAGCCATTGCCCAGGACGTTTCGCGGCACAATGCTAAAGGCCGCGATACCCCCAAGTGTCTTAAGGAAGTTTCTTCTGTTTGTCTTCATAGTACTTATTTATATGTTTAATAAAATATACACAGCGATATAAGGCCGGACAAATATAAAGAATACTAGGCAAAACAGGCAACAATTTGTATATAAATATTTCACAATTTCCGACATGCTACTCGTTTCAATACTACAAACGTTGCCTTTGCATCGTACGGGCAACATCCGTATAAATCGTCTAATGCCCTACTCCACGATGACGCGAATTACAGCAGGATCGACAGAATCAGTCTCCACAGTCCTTTCCGTTGTATCAAAGTTTGGATGGTTTCAAATCTGCCCCGATTGGAAAGCGTTGACCCTCAAATCCGCTCCGGCTGTCAATTTGTAACTATTTGATAAAAAGGATGTTGCAGATCCGTCAATCGCCACAAAAAAGATCATACTGTTCCAAAACGATCGTCATAATGTTCGTGAACGTACATCATAATCTTCGTTTCGGAAAAGTATGATCTTTTTTTCGGGAGACGATGATGATTTGGAAGGCCCATCTTGCTGATCGAATACCGGCCGTTCCACTGGCGGTATCTACACGCACGAGTACATGATTGAGGCCTGCGCCTCACCTGGACGAGGCGCAGGCCTCAGGGGGAGTGAGGCGCAGGCCTTGCAAAGGTGAGGCGCAGGCCTCGTTTGAGCAAAATCTGCATCTGGTCATTTCATCGGCAGGAACAGTGCTAAAACCTACCTTGCAGTGAGTATCCATCCGCTAAAACATCATACACGAAAATTGCTTTCACCCTGTCACTTTCTGCAGGTGGTCAATGAGTTACAGTGAAAGGAGAGG
>JAVBUH010000055.1:0-23862 GCA_031555505.1 Tannerellaceae bacterium
GATGTGTATAAAGAGTAGCTGTCTAGGCGGGGAGCCAAGTTACTCTTGTTTACTATTTACATGATAGTCTTCAAGCTATATTCAAATCCAAACTTGAAGCACCGCCAGCTTTCCAACCCAACCTGAACATTCAAAACCAACAAAACCTGAATATTCAAACCCACATGAAAATGCGTTGATTTACACACCCCCGGATATAAAAAAGTTTTTTTATAAAGGAAAACCAACCCAACTTGAAACTCCGCCGGCTTTCAAAGTCAACCCAATTTGCACACTGCCGGCTTTCAAAGTCAACTCATTTTGATGGTTAACACTGCCTGCTTATAGCTCATAAGATTCTTGTGGGGAAATCTGCTTTCACCCTTTCACTTTCTTCAGTCAGTCAGTGAGTTAGGGTGAAGGAAAGCTTCAAGAAGCAGATGTGCTGTCACTTTTACTGTCACGGTATGTGGAAGAACAATCGTTCGCAAGAAAAAAAGGTGTGTTTGCCGAGACGCTGACAGGGAGTGACAGGAGAGTGACAGGAGGACAGAAAAACAGCCTCTCCTTTCACCGTAACTCATTGACCACCTGCAGAAAGTGACAGGGTGAAAGCAGTTTTCGTATAAGAAGTTATAGCAGATGGATGTTCACTACAAGGTAGGTTTTAGCGCTGTTCCTGCCGATGAAATGACAAGATGCTGGCCTTGCTCAAACGAGGCCTGCGCCTCACACCCCCTGAGGCCTGCGCCTCGGCCAGGTGAGGCGCAGGCCTCAATCAGATTAGGCGTGCGCGTAGATACTGTTGGCAGAGTTTCCGGTTTTCAATCAGCCGGATTGGCCTTCAAAATCACCATCGTCTCCCGAAAAAAAGATCATAATGTTCGAAAACGAAGATTATGACGATCCTAAACGAACATAATAACGATCGTTTTGGATCGTTATTATCTTTTTCGTGGCGATTGCGGGATATGCAAAAGCTGCCAATCAGGGCAGCCTTGAAGATGTACGCATTCCAATCGGCACAGACTTGAAGATATTTGCATTCCTATCGGAATAACCTTGAACATCTGTTCGCATTCAAACCGAACAAAATGTGCTACTCCGTTTTACCATCAATTGTGCTACTGCCCTATCTGATAGGCCATGAGGGCTTTACCGTGGCGGATGTAGAGGACGCCATTGTCGATAACGGGATGCGCCCAATGTCCACCCATGCCCTGGGTGATGCGAAACTGGCTCACTATGTCAAACTTTTCGGGTGTGGGATTTACCAGCGCCACGATACCGCGTCGTTCTTCATAACAGTATAGCATGTCGTCGGCTGCGATGATAGAGCCTTTACTATGGCCTTGCCAGGTGAACTGGTAGCAGGTCTTCCCGGTGTTCCAGTCTACCGCCCGCCAATCACCGAGGTTGTTATCGATGAAATTAGCCGCATAGATCACACCGTTCACCAGCACCATACCGCCGGTATGCACATTCAGGTCGTCGTTTCGCCATACCACACTGACGCCGGTTGCCTTCTCATTGAGTTGCAACAGGTGGGAGCGCATCTCATAGCCATTGCTCACAAATAGTTTGCCGTCTTTATACAGGGGAGTATTGACACAGATACCAACCAAACCACCCCAGTCGGTCGTAAAATCCCAGTCGTTGAATGTCCAGACAATCTCACCGGTAGACGGGTTCACCCCAAACAGATACTCGCGCGAACAGCCAACGATTTGTTTGATACCATTATGCGTGATCAACAAGGGTGATACCTGCGCGCACGTATCTTTGAGTAAGGGCGCTTGCCATTCAACCGCGCCGGTAGAAGCATTGAACGCCACCATGGCAGTCTGTTCGCCAATGGATGTAAAGATCACTTTATTGTCTACCACCAAGGGGGCTTCGGCCACACCCCATGTATTCATCGTAACGCCAAATTTTTTCCCTCCGTCTACCGACCAGAGAATCTTCCCGTCGGCGGCATTCAAACACACCACTTCGCCCATGCCGCTGATCACATATACACGATTCCCTACCACCGCAGGCGTGGTACGTGCATCAGGGAAAGACTGCGCCCAGGGACTTCCGTAGACTACCTGATAAAGCTGTTTACCATCAAGCGTATAGGCCGACAGCACTTCCCTTTTCTCGTCTTCATCCAACCCGGTGATAAATAGCTTACCGTCCGAAACAACCGGACTTGACAATCCCTTACCGGCATCCAAGGTAGACCACAGCAAAGCAGGCCCTTCGGCAGGCCATGATTTCAGCAGTTTTTCCCCTTGATAAACGCCATCACGGGCAGGACCTCTCCAGCCATTAGTTGATTGAGCCGACAGGGATAGGGAGCACAGCAGGATAACTATGCCAAAGCAACAGGATCTTTTCATATAACGTACACGTTCTTAACTACTAATAATGGGATTCAAATCACGCAAATATATCAATTAATTTGATTCCGGTAGCACAAATCACCACGATATGCGTAAATTTGCGGTTTATGCTGTTGCGGCTGAAAGTCATTACCACAAAATAATTGAAACAATGAAACACTATTTCCAGCACGCCTGTATGGCATTGGTGATCGGAGGGCTGCTTGCCTCCTGTGTGAAACAGGTGGAAGCACCTGCTCCTTACGGCCCACTTCCCTCGGCTGACCAGTTAGCCTGGCAACAACTCGAGTACTATATGTTTGTCCACTTCGGACCCAACACATTTACCGATGTAGAATGGGGCGATGGGAAAGAAGACCCGAAGGTATTCAACCCCACCGACCTGGACTGCCGCCAATGGGCAGCTACGGCCAAGGCCGCCGGGATGAAAGGTATTATCATCACAGCCAAACACCACGATGGCTTCTGTCTGTGGCCAAGCCAATATAGTACGCATACCATCCGGGAAAGCGCCTGGAAAGACGGCAAAGGAGACTTGCTACGCGAGTTGTCCGACGCCTGCAGGGAATACGGCCTGAAATTCGGCGTCTACCTGTCGCCTTGGGATCAGAACCATCCGGACTATGGCACGCCGGCCTACAACCAGGTATTTGCCAATACGCTTACGGAAGTATTAACGGGCTACGGCGATGTGTTTGAACAATGGTTCGACGGCGCTAACGGAGAAGGAGAAGAAGGCAAGAAACAGGTATACGACTGGACCTTGTTTCACGAAACCGTATATCGCAACCAACCCCATGCCATTATCTTCAGCGATGTAGGTCCCGGTTGCCGCTGGATTGGCAATGAAGCCGGCCATGCAGGCGCCACCAACTGGTCGCGGCTGGATACCGCCGGATTCACCCCGGGCAAAGGGGCCCCCGATCCTAAAATACTGAACACCGGCCAGTCGGACGGCGCAGCCTGGGTACCGGGCGAAACCGACACATCGATCCGTCCGGGATGGTTCTATAGTCCGTCGACCGACGATCAGGTGAAATCACTCAACAAACTGGTAGACATCTATTATACTTCGGTAGGCCGTAACTCGAATCTGTTGCTGAACGTGCCGCCCGACCGACGGGGACGTATCCATCCGAACGATTCTACACGCCTGATGGAACTCCGGCAGGTTATCGACGAGTCGTTCCGGACAAACCTGCTGGAAGGGGCAACCGTAACTGCCAACACTACCCGCGGGAAAACCGCAGCGTTTGCAACACCCAACCTGCTGGACGGAAAGTACGATACCTACTGGTGTACGGACGACGGAGTGACTACCGCCACCCTGGAGATCGACCTGAAGGGCGAAAAAGCCTTTAACTGCCTATTGCTGCAAGAATATATTCCGCTGGGACAACGGGTAGCCCGCTTCGATATCGAATACTGGGACCATACAACCCATACGTGGATACAAGCCGCCAAAGAGACGACGATCGGTTACAAACGACTGGTTCGCTTCCCGACCGTGACCTCGTCCAAACTACGTATCAACATCCGCGAATCCCTGGCCTGCCCGCTATTGAACAATGTTGGGCTGTTCCATACGACCGTACCGGAAGCAGACACCATTAAATAAAGGCCGTGTTCACATACGCTTTCGGCATTTTTCCCGTTAGTATGCATAGTAACACAAAAGACAGAAGATGAAGATTCGTGCCATTGCTGCACTGTTATGTATACTGACCTCCTTCGGCGTGTGCGCTCAGGGGCATGTCAAAATAACCGGATATGTGCGGGATGCCGACGGCAGTCCGCTCGAACTGGTAAACGTTCGGGTGAAAAACGCGCTGATCGGCGCTATGACAAACGACAAAGGATACTATTCCATTTCCGTAGCGCCGCAGGATTCACTGGTAATCCTTTTTTCCTGCCTCGGATATAACAAAGCCGAACGTATCCTACCCAAAGTAACAGCCGATGTGCGCCTGAACGTACAGATGAATTACACATCGTACAACCTGGAAGAAATGGTGATCACCGCCACCCGGCGGCCTTCCAATACCATGGAGACACTCAATGCCGACCAGATACGCCTGCTGCCCGACCCTTCGGGCGGAAGCATCGAGAGCCTGGTGGTGACATACGCCGGGGTATCGTCGCACAACGAATTGAGTTCGCAATATTCGGTACGCGGCGGAAGCTACGATGAGAATATGATCTATGTGAACGGGCTGGAAATATTCCGCCCCCTCTTGATCCGCTCGGCGCAACAGGAAGGGCTCAGTTTTATCAATCCCGACCTCACCGAATCGGTCAACTTCGCCGCCGGTGGTTTTGAAGCGCGGTATGGCGACAAAATGAGTTCGGTGCTGGATATCACCTACAAGAAACCCAAGGCTACCGAAGGATCGGTATCGGCCAGCCTGTTGGGAGCCAGCGCATACATAGGTAGCGGGGCAGGTAAATTTACCCAGGTAACCGGCGTCCGTTACAAAACTACCCGTTCCTTATTGGGAACAACCGATACCGATGCGGAATACGATCCCAATTTTATCGATTTCCAAACCTACATGACCTACCGGCTCTCTCCCAAATGGGAAGCCGATTTGCTGGGCAACGTAGCCGTAAACCGCTATCGCTTCATCCCCCAAAGCCGGAAAACGACCTTTGGCCCGGCAGAAAACGCCCACAATTTTTATGTAGACATGGACGGGGAAGAGAATGATAAATTCCGTACCCTGTTCGGCGCGTTCACCCTTAAGCATCGCCCCAACGACTACACGGAGTTGGGTATTCAGGCCTCGGCCTACAATAGCCTCGAACACGAAAGCTACGACATATCAGGCGCCTACATCCTCAACGACAATAGCCCCACGGAGGGCAGCGGTGGCACGGATGAGCTTTCAGCCATCACCCGGGGAGCGTACCACGAACATGCACGCAACCGGCTAACGTCTACCGTAATGAACATTGGGCATTATGGTGTAGTCGGACTGGACAACCATACCCTGCGTTGGGGAATCACCCTTCAGCGGGAAAAGATCCGCGACAAGATCAGCGAATGGGAGAAACGTGACTCGGCCGGCTACTCCCTACCTTACAACGGGAAGGATGTGAACATGGTGGCCAACCTGTATTCAGACCAGGATATCGAAAACACCCGTGTATCGGCCTACCTGCAGGATGTATTCAAATTCCGCACCAACCAGGGTCTGTTCACACTTATCGGAGGGGTACGTGGCAGCTATTGGGAATTCAACAAAGAGTTTATCGTCAGTCCGCGCGTATCGCTTGGCTTTTCCCCCAATTTCAACCAGAACCTCACCCTGCGCCTGGCATCAGGGGTTTATTACCAAGCACCATTCTACAAGGAAATGCGGGTCGTAATACCCGATGCGGAAGGCAACAATATAACGGAACTGAATGAGGATATCAAGTCGCAACGCTCCATCCAGTTCATCGCCGGGGGTGATTACGCCTTTAAAGCAGCCGGACGGAATTTCAAGTGGACGACAGAACTCTACTATAAGAAAATGGACAACCTGATCCCGTATACGGTAGACAACGTCAAGATTCGCTACTATGGCGAGAACTGCGCTACCGGCTACGCCATGGGGATCGATATGAAGTTGTTTGGCGAATTTGTGCCGGGCGTTGATTCCTGGATCAGCCTCTCGTTGATGAAAGCCGAGCAAACCATCCGCGAAACCACCACTGTCCCGATGCCGAACAGCCAGGGATATAACGTATCCCTCTTCTTTCAAGACTACTTCCCGGGATACGAACGGATGCGACTGAACCTCCGGGGCGTTTTGGCCGGCGGACTTCCGCAAACCATTCCGGGAAAAGGATGGGAAGGAGGCTTCTTCCGCACATCACCCTATCGCCGCGTAGACATAGGTATGTCTTACCAATTGGCAGGCGGAAAAGATCCGGTCATGGACAGGGGTTTCTTCAGCCACCTCAAAAATATCTGGCTGGGAGTGGATGTATTCAACCTGTTCGATATACAAAACATCAACTCCTATTTCTGGATCGCTGATGCCCGAAACGATATGTATGCCATCCCCAACTACCTCACAGGCAGGCAGCTCAACGTGCGACTGATCGTAGATTTCTGATCTTACTTCTTTAGTTCCGGATAGCTGATACGGGTATGATACATGGTTTTCAGCTTTTCGATGAATACCTGTTTGATAGCGCCCACATCGCGAAACGTAAGCGGAGCGCTGGATAGCAGGCCTTCGGCCATCTGACCGTCAATGATGCGGTTCACTAGTTCAGCGATCCCCTCTTCCGTATGTTCTTTCAAACTGCGTGAAGTTGCCTCTACAGCATCGGCCATCATCAGGATAGCCGTTTCCTTGGTAAATGGATTCGGACCGGGATAAGTAAAAAGTCCCTTGTCGATCTCCCGGTCTGGATAGCGGTTGCGGTACGTATTGTAAAAATATTTCGCCATGCCACGTCCGTGGTGTGTCCGGATGAAATTAACCAAGGCTTTGGGCAGGCCTGCTTTTTCAGCCAGTTTCACACCCTCAGGCACATGGCTGATGATGATCTGAGCGCTCTCTTCAAGCGTTAGTTGGTCGTGAGGATTCACACTCTTCTGGTTTTCGGTAAAAAATACCGGATTCGCCATCTTACCGATATCGTGGTACATCGCACCGGTACGTACCAACTGGGCATTGGCACCAATCTTGGCCGCTGCTTCCGAAGCGAGGATCGATACCTGCAACGAATGCTGGAAAGTACCCGGAGCCGTTTCGGATAGTTTCTTCAGGATGGGGGTATTAATGTTGGACATTTCCACCAGGGTAATGCTGGACACATAACCAAATGTCTTTTCCAGGATATAAACCAGGATATAGGTAAACATCAGGAGGATGAAATTGATACCGAAATAGAGGATCATCATCCAGTTGATTTTGCTGAAGTCGGCTTCCTGGTACAAGGTTAGGCTGATATAACTGACGGCATACGCCAGGAAAATAATAAAAGCGCAACGGAACAACTGTGCCCGTTCGGACAGGTCTTTCAAGCTGAACGTCACCACCATCCCGGCAATAGTCTGCAAAAACAGGAATTCGTGCGGAAAAGGCACCAGCAGCGAACAGATCAGGATAATGGTCAGGTGGGTAAACAGGGCCGTTCGTGAATCGAAAAAGACACGCACCACGATGGGTACGATCGTAAACGGCAGGATGTAGATATTGAACAGACCGTATGCTACCACCAACTCTGTAAGCAGGCACCCCACAAAGACGCAGAGCACCAGGAAGAACATGTTGAGTTTGCTGTTGAAGATCATTCGGCGGAACGACCACAGGTAGAGCCAAAAACAGAAAAAGATACCAGCAACCAATACAAAAACACCCGCGATCAGCATGCCCTGCCGCTGGGCGGCGCCGGATTTGGATTCGTAAACGATCTTAAGTGACCGCAGCATATTATATGTATGATTGTCTACAATTTCACCCCGGTCTACGATGCGCTCACCAGACTGTACCAATCCTTTGGCAAGGGGAACACTGTTGATCATCTCCTCCCGCACCTTTTCAGACATATCTTTGTCGTACACAACGTTTACCGCCAGGAAATCATCTACGTTACACGATTGAAGCATCGTTTTGTTCAGGTAAGCCGGGATGTTATTAATAATATATTCGTAGGCAGACCGGATGGTAAAGAAATCTGATACGAAATGGGGTTGCGAGATATTGTTGTCGAGCAGGTTCACTTTTTCCTGGTTATCCAAACGCAAGGCATCAAAATCCTCCGGCGAGATAATACCTTTCTTGTACAATTGGACCAGGGATGTTTCCAGGTAGTGCATATATGCAGTGGGTACCCGTTGCTTCAACGTTGTATTATAAGTAGTCCGCAGTTTATCTACCTGCTGGCCTTCCACCTGTGTTTCCAACCGGTAATAGGGGCTAAACTGGCGCAATACGCTGTCGCGTTCCTGTTTCACTTCCTCATCCGTTTTGTAGATGGGAAAGTCACCGGGAGCGGTCAGCAAGCCATATCGCCAGGGTTTACCTTCATAAAACTGATACCTGAACTTTCCTTCCCGCGGAAAGAAATAAGCAATCAATAAAGCTGCTACAACAAAATATACGGCAGTGGGTATATTATAATATCGTATCTTCATAAATTCTCCCTGTTTAACTTTGCGCATAAAGCGAGGCGAAATGTACATAAAAAAGTTTAGTATGAGAAAAAAAAGGCCTACTTTTGCCGCATTATTCTACAACAGAACAATATGGATCAACGAAAAGTTCGGGTGCGTTTCGCACCCAGTCCTACCGGCCCTTTACATATCGGTGGTGTTCGCACAGCATTATATAATTATTTATTTGCCAAACAATCAGGCGGAGACCTGATCCTCCGGATTGAAGATACCGACTCACAACGATTTGTACCCGGTGCCGAAGCCTATATCATCGAAGCGCTCACCTGGCTGGGCATCCGTTTCGACGAAGGCGTCAGTTTCGGCGGCAACTATGGCCCTTATCGCCAAAGCGAACGCAAAGAGATTTACAAGAAGTATGTAGATCAACTGCTGGATGCCGGCCTGGCCTATTATGCCTTTGATACCCCGGAAGAACTGGAAGCCAAACGCATTGAAATTGCCAACTTCCAATATGATGCTTCCACCCGCATGCAGATGCGTAATTCGTTGACATTAAGCAAGGATGAGACCGAACAACTGATCTGGTCCGGCCATCAGTATGTGGTGCGCATCCGGATCGAACCGAACGAAGATATCCTTGTGAACGATCTGATCCGTGGAGAAGTAGTGATCAATTCCTCCATCCTGGACGACAAGGTACTCTATAAATCAGCCGACCAACTCCCCACCTATCACCTGGCCAATATCGTAGACGACCACCTGATGGAGATCACCCATGTGATACGTGGCGAAGAATGGTTGCCCAGCGCCCCGCTGCATGTCCTCCTCTACCGCTATTTCGGCTGGACGGATACAATGCCGCAATTCGCCCACCTCTCCCTGCTGTTGAAACCCGACGGCAAAGGTAAGTTGAGCAAACGCGACGGCGACCGTCTGGGCTTTCCTGTCTTTCCGTTGGAATGGAAAGATCCGCAGACCGGCGAACGATCTTCCGGCTATCGCGAAAGCGGCTACCTGCCCGACGCCGTAGCCAATTTCCTTGCCTTGCTGGGCTGGAACCCGGGCAACGACCAGGAGATGATGAATATGGACGACCTGATCCGTCTCTTCAACCTCGCCAATTGCAGCAAGAGCGGCGCCAAGTTCGATTACGAAAAAGGAAAATGGTTCAACCACCAGTATATCCAGCAAAAAAGCAATTGCGAACTGACCTCATTCTTCATGCCTGTATTGGGAGCACAGGGTATACAGATCCTTTCGCCCACCTACGTGGAGAAAGTGGTGGGCCTGATGAAAGATCGCGTCAACTTCGTCAAAGAATTGTGGGATGTTTCTTCTTTCTTCTTTGTTGCGCCGGAGACGTACGACGAAAAGACAGTACAGAAACGCTGGAAGCCCGAGTCTGCCGAACAATTAGGCGAACTGGCCGATATACTGGCCACTCGTGAACCATTTGACAGTATAGGCACGGAAGAAATGGTCAAAGCCTGGATCGAAAGTAAAGGCTACCACCTGGGAAATATCATGAATGCAGTTCGCCTGGCGTTAGTAGGCGAAGGTAAAGGCCCGCACATCTTCGATATTACCGAAACGTTGGGCAAGGAAGAGACCATCCACCGCATCCGCCGGGCTATTGTGAGGCTGTCAAATCGATAAACTGCTTTTCCATGATTTACCTATATACTTTAGCCCTCCATTTATACGCCCTGACCGTTGAGCTATTGTCGCCTTTCCATAAGAAAGCGCGGATGATGCGCCTGGGGCAATGGCATACGAATGGGATCCTACGTGAGCACATCGACCGGAATGCCCGTTATATCTGGTTTCATGCCTCCTCGCTCGGCGAATTTGAACAGGGACGGCCGATCATTGAAAAAATCCGTGCCGAACACCCGGAATATAAGATACTGCTTACGTTCTTCTCTCCTTCAGGATACGAAGTCAGAAAGAACTACCATGGAGCCGATGTGATCTGTTACCTGCCGTTCGACACGCCCTTCAAGGTGCGGAAATTCCTCAACCTGGCAAATCCGGCTATCGCCATCTTCATCAAGTATGAATTCTGGGCCAACTACCTCACGGAGCTGAATAAGCGAAACATCCCGACATATATCATCTCGGCCATCTTCCGTCCCGAACAGCCGTTCTTCAAATGGTATGGCAAGGCTTACCGGGATGTACTCCATTGCTTTAATCATTTGTTCGTACAAGACCAGGCATCGGCCGACTTGTTAGCCGCATACGGGATCGATCGTGTAACCGTGGCAGGAGACACCCGCTTCGACCGGGTACTGGATGTACGGAAAGCCGCCAGGGAACTTCCCATCCTGGAGCAATTTGCCCGGAATACGAAAGGGGAAAAACAAACCATCCTGATAGCCGGCAGTTCCTGGCTGAAGGATGAAGACATCTTTATCCCCTACTTCAACGAACATCCGGAGATTAAACTGATCATTGCACCGCACGAGATCAACCGCGAGCATCTGC
This sequence comes from Tannerellaceae bacterium, assembly GCA_031555505.1. Classification (GTDB taxonomy): domain Bacteria; phylum Bacteroidota; class Bacteroidia; order Bacteroidales; family Tannerellaceae; genus JAJDIA01. The sequence continues at coordinate 10,972 of JAVBUH010000055.1, forward strand.
TGGATATTCATTCATTACTGAAACGACCGTCCATTCGCCTGTCGGAAGCCAACGAGGAAACGATCGCCGGCAAAGACTGCCTCATCATCGACAGCTTTGGCCTCCTTTCATCTATCTATCGCTACGGCGATATCGCCTACATCGGAGGTGGTTTCGGCGCCGGCATCCATAACACGCTGGAAGCAGCCGTGTATGGCATCCCCGTTCTCTTCGGTCCGCGGTACCACAAATTCAAAGAGGCGAGAGACCTGATCACTGTCGGCGGCGGATTCTCCGTAGCCAACGAACAGGAATTCACCTCCCGGCTCAACAACTTCCTTACCTATCGCGACCTCCTTGCTTCAGCCGGACAAGCCGCCGGTGCCTTCGTCAGTCAAAACACCGGTGCCACCGGCCGTATCCTGCAGCAATTAAACTTATAAACTACTGTAAGGTATCATGGCCGGAACCGGGGGCAAGATTATGTCACCAATTGGACGTTGTTCCTCTTATTCTCATTTCACCAGCCAACGAATGGAGCGGTCAAAGGCCAGTTGAAAATTGAGGTCTTTGAATATATCAGGGCCATGTCCGGTGACAATGCCTACCACTTTGGCTTTACCGTAGGTGTGGGTATACATCACGATGGGTTCGCTGTCGGGGTGATCGGTGATCCAAAGGGGATGAAGATCGGGCGACTTCCACAATTTACCGTATATCTCGTCATGAAAGGTAAAGCTGTCAGGCATATCCTTTGTGATAAAATGCTTTTTGTCTGCGACCTTTATGGGAAGCTCCTGGTTATGCTTATAGGTAGACACACCAAATTGCACCCCTTCTGCTTCCTGCGGACTCATAAAATACTTCATGCCGGCAATCCGGGCAAACTCCGGCCAGGTGTTATAGGTTAACAGGCCATCATGCAGGATAAAGACCGGCTTCCCTTCGCTTACCACCTTCACCAGATCGTTCCGGCTGCTTTCCGGGAATTCATCCAGGCAAATATCCATGAACACAATGACATCGTATTCACCTGCATGCGCGGGTTTGAACAACTCCTGCGATTCTTCATTCGTATAGGCCTTCCAGGTAACATTCTCCATCACACTGAGCATCGGCTCATACATCGCTTCATTAAATACCGGATTCATTCCGGTGATAAACGCGATACGGACCGGCTGCTTTTCCTGCTGGCAACCTACCCATAATACCAGGGCCATGACAGCCCACACACATACATTCAGTCTTTTCATTTCACACAACTATTAATAGGTAATACACAGATTCTTTTGGCAAAAACATCAAAGCGCCTTCCGAAGGAAAGTACTAAAATTACCGGAAAAGATCCGCTCAATATCTTCCTCCGAATACCCTCTTCTTTCGAGAATAGAGGGCACTTTCTGCAGGTCGGCGATCGTTTGCAGGTCGTATGGGCATTGTTCCGTTCCAAAGGCGCCGTCCAGGTCGCTCCCGATACCGGCATGACGGGTGTCTCCGGCCAATTGGCACACATGGTCGATATTATTGGCCATGATCTCCAGTGAACAGTTGGTCCCTCTTGGAGTAGATACACCCCGTACCCAGTTCGGCATCATCATCCAGGCATCCAGTGCGATACCAATCACGGCATCCCGTTGGATCAGCGCCCGGATCATCTCGTCGCTAAATTGCCGGTTATGGTCTACAAACACACGGCAATTGTTATGGCTGGCCCATACCGGCCCCGTGTAAATCTCTAGCGCATGCCAGAACGCATCGTCGTTCAGGTGGGTCACATCCAGGATCATCCCCAGCCGGTCCATTTCCTTCAGCAGGGCCACCCCGGCATCCGACAGGCGACCCGAGGAGTCGGTGCCATTCGCATATCGTCCCGGTCCGTAATGCGCCGGCCCCACCGCCCGAAGCCCGTACTGCCAGGCGCGTTCCAGGTAATCCACGGTTACCAACGAGTCGGCGCCTTCGATACTCAATACATACCCTACCGGTTTCTTCTCTGCCGGTTCATCGTTGTTCCACAATGCCAGATGGGCATCCAACTCGGCGCAGTTGCGGATCATGACCATCTCACCGGCCTCTTCCATCGCACGATACCAGGCCAGTTGTCCCTGCGTCTGTGCCCAGGCCTGTTCGGGCGAATACCAGCCCGGACGGTAGTCGCCCGGGGTAACAAAACGAGCAATCTGGGTAGCAACCACCAACCCTGCATTCGCTTTACGCAGTTCAGGCAGGGAGACGGTGGCATTGCCCCGGTCGGGCTTATCGGTCATACCGGCTTCCCGGCGGTTGATCTCTTCTACGGACTGCCGCAGGTCGCGGTTCCATTCCATAGCATCCATACTGAGGTCGAGATGGACATCCACAATAAAAGGTTTCTTCATGCCATCCATAAATTAAACAGAGATTAAACGGTTCCGGGCGGTAACCTTCAGGTATCCCCGGTTTTTGTGGGCAAAGATCATATTGGCTTTACCATACAAGGCTACAGTCGGACAGATATGCACAGGCACGCCGTACAATACATCGCCCGGCAGATACACGCTGCTATCGGGAACAGCCAGCACCAGGTGTTCTTCGCTATGCGCCATAGGCACGGCATCAGGGGCATTCAGGAAATGGACGCGAGGCAACGGGCTCTCTGCCGACACCGCTTTATAGCCCAGATCCACACAAATATGCTGCGGATCCACGACGGAGACTACCCGTGTCATCAGTAATGCCGCCCATTCAAACGGCAGATCAGGGAGCATTTCTTGATAGCCCCAGTCCCAAAACACAAACGTACCGGGACTGCATTCGCAATGATTCCGGTGGATATGCATCGGGAAGGTAGGCGTTCCACCCATCACCATTACCAACGGATACGGAAACAAGGGTTGTATCATCTGGAAGATATCCTCTGTCTGTTTGAACGTCACATCGGCTGCCTGCCGGCGCAGTGCGGTATCCGTATCGTGGATATGGCCGTCGTAAGCGTGCAATCCGGCCAGACGCAAGCTGCTGAATGTCCGGATCACCTCCACCAGTGCAGGCGCTTTCTCCGGCAACACGCCTGTACGGTTCATACCCACATTCAGATCAATATAGACATCCAACACAATCCCTTCACGGGCGCATAATCCGGCCAATGCGCGTGCCGTATGTTCATTATCCAGCAGACAGGCGTAATGCGTCTGCGGATAAAGACCGACTAATTTCACCAGCCGCTCTGCTTTCAGCCCCACCGGCTGATAAGCCAGCAACACATCCGGCGCTTCGGCCAACGCCAGCATCTCCGCTTCAGCGATGGTGGCACATTTAAACTTACGGATACCTGCCTGCAACATCATGCTGCAGATAGCTCCCATCTTGTTCGTCTTCACATGCGGACGCAACAAATCGGCATCGCCACCGGCTATCTGTATGGCCCGTTCGATATTCTCCGCGACCCGTTCCGGATACACCAGCAAGGCCGGAGAATCTATTTCGTCGCTATTTTCTACAATATACCAGTCCATATTTCATTTCTATATGATATGCCCGGTCACGGGCATCGTGTTCGTAGCCAGGGGTGCAAGCCCCTGGACAGGGATTATTTGGTGTTCTTGTGCCGCGTCAGCGGTACTGGCCTATTACATACGGCACCACTGACGCGGTTTATATACTATCTGCATATTCCAGTTCAAACATCGCCTCAATCTCTACCGGGATATTATCCGGCAGGGAACCGAAGCCTACGGCGCTACGGGTACCAACCCCATTCTCCGGTCCCCATACGGCAGCAAAGAGTTCGCTGCATCCGTTGATAACATAGGGATGTTTTTCGAAATCAGGCGTACAGTTCACCATACCCAGCACTTTGATCACCCGTTTCACCTTGTTCAGGCTGCCCAGGTTGGCTTTGATGGTAGATAGCATCGTAAGTCCCACCTGTCGGGCTGCCAGCTTACCTTCGTCCATCGTCAGTTCACGGCCGATCCGGCCGATGATCAGTGACCGGTCGTTCTGTACCGGACCATGGCCGGACAGATACAGGTATTTACCCTCTACCACCAGACAAGGTTTATACACGCCGAGAGGAGCCGGGTTAGGAGGCAGTGTCAGTCCCAGTTTATCAAATTGTTCATCTGCATTGAATGTATTCATCGTTATACTATATTTATGTTGTTATACAAATAAGTTCAATATCATCACACCCGCCAGACCCAGCACGGAAACGATCGTTTCCATCACCGACCACGAACGGATCGTGTCTCTAATGCTGAGGTTGAAGTACTCTTTAAACATCCAGAAACCCGAATCGTTCACGTGCGAGAACATCAGGCTGCCGGCACCCAGCGAAAGCACCATCAGGTTCGGATCTACCTCGGCTTGTACTACCAGTGGCATCAATACACCGGCTGCCGTAAGTCCGGCTACGGTAGCCGACCCAATGCACACGCGGATCACCGCTGCTATGAGCCAGCCCAACACCAGCGGATGCACCGGCAATTGCTGTAAGGCGCCCGCGAGTTCCATACTCACCCCACTGTCTTCCATCACCTGCTTGAAGATGCCCGAACCGGCAATGATCAGCAGGATCGGCGCAATATCTTTCACCGCATCCACAAAGATGCTCATGACTTCTTTCACCGGTCTTCCCTGCCGGATACCCAACGTATAGGTCGCAACGATCAGTGCGATCAGCATCACAATCGACGGAGCGCCCAGAAAGGCCACCGTCTCGGCAGCTTTCCCTTCCAACGATGGGATGAGATACGGTATAGCCGTGGCAATGATCAGCAGAAACACCGGCAAGGTAGCGCTCACAAAACTATTCACCGTTCCCGGACGGCCGTACCGATCGTCCATCTCTTTTTTCTCGAACAGCTTCAACGGACCCGTCGCAATATTCCGCAACATCCGACCGAACAGCGGACCCGCCAACACAATGGTGGGTATCGCGATCAGCATCCCATAAATCAACGTCATTCCGATATTCGCCTCAAACATTGCCACCAGCGCTACCGGCGACGGATGAGGCGGCAGGAAACCATGGGTGACCGACAAGGCGGCCAACATGGAAACCCCCATGTACAACACCGGCAGTTTATATTGATTCACAATGGAAAAAATCAACGGGACCAGCAGCACAAACCCGATTCCATAGAACAAAGGTATACCCACTATGAAGCCGGTGATCATCAATCCCCATTGAATGTATTTCGTACCGAAGGCTGCCACCATAACGTCGGCAATCCGTTGCGTAGCCCCACTTTCGGCCACCAGTTTACCCAGCATCGCCCCCAACACGATGATCAGTGTCAGGCTTCCCATGATATTTCCGATTCCCCGGTCTACCGTCCCCGGCAACTGATCCAGCGGGATTCCCAACCCCATGCCGGCAATCACGGATACGACAATAAACGACAGGAACGCATCTACCTTAAAATACGATATCAGGACAATCAACAGCAGCAAACACAGAATAATAACAACAAATGACATGGTTTTTGATGATTAAATTAGAATCTAAGTATATGCAAAGAAAACATTTATTTTCGGCTTTGGGATAGATAGAAACAGAAATTTCTTTCCAACGGCCTGATTATCCGGCTGGAAAGAAATCTCAATAACATATACAAACAAGCCGATTTACAATACAGGCAACTTCCAAGGCTCCCGGTAGTATGCCTTAATGAATGCATTGGCTTCCGCATCATTTCCAAACGTGTTGGTGGCATTATCCCAACTGAGCCCTCTTCCCACACGACAGGAGATATTGGCGATATGGCTGAGTTTGGCAACTTCGGCACCAATAGCAATATCAGCATTTGGTAATTGTCTGGTTTTGACACACTGCAGCATATTCCCTACGTGGTTATACAATCCTTTTCCTTCCCCCTTCTTAAACGCAACAGGTTCCATGCGGGGTGTCGCTTTCACTGGTTCGGGATCACAGGGATAGCAATACGGGAAATTACGACCGGTATTATTCATTTCCGGAAGTACTTCCCAACCCGCACGGGTAAGTACCAGCGTTCCGTTCTCGCCAAAGAAGGCCACCCCCTCTTTTTTATCAAACAATCCGTTGCCAATGCCGCAGGCATGATCCCAGATAATCGTAAAATCAGGATATTTATACGTAGCCATCAGGGTATCGGGGGTTTCCATCGCATCATCCGGATAACCCAACTTACCGCCGGCCCCCAATACATAAGAAGGCAGGCCGGCATTCATTCCTTTCAGCGCATAGTCCAGCAAATGCACACCCCAGTCTGCCATCAATCCACCGGCATAATCCCAAAAGAAACGGAAATTATAATGAAATCGGTTACTGTTATACGGGCGATGGGGAGCCGGTCCCAGCCACATATCATAGTCTACGCCAGCAGGAGGGGTGGAATCGGCAACTTTGGGCAATGTCCATTTAGTGGGCTGATAAGCCCATGCCTTTACAGTGCGCACCCGGCCGATCCCGCCATCCTGTACGTACCTGGCGGCTTCGTCCCAATGCGGATCGCTGCGTTGCCACTGACCCACTTGTACGATCCGGTTGTATTTCCGCGCCGCCTTCACCATCAGGTTACATTCTTCAATGGTATTCGACAGGGGTTTTTCCACATACACATCTTTCCCGGCCTGGCAGGCGGCCACCAGCGGCAGGCAATGCCAATGGTCAGGAGTGCCTACAATCACAATGTCGACATCCTTATTATCAACCACCCGGCGCCAGTCTTTAACCAGTTGTTTGGGTTTGCTTCCGGTCATGCTTTCCACCTCGCCGGCACGCTTGTTCAGCCATTCGTCGTCGATATCGCAAAGAGACACACAGTCTACTTCAGGATATTGCAAAAAGGCACGCAGGTTACTCCATCCCTGGTTACGGCAACCGATCAAAGCTACGCGTACTTTATTGGAAGGAGCGGTTTGTCCGAAAAGGTCTGTATAGGAGCCGCCGATCAACGGAGTTAATCCGACGCCGGCAACTGTCAGAGCTGATTTCTGCAGAAAATTTCTTCTGTCCATGGCAATAGAATTAATATATTTTTTTGTGTGTTTGCGCAAACAGATTTGCAATGATACGAAAAAATGTGTTATCTTCGCTGCTATAGAAAAAGAAAATAACAGATGGAAACCGAAAAAACGCGAAACTGGTATGCCCTCTATACAGCTCCCCGTGCCGAAAAACAGGTGAAAGAACGGATTACCGCACAGGGAGTAGAATGCTGGTTGCCCCTTCACCGATGCCCACGTGTATGGTCAGACCGGGTGAAGATCGTTGAAATGCCACTCTACACTTCCTATATTTTTGTGTGCTGCGAAGAGATGAAATTACGCGAGTTGCTACGCATCTACGGCGTTTCCCGCATCGTCTACTACGATAGCAAACCTGCTGTTATCCGCCAACAGGAGATCGATGCCATCCGTGAATTCCTTGAATTGGCTGTCGGCAAACAACTCTACGTGGGCGACGAAGTAGAGATCCTCTGCGGCGCCATGAAAAACATCTCCGGCAAAATCAAAAAAATCAATAAGAACTACCTCGTCCTCTACCTCGAACAAATGGGCGCCACCGTCTGCGTCAACATGGAAGAGGTTGCGCCGCTTAACAGGCTGAAATAAACCGCTCAACCAGCTGAAATAGACTGATAAATATAAGCCATGTCCACATGGTTGCGGACAAGGGTAGCCAGTTTGTTGTATTGTTCTTCCTTGAAGGAAGCGTAATCGAAGGAGAGAGCGGTTTCACCCGAGGCTGCGAAGCCGGTGGCCAGGTAGTCGCGCACGGAGGGGTTGTCGAGGATGCCATGCATGTAGCTACCCCAGCAATGAGCATTGAGCAGGTAGCCGTCTTCGCGGCCATCATGCAGGCGAAGCAAAGGCTGCAGGTCATGCCCTTCACGGGCAAACGGATGAGAGCTAGAACCTGCTGCAACGAAGGTCTTTCCCATGTGGATTTCGTACCCATGGCAAACGGCATCCACACTTCTATTTACATCCTTATTCATTTCAGCAGGCAGGAAGGCAAACGACTGTTGCAGGGTAAGTTTTTCCCGACCAATCACCGTATGGAGCGGCAACAGGCCAAGACCGGCTACAGACGGGATGACGCCTTCCACCTGATCAGGGTCTTCTACGCGGAGACCCATCATTTGATAACCACCACAGATGCCTATCACTTTTTTTCCAGCCAGGTAACTGCGTAAAATGGCGTCGGCAACACCGTCTGCACGGAGGGTTTGCAGGTCGTCCAGCGTATTTTTAGAGCCGGGCAGCAGGATGATATCACTCTTCTCTATTTCTGCCGGTTGGTTGGTGTAATAGGCATTGAAACGCGGGTCTACGTCCAGCACATCAAAATCGGTGAAGTTAGACATGTGCTTCAGTAGCACGATCGCCACGTTGATCTTCCCGCTACGGTAGGTATTGGTTTTCATGGCCAGCGCCACCGAATCTTCTTCTTCGATCCGGATATCCCGGAACCAGGGGATGATGCCCACTACCGGTATCCCCGTCAGCTCTTCCAACAGTTTCCGGCCATCGGCAAACAACGAGATATCACCCCTGAACTTATTGATCAGAATACCTTTTACCAAGGCACGCTCTTCGGGCTTCAACAGCGCGATCGTTCCATAAACGGAACCAAAGACCCCTCCCCTGTCGATATCGGCGATCAGGTAGGTAGCCGCACCGGCAGCGGCCGCCATCCGCAGATTGGTAATGTCGCGGTCGCGCAGATTCAGTTCCGATATGCTTCCGGCACCTTCCAGCACGATGGGGTTGTAGCGCGCTTCCAGGCGTTGGAAAGCCTGTACGGCTTCAGCAAAGAGAGCATCCCGGGGATGTTCGCTTCCGAAATAATCACGGGCCGACATATTCCCCACCGGCCGGCCGTTGACCACCACCTGCGAATCAAGATCGCCGGTAGGCTTCAACAACACCGGGTTCATGTCCGTATGCGGTGCAATGCCGCAGGCTTCAGCCTGCACCACTTGCGCCCGTCCCATTTCCCCGCCTTCGGGGGTGGAATACGAATTGAGCGACATATTCTGCGCCTTGAACGGCGCCGGGCTATACCCATCCTGCCTGAATATCCGGCAGAACGCTGCATTGATCACACTTTTCCCCGCATCCGAACAGGTACCGACAAACATAACAGGCTTCAAAAGCTGCTTCATCCGATCACGTTTTAATTGCGGAAACAAAAGTAATAAAAACCGCTGTATAGGGCTCAATTATGCTATCTTTGTATCACCTAAAATAATACGGATATGAAAAATACAACTATGCCGCAACGCCTGGAGTCGCTGGATGTCCTGCGTGGGTTCGATCTGTTTTGCCTCGTGGCGTTGGAAACGGTGATGCATCCGCTGCAACGGGCCGTGGAGGCTCCCTGGTTTGATTCGCTGATGTGGGGATTCTCGCATGTGGAGTGGGAAGGCTTTTCTACGTGGGATCTGGTGATGCCGCTGTTTCTTTTTATGTCCGGCGTCTCAATGCCGTTCGCCCTGTCGCGCTACAAGGCACAGCCGAACAAAACGGCAGTTTATCACCGTATCGCCAAGCGCATCCTCCTGCTGTGGATATTCGGGATGGTCTGCCAGGGCAACCTGTTGGGGCTCGATCCGGACAAGATCTATCTCTATTCCAACACCCTCCAGGCCATTGCCGCCGGCTATCTCATCGCCGCCCTGCTGTTTTTGAACGTCTCCATCCGGGTGCAGGTGGGTGCTGCCATTGCCCTGCTGCTCGCTTTCTGGGGCACGATGCAGTTTATCAGCGTGGATGGTTTCGGAGGAGGCAACTACACCGCCGACGGCAACCTGGCCGAGTGGATAGACCGTGTAGTCCTGGGGCGTTTCCGCGACCGCGCCACCGTGGCAGACGGTCAGGTGGTCTTTGCCGAAAGGTATCGCTACACCTGGATACTGAGTAGCCTTAACTTCGGTGTCACCGTACTCACCGGTTTGTTTGCCGGCCATATTCTCCGCCACCCGTCCGCACCGCAGCGTAAGGTGCAACTGCTGCTCGGCCTGGGCATCGCCCTGGTGGTTGCCGGTTGGTTGTGGGGACTGCAAATGCCGGTGATCAAGAAGATATGGACCAGTTCAATGGTACTGGTGAGCAGCGGCTACTGCTTCCTGCTTATGGGTGTATTCTACTACTGGATCGACTGCCGTGGCCACCGCAGCGGCACCACCTGGCTCAAGGTTTACGGTATGAATTCGATCGTGGCCTATATGCTAGCCAACGTGATGAACTTCCGCAGCATCGGCGAATCACTCTTCTTCGGCCTCAAGCCCTACCTGGGAGATTACTATCTGGTATTACTCGCATGCGTACAAGTATCAATTATTTACGTACTTTTGTGGGGTTTGTATAAGAAGAACGTGTTTTTAAGAGTATAACAATATAATACCCATTCATGGAATCGATCAAACAAATCTTCCGGATCGGTCACGGTCCGTCCAGCAGCCACACGATGGGACCCCGTCGGGCGGCACAGCTTTTCCTGGGTCGCAACACTGCTGCAGCGTCTTTTACCGTCACCCTCTACGGTAGCCTGGCTGCTACCGGCAAAGGACACATGACTGACGCCGCCATCCTGGAAGTGCTCCAGCCTGTAGCTTCCACCACCATCGAGTGGGAACCCACCGTGTTCCTCCCCTTCCACCCCAACGGGCTGAAGTTCGAGGCCTTCGACGCCTCGTATACCTTGCTGGAGACCTGGACCGTGTTCAGCATCGGCGGCGGCACACTGGCCAACGAGACCTTCAACGAACAGAAGGCGGCCGAAGTGTACGAGATGCACACCATCCACGACATCCAGGATTGGTGCGAGCGCACCGGCCATTCGTTCTGGGAATATGTGGAACAGTGCGAAGGTAAAGATATATGGGACTTTATGGCCGAAGTATGGGAGGTGATGCAGCAGGCTGTGACCCGTGGCCTTGAAGCCGAAGGCATCCTGCCCGGCGGACTGGGTATCCGCCGCAAGGCATCCGACTATATGATCCGCGCCAAAGGCTACGACGGCAGCGTCAAAGGCCGCGGCCTGGTCTACTCTTACGCCCTGGCCGTCTCGGAAGAGAATGCATGTGGCGGCAAGATCGTGACGGCCCCCACCTGCGGCTCGTGCGGTGTGATACCGGCCGTCTTGTTCCACCTGAAGAAGACACGCGAATTCCGCGACTCCCGCATCCTCCGCGCCTTGGCAACCGCCGGGTTGTTCGGCAACGTGGTACGCACCAACGCCTCCGTCTCCGGCGCCGAAGTGGGCTGCCAGGGTGAAGTGGGCGTAGCCTGCGCCATGGGAGCGGCTGCCGCCAGCCAGTTGTTCGGCGGATCGGCCGCCCAGATCGAATACGCCGCTGAAATGGGACTGGAGCACCACCTCGGGCTCACCTGTGACCCGGTATGCGGACTGGTACAGATCCCCTGTATCGAACGCAACGCCTTCGCCGCCGCCCGTGCCCTCGATGCGAATGCCTTCTCCAACTTCTCCGACGGCAAACACCGTGTCAGTTTCGATCAGGTGGTGGAAGTGATGCGACAGACAGGCAAAGACCTTCCCAGCCTCTACAAGGAGACCTCCGAAGGCGGCCTGGCCAAACGCTACGATCGTAAAAAATAAGTATCAATCATTTATCATAAACATTATTCAGATGAAATCACTGTATGTAACGCTCGCCCTTTGCTGTTGCCTCACGGCTTTCGGGCAAAACAAACAAGCGAAAGAAACGCCTATGAGCGGCAACCCTGTGTTCGAAGGCTGGTATGCCGACCCCGAAGGTATCGTCTACGGCGATGCGTACTGGGTCTATCCCACCTGGAGCGACAAGTATGAGAAGCAAACGTTCTTCGATTGCTTTTCATCGAAAGACCTCGTGACCTGGACCAAGCATCACGCCGTCCTCGACACCGCCGAAGTGAAGTGGGCCAAGAAAGCCATGTGGGCACCCTCTGTGATCAGCAAGGATGGTAAATACTACCTGTTCTTCGGCGCCAACGACGTGCACGAAGGCGAAGTGGGTGGTATCGGCGTAGCCGTGAGCGACCGTCCCGAAGGCCCGTACAAAGATCTGCTGGGCAAACCACTGATCAACGTGATCGTAAACGGCGCCCAGCCCATCGACCAGTTTGTATTCCGTGACGACGACGGCACATATTATATGTACTACGGCGGATGGCGTCATTGCAACATTGTAAAATTAAACAACGACTTCACCGCCCTCGTTCCTTTCGAAGACGGCGAAATCTACAAGGAAGTTACCCCCGAAAACTACGTAGAGGGTCCCTTCATGCTCAAAAAGAACGGCAAATACTACTTCATGTGGAGTGAAGGCGGCTGGGGTCTTCCCAATTACTGTGCAGCATACGCCATTGCCGACTCCCCCTTCGGTCCTTTCAAGCGTATCGGTAAGATACTTGAAACAGATCCGGAAGTGGCGACCGGCGCCGGACACCACTCCGTGATGCACGTGCCCAATTCAGACGACTACTACGTGGTCTATCACCGTCGACCGTTAGACAACAAGGGACGCGACCATCGTGTGACCTGTATCGACAAGCTGACCTTCGACAAAGACGGCTTCATCAACCCCGTCAAGATGACCTTCGAAGGCGTCCCGGCCCGTCCGATCACCGGCAAATAATCTCCCAACGGGATACAAACACATACAAAAACCCGGTCTGCGATATCTTTTCGGGACCGGGTTTCTTTTTTCCTCTTAAAGCCTCCATGCACAGTTTCAGATTTGCACCGATTTGAAGCTTGAGCAAATCCTGCAATCGCCACAAAACAGATCATACCGATCCAAAACGATCGTCATAATGTTCGTTTAGGAAGATCATAATCTTCGTTTTCGAACATTATGATCTTTTTTTCGGAAGACGATGGTGATTTTGAAGGCCAATCCGGCTGATTGAAAACCGGACACTCCGCCGACAGTA
>JAVBUH010000009.1:0-34175 GCA_031555505.1 Tannerellaceae bacterium
GGCAGCATCCTTATGATGTATTGTTGTCATCCTTATGATGTATTGTTGCCATCTGAATGATCATTTCATTCCACAATTATGGAGATTCCGTTCCACTGCTGTGAAGATTCCTTTTCACAGCAGTGAAGCTTTCGTCTCACAGCAGTGAAGCTTACACTCCATAGCTGTGAGGAGAAGGCATCACAGATGTGAGGAGAAGACATCACAGCAGTGAAAAGGAAAGGTATTGCTAATGCCGGTAACAGGACTCCGTATTCCCGACAATAGTTGTAGCAGATGCCGACGATAGATACAGCAGGCTTCGTTTCAAATCGGGGCAAAACTGAATAATTACACCGTGCGAATCACCTGAATCTCGCAGCGGGTACACAAGCTTCTTCACAGAAGAAAGTGGAACTAATGCGGCTTTTATCCTTAACATATCGGAATCTTTTGTATTTTTGCGCCGTATTACACAAAATGAAAGCGTAATGAGCGTAATGAATGTATTGGAACTGAGTGAACAGGAAGTGTTAAGACGCGAAAGCATGGAGCAACTGCGTCAGGTGGGAATCGAACCTTACCCCGCTGCCGAGTATAAAGTCAACGCATATTCCACCGAAATAAAGGCATCGTTCAAAGACGACGCCGAACCGCGTCCCGTGCGTATTGCCGGACGTATGATGAGCCGCCGCGTAATGGGCAAGGCCTCCTTTGTGGAACTACAGGATTCCGAAGGACGTATCCAAGTGTATATCACCCGCGACGATATCTGTCCGGAAGAAGACAAAGAGCTTTACAATACAGTGTTCAAACGCCTGCTCGACCTGGGCGACTTTATCGGCATCGAAGGCTTTGTGTTCCGTACCCAAATGGGCGAGATCAGCGTGCATGCACAACAAATAACGGTATTGGCCAAATCCATCAAGCCACTCCCGATTGTAAAATATAAAGACGGCGTGGCCTACGACTCGTTTGAAGATCCCGAACAACGCTATCGTCAACGCTATGTAGACCTTGCTGTGAACGAAGGTATCAAGGATATCTTCCTTAAACGCACCAAAGTGTACAATTCCATGCGCGAATATTTCAATGCTGCCGGATATATCGAGGTAGAAACACCCGTGTTACAGGCCATCCCCGGTGGCGCTGCGGCACGGCCGTTCATTACGCACCACAATGCGCTGAATATACCCTTGTTCCTGCGCATCGCCAACGAACTGTACCTGAAACGCCTCATTGTGGGTGGTTTTGAAGGCGTATACGAATTCTCTAAAAACTTCCGCAACGAAGGGATGGACCGTACGCACAACCCCGAGTTCACCTGCATGGAAATCTACGTAGCCTATAAAGACTACAACTGGATGATGGCATTTGTGGAAAAATTGGTAGAAAAGATCTGCCTCGACGTGAACGGCACCACCGAAGTAAAGGTGGGCGATAACGTCATCAACCTCAAAGCTCCGTTCCAACGGGTCACCATGCTGGACTCCATCAAGCACTTCACCGGCCACGACCTGGCAGGTAAGAGCGAAGACGAGATACGCGCCATCGCCCAATCACTCCGGATCGAAGTAGACGAAACGATGGGTAAGGGAAAACTGATAGACGAGATCTTCGGCGAATACTGCGAAGGCAATTACATACAACCCACCTTTATCACCGACTATCCGATCGAAATGTCACCGCTCACCAAAAAGCACCGCACCAACCCGGAACTGACCGAACGCTTTGAGTTGATGGTCAACGGTAAGGAACTGGCCAACGCCTACTCGGAGTTGAACGACCCGATCGACCAGCTGGAACGTTTCCAGGATCAGCTCAAATTGAGCGAAAAGGGCGACGACGAGGCGATGTTTATCGACATGGACTTCGTGCGCGCGCTGGAATACGGCATGCCTCCCACATCGGGTATGGGCATCGGTATGGACCGTCTGGTGATGCTGATGACAGGTCAAACCGCCATCCAGGAAGTACTCTTCTTCCCGCAGATGCGTCCGGAAAAGACCGTGAAGAAAGACCCGGTAAGCAAATACACCGAAATAGGTGTACCCGAAGCCTGGGTGCCTGCCATCCAGAAAGCCGGCTACAACCTGGTGGAAGAAATGAAAGATGTAAACCCGCAGAAGCTCCATCAGGATATCTCGGGGATCAACAAAAAATACAAGTTGGAGCTAAACAGCCTGTCGGTTGACGAAGTAGCCGCATGGGTAAAGCAAATCAATGCGTAACTGAACAGCTATGGAACTACCCGGTAAGATAGCGATCATGGGAGGCGGCAGCTGGGCGACAGCGCTGGCCAAGATCGTCCTTTCGACGCAAGATAGCATCAACTGGTATATGCGCCGTCCCGAGCAGATTGAATCGTTCAGGGAGATAGGACATAATCCTTCCTACCTCTCGTCGGTGAAATTCGATACCAGTAAGATCACCTTCTACTCCAACATCAACCAGGCAATCAAGGACTCCGACACGCTGGTATTCGCCACACCGTCTCCTTTCCTGAAGCAACACCTCAAGAAAGTACGGACTTCGATGAGCAATAAGTTTATCATCTCGGCCATCAAAGGGATCGTGCCGGATGAAAACATGCTGATCACGGAATACCTTGCCGAGTACTACAAAGTACCGGTAGACAATATAGCCATCATCGGCGGTCCCTGCCATGCGGAAGAGATCGCGCTGGAACGCCTGTCGTACATCACACTGGCCTGCTCGGATATCGAGAAGGCAAAAGCCCTCTCGCCCGTGTTCTACAACCACTACCTCGAAAACACCCAGTGTGAGGATGTAGTGGGCATCGAATATGCAGCCGTGCTGAAAAACGTATATTCGATCGTGGCAGGTATTTGCCACGGAATGAAATACGGGGATAACTTCCAGGCAGTATTCCTTTCTAATTCCCTCAAGGAAATGCGCCGGTTTGTGAATGCCGTGCATCCGATCGAACGTGATATCGTAGACTCGGTCTATCTGGGCGACCTGCTGGTTACGGCCTATTCGCGCTTCAGCCGCAACCGCACCTTCGGCGCCATGATCGGGAAAGGGTACTCCGTCAAGACGGCCCAACTGGAGATGGAAATGATTGCCGAAGGATACTACGGCACCAAGTGTATTTACGAGATCAACCAGAAATACAAGGTAGACATGCCGATCCTGGATGCCGTCTATGCCATCCTGTACGAACGGAAGTCGCCCACAACGATTATCCGCAAACTGACAAAAACATTCAAATAACAGCTAAGGGCGTCATTGTGTCGCCCTTTAACATATATAATATATGAAGAGTATCGCATTAAACATTGACAAAGCCCTGGGCAGCGTAACCAAAGAACAGGTATACGCACAGGAACAAAAGGCAAATGAGTGCAACGCCCTGTTGCATAACGGCAAAGGAGCCGGCAACGACTTCCTGGGTTGGCTCACACTCCCCTCTTCCATCACCGAAGCCGAACTGGCTGAGATCGAACAGACAGCACAGGTACTGCGGTCTAAATGCGAAGTGGTGGTGGCCATTGGTATCGGCGGCAGCTATCTCGGCACCAAAGCAGTGGTGGAAGCGCTGAACAACAGCTTCGACATGTTGCTCGCCAACCGCAAAGACCCGGTGATCCTCTATGCCGGACAGAACATCGGCGAAGACTATCTGTACGAACTGACCGAAGTGCTGAAAGGCAAACAATTCGGTATCATCAATATCTCCAAATCGGGCACCACAACAGAACCGGCACTCGCTTTCCGCATCCTCAGGAAACAACTCGAAGATGCCGTAGGTAAAGCCGAAGCCAAACACCGCATCGTGGCCATCACCGACGCCAAACGCGGTGCATTACGCACATTGGCCGATCAGGAAGGATACAAAACGTTTGTGATCCCCGACAATGTAGGCGGTCGTTTCTCCGTGCTCACACCGGTAGGTTTGCTGCCTATCGCCGTAGCCGGTATCAGCATCCGCGAACTGGTGGCCGGTGCCGTAGCCATGGAAAAAGCGACAGCGCTGGACGTGCCGTTTGCCGAAAATATCGCAGCTATCTACGCCTCCGTGCGCAACGAACTGTACAAAGGTGGCAAGAAGATCGAGATCCTGGCCAACTTCCACCCCAAACTGCATTATATCGCCGAATGGTGGAAACAACTCTACGGCGAAAGCGAAGGTAAAGACGGCAAGGGTATCTTCCCGGCATCTGTAGACCTGACCACCGACCTCCACTCCATGGGGCAATGGATCCAGGATGGCGAGCGTTCGATCTTTGAAACCGTGATCTCTGTAGAGAAGCCCAATCATACGATGACGGTACCGGCCGACGAAGCCGATCTGGACGGTCTCAACTTCCTCGCCGGCAAGCGTGTGGACGAAGTGAACAAGATGGCCGAACTGGGCACACAACTGGCCCACGTAGACGGCGGTGTTCCCAACATCAAGATCACCCTGCCCGAGGTAAACGCTTACTATATCGGCCAGCTCTTCTTCTTCTTTGAAAAAGGCTGCGGTATCAGCGGCTACATGCTGGGCGTGAACCCCTTCGACCAACCAGGTGTGGAAGCCTACAAGAAGAATATGTTCGCCCTGCTGAACAAGCCGGGTTATGAAAAAGAAACAGAAGCAATCAAAGCAAGACTCTGATTGCTGTATTATTTGCCAATAGCATCGGGGAGCGGTACGAAGGTATAGCCCCGCTTCTTCAACTGCCGGATCAATTCCGGCAGTTTGTTGTATAGCTTGTCTGTACGGTCGGGATGGGTACCGGCGTGGATCAGGAGGATGTGACCGTTGAGGCCTTCCTTCTTTTCGACAGACAGGATGCGGTCCAGCAATTGCTGGGACGACTGATAGCCGGGCATATCGGGCGTCATGTAATCGGCATTGGAGCCGGTGCCCGGGGTGAAGTTCACGATCTGCAATCCGAGGCCTTTCGCCCAGGCCGCCACCTCTTCATTATACCATTCGGAGGGAGGGATGAAGTAGGGAGCGTCATGGCGACGGATACCAAAGTCGGCCATTACACGGTAGTTGGCAAGGATATCGTTGGTAAATTCATCCTGTGAAACAAGGGTGGAGTCTCGGTTCGCCCAGTCGCAATACAGCAGGTGGGCATACGAATGCGCGCCGAGGTAATGCCCGGCGTCCTTGATAGCTGTTACTTCCTGCGGGAATTTCTCATAGAAACCGCCGGTGAAGAAGAAAGCGCCATGCACGTTTTCCTTCTTTAACGCCGATAAGATAGTCGGTACGCCATCGGCATAATCGCCCCCGGTGAAGACAAGTGAAAGATGCTTCTTCGTGATATCCGCGCGTACAATTCCCCCTTCGGTGTACCGGTTGCGGTCGGTAACGCGTCCGGCCTGCTTCATGCCGTCTTTCTGCAAGGCGGAAAGATAATAGGTAAGACAGGCAGTACCATCCATGGTGGGTTCATTCGTAGAATAGTCTGATACATCATCGTGGTATACCACCAGGTCGCTGTGGAACTTGGCATACATGTCGGGTTCGGTAATGGTGACACCCAACAGGCTGTTGAAGATATTGGCATACACCGGGCCGTCAACCAGTCCGCCCGGTTGATTACCTACGCCCATCACCAGATAGGAGGCATGCGGAAATTGCGGTGAGTCTCCCCAGCCGGGCAGGCTCACGATCATACTCGTTCCCCAGGGATTGCAACCGAACAACCAATCCAGCAGGGCAGCCTCCATCTCGGCATATTGGGTATCGCCGGTTGATTCACGATACAGGCGGCATTGGGTGAGCATGGCCGTTACCAGGTTGTTGGAACACCAGATAGACGGGATACCGTAGAGGAAAGGATTGGTTTGCGCTTTTTCGAACGTGCGTTCAATACCTGTCCGCATATTCCGGCCGAATTCACGGCGTACACGTTGATCGTCCACACGGGTCAACAGGTAATGCCCCATGTTCATGAACGGATACCACTGGTAGTGGCGGGCGCTGTCGGCCCCCATCCAGGGTGTAACCGGCTCCATCCGGCCATAGCTGGTGGCATATTGCAGGTATTCGGGGTTTTGGGTAACGGTATAGAGTTGGGCGGCCGCAGTTTCCATATCGTCGGTCCAGTTATCTTCTTCGTAGAAGTAAGGTGCGCCTCCCGGAGCTGTCTGGCAGGCGCCGGGATGGGCTACGCCGTGGCGGAAAGCATCGTCGGCTTTTTGCAGCAGGTCGCCGGCATAGTCGGGATAATAGTCTTTCAACAGTGTAGCGCCTAAGGCAAAGGCGGAGGCGAATTTACCGGCCGTACTGGCAATACCGGTAGCACGGTTCTTATGGCGGATCAGTCCCTGCACTTCGCCTGTGCAGAAATAAACCGGGCGCCCGGTACCTTTTCCCCAGCCATAGTCCACGGAGTCGCGGGTAGGCAGGCGGAAGCCGGCATGGTCGCGGTCGTCGGCAATCTGATTGAACATCAGTTCTTTGTCAGGGTTCATTTTCTTCAGCCAGTCCATGCCCCACTTGATCTCGTCTACAATATCGGGAATACCATTCGATCCGGGCGATCCGTTGGCCTGGAAAGCATCGGTAAATGATTCGGGGTTCTCCTGCCAGGCCAGCATCAGCTGGTAGACGGCATTTGCAGAGGTGGCGGTATATTGCAAATAGTCAGTTGCATCATGCCAACCGCCTGTCACATCGATTCGTTCGCCCGTGCGGGTAGGGTGATACACGATATAGCCGTCGTGCGTATGGCAACTGTCTTCCAGAAAGGGATTATAGCCGCAACGCTGCTGACGCATATATTTCAGGAGGAAATCGGCGGTGCCGTCGTATACGTTGGTATGGATGCGGAACACGGGAGATTGGGCATTTCCGGCTGCCAGGTAATAGACACCTTCCTGATTGAACACACTGAAATCCAATCGGCAGGTAGATTTCATTTGTCCGTAAGAGCCTGTTTCTTTCACTGTGGAAAAAGTAGCTACCACCTGGTCTGTATAGGCATCTTTCAGAGAGAACCGCTCTATTTCCCCGGCTTGCTCATTCATAAATACTGCTACTTTCAGCGCATCGGGCAAATAACCAAGCTGGTTCACCCGTATCCATTCGCCGGCTTTCAAGCTCAACGCAACAGCCAGCAGAAACATACATACAATTGCTTTTCTCATCCTTCGTCTATGTTAACAAATGTTTGATTCCTGATTTTCCACAAATGTACAGCCTTTTTTGATAACTTTGCCTCCTGAAAAAGAATAACCGTATGATCAGGGAATCCATATACCGATACCTGCAAACGCAGGACCAGCCTTTTCTTGCACCCAAAGCCATCCTCTTCGATATGGATGGCGTCTTGTACGACTCCATGCGCTATCATGCCCGGTCGTGGAAAGAAACGGCCGACCGGCACCACCTGCTCAACACACCCGAGGATTTCTATATGTTTGAAGGCCGTACGGGCGAAAGCACCATCAACGAACTGTTTCAGCATACGTTCGGGCGAGACGCAACTACCGAAGAAAAAGAAACGATCTACCAGGAGAAAGCCGACCTCTTCAATCGCTATAATGACAGCCAGCCCATGCCCGGTGCTGCCGACGTGTTGCAATGCGTCAAAGACTGCGGCCTGCAAACACTGGTAGTAACCGGTTCGGGACAACGCAGCCTGATCGACAGGCTGAACCTTACTTTTCCCGGTATGTTTGAACGGGATAAAATGGTGACTGCCTTTGATGTAACGTATGGCAAGCCTCATCCCGAACCCTACCTGATAGGATTGCAGAAAGCAGGCGTCAATGCCAACGAAGCCATTGTGATAGAGAATGCCCCGATGGGTGTACAGGCTGCCGTAGCGGCAGGTATCTTCACCATTGCAGTCAATACAGGTCCCCTCCCCGATGCAGTATTATGGGATGCAGGAGCCAACCTGCTTTTACCGGATATGAAAGCATTGGCTGCCGAATGGACGAAGTTCTACGAAATTATGCAGGAAATCCATCCGGTTTACGTATAATATCGTATTTTTGCTGCAATTTTCTTAAACCATATACATTATGAACCGTTTATTATTTAGTGTCCTATTCTTAGTAAGCATGATACCTATGTCACAAGCAGAAAACAACCCGCTGTTAAGCAAGTTCAAAACCCCGCACGAAACGCCTCCGTTCGATAAAATCAAAACATCGCACTATGAACCGGCGTTTGACAAGGCGATTGCCGAGCTGGAAGCCGACGTGAAACAGGTGGCCGAAAACCCGGCCAAGCCTACTTTTCAGAATACCATCGTAGCGTTTGAACGAGGCGGTGCATTGATGAACCGGGTAGCCCTCACCTTCTTCAACCTGTTGAGCGCCGAAACCAACGACGAGTTGATGGAGATATCCGAACGGATCTCGCCGAAACTGTCTGAATGTTCAAACAATATCTACCTGAATGATAAATTGTTCGCACGCGTGAAAAGCATATACGACCAGCGTGCACAACTGAACCTGTCTGTAGAAGACGCCCGGTTGCTGGAAGATACCTACGAAGCATTCAAGGTAAAAGGCGCCACGCTGAACGATACCGATAAACAAACCTACCGCCGCCTCAGTACCGAGTTGAGTATGCTCAACCTGAAATTCGATCAGAATAACCTGAAAGACAAGACCCGGTACGAGCAGCTGATCACAGACGAAAAAGACCTGGCCGGACTACCTGAAAGCGCCCGCGACGCGGCGGCTGCCCTGGCTAAAAACAAAGGCAAAGAAGGCTGGTTGATCAACCTCTCGGCCCCCAGTTACGTGCCTTTCATGCGTTATTCGGCCAACCGCGACCTGCGTAAACAATTATTCCACGAATATATGTCGGTAGGTAATAAAGGCGACGAATACGATAACAAGGAGATCATCCGGCAGATCACTACCATCCGTCTGCAAATTGCCCAACTGATGGGATTCAACACCTATGCCGACTATGCCCTGCAACATACCATGGCCAAAAAGCCCGAAAATGTGTTCAACCTCCTCAATCAATTATTGGATGCCTACAAACCCGTAGCCATCAACGAATACAATGCCGTACAGGGCTTTGCCACCGGTATGGAGCAGACCAATATCACCCTCATGCCGTGGGACTGGAGTTACTATGCCGAGAAACTGAAAGATGTACGCTTTCAGGTAAACGACGAGATGACCCGCCCTTACTTTGAACTGAGCCGCGTAACCGAAGGCGTCTTCGGTCTGGCCGCCCAACTGTATGGCATTACCTTCAAGGAAAACAATAAGATACCGGTCTACCATCCCGAAGTCAAAACGTATGAAGTCTTCGATGCCGATGGCCGGTTCCTGTCTATACTATATACCGACTTCCACCCGCGCGACAGCAAGCAGTCCGGCGCCTGGATGAACAACATCAAGCCGCAATACAAAACAGCCGACGGAAAAGACAGCCGCCCACAGGTGATCATTGTGATGAACTTTACCCGTCCGACGGAAACCAAACCATCGCTGCTTACCTTCGATGAAGTGGAAACCTTCCTGCACGAATTCGGGCATGCCCTGCATGGTATGCTGGCCGAAGGCACCTACAGCAGCCTGTCAGGCGCCAATGTATATCGCGACTTTGTGGAGCTGCCTTCGCAGATCATGGAAAACTGGTTGACGGAAAAAGAATTCCTCGACCAAATCGCCGTGCATTATGAAACAGGCGAAAAGATCCCGATGGACATGGTACAGAAGTTGGTAGATGCCGCTAATTATAATGCGGGATACCTGTGTTGCCGTCAGTTAAGCTTTGGGATGCTTGATATGGCCTGGCATACGCTGAGCACACCCTACGAAGGCGACATTGTAGCTTTCGAAAAGAAAGCCTGGGAACCTACCAACATCCTGCCCGATGCACCGGGCACGTTGATGAGCACTAGTTTCGGCCATGTCTTCGCAGGTGGTTATGCGGCCGGTTATTACGGATATAAATGGGCCGAAGTGCTGGATGCCGATGCTTTTGCCGCTTTCCAAGCCGCCGGTATCTTCAACAAGGATGTGGCACGTTCGTTCCGCCAGAATATCTTGTCGAAAGGAGGTACGGAAGACCCATCTGTTTTGTACAAACGTTTCCGGGGGCAAGAGCCGACAATCGATGCACTGCTGATACGGAACGGGCTGAAGAAATAAGCCTGAATACGCATTGCATAGTTAAATAATCATTACCTTTGTCCCTTAGCGTAAAGAAATGATTGTAAAATGTGTATAAACTCTGATAAGCAACTGGAATTAGACAAACGTTACCTGCGCATGGCCGCCATCTGGGCGGAAAACTCTTATTGCATCCGGCGTAAAGTAGGCGCCCTGATTGTCAAAGACCAACGGATCATATCGGACGGGTACAATGGTACTCCGTCCGGTTTTGAAAATATATGCGAAGACGAGAACAATGTCACCAAACCCTATGTGCTGCATGCCGAAGCCAATGCCATCACCAAGGTGGCAGCTTCATCCAACAGCAGTAAGGGTGCAACGATCTATGTCACCTCGGCACCTTGTATCGAATGCGCCAAACTGATCATCCAATGCGGTATCAAGCGGATGGTTTATTCGGAGAAATACCGTGTGGAAGACGGCTGCAACCTCTTGTTGCGAGCCGGCATAACGATTGATTTTATTGATATAAACGACTAATTAGGATTGTTCTTATGGGCAAAAACAAACGACTGGCCATTTCTCTCCCTGTGATCATAGCCGCCAGTATAGCGTTGGGCATTTTTATCGGAAATCATTATGTATCACTCAACCAGGGAAAGAGGCGCTCCTACTCAAGCGGGAATAAGATTAATGCCATTCTCGATATCATCGATGATCAATATGTCGATACCGTAGACATGGCCCGTTTGGTAGAAGGTACCATCCCCAAGATATTCAGCGAACTGGATCCACATTCTGTGTATATCCCTGCCGAAGATGCCACTCTGGTGAACGAAGACCTGGAAGGTTCTTTCAGCGGCATCGGCGTTTCGTTCAATATGCAAACTGATACCATACTGGTTATCAGCGTGATCAGCGGTGGTCCTGCCGAAAAGGCCGGGATATTACCTTTCGACCGCATCATCACCATCAATGACTCTATCTATTCGGGTAACAGTTCCAGCCAGGCTAAAATCATGCGAAACCTGCGCGGTCCGAAAAACAGTACGGTTAAATTAGGCGTGCTGCGCCATACCAATCCCGATCTGTTGTACTTCGATGTAACCCGTGGCGACGTTCCCGTTCACTCGGTTGATGTTGCGTATGAAGTAGAAAAGGGCATCGGCTATATGAAAGTAAGCAAGTTCGGACGTACCACCTACAACGAGTTCATCACAGCCATCGCCCAACTGAAAGAGAAAGGATGTACCTCCCTCATTATCGACTTGCGCGGCAATTCGGGAGGCTACCTGGATGCGGCCGTGAATATGGTAAACGAATTCCTGCCGGCCGGACGCATGATCGTGTACACCGAAGGGAAGTCTTTTCCCCGCCAGGAGGTATTTTCGAATGGCACAGGCACCTACCAGGACAATCCCATCGTGATACTGACAGACGAAGCGTCGGCTTCAGCCAGCGAGATATTCTCAGGCGCTATCCAGGACAACGACCGCGGTCTGATCGTTGGTCGCCGTACCTTCGGAAAAGGCCTGGTGCAAAGCCCCATCCAATTGAAAGACGGATCAGAGATACGCCTCACCATCGCTCGTTATTATATTCCTTCCGGACGCAGTATCCAGAAGGAATACGAACTGGGTAACGGGGATGCTTACGAACAAGACATCTACAATCGTTACATGCACGGAGAATTTGATACGGCCGACAGCATCAAAATGAACGACTCGCTCCGCTATGAGACCATTGGAAAACGGATTGTGTACGGCGGCGGAGGCATTATGCCCGATATCTTTATCCCGCGTGATACAAGTGGTGTGACATCATACTATACCAATGTGATCAACAGCGGTGTGCTGTATCAGTTTGCGCTCGACTATTCGGATAAAAACCAGGAAAAACTGGCCGCATTCGACACGTGGGAAAAGCTGTATGCTTACTTACAGACGCAGTCTATCCTGTATCAGTTTATCGAATTTGCCGACAGTAAAGGTATCCGCCGTCGCCCGGCGCTGATCAATATATCAGGCAAACTGATTGAGAATCAGCTACAGGCCTATATCGTGCGTAACTTCTTCGACGAAGCCGGTTTCTATCCTATCTTCCAGAAAGAAGACAACACCCTGATCCGCGCCGTCAAACTACTCAAAGAAGGCAAAGCATTTCCTTTGACCAGCACGCTTGAGGTACCCGAACAGGTACAAAGTAATTCCGGACACATACGTAGTTATGGCATGGCCCGGGAAAAAGTATTCGAAGATTATATCATCTGACATTTCCGGGTTGAAAAAGGGGGTTGTTTTTATACTGTTATGCCTGCTGATACCCACCCTTTCGCCGGCGCAAAAGGTGGGACTGGTGATGAGCGGAGGAGGTGCCAAAGGTGCCGCCCATATCGGTGTAATCAAAGCCCTCGAAGAGAACGGTATCCCCATCGACTATATTACGGGCACCTCTATCGGCGCCATTATCGGTAGCCTGTATGCCATGGGGTATTCTCCTAAGGAGATGTTGGACCTGCTCCTGTCTGACGATTTCTCGTATTGGCAAACCGGCACCGTGGAAGAACAATATGCCTACTATTTCCGCGAACCGATGCCCACACCTGAGTTCTCGCATTTTTCCATTGAAAAATCGCCTACCGACTCCCTGCAGTTCAAAACCAACTTCTTCCCGCAAAGCCTGATTAACCCCATCCAGATGAACCAGGCATTCATGGCCCTCTTTGCCCAGGCTACCGCGAAAGCGGGATGGAACTTCGACAATCTGTTCGTCCCCTTCCGTTGTGTGGCAGCCAATATATACGATAAAAAAGAGGTCGTATTCCGCAATGGGGATTTGGGTAATGCCGTACGCGCCTCCATGAGTTTTCCGTTTGTATTTCCTCCGATCCGGCGCGACAACGTACCCCTTTTCGACGGCGGCATCTATGACAATTTCCCGGTAGGCCCGATGAAAGAAGCCTTCCATCCCGATTTCATCTTCGGATCAGCCGTATCGGGCAGTCAACAGGGAAAGGTCTCTGATAATATGTACAATCAGTTAGAAACGATGATCATGCAAAAGACGGATTACTCGGTAGACGAGGCAGACGGTATGATGATCCAATTTAACTTTCCTAATGTGTCCCTGCTCGATTTCCAAAAGGGAAAGGAACTGATGGATATAGGCTATCAGCAAACCATAGCCTTGATCGACTCTATCAAAGCGCGTGTACCCCGTACGGTTTCTCCCACCGAACTGAACGAACGGAGAAGAACCTACCGGGAAAGCCTGCCACCGCTGATATTCAAGCATATCTATGTGACCGGTGTCACTGAAGAACAGCGTAAATACGTGGAAGCACAGCTCCACCGCGATATCAACGACGAGTTCTCGATGGAGGAGTTTAAACGCGCCTACTTCAAGATGCTCACCTATTCCAAGATCAAGGAGATCATGCCGCATGCCGTATACAATCGTGTAGATAAAAAATTCGACCTCTACCTGGATGTCAAGATGCGGGAAGAGTTACAGATTGGTTTCGGTGGTAATGTATCTTCCCACCAAGCCAACCAACTCTACCTTGGATTAGGCTATCAGGCGCTGTCTCGTATGGCTTCTGAGTACCATGCCGGATTCCACGTAGGCAACTCGTTCAGCGGCGTATTACTGGATGCCCGCCTCTTTTTGCAAACACGGATACCGGTGTACCTGAATGCGATGGGTGTCTATTCGGACCGCCGGTACTCGCTCACCCAATCGATGTTTTACGAAGATGTGATGCCGGCTTTCCTCAAACAGAAAGAAAAGTATGCAAAAGTGAACTTTGGTTTTCCGCTGCTCAACCATGCCAAGATTGAAACCGGTGTGAGTTACGGACGGCTCGACGATCGTTACCTGCTGAACAATAGCACCTCCCTGGCCAACGCTGTATTCGAGAATAGCTGGTATAACCTGTTCGATGTATCTTTCGGCATCATCCACTACTCGCTCAATGCCAAACAATATCCTACAGCCGGGCGCGAACGATTCATCATCGGACAGTATGTGAACGGTACTGAAAACTATACCCCATCCCCCACTTCTACTTTCAGGCCCGTCAAAGGCAGCAATCTCAGTTGGTTCCAGGCCAAAGGGCGATGGCTGAAATACCAGTCATTCGGCAGCCTTTTCAGTATTGGCTATCTGGCCGAAGGGGTTATTTCAGACAAGAGGCTACTGAATAATTACACGGCATCCATCCTGCAGGCACCTGCCTTTATGCCTACCCCACACAGTATAATGGTGTTCAATGAAGCCTTCCGCGCCAACCAGTATGCAGCCGGTGGCCTGATCCCCATCCTGAAACTGAATAAAATGCTACACCTGCGCACCGAGTTCTATGCCTTTGCGCCGCTGAAAAAGATACTGAAAGACGCCAACGATACGCCTTACTACGACAAGTGGCTCCATTCCTTCCGCCCGATCAATTACATGGGCGAAGTATCACTCGTATTGCAATTACCATTTGCCTCTGTCAGCGTCTATGCCAACGGCTACAGCTATCCGAAGCATAATTTCAACTTCGGGCTAAACATCGGTTACCTGATCTTCAACCCGAAAATGTTGGATTAAGCAGGAAAAACTCCCCCGAATTATTTGCATATTCAAAACAAACCGCTACCTTTGCACACGCAAACAAAAAGGCCGCGTAGCTCAACTGAATAGAGTAGCTGACTACGGATCAGCCGGTTACAGGTTTGAATCCTGTCGCGGTCACTGGTTGCAAGAGAGGTTATCTATATTGAAAAATGGCCGCGTAGCTCAACTGAATAGAGTAGCTGACTACGGATCAGCCGGTTACAGGTTTGAATCCTGTCGCGGTCACGATCAATCGAATAGGAGGAAAACGATTTCGTTTCCCTCCTATTTTCATTCCCCACCGCTCCTTTACCCTATCCGGTGCAGCCATGAGGCATGGATCAACCACTGTTGTCCCAATCTTTCGTTCCGGTAGTCCAAACTACCAGACCATTACTTTTGTTATGTTAGTAGAATATGTACTTTTGATACAGATTCCACAATTCTACTTACGTACTAATTATACCGAAGATTGGAGATAACACAATGAAACAACTGAAAACCCTCACCCTCCCCGTACTGGAGATGACTTGTGCAGTTTGTGCCACCAATGTGGAACAAACCATAAGCCGCCTGCCCGGCGTGGAACAGGCGGCGGTCAACTTTGCAACGGCTACGGTCACCGTCACCTACGACACAAGTCTCCTCACTCCCGAGCAGATGCGACAGGCAGTAGTGCAGGCAGGATACGACCTGGTGGTTGCAGCAGAAAATGCCACCGATATCCAGCAGGAAATGGAATACAAACGCTACCGGCTACTCCGGCGAAATACGATAGGTGCATGGGTACTCGCAGTCCCCTTGCTATTCTTGGGAATGGTATGGATGCATGCACCCCATGCCAATTGGATCATGATGGTATTGGCGCTGGCTATTATGACGCTATTCGGACGACAATTCTACGTCAACGGCTACCGCCATGCCCTCCACGGAGCCGCCAATATGGATACACTGGTGGCACTGAGCACCTCGATCGCCTTCTTGTTCAGTTTCTTCAATACCGTTTATCCGCAGTTCTGGCTCCAACGGGGCATTGAACCACACGTTTACTACGAGGCATCGGGCATTATCATCGCATTCGTGCTGCTGGGTAAGCTCATGGAAGACCGGGCCAAACGCAACGTCTCATCGGCCATCCGCAGACTGATGGACCTGCAACCCAAAACCGCCCACCGGGTGACGGGTAATGAAGAAGAAGAGGTGCCCGTGGGCCAACTCCGGCATGCAGATATCATCCGCGTACGCCCGGGCGAACAAATACCGGTAGACGGACGTCTGCTGGAAGGAGCTTCGTCGGTCGACGAGAGTATGCTCAGCGGCGAAGCCTTCCCGGTGGAGAAAGGTGCAGGCGACCGGATCTTTGCCGGTACGATCAACCAGCGCGGCGCTTTTTCGATGGAGGCCGAAGCTGTAGGCAGCGCCACCGTACTGGCGCAGATCGTCCGCATGGTACAGGAAGCACAGGGAAGCAAGGCGCCTATCCAACGCATAGTAGACCGGGTCAGCCGTTTTTTTGTGCCCATAGTAGTGGCAATAGCCATCCTGGCATTCATGCTCTGGCTGCTGCTGGGCGGAATCAGCGATTTCCCGTTGGCATTGCTCTCGGCCGTATCCGTACTGGTAATAGCCTGCCCCTGCGCACTGGGACTGGCCACCCCTACCGCCCTGATGGTGGGAATGGGAAAAGCGGCCGGCAAACATATACTGATCAAAGATGCCTACGCATTGGAAACAATGTGCAAGATAGATACCGTGGTGCTTGATAAAACCGGTACCCTCACCGAAGGGCGGCCCGAGGTAGCGGATGTATCCTGGACAGGACCGACGGACGAAGCCTTGCTTAGCATCCTCTATACCGCCGAATCGTACTCCGAACACCCACTGGCTACCGCCATAGCAGGTTGGGCTATGCAGCAAGGCGGCGCACGCTGTGCGGTGGAGAGCTTTGAAAGTCTTACCGGAAAAGGAATACAGATACAGGTAGGCGGCATCGCTTATTGGGTAGGAAGCAAAAATCTGCTTAAAGCAAACGGCGCTGTCTGCCCCAAAGAGGCCATCCTATGGCAACAGCAAGGCAAAACAATGGTCTATTATGGCCGGGGCAGCGAACTGCTGGCGGTGTTGGCTGTGGCCGACCGCCTCAAGCCAACTTCGGCCGAAGCCGTGCATCAACTGCAGGGACAGGGTGTACAGGTACACCTGCTCACCGGCGACCAGGCCGAAACGGCTCGCATCGTTGCCGATTCGCTGGGTATCGCACAATACCAGGCCGGCATGCTTCCCATGGATAAAGAAAACTACATACGACGCCTGCAAGCCGAAGGTCACCGGGTGGCAATGGTAGGCGACGGCATCAATGATTCGCAGGCGCTTGCCTGTGCCGACGTAAGCATTGCAATGGGCAAAGGGACAGACATTGCAATGGATGTGGCGATGGTAACCCTGATGACGTCAGACCTGCTGCTGCTCCCCGAATCCATCCGCCTCTCCCGCCAGACGGTACGCCTGATTCGCCAGAACCTCTTCTGGGCATTCATCTACAACCTGATCGGTATCCCTGTCGCCGCCGGTATCCTATACCCTGTGGACGGCCTGTTGCTCAACCCCATGCTGGCCAGTGCCGCCATGGCGCTCAGTTCCGTATCCGTAGTACTCAACAGCCTCCGCCTCAAATGGATCAACTAAAAGCAGCCGGATTCATCCGGAATAATGTTACCTTTGCAGGTAAACAATCAACGAATCAAGGAATGAAATTCAAGACAAATGCCAAATGCAGCGGCTGTGTAGCCGCTATCCGCACGAAGTTGCAGGAAGTGGTAGACGACAGCGCGTGGAGCCTCGACCTGGCTACCCCCGACAAAGTACTCACCGTTACAGCCGATGTACCAGAGGCCATTATTATCAACGCCGTACAGGCTGCCGGTTTCCGGATAGAACCGCTGGGTTAACAAGCTATGCCATCCAGAAAACAAACCCGGGAAGAAGAATTTGCCAACGTGCTTACCCACGGGGCGGGTATGTTGTTTGGCTTTGTAGCGATCTGGGCCTTACTTGTGAAAGCGCTTGCCACAAACGATCCCTGGGTGATGGGTAGCTTTGCGGTGTATGGCATTTGTATGACGTTGTCATACGTCACCTCTACCTTCTATCATGCCACCACGCATGACCATCGTAAGCAATTGCTCCGGCAATTCGACCATAGCGCCATCTTCCTGCATATAGCCGGCACTTACACGCCATTCACGCTCGTGGTACTACGCCAGCAGGGACACTGGGGCTGGCTCCTGTTCGCCATCGTATGGACAGCAGCGATAGCGGGTATCTGGATCAGCTTCCGGCCGATCAAAAAGAAAAGCCCGTTGAAGACCATCTGCTACCTCCTGATGGGCTGGGTGGTGATCATCGCCTTCAAACCGCTGATCGAGGTCTTCCGGCAAACCGATCATCTCATGGTTCTCTACTGGCTGATCGCCGGCGGCCTCTTCTACTCAGCAGGCACCATCTTCTTCCTTCTCGACAAGCACAAATATATGCACCCCATCTGGCACTTATTTGTCCTCGGTGGCACCATCTGCCACTTCATCGCAGTCTACTTACTGATCTGATAAAAAGAAACACCCACTTTTTCTTCGTTTAGGAACATTATGATCTTTTTTTCGGGAGACGATGGTGATCGTGAAAGCCAATTCGGATGATTAAAAACCGGACACTCCACCGACAGGATCTACGCGCACACCTCACCTGATTGAGGCGCAGGCCTCAGGGGGAGTGAGGCGCAGGCCTCAGGGGGAGTGAGGCGCAGGCCTCGTGGAAGTGAGGCGCAGGCCTCGTTTGAGCAAGTCCTGCATCTGGTCATTTCATCGGCAGGAACAGCGCTAAAACCTACCTTGCAGTGAGCATCCATCTACTATAACTTCTTACACGGGAATTGCCTTCACCCTGTCACTTTCTGCTGGTGGTCAATGAGTTACAGTGACATCAAAACAAGCCCGCTTTCAAGTTCGGCGGGAAATAAAAAAGAGGATGTGTCGATCTGACACACCCTCCTGTACGTTTGAAAGACTGATTCATCCAATCTAATCTTTAAGCTTCTCAGCGGAGAGAGAGGGATTCGAACCCCCGGAACCTCTCAGTTCAACGGTTTTCAAGACCGCCGCGATCGACCACTCTGCCATCTCTCCAGAAAAAACCAATATAAAGAGAATTATCTCAGATTGTCTTTCGATGATAGTTCATCTCTCAAACGCGGTGCAAAGGTAGCTGTTTATTCGGAACTTCAAAGCATTTGTAAAAGATTTTTTACCATTGGTAAAAGTTTTTCTGCTTTCTAACTTATTATTCTTCTTTAAGAATCTAAGAATGAGAGGTGAAGGGAAATATATGTATATTTGTACTTTCAACACAATTAACGTACAGAAACAAACATGAGAAATCTGAAAAGTCTTTATATATACATGGCCGCCCTGCTCGTGGCCAGTTGTTCTATGTCGGCCAAAACGGAGGTGAAAGATCCGGGCACGGAAGCCAAAACGGAAACAAAAGCTGTACCGGGCGAAGTGATCGTTCTGAATAAGGCCGATTTCCTTACTAAAGTATTCAACTTCGAAAAGAATCCTGACACGTGGGTGTATGAAGGCAGCAAACCCTGTATCATTGACTTCTATGCTGACTGGTGCGGCCCTTGCAAACAAATCGCTCCTATCCTGAAAGATCTGGCTATTGTCTACAAAAATGATATCATTATTTATAAAGTCAACGTAGACCAGGAACCCGAACTCAAAGACGCATTCGGCATACAGGGTATCCCGGCTATCCTCTTTGTGCCTCAGCAAGGCACCCCTCAAATGTCGATGGGAGCGTTGCCTAAAGCGGAGTTCGTGAAACAAATCGACACCTTCCTGCTGAAAAAGTAATACAGCCGGACCGCCAAAATCTGTGGCCATCTGTCTAATCTGTGTAATCTGTGTGCCGGACTACTTCTGACGCAGCCTCTTCTGTTTTTCTGCCCGGCCATCCTGCCCACACCCCATAGACAACAAATCTACCCGTTTATTTTTTATATAAGTAGAATGATATTCAGGTATTAATCCCTATCTTTAGAGCGGGATAGTCAATACCATCTGCAACATAATACAATATCTATATGGAAAATCGTTTCTTAGGGCTGATTGAAAAAAGCATCAGAACACATTGGGACTTACCGGCTTTTACAGACTATAACGGCGAAACGTACTATTACCGCGATTTTGCACGTGAAATAGAAAAGTTTCACATATTACTGGAACATGCCGGCATCCAAAAGGGTGACAAAGTGGCCGTTGTAGGTCGCAACTCGTCGCATTGGGTCATTGCATTCTTTGGTACATTAGCCTACGGCGCCACCGTTGTACCCATCCTCCATGATTTTAAACCGGATAACATCCATCATATCGTAAACCATTCCGAAGCCAAAGCCGTAATGGTGGCCGGTAGTAATTGGGAAAACATGAACGAGCGTATGATGCCTGATGTACGCCTGTTTATGCTGCTCGACGATTTCTCCCTGATCCATTCGGCGAGCAAGGAACTGCCTAACATACGCGAACAATTGGATGCTTATTTTGACGCAAAGTATCCACAAGGTTTTACATCTGATGATATCCATTACCACCTGGAGTCTCCCGAAGAACTGGCCGTGCTCAATTACACATCAGGCACTACCAGCTTCTCCAAAGGCGTAATGCTCCCCTATCGCAGCCTGTGGAGCAACACACAGTTTGCCTACGATTGCCTCCCGTTCATACATGCGGGCGATAATATCGTGTGTATGCTACCCATGGCACACATGTACGGACTGGCATTCGAAATCCTGAATTCAGTCAACAAAGGATGCCACGTGCATTTCCTCACCAGGACACCCAGCCCGAAGATCATCGGCGAGGCCTTTGCCAGGATCAAACCCACACTCATCCTGGCAGTACCGCTGATAATCGAGAAAATTGTCAAGAACAGGGTATTTCCGGAGTTGGAGAAACCACTCATGAAACTGTTGCTGAAAGTACCTTTCGTAGACAAGAAGGTATTGGGCACAATCGCCAGCAAACTGTACGAATCGTTCGGCAACAATATGAGTGAGATCGTGATCGGCGGAGCCGCCCTCAATAAAGAAGTGGAAGCATTTCTGAGATCCATCAACTTCAGGTATACCGTGGGATACGGAATGACTGAATGCGGTCCGCTGATAGCCTATACGCAATGGGACAGTTTCAAGCAAGGATCCGTAGGGCAGGTGGCAGACCGTATGGAGGTAAAGATCGAATCCAGTGATCCGGTGAACGTGGTGGGCGAAATCATCGTCCGCGGCGACAACGTGATGTTGGGTTATTACAAAAACCCCGAAGCCACCTCGGCAGTGATGATGGAAGACGGTTGGATGCGCACCGGCGACCTGGGCACCATGGACAAAGACGGATACCTCTATATCCGGGGACGGAGCAAATCGCTTATCCTCAGCTCCAACGGACAGAACATCTACCCCGAAGAGATCGAAGACAAGTTGAACAATATGCTCTATGTAGCCGAGTCGATCATCGTTTCACAAGGCGGGAAGCTGGCCGCTCTCATCTATCCCGACTGGGAACAGGTAGACAAGGCCGGATTTTCGCATGCCGACATCGAAAAACTGATGCAGGCAAACATTGATCAGCTCAACACTCAAATACCGGCATACAGCAAAGTCACCTGTTTCAAACTGTATCAGGAAGAGTTTGAAAAAACGCCGAAGCGCAGTATCAAACGATACCTGTATCAACAGGCAGAAGAATAACAGTGATGCCAACCCATACACTCAATCATACACATATTCAATCACCTATACATGAAATCTGATATCGAAATAGCCAGGGAAGTGTCTCTGCATAAAATCAAAGAAGTTGCCTCTTCACTGGGCATTTCACGGGAAGAAGTACAGAATTACGGTAAATACATCGCCAAAATACCCATCCATCTGATCCGGGAAGAAGAGGTGCAAAAGCACAACCTGATCCTGGTGACAGCCATTACGCCTACCAAGGCAGGTATCGGGAAAACTACCGTATCCATCGGATTGACATTGGGATTGAACCGGATCGGGAAGAAAGCGGTAGTGGCTCTGCGCGAACCATCGCTCGGCCCCTGCTTCGGCATGAAAGGCGGAGCGGCCGGTGGCGGTTATGCACAGGTATTACCAATGGAAAACATCAACCTTCATTTTACGGGAGATTTCCATGCTGTCACATCGGCACATAATATGATCACCGCCCTGCTCGACAACTATATCTATCAGACCCGCAGCCTGAGCGAGGGACTGAAAGAAGTGAAATGGAAACGGGTACTCGACGTGAACGACCGCAGCCTGCGCAACATCGTGTCCGGATTGGGCGGACCGGCTAATGGTATCCCGGCCGAAACCGGATTCGATATCACGCCGGCATCCGAAATTATGGCCATCCTCTGCCTGGCTTCGGATGTGGAAGACCTCAAACGCCGCATAGGCAATATCCTGCTGGGATATACACACGACGACCGGCCGTTCACGGTGAACGACCTCGGCATAGCCGGCGCCATCACCGTACTGCTGAAAGACGCCTTGTTGCCCAACATTGTGCAGACCACTGAAAATACACCAGCCTTTGTGCACGGCGGTCCGTTTGCCAATATTGCCCACGGCTGCAACTCCATCCTGGCCACCCGGATGGCGCTTACCTACGGCAACTATGTAGTGACCGAGGCTGGCTTCGGCGCCGACCTGGGAGCAGAGAAGTTCTTTAATATCAAATGCCGCAAAGCCGGTCTGCAGCCCAAACTATCGGTACTTGTCGCCACCGCACAGAGCCTGAAGATGCACGGTGGTGTGCCCGAATCAAAGATCAAGGAACCCAACCGGGAAGGGCTTATCAATGGATTTGCCAACCTGGATAAACATATCGACAACCTGAAAAGTTTCGGCCAACAGGTGATCGTCACCTTCAACCGTTTCGACAGCGATACCGACGAAGAGATCGAGCTGGTAGCCGCTCATTGCCGTGAAAAAGGTGTAGGTTTTGCCGTCAATACCGTCTTTGCCGAAGGTGGCAAGGGAGGAGAAGCATTGGCGCGCCTCGTAGCCGATACCATCGAACAGACACCCTCCGCTCCCCTCCGCTTCACATACGAAGACAGCGATCCGGTACAAACCAAGGTGAAGAAGATCGCCTCCACCATCTACGGCGCTTCGTCCGTGGTATATACCTCACTGGCAGAAAAGAAAATCCGGCAGATCGAGAGCCTCGGCATCTCCCACTACCCCGTCTGCATCGCCAAGACACAATATTCGTTCTCGGCCGAACCGACTGCGTATGGCGTAGCGCATGACTTCGAACTGAAAGTACGCGATATCATCATCAACAACGGCGCCGAAATGATCGTCGTCATCATGGGTGAGATCATGCGTATGCCCGGTCTGCCTAAAGATCCTCAAGCTAAACGAATCGACATCGTAAATGGATTAGTAGAAGGACTAAGTTAAACGAATAACCACCAAAGACAAACCGTCATGGTGGCCAACAAGTCATTTATAGCCTATGCGGCTATTATCCTAAATAGCAAAAGGGCCGGGATCATACGATTCCAGCCCTTTTGATTATTATAACCGATTGGTTTAGTATGCCCGTGCGAACAATACCCGTTGTGCCGATGGTTTACCGGTGACCATACAGGTACCCGGTGTTTTGTCGCCTGCCAGCGGGATACAGCGGATGGTAGCCTTGGTTTCGGCTTTGATCTGCTCTTCCGTTTCGGCGGTACCGTCCCAGTGGGCAAGGATAAAGACGCCGTCTTCGATCTTTTCCTTGAACTCTTCGTAGCTATCTGCGGTAACGATGTGCGATTCGCGGTAGTCGTAGGCTTTCTTGAAGATGTTCTGCTGGATATCGTCGAGCAGGTTCTTCACGTAAGCGGCGATACCGTCGCAGGAGATCGTTTCCTTTTCCAGCTTGTCGCGACGCATCACTTCGATGGTATTGTTTTCCAGGTCGCGTCCGCCCATAGCCAGACGCACGGGAACACCCTTCAGCTCGTACTCGGCAAACTTCCAACCCGGTTTCTTATTGTCGGCATCGTCAAACTTCACTGAAATGCCCAAGGCTTTCAGTTCGGTTACGATACCGGATACTTTGGCGCGGATCTCGTCCAGTTGTTCCATGCTGCGGTAGATCGGGACGATCACCACCTGCGTGGGAGCCAACATCGGAGGCAACACCAAACCGTTATCGTCGGAGTGTGCCATGATCAATGCACCGATCAAACGGGTAGATACGCCCCAGGAAGTAGCCCAGGCATAGTCTGACTTACCGTTCTGATCGATAAAAGTCACATCAAACGCCTTGCCGAAGTTCTGTCCCAGAAAGTGCGACGTACCGGCTTGCAGCGCCTTACCGTCCTGCATCATAGCTTCGATCGTATACGTATCTTCGGCTCCGGCAAAACGTTCGCTTTCCGATTTCACCCCTTTGATCACAGGCATTGCCATGAACTTCTCGGCGAAAGTGGCATATACATCTTGCATCCGGCGTGTTTCTTCTTCAGCTTCCTGGCGGGTGGCATGGGCTGTGTGCCCTTCCTGCCACAGGAATTCAGCCGTACGGAGGAACAAACGGGTACGCATTTCCCAACGCATCACGTTGGCCCACTGGTTCACCAGGATGGGCAGGTCACGATACGACTGTATCCAGTTACGATACGTATTCCATATAATCGTTTCCGACGTAGGCCGGATAATCAATTCCTCTTCCAGTTTGGCAGCCGGGTCTACTACCACACCTGCACCGTTCGGATCATTCTTCAGGCGATAATGTGTTACTACTGCGCATTCTTTGGCAAATCCTTCCACATGCTGGGCTTCCTTACTCAGGAACGATTTGGGGATCAGCAACGGGAAGTACGCATTGACGTGACCGGTTTCCTTGAACATATCGTCCAACGCACGCTGCATTTTTTCCCAGATGGCGTAGCCATACGGCTTGATCACCATACATCCACGCACGGCCGAATTCTCGGCCAGATCTGCCTTGATCACCAGGTCCTGATACCATTGCGAATAGTTTTCGCTTCTCGGGGTAAGTTCCTTCAACTCTTTTGCCATTTTCGTATGATTCAACTAATGTTTGTTTTCTATTCGTTTTTTCTCTATTATGGGTGGCAAAGGTACAAAATTATCTATTAGATTTGCCAAATCAACTGATTAATACATTATACATCCAACGCCCATGAATGCAGTAGACCAATACATTGCGACTTTCCCGTCAGACGTACAGGAAAAGCTGACACAGATCCGCGTCCTCATCCGCCGCTTAGTGCCCGAAGCCGAAGAGTGTATCAGCTGGCAGATGCCTACTTACAAGTTAAAAGGAAACCTGGTGCATTTTGCCGGACATAAGCATCACCTGGGTCTCTATCCGGGCGCTTCAGGTATCGAACATTTTCAAGACAAATTCACCGGATACAAGTTTTCAAAGGGCGCCGTCCAGTTTCCATACAGCCAGCCGTTGCCTGAAGCGCTGATTGCCGAAATCATTGCTTTCCGCGTGCGTGAAAATCTGCAAAAATAACAACATTCGGACGACTAATCCTGTTTTTTGTGTAAACTGATACACATATAGACAATGGATAAAATCACCCATATCCCTGCCCCGGCAGGACAAAAACGGGTAGTAATCATCGGGGGAGGCTTCGGGGGACTAAAGCTTGCGATGACACTTAATTCGAAGTATTTTCAGGTAGTGATCCTGGACAAAAACAACTACCATCAATTCCAGCCCCTACTCTATCAGGTAGCCATCGCCGGACTGGAAGCCACTTCCATTGCCTACCCGTTCCGGAAGAATTTCCAGGATAAGCCCAATATACATTTCCGGATGTGCGAGGTGACAACGATCTTGCCCGAACAGAAGCTGGTAGTCACCCTTTGCGGAACCATCGAATACGATTACCTGGTGATCGCTGCCGGATGCGACACCAACTTCTTCGGCAACGACGCCCTCAAATACAGCACCATCACCCTGAAATCGGTATCGGAAGCCTTGCAGGCGCGCAATCACATCCTGCAAAGCTTCGAGCAGGCCAGCATATCCAGGAATGAGGCCGAAATACAGAAATTGCTTACCTTCGTGATCGTTGGCGGAGGCGCCACCGGCGTGGAACTGGCAGGTGCCCTGGCTGATATGAAAAACTATGTATTGGCTAAAGATTATCCCGAACTCGACCTCACGCAGATGCAGATCCATCTGATCGATGCCTCCCCGCGCCTACTGTCGGCCATGTCCGAACATGCTTCGCAAAAGGCCTCCGATACATTGAAGAAACGCGGTGTGATTATCCATCAGGATGTATCTGTAGCCTCATACGAGAAGGGAGTAGTTCGAACCAGCGATGGCACGGAACTCCTCACGCACAATGTGATGTGGGTAGCCGGTATCAAAGCGAATCGCATACAGGGACTCGATCCTTCCCTGTACGGGCGGGGCGGACGCCTCACAGTAGATGCCTATTGCCGTGTGAAAGGCTCAGACTGTATTTTCGCCATCGGCGACATTGCGTATATGGAAACAGCAGACTCCCCGCACGGACACCCGCAGGTTGCGCAGGTAGCCATCCAAATGGCAGTATGTGTGGCGCAAAATCTGGAAAAGGAGTTCTGCAGACAACAACCCATTCCCTTCCGGTACAAAGACAAAGGTTCACTGGCCACTATCGGACGTAACGCCGCCGTGGCCGACATGAACAAACTGCAATTTGGCGGCCGAATGGCCTGGTGGCTGTGGTTACTGATCCACATCTATGCCATTGTCGGCGTCAAGAACAAGATCGTGATCTTTCTGGACTGGGCCTGGAACTACGTCTCTTACGACGTTTCCCTCCGCCTCCTCATCCGGCAGGATAAAAGATAATACATCATTGATAAAACGAGTAGATGGAAAACAAAACAGGAGGCAGTATCATCTGTGTGCTGGCCTACTTTTGATACAGCCTCCTAAAAGAGATGGAGAATATCAAACCTGAATAACAGTAAACTATGCTCCAGCTGCAATAATCAATCCGAGCCCAAACAGGAAGAAAGCAAACATACCATATAGATACGCATTGGTATCCTTTGGTGCTTCCTTAAATTCTTTCCAGATAACGACACCCCAAAAGGCAGAGACCAGCGTCGCACCTTGTCCCAGTCCGTATGAAATGGCAGCTCCTGCTTTTTCGGCAGCAATCAGACTGAATGTATTACCAAGTCCCCAGATGAGGCCTCCCAATATTCCTACCAGATGGATTTTACATGCCCCTTGGAAATATGCGCGATAGTTTACCGGTGTGCCTTCGAACGGTTTCTTCATGGCAATCGTATTAAAAATAAAATTACTGGCAAAAATCCCGCATGCAAAGATGAACATAGCCGAGTAAGGGGTCATTTTTCCTGCAGCCGGATCGACAAAATTGTCTAAATCCATTGAGGCTACCACAAAACGATAGAAAAACGACATAAGTAACCCTGCCGCCAACGAAATAACAAGACCTTTTGTGGAGACCTTCCGGGTTTTGGCAGTCAGTTTCTTATAAGCCAGCGCATTGAGAAGGATGGCTAACGTCACCAGCGCTACACCGCAAAACAACAATACAGGTTCTCCTTTAGCTGCTCCCATATAGTTGATGATCACTCCCAATACCAAAGCTAAACCAATTCCTACAGGAAAAGCCACCGACATACCGGCAATGGAGATGGCCGCCGAAAGCAGGATATTGGCAGCATTAAAGATAATGCCTCCCAAAAAAGCGCTTCCTATATGATCCCAATCAGCCTGGCAGAGATCCGGAATAAAACTGCGGCCTTCTGTTCCAACACTCCCCAATGTAAAGGCTGAAATCAATGAGAACAACAAGATGCCGATCACATAGTCCCAATAGAAAAGCTCATATCTCCAAGTCCTGCCTGCAAGCTTTTGGGTATTGCCCCACGAACCCCAACAAAGCATGGTTATCACACAGAAAAATACGGCTAAGGAATAACTACTTACTATAAACATATCGCCAATTATGATTAAATGTTAAACAATAAATTACTGATGCGTATGTACAATCGGAGCATCCGAATAAATCACCACATCAGAAACGTTTATAACAGCGCCTGGATGCGGGTTAAGCCATTTAAGACGGATGTTATGTTTGCCTTTGGGTAATTGGTACTTCCAGGTCAGGTCATGACGGCGGGCATGACTATTGGCCGGGAGTTTGGCTGTTTCCATCAACTCCCCATCCAGATACACCTCTACCAAACCCACGTATGCCTTATCCTCACAACGGATCCCACCTTTGGCAACAAACCCGATCCCATCAAATTCAAACCCGGGCGCTTGATCAATGGGTTTACGTATATTGAGAATATCCACCGGATAATGCCCTTCAAACGCTTTCTCATAGCGTACCGGCATGGGTTGCTGGCATTGAATGGTCACCTGGTTGCCTTCCACTTTACCTCCACCCCGCTCAACTACCTGAAGCGCCTGTTGAAATCCCATCTGATAAGCCTTATTCAACGAGATATCAGTATGGGCAAAATGTATGTCTTCCACCTCTTTCAGATTCTTCATCCAGTAAGCCGGGATCTGATTATAACCAATGATGGCGCCCAGGATACCTCCGGCAGATGCCGGGTTGCAATCCGAATCCTGTCCGCATCGGGTAGAAATGTCTATTGTTTGGTAAAAATCGCCATTGCCATATAGCATGCCAATGAGAATGTAGGCACTGTTAATCACGGCATCAATATTAAACGGAACAAAGACACCATCCGGACAACCTATATCCGAACTCCATTTCTTTTCGCATTCAAACCATGTACGCTTCCAGTCGTCAGGAAATTCCTTGTGCCATCTGATCACATCGCTCATACATTTATAATATAGCGATTGTTCCGGTATTACTTTCAGCGCTTCGGTTACTACGAATTCAACATCATCCGAAATGAAAGCCAACGCATACATCGCGCCTACATACACGCCGCCATACCAACCGTCTCCATAATTCATGATGTGTCCTATCTTGTCGGATATCTCAGCAGCGGTATTAGGCATCCCAGGCGACATCAGTCCGGCATAATCTGCTTCAATTTGGTAATCAATATCGTCGGCATGAGGGTTGTTGAGCCAGTGCCCCGAAGCCGGCGGCATTATACCTTGCAGAATATTATAACGAGCGGCCTGATTCGCATGCCAGAGTGGGTATCCGGCTGTTGCAAAAGCCATTGCAAACGAGTCTACCGGTGCATCAAGCCCCAAACGATCAAATACATTTACAAACGTCAAATCCATATAGATATCGTCATACAGTCCGGGCACATTTTCATAATACCACTTGATATAGCCATCCGGCCATTTAATAGGTACATATTCCTGGATCATGGTACCATTGAACCTGAATTCGGTTGGACCGGCATACGTACATCCAATCACTTGTCCTGCCCAGCCACCTTTGATTTTGTCCATCAATTTTTCTTTACTGATGGTAACCTGAGCAGGTACGCTCGTTGTGCCGGATGTTGATATGCTTGCCGACTGATTGCAAGACACCAGAAACAGGCAGATAGATACTGTTGTAATGAATAGTCTTTTCATATTACTTTAATTAAGTGATAATTAATAACGAACCGGGTTGATTACAAATCTTTCCGATATGGAGCAGAGGCCTGTGCTCCGATACGTGTTACCGAAACAGCAGCGGCTTTGCAGGCAAATTGCACGGCATCAGCCATTTGTCTGTTTTCAGACAATGCTACCGCCAGGGCACCGTTAAAGACATCGCCGGCTGCCGTAGTATCTACAGCTTCCACCTTTTCGGCAGGTATCTCCAACTGGTACTCACCGGTATAAATCAATGCACCTTTTGCTCCTAATGTGATGATAACGGTATGCACACCCATGGCACAAATGATACGGGCAGCTTCACAGGCCGATGCCGTATCAGTAACCGGAATGCCGGAGATCATACCGGCTTCCGTTTCATTTGGCGTCAGAATATGTACATTTTGAAGCAGACTTTTACTTAACGGCAGCGCCGGAGCAGGATTTAAAATAACAGTCTTCTTCCCGGCATGAGCCATACGGGCTGCATATTCCACTGTTTCCAGCGGAGTTTCGAGTTGCATAAGCACAATATCCGACTGTTCAAAGACATCGACAGCATCTTTCAGATCGGTAGGCAGCAGATAAGCATTAGCACCCGAAGCCACTACGATACAGTTTTCAGCTTGTGCATCCACTGTAATCAACGCAACACCTGACGGATGTTCCGCATCCGAAAAAACATACGTAGTGTCTATCCCTTCATCCGTAAATAACTGCCTGGATTGCTGGCCGAAAAGATCATTACCGGTTTTACACATCAAAGAAACTTGTCCGCCCAGCCGTGCGGCAGCCACGGCCTGGTTGGCGCCTTTACCGCCTGCATTCATCAGGAAAGTACCTCCAAGCACTGTTTCACCAGGTCGTGGAAGATGGGTAGTTTTGATTACCATATCGGTATTCGTACTGCCAATGACTAAAATCCGTTTAGACATCATATTGTGTGATTAGTTAATAGTAGAGACTGTTCGGAAAGCCCGTTCGTTAAAAAAACAAACACCTACCAACAGATGCCGATAGGTGGATGCTATCTATTACATAAAAGAACGGATCAGAGCGCAAACTTAGGCTGACGATGAATCCACTGGCCCCGGGTAAAATCAGGGAAGTCTACCAACGCACCACCACGGGCGATCGACATTTCCGATAAAGCGGAGATGGAACTCCAGGCAGCCGCATCGTAGCAATCCATCGGAGCCGGTTTCTTGTTCTTGATAGCGTCAATAAAATCGTACATCAAGATAAAATCCATACCACCATGGCCGGCTTCGCTGGCTTGCGCCTCCAGGGTAGCCCAGAGTTTATGGTCGTATTTCTTGAACCAAGCGTCTGATTCGTCCCAACGGTGCGGTTTGGACTGGCCTTCCACATAAACATGATCACCATCGTTCATCCACAACCCTTCTGTACCCTGTACACGGAAACCGAGTGAATACGGGCGGGGCGAGTTTGTATCATGAGTTACGATGATGGTCTGTCCGTTGGCGCATTTGATCATCGACGTCACAATATCACCCAGGTTGAATTGTATTTTGGCATAGGGGTGGTTGGGACCGCCATTGTCTACAATGAACTTATGCAAGCCGCGCGATTGGGTAGCCATCGCCGAGAGGGCAAGGAAACGATTGCCATGGTTGATATCCATGCAGTTGGCTACCGGTCCGATCCCATGTGTGGGATATATATCGCCATTGCGCTTGATGGAGTGTTGTGTACGCCACTGGGCTTCGGCAAATGCCGTGGGCCCCATCCGGAGTTCGCCCCCTTTTTGGTAGGTATAATGCTGGCCATCGTTAAATTTCACATCACGCAGATCGTGCTCATATCCGCAACCGCCATGCAGCAGTTCGCCGAAGAGGCCCTGGCGCACCATATTGAGCGCCGCCATACAGTCGCGTCGGTAACACACATTCTCCATAATATTGAGGTGACTACCTGTTGCTTCGGAAACATTCACCAAGTCCCAACATTCTTCCAATGTATTGGCGGCTGATACTTCCACGCCCACATACGGCACACCGGCCTTCATGGCAGCCACCGACATGGGCACGTGCCATTCCCAAGGGCTGGCAATGATCACGCAGTCAAACTCTTCGTTATTGAGCATCTTCTCAAATTCACGATCGCCGCCTTTGTACACCTTGGGTGCAGGCACGTTGAATTTGGCAATGTGCTTCAGTGTACTGTCGATAGGCCCCTGCTGGATATCGCAAATAGCCACGATCTTGTTGCCGGGGATGGCCAATACATTATTAATATGTTCCTGGCAACGGGAGCCTGTCCCGATAAAGCCGAAACGGAGTTTGCCATCGTCTTTTCCGGCTGTTTTTTTCTTAGTCTGGGGTACTGCTTCACCGGCAGCAACAGATACTGCCGCATTTCCAGTCATAGCTAAACCTGCAGCGCCCACACCGGCTGCAGATACTTTTTTCAAGAAAGAACGTCGCGTGTTTTCCATCTTCTTATTAATTGCGTTTTAATTTATGTAAATGATTTAGTCAAATCCCTACAAAAATAGGGATTAAATTTTTTTCGGCAAAGGAAGAGCGGCCTGAAATCACCGCTCTTTCAGTTATTTCAGATAACGCTGGGTTATACCCCCGAACGCATCGATGCGACGGTCGCGGAAGAAGGGCCACCAACGGCGCACCTGTTCACTCCGTGCCGG
The DNA here is from genome assembly GCA_031555505.1 of Tannerellaceae bacterium. Classification (GTDB taxonomy): domain Bacteria; phylum Bacteroidota; class Bacteroidia; order Bacteroidales; family Tannerellaceae; genus JAJDIA01. The sequence continues at coordinate 31,969 of JAVBUH010000009.1, forward strand.
GTCGATATCCACCACACATACCTCTTCGTGGTCGGCAGACAAGGTAGTCAGCAATTCACCCTGTGGACCAGCCACAAAGCTATTGCCCCAGAACAGAATGCCATTCGTTTGTCCTGACGGATCAGCCTCATGGCCTACCCGGTTTACGGCCACCACCGGCAGGCCGTTGGCCACGGCATGCCCACGTTGTACCGTCACCCACGCATCACGCTGGCGGATTTTCTCGGCATCGGTATCGCTGCTCTCCCACCCGATGGCGGTGGGGTATATCAGTATTTCGGCGCCACGCATCGCCATCAGGCGGGCAGCTTCGGGATACCATTGGTCCCAACACACCAATACGCCGAGGCGTCCCACCGAAGTATCGATCGGTTCGAATCCCAGGTCTCCGGGTGTGAAGTAAAACTTCTCATAATAAGCCGGATCGTCGGGGATGTGCATCTTGCGGTATATACCGGCGATGGAGCCATCTTTCTCAATCACTACAGCTGTGTTGTGATACAGACCAGGCGCCCGTTTCTCGAAGAGCGAAAGTACGAGCACCAGCCCCAGTTCCTTTGCCAGCGCGCCAAAGCGTTGGGTGGAAGGGCCGGGAATAGATTCTGCCTGATCGAAGCAGGCCGTATCTTCGGTCTGGCAGAAGTAAAGGCCGTTGTGCAGTTCCTGCAGCACCACAAGTTGAGCGCCCTGTGCGGCGCAGGCCCGGATATATGTTTCAGATTTTGCCTGGTTGGCCACCCTGTCGGCGGTATTGGCTTGCTGGATCAATCCTGTTTTCATTGCAGTCAAATTCAATTCGTTACATATTCAAGAACCCTTTGGGATATTGCATGGTGACACAATGCAACGAGCCATGCTGTTTGATCAGTGGCAGGCAGTCGATACCCACGATCTCCCGGTCAGGGAAAGCCTGCCGCAGCGCTTCACGAGCCATTTCATCCTTTGGTGACTGGTAGAAGGGCAGCAGCACGGCATTGTTGATGATCAGGAAGTTCGCATAGGTAGCCGGCAACCGGTGTCCGTCCCATTCCACCGCATCGGCCATCGGGAGCGGTATCAGGCGATAAGGCGTACCGTCGGACTGGGTAAAGGCACGAAGTTCGGCTTCCATCTCCTGCAATTCGCTGAAATGCTCGTCCGTCGGATCAGCACACTGCACATACGCAATGGTGTCTTCGGCACAGAAGCGTGCCAGGGTATCGACATGGCTGTCGGTATCGTCGCCCGCCAGGTAGCCGTGGTACAACCAGAGGATACGCTCCACTCCAAACATCTCGCGCAGATGGATCTCCAGTTGTTCGTGGTTGAGGTAGTCGTTTCGGTTGAATGATTCCAGGCACTCCACCGTAGTAAGCAATGTACCCGCGCCATCCGATTCGATGCTTCCGCCTTCAAGCACAAAGGGTTGCATGTTGATCCGACGCACGTCGCCGGCAAATGTCTCGTCGGCAAAAAGGAGGGCCGTAATGAGATTATCATGATTGGCCGGGAACTTCATTCCCCAGCCGTTGAACACAAAATCGTAAACCACCGGTTCGCTTCCGTAGAAAACAGAGATACCGCCATGGTCGCGCGCCCAGGTATCGTTGGAGTCGATGGTGCGGAACAGGATACGGCTGTAGTCCACCTCACCCAGTGCCTGACGTACAGCAGCTTCATCGCAGCAGACAATCAGCAATCGCTCACGCTTGACAATCTCCCGGGCAATGGCCGCAAAACAAGGGATCACTTCGTTTAGGATCGGCGCCCAGTCAGTTTCTTCGTGCGGCCAGGTCAGTTGCACGCCGCTCTGCGGATACCACTCCGCCGGAAACAGGATTTCTTCTTCCATATATGCTACAGACTAAAACGTTTATCGGAGGGTAAAAGTAACAATATATTTGCAGACCAACTGCCGGGAACGCACAAAAAGATATCGAAATGAACAAACCGCCTCCGCCGCATCCCATTGCACGATGGTTGCCCTGTGTATCCATTAGTACCCTGATCAGCACCTATTAAGTCGAACTTGGGGGTGTATCGATCAACCCGTATAGTTGTGGAGTGGAAATCGTTTCAAGTCTGCCCCGATTGGAAAGCGTTGACCCTTAAATCTGTTCCGGCTGTCAATTTGTAACTATTTGATAAAAAGGATGTTGCAAATCCGTCAATCGCCACAAAAAAGATCATACTGTTCCAAAACGATCGTCATAATGTTCGTGAACGTA
>JAVBUH010000093.1:0-22330 GCA_031555505.1 Tannerellaceae bacterium
TACGTTCACGAACATTATGACGATCGTTTTGGAACAGTATGATCTTTTTTGTGGCGATTGACGGATTTGCAACATCCTTTTTATCAAATAGTTACAAATTGACAGCCGGAACAGATTTAAGGGTCAACGCTTTCCAATCGGAGCAAATTTGAATGTTTCCGGCCGGCCCTTAGCCTACCACCTTTGGCTGCGTAACCATACTGACTACATACATTGCCAGGAAAGATAGCGGAAGGGCAAAGATCAACGGGTCAATGGCAAACCAGGGATAGACATCGATCAGCACATCCCGTCCGAGCAGCGCCTTACAGAGACCCAACGGGGCCGCTTCGGCCTTATGTAGAAAGGCCATGCAGAAGAGGCTGGCAAGAATACCGGTCCACAAGCTGGCAAGGGCACCTTGTTTGGTCGCTTTCTTCCAGTAGAGCGAACAGAAGTAGGCCGGCAGGAAGGTGACGGCACAGACACCCATAAACAATGCCGTTCCACGGGCAATGATACTGGCACTGAGCACATAGCAAATAATGTAGCTAAGGATGATCGAACATAACACACCAAAGCGGATACCCATGGTAGAGTTATGGTCTTTGTTGCGCCCCAATTTAGGGAATATATCCGCACCGAACGCACTACCCATCGTGTGGAACTGGGCGCTCAAGGTAGACATACTGGCCGACAGGATGCAAAGCATAAAGAGGGCGCCGAACCAGTCGGGCATCGCCTCATCAATAAAGAGCGGGATGATCTTGTCCATATCCCGAGTCATATCGGCCGCCACCAATCCATGCTTCTCAACGAAGAAGATATTCGACAATGCGCCTATGTGATAGATACTACCCACAACGATAAAGATAAAGAGGCAGCCAATCAACACACCCCGGTTAAGCTGCCTGTTACTGCCTACCGTCATAAAGCGCACCACCAACTGTGGCTGCGCCAAACAACCGATACCTACACCCATAATCAGTGAGGTGACTAATGTATACCACTGCGGCGAACCGGTAACGGGCATCGCCGTCCAGCCCTGATGACCGAGTGCATGGAAACGTTCGGGCACAAGCGGCGCCATATCAGTCAGTGTCCGGTTGGCTTCCGTAAAGCCCATCCCGATAATATGATAGAACCAGAACAGCATGAAGCCCATGCAAATCACCATGATCACCGCCTGCAAGGCATCCGTATACATCACCCCTTTCAATCCGCCGGAGATAACGTATGCCGCCACCACAAGGGTAAAAACAAGCAAGGCAAAATCATAGTCCACCTGGAACATCTGTTCTACAAACACGGCCCCCCCCTTCATCACCACAGCAGCATAGAGAGGCATACCGATAAATACGATGGCAGCCACAAACACCTGGACTGTGCGCGAGCCATAGTGTATACCCAGGAACTGCGGGAACGTACGGGCATTATAATGTGCACCGATAGCACGGGTCTTGCGGCCGAAGAAGATAAAAGCCACTACCACCCCCATCAGCATATTGAGTACGCACAACCACTGGATACCCATCCCGAAGGTGGCGGCAAAGCCCCCAAAGCCCACGATAGCCGATGCCGAGATAAAGGTAGCCCCATAAGACAGCGCCATCAGCAACGTGCCCGTCTTTCGTCCGCCTAACAGATAATCACTCGCATCTTTTGTACGCCGGTAACCCAGATAACCCAGGAAAGCCAGCACAAACATATAAACAAGGACAATGATGCCCAACACTAACGTACTCATGATTGTGGTTTTTCGGGGTTATTACTATCGTTGTCTTCACTGTTCCACCGCGTAATTCCGAACCAGATGGAGAATACGAGGCAGCCGATACCCAAAAGGTAGGCCAGGATGATGCCGGGGTCGTTGATGCCAAACATATCGTTGAATGTTTAATGATTACTGATTAGTATATACAGGGACATATCAGATCTTGACGAGGTCGCTCTCGCAGATATAATCCAGGTTGCTACGGCGAATCACTTCACGGGCGCTCTCTCGATTGTTGGTTCGCAGGATAAGCACCGAACTGCCGTTGATCGAGAAGCAATACATATACTCAATCGTCAGTCCCGCCTGTGTAAAACAGCCAAACACCCTGGCGAAGCTACCCGCCTGCGAGTCAGTCTTTATCGCCAGCACATCGGTGAGGTTGACGCTCACATTGTGATCTTTCAGCAACATATATGCTTTCTGTGGATCGCTCACGATCATGCGCATAATGCCGAACTCCATCGTATCGGCCACCGTAGCCGCGATGATACGGATGTTTTCACTGGCCAGCAGGTCCAGTATGACACTCATGGTCCCGTACTTATTTTCCAGGAAGATAGAGATTTGATGCACGGTCATAACGTTGGGTATATTAGGGTTGAACGATTAGAAAAGTTTCCGGAGGTCTTTCACACGCACGGCCTTACCTTCTGATACAGGCAGGGAACCTTTGCTCACCAGTTTGATATGCGGGGTGATCAGCAGTTCGTCTTTGAGTTGGCGGGTGATGCTCTTCGTGAGGCGTTGCAACACCGTGTAATCGTCGGTGAAAAGGCTGTTCAGTTCCACCTCGATCAACATTTCGTCGCTGTTGCTGATGGTTTCGAGCGTGATCAGGTAATTGCTACCCAACTCTTCGAAATCCATGAGTACCTTTTCAATCTGGATCGGGAAGATATTCACCCCCTTGAGGATGATCATATCGTCGCTGCGTCCCTTGAAGCGGGCAAGGCGTTTGTGGGTACGGCCACAGGGGCAGCCGCCGGGCAGGATACACGTGAGGTCGCGCGTGCGGTAACGCAGCAGCGGCATCGCTTCGCGCCGGAGGGTGGTGAGCACCAGCTCGCCCGTTTCGCCGTCGGGCACAGGTTCGAGGGTGACAGGGTCTATCACTTCCACGATCGTATAGTCTTCCCAGATATGCAGGCCGTTCTGTTCGGTACACTCGAAGGCTACGCCGGGGCCGTTCATTTCCGACATTCCAAAACAGTTGTATGCTTTTACACCGAGCAATTGCTCGATACGGCGACGCTGTTCTTCAGAGTGCGGCTCAGCACCGATGCAGATGGTATGCAACTTGGTGTCGCGCTTCGGATCGAGCCCTTCGGCATACATTACCTCGGCCAGTCGCGTAGCATAGCTGGGAATAATATGCAGGCAGGTAGTGCCAAAATCAGTAATGAATTTAATCTGTCGCTTGGAGTTTCCGGCAGCCGCAGGGACCGTGAGTGCACCCAGCTTCTCGGCGCCATACTGGAACCCCAGTCCGCCGGTGAACATGCCATAGCCCGAAGTATTCTGGAATACGTCCGTATCGCGCAGTCCCACCATATACATACAGCGGGCAACCTGATTAGCCCAGTCTTCTATATCATTGGCAGAATGGAGTACTACCGTAGGATTACCGGTGGTTCCACTCGACGAATGCAAGCGTATGCAGTCTTTCAGCGGAATGGCCGCCATACCGAAAGGATAACTGTTACGCAGGTCTTCTTTTGTAGTAAAAGGTATCTTACGAAGGTCATCGAGCGAACGGATACCGGATGCCGTGATACCTTTCTCGGCAAATAATTTTCCGTAGAATGGAGATTTGGCGGCAAACTCAACGGTACGGCGAAGGCGTTCCAACTGGAAGTTCTCCAGGTCGGGACGACGCATGGTCTCGATGTCTTTCTGCCAGTAATTTTGTGTCATGGTCTAATAAACTGTGTCGTTTTTCGGTGATTAAGAGTGCAAATGTATAGCTTTTTAGATAGAATAGCGCAATATTTGTTACAAAATATAATAAAAAGGGATAACCAGGAAAACAGTAAAGCACTTATTTCTCCCCTAAACATTGAAAATAAACAGGCCATCAATTACCGCTATTCCCTTAATTATGCGTATGTTTGCACAGAATACTTAATTGACCAGTAGAGTTGTATGAGGCTAGTATCATTTCTCTGTGTTTTTTTGTTCTCGACATATATACCACACAAAGCCTACGGACTGACAGATTATCAATTCAACCGGATAACTATCGCGAATGGATTATCGAGTAGTGAGATCAAGTGCATCTTTAAAGACAGTAACGGTTTTATGTGGTTCGGGACACCGTCGGGGCTCAACCGGTATGACGGCTATCAGATCCAGCACATCAACCAGGATCTCAGTAAGCTGACAGGACCGGCCAATAACGATATTGAACGGATACAGGAGTCGGCCGACGGCATGCTATGGATGCGCACAGCCTTTGGCTACACGGTATACAACATCCGGCAGGAACGATTCGAATACGATATCGTCCCACTCGTACGCAACCAGATCGGAATAGATACATTCCAGCGCCTGATTATAGACAAAGCGCAGAATTACTGGTTCATCACAGATAATGACATCCGTTTCCGTAATCCCGCCGATAAAACATTCACCATTATCCCCCAAGGCGGAGCTAACGAACTCAGCCCTGGCGTTATTGTGGATATTGCCCGGGGAGAGAACCGGTATTGGTTTCTCTATGCCAGTGGCCTGCTGGAATGCATAGACGCACAAACGCTTAAAGTAATCGGACGGTTCACCGGTTTGCAAGATAACATACCGGGAGCAGAGATAAATACCCTCCGCATGTTCATCAGCTCCACCGGAGAAGTCTGGATATACGCCATTAACACCAACATCGGCGTCGCTTCTTTTGATCTGCTGAGTAAAGAATGGGAGATCTATGCCTCTTCGTACCCTCCGTCGCACCGGTTGCATATCCCTACCAATATCGTATTTGCGCTGGCAGAAGACAGCAAAGGAAATCTGTGGATCGGTTCCGACCACGGCGGTGTGACGCTGATCAATAAGAAGACCGGCTTGAAAGAAAACATCCGGCACAACGGGCAAGACCCGCGCAGCCTGCCCGAAAACGCCGTGAAGAGCCTCTACTGCGACGACCTTGGTATCGTATGGGCCGGCACCTACAAGCAAGGTGTAGGTTATTATTACGAAGGCATGTTCAAATTCAGGCAAGAAGGACAACAAAGCCATATTCCGTATAGCGATATCAATTGCTTTGAAGAAGACCCGAAGGGAAACCTGTGGATCGGGACTAACGGTGGCGGATTGATTTATTATGACCGCAAACTCGATAAATATACACAGTATACACACAAACCGGGAGATACGGGTACTCCTTCGGGAAACGTGATTGTGAGCATGACATACGATAAAGCCGGTAAACTCTGGATCGGCTACTACCTGGACGGACTGGATTGTTTCGACGGGCAGCGGTTCACCAACTACCAGCAGAACCTGAGCAATCCGGAAGGAATGACCGACAACAACTTCTGGGTACTTACCCTCGACAAATCGGGTGGTATCTGGGCCGGAACGCTCAACGGCGGAACGCTGCTGATCGACCCGGCCACAGGCAAGCGCACCAAGCAACTGGAAAGCGGCGGATCGGTATCTGCCATCATCCAAAAGAAATCGGGGGATATCCTGATGGGCAGTCAAAGTGGTTTATTTATCTACGACAAGACTTCGAACTCCATGATCGCCTACGAGCCCGAGGCCTTGCAAGAGGCCCAACTGATCCGGTATGATATCAGCTGCCTGCATGAAGATAACCGTGGGCTGATCTGGATCGGGACACGCAACGGCTTGTTTGTGTTCAACCCCTACTCGGGACAACACCAACTCTTCAACACTTCTAATGGCCTGGTGGCCAACCTGATCCAAAACATACAGGAAGACGAGGGACACAATATCTGGGTATCTACCAACCTCGGGCTCTCGATGCTGAGTGTATACACCCGGATAGAAGAAGCCGGCTATTTCTACCATATCAACAATTATGATCCGACCGACGGGCTGGTGGCGCGGCAATTCAACTACAGCGCCGGCTTTGTCACCACCAAAGGCGAGCTGGTGTTTGGTTCCATCGCAGGCTTCAATCTTTTCCACCCATCCGAAGTGATCCGTTCGGCCGGTAATCCCCGCGTAGTACTCACTGGCCTGCAGATATACAACAATACCATCCTGCCGGGACAGCGATACAACGGACGCCACATCCTGCAGGAATCCATCGCACAGACACAGGAGATCGAACTGAGTTATAAAGACAAATACTTCACCCTCTCCTTTGCAGCGCAGGACTATACCAATGGCGGCCGTTCACGCTATTTCTACAAATTGGAAGGCTTCAACAACCAATGGCTCGAAGCCGACAGGGAAAGCCGGAAAGTAACCTTCACCAACCTGAACCCCGGCCATTATGTGTTCCACCTGAAATCTATCAGCAACGACCTGAATAGCGGCGAATATCCTATCACCCTCCGGATAACGGTCCTCCCACCATTCTGGCAAACCATCTGGGCATGGATGGTATACGTGCTGATCTTAATTGGCTCCCTGCTCTATTATTGGCGGTACACAGCACGCAAGGCAGAAAAAAAACTGATGTATGCCCGCGAAAGGATGCAAGCCGTGCAACAACATCAGATACACGAGATGAAGCTACGTTTCTTCACCAATATCAGCCACGAGTTCCGCACGCCCCTGACACTGATTCTCACTCCCCTCGAAGGATTGCTGAAGAAGACACAGGATCCGGATGATAAAGTAACCCTGTCTATCATCCACCGCAATGCACAACAGTTGCTGCAACTGGTGAATCAACTGCTCGACTTCCGCAAGTTAGATGTGCGCGGGCATTCGCTGAACAAAGGATTCAACGACCTGGCTGAACTGATCCGCGGGCAGTCTGATCTATTTACCGAACTGCTTGCCAGCAAACAGATAGATCTCACCATTGAGACCATCCCGGAACATCTTTACACCAATATTGATGCTGACAAAATAGCCAAAGTACTGGTCAACCTGCTCTTTAACGCCCAAAAATTCACCCCGGCCGGTGGAAAGATTGTACTCCGTATGGAAGCGGATAAAAATGAGAAGAAGGTACGCATCACGGTGACCGACAATGGCATCGGTATCCCCGAGGAATCGCTTGAAAAGATATTCGAACGCTTCTATCAGGTGAAACAGACCGACGAGATTAACCGCCAGGAAGGCGGAAGCGGCATCGGGTTGCACCTGGCCAAGGAATTTGTTACCCTGCATGGCGGTGATATGTGGGCCGAAAACGTTCCTGAAGGCGGAAGCCGATTTGTGGTGGTACTGCCCATTGAGGAAGCCTCCACCAGTCCTTCTGCAGCGCTACAACCTGTCGATACAATCGATACGCAGCAGGCTGCGATTACAACAATCGCAGCCAGGAACATCGACGATATCCTCTCGCTCACCAATCCTCCCAAGCCAGACGAACGCCCCAAGCTGCTGCTCGTAGACGATGTGGAAGACTTCCGCCTCTACCTCTCCGGCCGGCTGAAAGACCAGTATACCATCCTCGAAGCCTCCAACGGTATAGACGGGCTGGAACTGGCCCTACAGGAAATACCTGATATGATCCTCACAGATGTGATGATGGCACGCATGGACGGTATCGAGATGAGTAAACGCATCAAAGCCGATATTCGCACGTCGCACATTCCAATCATCCTGCTCACTGCGAAAAGCGGCGAAGAGAGCAAGCTGGAAGGGCTGGCGGCAGGCGCCGACGACTACATCACGAAGCCTTTCAATATGGATATCCTGATGGTAAAAATACATAACCTGGTGGAACGCGTCCGTATGCACCAGCAGGTATTCAAGGAACAGATACGCATTGAGCCGTCTAAGATCACGGTCAACTCCATCGACGAAAAACTGATCCGCAAAGCCATCGACTATACAGAGTCACACATGTCCAACCCCGACCTGTCTGTGGAAGAATTGAGCCGTGAGGTAGGCATGAGCCGGGCTACATTATACAAAAAAATATTGTCACTCACCGGACGCACGCCCATAGAATTTATACGTGTGATACGTCTCAAGCGTGCCGCCCAATTGTTGAAGGAAAGCCAACTCACTGTCTCTGAGATCGCCTATATGGTAGGATTCAATAATCCGAAGTATTTCCGTAAGTATTTCAAAGACGAATTCGGTATCCTGCCTTCACAATACGGGGAAAAAGATGAGTGATGGTCGGGATAATATCGTTACATTTGCGCATTCATAACAGGGCTACGGCATGACATACGCAGAAACGATCGACTATCTTTATACAAGTACACCGGTGTTCCAACACTGTGGCGCAGCTGCTTATAAACCTGGACTTGGCACCAGCCTGGCGCTAGACAAACTGCTGGATTATCCGCATACGGCCTATCCTACGATCCACGTAGCAGGCACCAATGGAAAGGGGTCCGTGTGCCACCTGCTGGCTGCCGTACTCCAACAAGCGGGCTATAAGGTTGGGCTTTATACCTCACCGCATCTCGTGGATTTCCGTGAACGCATCCGCGTGAACGGACAAAAGATAACCGAAGCAGCTGTGGTGGATTTCGTTGCCCGGTGGCGCGAACGTTTTGAGCCACTACGCCCCTCTTTCTTTGAACTTACATCCACGCTGGCTTTCGACTATTTCCGGACGGAGAAAGTAGACTATGCCGTGATCGAAACCGGCCTGGGCGGACGGTTAGACAGCACCAACATCATCACGCCCATCCTGAGTGTGATCACCAACATCAGTATGGACCACATGCAGTTCCTGGGCAATACGTTACCAGCCATTGCAGCCGAAAAGGCAGGTATTATCAAACCCGGTGTGCCGGTAGTGATCGGAGATGTGGACGATAAGGATGTGCTCGATGTATTCACCCGTAAAGCCATCGCTGAGCGGTCGCCCCTCTATCTTTCCACAGACGAATATCCGCTGGCAAACATCCATATCAACCACAACCGTTGGACATGCGACACAGCCGACTTCGGACCGGTGACCAGCGAACTGCAAGGTTCCGTACAGGGACGTAATATGGCCACCGTGCTGGCTGCTCTTCGCATACTGGCCAAACAGGGCATTGATATCCCTTCCAAGGCTGTGCGTGAGGGTTTTGCCCGCGTTACAGAACTCACCGGGTTGATGGGACGATGGCAGTTGGCAGGAAATAACCCCACCACTATCTGCGATACCGGCCATAACACTGGTGGGTGGCTGCATCTCTCTGCCCAGCTACGGGAAGCACAAAAAAAACATACCACGCTCCGCATGGTTATTGGAATGGTAAACGATAAAGATATAAACGGCCTGCTGGCGCTCATGCCTGCAGAGGCCGTTTATTATTTTACCCAGGCTTCCGTAGCCCGCGCATTACCGGGTGAAGAGTTGGCAATGATGGCAACGGCCTACGGCTTGAAGGGAAAAGCCTATCCGACCGTAGCCGATGCCGTACAAGCCGCCCGTGATGAGGCCGGTCCGGAGGATCTGCTTTTTATCGGCGGCAGCACCTTTATCGTGGCAGACTTCTTAGCAATTATTAATTGATAACGTATATATTTATGACAGAAAAGACTCACAAACTCATGAGCGACTCTCCCGCCATTCGCTGGACAGCCTTGCTTTTTCTCTCGTTCGCCATGTTCTGCTCGTATATCTTCATGGATATACTTTCGCCCATCAAGGACCTGATGCAATCCACCCGTGGATGGGACTCTACGGCTTTTGGCACCATGCAGGGATCGGAAACATTCTTGAATGTCTTCATTTTTTTCCTGATTTTCGCTGGTATTATCCTGGATAAGATGGGCGTCCGTTTTACGGCTGTTTTATCGGGTGCGGTCATGCTTATCGGTGCATCCATCAATTGGTATGCCGTAACGGAAGGGTTTGCCGGGAGCAGTTTGGAAGTATGGTTCACCAATAACCTGAATTATATTCCGGGCTTCGACGAGTTAGGCATATCCCCCTTCTACCTGGGCATGCCTGCTTCGGCTAAATTTGCCTCTGTGGGTTTCATGATCTTCGGATGTGGAGTAGAGATGGCTGGTATCACGGTTTCGCGCGGTATCGTAAAATGGTTTAGAGGCCGTGAATTAGCGCTGGCGATGGGATCGGAAATGGCATTGGCACGTTTGGGTGTGGCTACCTGTATGATCTTCTCGCCTGTATTTGCCAAGTTAGGCGGACATATCGATGTGTCGCGCTCGGTTGCTTTCGGCGTAGTCTTACTGATGATTGCCTTGATAATGTTTATTGTCTATTTCTTTATGGACAAGAAACTGGATGCGCAAACAGGTGCTGCTGAAGAGAAAGACGATCCATTCAAGGTCAGTGATATCGGCAAGATCCTGTCAAGCAGCGGATTTTGGTTGGTAGCTTTGCTTTGCGTGCTGTATTATTCTGCCATTTTCCCCTTTCAGAAATATGCGGTCAACATGCTGCAATGCAACCTCACATTTACGGAAGTGCCTGCCGGTTCGTTCTGGGCTTCGAATACGGTGACCATCGTACAATATATCATCATGCTGATGGTGGCGGCCACCGCTTTTGCCAGTAATTTCAGCAAAAAGGCAACGAAGAGTATCCTGCTGACCGTCTCCGTCATCTGCCTCGTCCTGTTCTGTTATATGGGTTATATGCGCCAGTCGGCAGAAACTATTTTCGCAGTGTTCCCGCTGCTGGCAGTGGGTATCACGCCTATTCTCGGTAAGTATGTAGACAATAAAGGGAAGGCGGCATCGATGTTGATGGTCGGTTCCATCCTGCTGATCCTCTGCCACCTGACATTTGCTTTTGTATTGCCCATGTTCAAGGGAAGTGAGATCGGCGGTGTAATCGTAGCCTACATCACCATCCTCGTTCTCGGTGCCTCGTTCTCGCTGGTACCCGCCGCCCTGTGGCCGTCCGTGCCCAAACTGGTGGACAGCAAAGTGATCGGATCGGCCTACGCGCTGATCTTCTGGATCCAGAACATCGGCCTCTGGCTGTTCCCCCTATTGATTGGCAAAGTTCTGGACGCGTCGAACCCAGACATTGTGCAGGCGTTGAAAGACGGATCCATGACACCCGAGGTAGCTGCCACATCCTATAACTACACGAATCCCCTGATTATGCTCGCCTGCCTGGGTGTAGCGGCCCTGCTCCTTGGTTTCGTACTGAAGATTGTGGATAAGAAAAAAGGGATCGGCCTGGAACTCCCCAATATCAAAAAGTAAGCACGACGCGTTATGATCTGTTTCCCGAATGCGAAGATCAACCTGGGACTGAACATCACCGGCAAACGTCCCGACAGCTACCACAACATCGAGACCGTCTTTTACCCTATCCCGGTAAAAGACGCGCTGGAGATTGTGCCTGCCGAAGCCGACTCGTTCACGCAGACGGGTATCCCCGTCGATGGCGATCCGGCAGACAACCTGGTGATGAAAGCCCTCCGCCTTCTCCGGGAAACCTATCCCATACCGCCGCTGGAGATACACCTCCGCAAAGCCATTCCCTTCGGGGCGGGGCTGGGCGGAGGATCGGCAGATGCCGCCCGGATGCTGATGCTGGTGAATGATTTTTGCAGGCTCGGCATCCCCGTGGGCGAACTCGAACGGATAGCCGCCCGGATCGGTGCCGACTGTCCCTTCTTTATCCGCAACACGCCGGTGTTTGCCAGTGGAACGGGCAACATATTCAGTCCCGTCGATCTCACCCTCAAAGGCTACCACCTCTGCCTGGTGAAACCCGATGTGGCTGTCGCCACGAAGGAGGCCTACGCAATGGTCACCCCCGCTCTGCCTGCTGTCTCGCTGAAAGACATCATCCGGCGGCCGGTGGCTGAATGGCGTGAACGGATGGTGAACGACTTCGAGGCAAGCATCTTCCCGTATCATCCCGCTATCGCAGGTATCAAGGAGGATCTTTACCGTTGTGGTGCCGAATATGCCGCCATGTCGGGATCCGGTTCTTCGGTATTCGGCCTGTTCAACACCTCTATCTCCCTCAGGGATGCCTTCCCGAACTGTTATGTATGGGAAGGTGAGCTGGGGTAGCAATCACCTAATAACACATTTTTGTATGGAATCAACCTTTTGCCAATGCCAGAGTTGTGGCATGCCCCTCAGGGAAGCGGGCGACTTCGGGACCAATGCCGACGGCAGTCCCAGTACGGAATACTGTGCCTATTGCTACAAAGAAGGTGCTTTCACCGCCGACTGTACGATGGACGGCATGATTGAACTCTGCCTGCAATACCTCGATAGCTTTAACTCGGAATCGGGACAATCATTCACCCTGGAGGAAGCCCGCGCACAGATGCGTTTCTACTTCCCGCAATTGAAGCGCTGGAAGACGGGAGAATGAGCGGACACAGACCCGATGCCTGGCTGCCGACCACGAAGAAAGAAGTGGAAGCCCGTGGATGGGATTACCTCGACGTGATCCTCTTCACCGGAGATGCCTATGTAGACCACCCCTCGTTCGGGGCGGCGGTCATCGGTCGTATCCTTGAAGCCGAAGGACTGCGCGTAGCCATCGTGCCGCAACCGGATTGGCGGGGCGACCACCGCGACTTCACCAAGCTGGGTGTCCCACGCCTCTTCTTCGCCGTCTCCGCAGGGGCGATGGATTCGATGATCAACCACTATACCGCCAACAAGCGGCTCCGCAGCGACGACGCCTATACGCCCGACCGCCGTGCAGGGATGCGTCCCGACTATCCCAGCATTGTCTATACGAAGATATTGAAGGAGCTATACCCGGATGTTCCCGTCGTGCTCGGTGGCATCGAAGCCTCCCTGCGCCGGCTGACTCATTACGACTACTGGCAGGATAAACTAAAGCCCGGCATCCTCATTGAAAGCCGTGCCGATCTCCTGATCTACGGCATGGGCGAGCAGCCCGTCCGCGAACTGGTGCGCCGCCTCCGTTCAGGCATTCCGTTCGCTTCGCTCACCGATATCCCGCAGACTGGCTTTCTCTACTCTTCGGCCGATGTACAACCCGGCGACATCACACTCTTCTCCCATGAAGAGTGCCTGGCCGACAAGAAGAAACAGGCGCAGAACTTCCGGCATATCGAAGAACAGTCGAACAGCTATGAAGCCAGCCGCATCCTCCAGGCAGTAGCCGGAAAGATGATCGTGGTCAACCCACCCTATCCACCGATGACCGAGGCCGAGATCGACGCCTCCTACGACCTGCCCTACACCCGCCTGCCGCATCCGAAGTATAAAGACAAGGTGATACCGGCGTTCGATATGATCCAATTCTCCGTCAACATCCACCGGGGCTGTTTCGGCGGCTGCGCCTTCTGTACCATCTCGGCACACCAGGGAAAGTTTATCGCCTCGCGCAGCAAAGCTTCCATCCTGAAGGAAGTGAAAGCGATTACGCAGATGCCCGGCTTCAAAGGCTACCTCAGTGATCTTGGAGGTCCCTCAGCCAATATGTATGCCATGAGGGGTCGCGACGAATCCATCTGCCGCCTCTGCAAAAAACCGTCGTGCATCTCGCCCAGCGTCTGTAAGAACCTCAACGCCGACCACCGTCCGCTGCTCGATATCTATGCCGCTGTGGACAAGTTGCCGGAAATAAAGAAATCCTTCGTCGGCAGTGGCGTGCGCTACGACCTCTTGCTACACCGTTACGACGATGAGGCATTGAACAAGTCGGCCCACTTCTATATGGAAGAGTTGATCACCCGCCATGTCTCCGGCCGCCTCAAAGTGGCACCCGAACATACGCAGAACAACGTACTCAAGCTGATACGCAAGCCCCCCTTCGAGCAGTTCGGACAATTTAAGAAACACTTCGACCGCATCAACAGCGAACAGGGGCTCAACCAGCAGCTCATCCCCTACTTCATCTCCAGCCATCCCGGCTGCACGGAAGAAGACATGGCCGAGCTGGCTGTCCTCACCAAAAGCCTCCATTTCCAACTGGAGCAGGTGCAGGACTTCACGCCCACTCCCATGACCCTCGCTACCGAGATCTACTACACCGGCTACCATCCCTACACGATGGAACGTATCTATACCGCCCGTACCCCGAACGAGAAACTCGCCCAACGCCAGTTTTTCTTTTGGTACAAACCCGAATCCCGCCCGCAGATCATGCAGGCCCTCCGCCGTATGAACCGCAAAGATTTGATCGACAGGCTGTTTGGAGGGAACCCCAAATGGAAACAATAAGAGGCGGCGGCGGGTATGAAAAACTAAGGTAGTTCCAACCGTTTTCCGCCTAATTCATTCACATTGATGAGACATCAAGGCTGCTTACCAATGTAGGCCAGGATGCCGCCATCGACGTAAAGGATGTGGCCATTGACGAAATCGGAGGCTGCGGAGGCTAGGAATACAGCGGGGCCGGCCAGGTCTTCAGCATTACCCCAACGGGCGGCTGGAGTCTTAGCGATGATGAAAGAGTCGAAGGGGTGGCGGGATCCATCAGCTTGCAGTTCACGGAGCGGGGCTGTTTGCGGGGTAGCGATGTAACCCGGTCCGATGCCGTTGCATTGGATATTGTTGGCGCCATATTCCGAAGCGATGTTGCGGGTGAGCATTTTGAGCCCCCCCTTAGCAGCAGCGTAAGCAGAGACTGTTTCGCGTCCAAGCTCGCTCATCATGGAACAGATGTTGATGATCTTACCACCACCTTTACGGATCATTGAAGGGATGACGGTTTTAGCCATGATAAAGGGAGCGTTCAGGTCTACGTCAATTACTTTGCGAAAGTCGGCGGCGCTCATCTCGTGCATCGGGATGCGTTTGATGATACCGGCGTTGTTCACCAGGATATCGATCACACCTACTTCGGCCTCGATACGTTTGACCATGGCCTGCACTTGTTCTTCGTCTGTTACGTCGCATACATAACCGTGGGCAGCGATACCCTGTTCCTTATAGGCGGCGATTCCTTTGTCAACGAGTTCGCCGTTGATGTCGTTAAATACGATGGCCGCACCTGCTTCGGCCAGCGCGGTAGCCATTGCGAACCCAATCCCGTAAGACGCTCCTGTTACGAGGGCGATCTTTCCTTGTAATGAAAAGTTTACCATATTACTGTTTTTTTATTCCAGTCCCACGATACAAAAATAACCTTAATCTATCTATTTGGTGTATATATTTTGATAAATAAAAGTAGTATTTTCGCAGTTGTGAACAAAATTAATTACACATGAAAAGTACGATGAGAATAGGTACTCTCCTGCTCTTCTTCCTGCTGGCAGATATCCTGCCGGGCAATGCACAGGAACAACAGGCCTTTCCGGGTTTCCGCAGCACCTGGAGCGGAGGCGACCGTTACGACTTCCGTTTCCACGACCGCGATGTGACCGTAGTGGCACCGACTGTAGCCGCCAAAGGCAGTCCGTGGATTTGGCGACCGGCCTTCTTCGATGCCTTCCCATCGGTAGACAAGGCACTGCTCGGAAAAGGGTTCCACATTGTATATTATGATCTGACACATCTCTACGGTAGCCCCCGTGCCGTATCGCTCGGAACTGACTTCTATCGCTATATGACCGAAACGTATGGCCTGTCGGACAAGGTTACGCTCGAAGGCTTCAGCCGTGGCGGACTGTTCGCCGTGAACTGGGCGGCACACCATACAGACAAGGTAGCCTGTATCTACCTCGACGCCCCGGTATGCGACGTATTCAGTTGGCCTGGACGCAACAACACCGAATTGTGGGACGGTCTGCTGAAAGAATGGAAGACAACGGACGAAGCAATGGCTTCCTTCACCGGTAACCCGATAGACAACCTGGCGCCACTGGCTGAAGCAGGTATCCCGATCTTCGCTGTTTGTGGCGATAGCGACAAGACAGTGCCCTATGAGCAAAACATGGGTGCGCTGCGCAACCGTTATGTAGCTCTGGGCGGCCCGGTAGAAGTGATCGTCAAACCGGGATTTGACCATCACCCGCACAGCCTGGACAATCCGGAACCGGTAGTGACCTTCATCCTACGTAATCAACCGGCCTATCTGGCCTACCAACATTTCACACAGCGGGGCAGCCTGCGCAATTCCTTCCTGCGCTTCGAGCGCGAACGGAAAGGAAGGGTGGCCTTTGTGGGAGGCTCCATCACCGAAATGGATGGCTGGAAGAATATGATCGAGCGCCAACTGCAGCAACGCTTCCCCTATACGGAATTTGAATTCGTGGAAGCAGGCATCTCCTCCACCGGTACCACGCCGGGGGCTTTCCGGCTGGAAAACGACGTACTGTCGAAAGGCCGTATCGATCTTCTCTTCGTGGAAGCGGCGGTAAATGACGATACCAATCATTTCACGCCCCTGGAACAGGTGCGAGGCATGGAAGGCGAAGTTCGCCACGCGTTGGAAGCCAATCCACTGACTGACATCGTAATGCTTCACTTCATGTACGATCCTTTTATCCCCCTGTTTGCTAAAGGACAGATACCTGATGTGATGCTCAACCACGACCGGGTAGCCAATCACTATCTCATACCCTCCATCAACCTGGCGTGGGAAGTGGCCGAACGGATGCAGGATGGCGAATTCACCTGGGATCAGTTTGGCGGCACACATCCGCTACCGTTCGGCCATGCGTTTTATGCCGCCACGATAAACAGGCTGTTTGATTTGGAGGCAAGGTGCCTTACAGCCCTTGAGACCCTTCCCCTTGTTCCGCACGATATCCCTGCAAAGCCTTTGGATGCGTTCAGCTACATCAACGGCCGATTCCTCCCTCTCGCCGATGCCCGCCTGGGTAAAGGCTGGCAACTTGTTCCCAACTGGCATCCGGATGTTCTGGCGGGTAAGCGTAAAGGCTTTGTAGACGTCCCCATGCTGACGGCCCACCGCCCGGGCGACCGTCTTACCCTGCCCTTCGAAGGCCGCGCCATTGGTATCTTCTGCGTGGCTGGACCTGATGCCGGCATCTTGGAATACAGTGTAGACGGAGATCCCTTCAAACGTATTGATCTATATACCGAATGGAGCGCTGGCCTCTATCTTCCCTGGGTGTATATGCTTGAAACTGAACTGGAGGGAGGGCAACACACCCTCGTCTTGCGCATTGCGAAAGAAAAAAACAGCCAATCCACGGGTACGGCCTGTATAATTCGTAACTTTGTGGTCAATCAATAAACATATCGTACCTATCCGTTATGAAGAGAATTAGTTGCTTGTTATGCATACTCACCGTCTTTGCCTGTTCAAGGGAAGACGGCGCAAGAATCACCTTGGACAATTCGCTGCCTTTTGACCGCAAGCAGGAAATCGTAGCCATCGATCTGGGCCAATTGGCCACCTTTACGGACGAATATGGCGATGCGTTCGTCCTGACCGACGAAGCAGGCGCCGAACTGCCTTGGCAGCTCACGCACGACAACCAACTGATCTTCCCAGCTACAGTCAAAGCTGGAGGGAGTTCTGCGTACTACATCAAGCCAGGCAATCCCACCCAACCGACAGTAGTTGCCTCCGGCAAACAATATCCTGAACGACTGGACGACGTAGCCTGGGAAAACGACCGCATGGCCTTTCGCACCTATGGCCCTGCCCTACAGGCAACAGGTGAACGCGCTTTCGGTTACGACCTTTGGGCTAAACGTGTAGCCACTCCCATAGTAGAGGCCCGCTATGCAAAGGAACTGAATCCTGATTCGCAGGGACGGATTGCAGAACTGCGCAAAACAGATCCGCAAGCAGCGAATGAGTTGTATCAGTCGATCTCCTACCATAATGATCATGGCGATGGTCTCGACTTTTATTCGGTAGGCCCCACGCTGGGTGCAGGTACATCTGCCCTGCTGGCAGCTGATGGTTCTATTATCTATCCCTATTGCTATTGCACCTATGAGATACTGGACAACGGTCCGCTTCGTTTCACTGTAAAGCTGACTTACAATCCGCAGACAGTAGATAGCGACACCGCCGTAGTAGAAACCCGCCTGATCTCGCTCGATGCCGGTTCGCAGTTGAACCGCATCACCCTCGGTTATGAAAATCTCTCGAAACCGACACCGATCGTTACCGGCATTGTACTGCACGCCCCAAGCGACGACTATCAGGCTGATGCGTCTAAAGGCTATATCGCCTACGCTGACCCGGCCACGGAAACAAACGGGCAGCTTTATATCGGCGCTTCTTTCCCTGATCCTTCTAAACTGACCGATGCCAAGCCCGTCTACTTCTCCGATGCGGAAAAGAAAGAACGGGGAAATGCCAATGGTCAGTTGTTGGCCTACAGCACCTACCAGCCCGGTACCACCTACACCTATTACGCGGGTGGTGGCTGGAGTAAGTGGGGCTTTGAGACACCTGAAGCCTGGTATCAATATATGACTGCCTTTACAGAGAAGTTGCAAAAGCCGTTACAGGTAAAAGAGTTAAGCGTAACGATTCATCATTAAGTAAAGCAAGGTTTAGAAATAATAATGGCATCTCATCCTTCTACGATCATTTGTGCTATCAGTACTCCACCCGGAAGTGGTGGCGTAGCTATTATTCGACTCTCCGGTAAAGGTTGTATCGAATTGGTTGATACCGTTTTTTTCTCCCCAAAGGGCAAGATGCTGGTAGATTGCCAACCGTATACAATTCACTTTGGGGAGATCCGTAAGGAGACAGCATCAGAAGGATGCATAGCGAAATCCCTGGAAGTGGTGGATGAAGTTCTCGTAAGTCTGTTTCGTGCGCCTCATTCTTATACAGGCGAAGATACGGTGGAGATCACCTGCCATGGTTCCATATATATTCAACAACAATTGTTGCAGTTGTTGATCGACCGGGGCGCGCGTTTGGCGCTGCCGGGCGAATTTACCCAACTGGCCTTCCTCAATGGGAAGATGGACCTGAGCCAGGCCGAAGCAGTGGCCGACCTGATCGCGTCCACCTCTGCCGGGCAACACAAGTTGGCCATGCAACAAATGCGTGGCGTCTTCAGCCTGGAACTCATAAGACTCCGGTCGCAACTGCTGGATTTCACTTCGTTGATTGAACTTGAATTGGATTTCAGTGAAGAGGATGTGGAATTTGCAGACCGGTCACACCTCACGGCGTTGGCTACGGATATCGAGCAGGTCATCGGCCGATTGGCAGATTCGTTTCAGGTGGGCAACGCCATTAAAAACGGTATCCCGGTAGCCATCATCGGTGAGACAAACGCAGGGAAGTCTACTCTATTGAACCTGCTCGTAGGCGAAGAGCGCGCGATCGTCTCCGACATCCACGGTACCACACGCGACGTAATCGAAGACACGATCAACCTGGACGGTATCACCTTCCGTTTCATCGACACTGCCGGCATCCGTGAAACAGCCGACACCATTGAGTGCCTTGGCATCGAACGTACTTTTCGCCAACTGGAACAGGCCTCCATCGTGCTTTGGGTAATCGATCTCACCTCCTCTATCCACCAGATTGAAGCCCTCGCCGCCCAAATCCTCCCGAAAGCAGCCGACAAACACCTCCTGCTTGTCTTTAACAAATGCGATCTGCTTACCCCGGAAGAACTGACTAACTGTCAACAACATCTTCTTTCCGGCATCGAAGCCAGTCGTCTCTTCATCTCCGCCAAGCAGAAGATTCACACAGACATCTTACAGTCAGAAATCCTGCAAGCCTCCGCCCTCCCCAACGTTTCTTCCGGCGACACCATCGTCACCAACCTCCGTCACTACGAAGCTCTCACCCACGCCCGTATAGCCCTTCACCGCGTCATCGATGGCCTCCACGCCCGCATCTCCGGCGACTTCCTCAGCCAGGACATCAGAGAATGCCTCCACTACCTGGGCGAGATCACAGGACATATCAGCACAGACGAAGTGCTTGGGAATATCTTCAGCCAGTTCTGCATCGGGAAGTAAGGGGTGATTTCCAACGATTAGCATAGATTACAATTGATTATTAAGGCGTTCATAATGAGCGCCTTTCTTTTTGTGCGTATTAGCGATAGTGGTCGTTGATAATGCATTTTCAGCTCATTTTTGTACCGCATTTGTGTCTCGATGGTTTGTCCGTTTCAACACGTCATTAAGGTAGTGGAGAAACTTTACGCCATTTTACGTGATTTTACGGAGATATACAGAAATAACGGAGAAATAAAGCGAAATAAAATGAGTAGTAACATTGACATCAAGAAGATTTGTAGTTGGTGCGGCAAAGAATTCATAGCCCACAAAACTACCACTACATGCTGTTCTCATAAATGTGTAAGCGCATTATACAAGAAGAGAAAGCGCGAGGAAGTTATCAAGGCAAATAATCAATTTGCAGAAAAGATTGTCCTTGAAAAATCTATCGAAAAGATAAAGGATAAACCCTTTATCACTATTACAGAAGCAGCCCTCTATCTCGGAGTAACTCGCCCGACCCTTTACAGCTATCTAAAGAAAGGTGAGTTAAAGGCATCACGATTAGGCGGCAAGTTCTTACTGAGAAAGGAAGATATTGATGAACTCTTCAATCATCCAACAGAATTCCGCATTCAATCAAAAGAGCGAACCGCCATCACCGAATTCTATACCACCGCCGAAGTCAAGGAAAAATATAATGTCAAAGATTCATGGATTTTCGTAGTAGCCAAGAAGCATAATATCCCCCGGACTTTCAACCGTGGTAAAACCTATTGGAGCAAAAAGCATATCGACAACTATTTTGGCAAGAAAGCAGCCGATCCGGAAATAACGGAATGGTACACGGTAGCAGAAATTCAAGAGAAGTTCGGAATGACTTTGGCTTCTATCTATAGCCTCGCCTCCAACAACGCCATCCCTAAAAAGAAAGAAGGCAGAGTAGTATATTACTCCAAGAAGCATTTCGATATAGCCAAAGGGGTAGTCCAACCCGAAGAACCGCAATACTACACCGTGGCAGAAGCTATGGAGAAGTTCAATCTCACCCGTGACCAACTCTATCATTATGCAACATACCATAATATTCCCCGAGTAAAGGTTGGCAAGTATACAAAAATTTCCCGTCCTGAACTGGATAAACTGTTAGGCGCTCCCAAAATTGAGTAGGTAGCTTGAAGTTATTTTCCGGTGAATGCTATCACCAAGCAATCACCATTTTCCTTTACAATCAAAAAAAAGTATAATCATTTAATTATTAAACGTATGAATCATACATGTACCAAAGTAACCGTTCGCCAAAGAGCGATTAAGAACGACCGTATTTCACTTTATCTGGATTACTATCCGGCAGTTCGCAATCCCGAAACAATGCAGATGAGCCGTCGGGAATATCTCGGCATCTACATCTATGCCCACCCCAAAAACGAGATGGAGCGGGAGTTCAACAATGATATGTTGAACAAGGCAGAAGCTATCCGTTGCATCCGGGTACAGTCTCTCATCAATGAAGAGTTTGGTTTTCTTGATAAGCACAAAATGAAAATGGATTTCCTTGCCTACTTCCTAAAGATGGCACGCACCAAAGACCAAAAGTGGCTGATTGTCTATGCCCATTTCTTCAAATTCGTACAGGGGAAATGTTCTTTTGGTGAGGTGACTGTGGATCTATGCAAAAAGTTCCGTTCCTATCTATTGAGTGCCCACCAGTTGAAACGCACCAAACTAAAGGTATCAAAAAACTCGGCATCCGGCTACTACTCCACTTTCAGGGGATTACTCAAAATTGCCTACCGGGACAAACTGATCCGTGAGAACATAAATGATTTTTTAGACAAGATTGAAACAGACGACGTGAAAAAAGAATACCTCACATTAGATGAGGTAAAGCAGTTGGCCGCTACACCATGCGATATTCCAGTACTCAAAGCCGCCTC
Source organism: Tannerellaceae bacterium (assembly GCA_031555505.1). Classification (GTDB taxonomy): domain Bacteria; phylum Bacteroidota; class Bacteroidia; order Bacteroidales; family Tannerellaceae; genus JAJDIA01. The sequence goes on from JAVBUH010000093.1 coordinate 21,565, forward strand.
CCTATTCTCCTGTCTTACCGGTCTCCGTATCAGTGATATACTAAACCTCAAGTGGGAAGATTTTGAGATAGCCCCTGATCAAGGTCATTGCCTGCGCATCCGAACGCAAAAGACAAAGACAGAAGCCATGTTACCAGTCAGCGAGGAAGCATACGAACTATGCGGAACACCCGACACCGGAAAAGTATTCAAAGGCTTACAACGGAGTATGGTCAACTACCCATTGAAAAGCTGGCTGCAAAAGGCTCGAATCAAGAAGCATATCACGTTCCATTGCTTTCGCCACTCGTACGCGACCCTACAGATAGCCGCCGGAACCGACATCTACACTGTATCCAAGATGATGACCCACCGGAATGTATCGACTACCCAGATATATGCAGAGCTGGTAAGTGCTAAGAAACGGGAATCTGCAAATAAGATCTCGTTGAAATAGAGTATTGTAGCATGAAGTAAATTTCGCGGCGGCGAAAACAACCGCCGCGAAATTTACTGCTTAGTTTGAGGGAATGGTTTGCCGACTTTTGAATATATAATCATTGTCGGATTGTTAAAAAACTCTGTTTTGCTGTCCTCAAGGGTAGACAAATGCTACCAAATCGGAGACATAGGTACGCAGTAGCCTAAAAAGTATAGGAATCGACTGGTTATTAGCATATATTTGCGCACAAACAATAATCATCGATTAGTATGTTAAGCAAGAAATTCGATTACATTATTATATATTCTTTTCTATTGGCATCGATACTGTGTATTGCGATGCTGG
>JAVBUH010000060.1:0-20223 GCA_031555505.1 Tannerellaceae bacterium
AGAACGCCGCCGCCTGCTGGCTAAGCAATCCAAGCAGGAGGCCGAAAATGCCAAGATCAGCGTGCGTAATGCCCGCCGCGATGCCGTGGAATCCATCAAGAAAGGCGTGAAAGACGGGGTACCCGAAGACGTGGGCAAAGACGCCGAAGCCGAAGTGCAGAAGATACACGACAAATTCATCAAAAAAGTAGATGACCTGTATGCTGCCAAGGAAAAAGAAATCATGACCGTATAACAACATCATAGAAAGGCCGCCGGCAACAGACCACAACAAGTCTCTTGCCGGTTGCCGCTTACAGGGAATAAGGAAATATATGAAAGGATTGGTAATCAAGAACACCGGAAGCTGGTACACCGTACGTACTGACGACGGACGCGACATCGAAAGCAAGATCAAGGGCACATTCCGCCTCAAAGACATCCGCAGTACCAATCCTATCTCCGTGGGCGACCGCGTGGAGATCGATATCAACGCCGAAGGTACGGCGCTCATCTCCGAGATCGAAGACCGGAAGAACTACATTGTCCGCCGCTCGTCCAACCTCTCCAAGCAGTCGCACGTCATCGCCGCCAATCTCGACCAGGCGATGCTGATCGTCACCGTCAATTATCCCATCACCACCACCGTCTTCCTCGACCGCTTCCTGGCTACGGCGGAAGCCTACCAGGTGCCCGTCAAGCTCGTCTTCAACAAGATCGACCGCTACAAGGACGAAGACAAGCAGAAACTGGAAGAGATGATCACACTCTATACCTCTATCGGTTACCCCTGTTTCCGCCTTTGTGCCAAGACGGAGGGAGGCATGGATATCCTGCGCGACGAACTGCGTAACAAGGTCACCCTCCTTTCCGGCCATTCCGGCGTAGGCAAGTCTACCATCATCAACAAACTCATCCCGGGAGTCAACCTCAAGACCGGCACTATCTCCGAATATCACAACAAGGGAATGCACACCACCACCTTCTCGGAAATGATCGAACTGCCCGAAGGAGGAGGCTATATTATCGATACCCCGGGTATCAAAGGCTTCGGCACCTTCGATATGGACGAAGCTGAAATATCCCACTACTTCCCCGAACTATTCAAGATATCCGCTGCCTGCCGCTTTAACAACTGCACCCACCGTCACGAACCGGGCTGCGCCGTAGCCGTCGCCCTGCAGGAAGGCCTTATCCACCCGTCCCGTTACAAAAGCTATCTCAGCATCCTCGACGACAAGGAAGGCAGCAAGTACCGCGAAGATTTTTAAGGGTCCCATCAACTTTCCAACCTTCCACCTTAGAGGCAACTATGCTTGTGCCAGTTAATTAGCGGGTGGGAAGTTGATGTATAAGCCTATCATTTGTATGGTAGAACAGACGTTTTGACAACAAGAAGTGGCTGAAGCCTACTTCCTGCGTGCCGAAGGCGCTTTGCGAGGCTGGAACATGGGCAAAACTGCCCGGGAACTGTATGAAGAAGGCATCAAAGTATCGTTCGACGAGTACGGTGTGTCAGCCGCCGACTATAGTGCATACATTAGCGACGATGTGAAAACGGCTGCCGATTATGTAGATCCGTTCAATGCCACCAATAACCGAGTAGCGATAAATGCGGTAACTGCCAAATGGGATGAAGCGGCGCCGAATGAAGTGAAATTGCAAAAGATCATCACCCAGAAATGGATTGCTATGTTCCCCGAGGGACAGGAAGCCTGGAGTGAATTTAGACGGATGGGCTACCCGAAACTCTTCCCGGTGGTAGACAACCGCAGTGGTGGAATCATCCCCAACGGTGAGTTTATCAAACGTTTGCCTTTCATACAGGATGAAAAGAATGCAAATGCCGACGGCGTAGCTCAGGATGTTACATTGCTGAACGGTCCGGATAATATAAACACCCGTTTGTGGTGGGATGTGGCCGGCCAGGGAAACTTCTAAGCAAACTGAAAGCACATAACGCTTATGCAAGGCAGGCTGTGCCGGACTACTTCTGGCACAGCCTCCTCCTTTTGGGGATTCGACCTACTCTTTCCGGTTGTCTTTTTGTAGGGTTTACCTGCCGGCTACAGGAAATAAGCATACAGTTTCGTCTGTGAATTCGCCTATTTGCCAAAAAACAATTTTATCTTTGCGCATCAATAACCAACTAAATTAGTGAAATGAAAACACAAGAGGAATTAGTACGGATTGTACGTCAGTTTACGTTAGCAGACAACGTTGTGTCGGCTGAACCGTTTGGAAATGGGCATATCAACGATACGTTAAAAATAACCACCGACAAAGGAGAAGCAAAATACATCCTGCAACGTATCAACCATCATATTTTTACCAATGTGGAGATGCTGCAAAGCAATATCCAGACCGTCACCTCGCATATCCGCCATAAACTGGAAGAACGGGGCGAAACGGATATAGATCGCAAGGCACTCACTTTCCTTCCTGCTGTAGATGGGAAGACCTATTACTTCGATGGAGAGAGCTACTGGCGCGTCTGCCTCTTCATCCCTCGCAGCAAAGGGTATGAAGAAGTGACGCCGGAACTGTCGTACGAAGCCGGTCGCGCTTTTGGAAATTTCCAGTCCATGCTGGCCGATATCCCTGAAGGAACACTGGGTGAGACTATCCCCAACTTCCACAATATGGAATTCCGCCTCCAGCAATTCCATGATGCCGTGAAGGCCAACGCGGCCGGCCGCCTTGACCAGGTAGAAGATATGGTGGAAGCTATCGAGAAACGGGCTACCGCCATGTGTATACAAGAAGAGCTGTATCGCGAAGGTAAACTGAGAAAACGCGTCAACCATTGCGATACGAAGGTGAACAATATACTCTTTGATGAAGAAGGCAAGGTGCTTTGTGTGATCGACCTCGATACCGTGATGCCTGGATTCGTTCTTTCAGACATCGGCGATTTTATCCGTACCGGAGCCAATACGGGTGCCGAAGACGATCAGCACCTCGACAACGTGGAAGTGAACATCCCCATCTTTGAAGCCTATACCCGCGGCTATATGGAAATGGCCCACTTATTTCTTACCCCGCTCGAAATCTCCCTCCTGCCGTATGGCGGACGCTTGTTAACTTATATGCAGGCCGTTCGTTTCCTTACTGATTATATCAATGGAGATACGTACTATAAGATCCATTATCCGCAACACAACCTCGTGCGCACCCGCGCCCAGTTCAAATTTTTGCAAAGCCTTGAAGCGCATGCCGGGCTGATGGATAAATTCATGGAACAGTGGTTGTAATGTAGTTATATTCCCGTTTATAGGTTATTGGCCGGAAAAGGATGTAGCGTTCTTTTTCCGGCTTTTTCGTTTATACTTTCACCTTGGTGATTTCAAAGGATGTGATGTCGCTTCAGTTCGCTGCGCAGGGTTTTGGCGCGGTGGTCGGTGACCTTGTCCATCAAAGTCCAGAACCGGTCGCTGTGGTTCATTTCGATGGTGTGGCAGAGTTCGTGCAGGAGCACATAGTCGATCAGATGCCAGGGGAGTTGCATCAGGCTAAGGGAGAGGTTGATGCTTTTGCGTGGGGTGCAACTGCCCCAATGGGTACGGCTGTTATTGATCTTCACTCCGGTACAGGTAAAACCATGCTGCCTGGCTAACTGCATGAGGCGAGCCGGGAGTACGCGTTTGGCCTCATGGCGGGAGACATTGGCGATGATTTCATGAAGCAACTGCTGGATGCGGTCTTCGGCAAAATCCACGGAGGCGGGGCAGGTCACAGTCAGTATACCGTCTTTCAATACCGTACGGATGTTGCTGCGTGCTTCGCAGGTGATTTGCATGCGGAAAGTCGCCATTTGCAAGTTGGTGTGTTCGTCCAGTATGGCTTTTGCCGGATGTTTCAGCAACAATGCTTTGAGGCGTTCGCGCTTCTCTTCGATAAAGGCCAACAGTTTGCGTTCATCCCCTTGCAGGGGCATGGTGGCGATTACGGCACCCTTTGTTACTTTAAGCGTGTAGCGTGTGTAACGAGGCCCTGTGCGCAGGGTGATCGTTCCCAGTTCTATATCCGTTAGTTTCTTCTCCATGCAGGTGTAAAATAGCTTCTTACGGGACAAATATACGGTGGAATTGCGTATCTTTGCGGCCGGAAAAGAAAAATATCAACAACATAGCATAAACGAATTATGAGCAAAAAAGCGCTTCTTATTATCTGCGACGGCTGGGGCATTGGCGACGGCCACAAAGACGATGTGATCTTTAACACCTCTACGCCGTATTGGGACTCTCTGTTGAAAAACTATCCGCACTCACAGCTTCAGGCCTCGGGCGAGAACGTTGGTTTGCCTGATGGGCAGATGGGTAACTCTGAAGTGGGACACCTCAACATCGGCGCCGGCCGTGTGGTATACCAGGACTTGGTGAAGATCAATATCGCCTGCCGCCAACATACGATCATGGAGAATCCCGAGATCAAACGGGCTTACAACTACGCGAAGGAACATAACAAACAGATCCACTTCATGGGCCTTGTTTCGGACGGCGGTGTACACAGTTCGCTGGAGCACCTGATGAAACTGACGGATATCGCCCGTGAATATGGTATCTCCAAATCATACGTACACTGCTTCATGGATGGGCGTGATACGGACCCGAAGAGCGGTAAGGGCTTTATCGAACAGTTGGATGCCCACCTGCAAGTTACCGGAGGACAGATCGCTTCCATCATCGGCCGTTATTACGCTATGGACCGTGACAAACGCTGGGAACGTGTTAAGGAAGCCTACGACCTGTTGGTAAAAGGCACGGGTAAACCCGTTACCGACATGATACAGGCTATGCAGGAATCGTACGACGAAGGCGTGACAGACGAATTTATTAAACCGATCGTCCGCGTAGCAAACGGTAAACCGGTTGCCGTGATCGAAAAAGGCGACGTAGTGATATTCTTCAACTATCGCAACGACCGCGCTAAGGAACTTACCATCGTACTTACCCAGCAGGATATGCCTGAAGCCGGAATGGCTACTATCCCGGGGTTGCAGTATTTCACCATGACACCGTACGATTCCAGTTTCGCTGGCTTACACATCCTTTTTGACAAAGACAACGTGAACAACACACTTGGCGAATATCTCTCCGCTGTGGGTAAGATGCAGTTGCATATTGCCGAAACGGAAAAATATGCACACGTTACCTTTTTCTTCAACGGCGGACGCGAAGAACCGTATACGGGCGAAGAACGTATCCTTGTTGCTTCTCCCAAGGTGGCTACCTACGACCTGCAACCGGAGATGAGCGCCTACGAAGTGTGTGAGAAACTGGTGGAAGCCATCCATACGCAGAAGTTCGACTTTATTGTAGTAAACTATGCCAACGGCGATATGGTGGGACATACCGGGGTGTATGAAGCCATCGAAAAAGCAGTTGTTACGGTAGACACCTGTCTGCGCGACACGGTAGAAGCAGCTAAAGCCAACGGCTATGAAGCCATCATCATTGCCGACCATGGTAACGCCGACCATGCATTGAACGAAGACGGTTCGCCCAATACAGCCCACTCGCTTAACCCCGTGCCGTTTGTGTATGTGACTGAAGACAAAGCGGCCAAAGTGGCCGACGGTATCCTGGCCGACGTGGCTCCTTCGATCCTCCACATCATGGGATTACCGCTGCCGAAGGAAATGGGTGGTAAGTCATTGATCGGTTAATTCCCACTATCCTACGGATTATGCTTCAGATTGACGATACGTTGGTGAGTTTCGACGTGATCGAACGCCAATTTCTCTGCGACCTGCCTCAGTGTAAAGGGGCATGTTGTGTGGAAGGAGATGCCGGCGCTCCGCTTGAAAAAGCGGAGCTGGCCATCCTGCACCGCATTCTGCCCGAAGTGTGGGCCGATCTTTCGCCCGAAGCACAGGCGTTGATTAAGAAACAGGGGGTTGCCTATATTGATGTCGGAGGCGAAACCGTGACTTCCATCATCAATGGAAAAGATTGCGTATTCACCTGCTACGACAAAGACGGCATTTGTAAATGTGCGATCGAAAAAGCATACCGTGAGGGAAGGATCGATTTCTATAAGCCGGTCTCCTGCCATCTGTACCCGATCCGTATTAGCCGGTATGATTCCTTTTCGGCTGTCAACTACAACCGCTGGAGTATCTGCCGTGCGGCAGAGATATTGGGGAAGAAGGAAAACCTGCCGGTCTATAAGTTCCTGAAAGAACCGCTCATCCGCAAGTTTGGCGCATCCTGGTATGAGAGGCTGGATATGGCGGCCACCGAATGGCTGAAACAGAAAGGAAGATAAAGAAAGCTAAAATCCGGCAACACTATACCGGTATATACAAAAAGCGGCCGCTTCCCTTTCGGAGCGGCCGCTTTTTGTATCGTGAAACCCATTACTGCAATGCAACCCAACGAACATAGGCGAAGTCCATGCGATGCGGCAGGTCCTTGTTGGCCGGATATACGCGGAATCCAACCTTAAGGTCTCCGGCTATAGTCGGTGTGGCCTTGAGTTCGAAGAACAGCTTGGAGCCTTCTTCCTTCATCATCTTGAAGTTATACGTCTTCAACAATTCCTGTTGCTGGTTATCCTGGTTGACTTTGGTTTCCACCATATCTACGCCCAACATACCTTTCAGGTCTTTGCGGTCGATCACCATCCGGAACAGATAGTCATTACCCACCACCGGTCCATTCACCGAGATGTCAGGAGTGCAGGTAAATGATTCCACTTCGAACGAATCCCAGTTGGCAGCTACCTCTTCTTTCCAGGCAGCGATTTCTTTCGCTTTGGCAAAGTGGTTGGGAACCAGCGATGCCGAACGGGTGGCCAACCTGTTGTAGAAGCGATCAATATAATCGTCGAGCATACGCTTCATCGTATAATCAGGAGCGATCTCGGCAATGGAGTTTTTGATGTAAGAGATCCAGCGTGGCGAGAAACCTTGATTGTTCTTATCATAATAAGTCGGGATAATCTCGTTTTCGAGGATGTGGTAGATCGTGGCAGCATCCAGTTGATCCTGGTATTGCTGGTTTTCGTATGTACGCTTGTCTGTCAGCGCCCAACCGGCGCCTTCTTTATAGCCTTCATACCACCAACCGTCGAGTACGGAGAAGTTCAGAACACCGTTCATTTCGGCCTTTTCGCCGGAGGTGCCCGACGCTTCTAGCGGACGGGTCGGTGTATTCAACCACACGTCTACACCTGAGATCAGGCGACGGGCCAGGCGCATGTCGTAGTTTTCGAGGAAAATGATCTTGCCAAGGAATTCCGGACGACGTGAGATTTCTACAATGTGCTTGATCAGACCTTGTCCGCCACCGTCGGCCGGGTGGGCCTTGCCGGTGTATAGGAACTGTACCGGATATTTTTCGTTGTTTACGATCTTGGCCAGGCGGTCGAGGTCTGTAAACAGCAAGTGCGCACGTTTATAGGTGGCAAAACGGCGTCCGAAACCAATTAACAGGGCATTGGTGTTGACCTTTTCCAGGATCGAAACCACCTTGGAAGGATCGCCCTGGCTCTTCAGCCAGTTGCCTCTATATTGATCACGAACGTATTCAATCAGTTTAACCTTCAAAGCCTTGCGGAGTGCCCATATTTCTTCGTCGGGGACATTGTGGATAGCCGCCCAGTGTTTTTTGTTGGATTGGTCGGTGAGGAATTTATTACCGAATTTCTGCACATAAAAGTCCTTCATTTCCGTAGCCGCCCAGGTAGGCATGTGTACGCCGTTAGTTACCCAGCTTACGTGTAGTTCGCTCGGGAAATAACCTTTCCATACCGGAGCAAACATCTTCTGCGATACTTGTCCGTGCAACCAACTTACCCCATTGGCTTCCTGGCAGGTGTTGAGGGCGAATACACTCATGGAGAACTTCTCGTTCGATCCGGGGTTTTCACGTCCCATATCGATGAAGTCCTGCCAGCTGATACCCAACTTGTCAGGGAACTCACCCATATAACGGCCGAAGAGACCTTCGTCAAAGTAGTCGTGTCCGGCAGGCACCGGTGTATGTACCGTATAAAGGGAAGAAGAACGAACTACTTCCAATGCCTGATTGAAAGTGAGGCCTTCATGATGTATATAGTTCACCAGACGCTGTGCGTTAATCAGTGCGGCATGCCCTTCGTTGCAGTGGTATACTTGTTTTTTTATTCCCAGTTTGTCAAGCATCAAAATACCACCGATTCCCAGCAGGTATTCCTGCTTCATACGGTTCTCCCAGTCGCCGCCATATAATTGATGGGTGATGGAACGGTCCCATTCGCTGTTTTCCGGAATGTCGGTATCCATCAGATACAATGGGATACGGCCCACGCTTACTTTCCAGATGTGGGCATATACGGTACGGCCGGGATACGGTACTTCGAGCACCATCGGCTCGCCATTCGACTTGTTTACCTGTGTGAGTGGCAGTGCATTAAAGTTTTGTGCTTCGTAATTGGCGATCTGTTGTCCATCCATCGCCAGTGTTTGGGTGAAATAGCCATAACGGTAGAGAAACCCTACAGCGCAAAGGTCGATGTTGCTGTCGCTGGCTTCCTTCAAATAGTCGCCGGCCAGTACGCCGAGACCGCCCGAATAGATCTTCAACACATTTGTCAAACCGTATTCCATGCTAAAATACGCAACAGACGGTTTAGAGGCATCCGGCTTTGCATTGATATACGCTTTAAAGTCGGCATAGACCCGATCCATTTCTTTGAGGAAATCCTGATCGGCTACAATGGCTTCAATTCTATCGTAGGTGAGGCGTTGAAGCAGCAATACAGGATTACCTTCTGTTTCTGCCCACAATTTTTCATCGATTCTTCTGAATAACTTGGCACCTTCGTGGTTCCAAACCCACCACAGGTTGTTCGCTATTTCCAAAAGTGGCTCCAATTGCTTGGGTAGTTTGGCGTGCGAATAAACTTCTTTCCAGATGGGGGCGTTCGCGCTGTTTGCCTTAATTTTCATTTTTGTATATTTAAAATGTTCTTAGTTGCTATACTTGTAGGATTCAAAAAAAGTTCGGCAAAGATACAAAATATATTGCCATGACCAGTTGGCTTTTAGCTATTTCTGCTATTTTTATATGTTAATGCAATCTCAAAAGCCTGCTGGTAATAGGTTATAAAGTGGCTCCATTCCGCTTTCTCGGCCAGTTTAAAACTTTTTTTCCGGACGGCCTCCTTTTCTTTGGCCGACATTTGGCTGAGGGTGAGGATGTGTGTGGCAATGCTATTGGCTACTTCGTCATAGTTGAAGTCTGTACGGTTGATCACCGCTACACCTTCTTCGATTTTTTCTCCCGATACCGTTTGCCGGGCCCAAAGGCCGAAGCCGGCCAGATTGGTCGTGATCGTGGGGATACCGAAAGCGATGCTTTCCAGTGGCGTATATCCCCAAGGCTCATAATAGGAGGGATAGACGGTAGCGTCCATACCGATCAGCAGGTCGTAATACGGTTTGTTGAAAATGCCGTCTTTACCGTCGAGGTAGCAGGGTACGAATATGATTTTCAACTTTTCAGTGGCTGCATTGGTAAAGCCGACCTGTTGAATATAGTTCAACACTTTGTCTTCTTCCATCTGGTTGAGCCAGTGGGTGGAAAAAGGCATCTGCAGGGGGGTGGTGGTCCGGATATCTTTTTCAACGGCTGTTTTAAGATCGGCGCGTGCTGCTTTCACCCAGGCCGGAACGGTGATAAAAGCTACCACCTCGCGTTGCAACGCATCCGAAGCACACACGCGGTTCATCGCTTCGATATAGACATCGATCCCTTTGTTGCGGTATTCATAACGGCCGCTAGTGGAAATAAGCAGTGCGTCCGGATCGATGGTGCAGCCCAGCAATTTCCCGGCTACATTGATCAGTGTTTTGCGGGCTTCGGCACGTACAAGCGGATAGGTTGCTTTATCAGGTACGAAGTTACGCTCAAAACCGTTAGGGGTTACGATATCGGGCGTTTTGTCCAGTAACTGGCTGCATTCGTTGGCGGTGATCTCGCTAACGGTTGTGAAGCAGTCGGCATAGTGCGCGGCCTGTTTTTCTACTGAATGTTTGGCTTCCATATTCAGTTCGCGGGCCATCTGATCCCCATTATACCCTTCCAGGTAGGCATACAATGGTTTGTTGTTGCCTGCAATGGAGCGTCCGATCGAAGTGGCATGCGTAGTAAACAGGGTAGCAATGGCCGGCACGCGTTTCCGTATATACAGGGCGCCCATACTTAGCATCCATTCGTTGAATAATGCGGCTACCTGCTTCTTTTGCAGTTTGTGATAGTGATAGAAGCTTTCGATCACTCTTCCCACGGCCAAGGCAAATACACAGGATTCGTCATAGTCGCCGTAGGCATGGAGTGAGTTTACCTGGTATTCGCGCCACATGAGGAAGAACAACTTGTCTTTTTCTGCAAAAAACGGGAGGAAGTCTATCAGTACCACCGGAGGTGCACCCGGTACGTTCCAGCGGCCCACCTTGATTTTTAAATTATCGGCTGTGGTTGCATGCGCTTTCCAGTCGGCAAACAGTTCCTTGTCTTCCGTAAAGTCTGCCGGAACACTGTCTCCCCAAAGGTCGGGGCCAATAAAAATAATCTTGTCTTTATAAAGTGTTTGTAGTGTATGCGCCTTTGTAGATAAAACGGTATAGATACCTCCTACTTTGTTGCAGACTTCCCAGCTACTTTCAAATACATAGTCGGGTGTCTTCTTCTTCTCACTCATGTCAATTTTGCTTTTTGTCTATAATATTCAGCCGGCAAAGATAAACTAATTATGTTTTTATGCCGATAAAACGTGGTTATAATAACAATGTTTTTAACTTTGTACATCATTCAAAACAAGTAAAAGTATGGCTAAGAGAAGAACCTTGAAGAAGGATATCCACTATGTGGCGGGCGAATTATTCACGGAAGTATTAATTGTCAGGGCGTTAATCCCCGGGACAAATCCGCAGAAAGCAGACGAAGTAATGGAGCGTATCCTGGATATGCAGGACGAGTTTATCCGCCGGGCCGGATGTGCCGACGGCAAAGAGAATAAAGCCCTTGTCCGGGAATATTACCAAAAGTTACGTATTGACCTGCAAACGGAAGTGGATGCCATTGCCACAGCGATCGGTGGGCTAACCAAGGAGCAGGCATGAAGAAAGGATTTGCTGAGAAACTCCTGCGGATGGCAGGATGGAGGCTGGGGGCGGTAGAAGGGGTGGAACTACCTAAATGTGTGATTTGTGTAGCGCCTCATACCAGTAACTGGGACTTCATTATCGGTAAGCTTTTTTATACATCTATCGGATGCGATGCCAGCTTCCTGATCAAGAAAGACTGGTATTTCTTTCCGTTCAACCTGTTGTTTAACTGGTTGGGAGGGGTACCGGTAGACCGGAGTAAGCGGACGTCGGTGACTGAACAGATGGTAGAAGAGTTCAACCGGCGCGAACGTTTCCAACTGGCCATTACGCCCGAAGGGACACGCAAACCGGCTGCCGAATGGAAGAAAGGCTTTTATTTTATTGCCCTGAATGCCGGTGTGCCCATCCTGATGGCATATTTCGATTATAAGAAAAAGGAAGTGGGTGTCCTGGGTGTGTTTCAGCCCACCGGTGATGCCGATGCCGATATTCTCCGGATCCGCTCCCATTACCGGGGCCTGACAGGTAAGAATCCGAGTTATTTTATAGAAGTGTAAGCATTCAACTTTAAATCTGATAACATGACAAACGATAAACTACGGATCAGCATGATCCAATCCCATATTATCTGGGAAGACAGGGACGAGAATCTGGGTTATTACGGTGAACTTCTTCGCCGGGTAAGTGGACGGACCGATCTGGCTATTCTGCCCGAAACCTTCAGTACGGGTTTCTCCATGAATGTGGAATCGCTGGCCGACACGATGGATGGAACCACCATTGCCACGATCAAAGGCTGGGCCGCTCGTTATAAAATGGCGGTAGCCGGTAGTTTTATCGTCAAAGAAGGCGGGAAGTATTATAACCGTGCTTTTCTGATCACTCCCGCAGGAGAGGGCTTTTACTATGACAAACGCCACCTCTTCCGGATGGCGGATGAAGACACGTATTTTACGGCAGGCAGTGCCCGCCCCGTGATCTGTTACAACGGCTGGAATATCTGCCTGCAGGTGTGCTACGACCTCCGTTTCCCCGTATGGAGCCGGAATGTGAATAATGAATACGACCTGCTGATCTATGTAGCCAACTGGCCTGAAGCCCGCAAGAAAGTATGGAAGACCTTACTTCAGGCGCGTTCCATGGAAAACTGTGCGTTTGTCTGTGGCGTAAACCGAGTGGGTATCGATGGCAAAGGATTTCAATACCGCGGTGATTCCTTGCTCTACAGCCCGAAAGGGAAGAAGCTGGCCGATGCCGGCAAGCGGGAAGAAATTACCCGTACCTGTACCATCGATAAGAACGACCTGATCGAACTGCGTGCTAAATTCCCGGCCTGGAAAGATGCGGATACATTCACGATCGAGTTATGAAACCGCGTAACGCCTGGACCTGGATCCCTTCGCTCTATTTTGCCGAAGGATTACCGTATGTAGTGGTTATGACCTTGTCGGTCATCATGTATAAGCGGTTGGAGGTATCCAATGCCGACATCGCATTGTATACCAGCTGGCTCTATTTCCCTTGGGTGATCAAGCCGCTTTGGAGTCCTTTTGTTGATCTGATCAAGACTAAACGCTGGTGGATCTATGCCATGCAATTGCTGATTGGTGGCGGGATGGCCGGTGTGGCGTTTATGTTACCCGGCGATTTCTTCCTGCAATCCACCCTGGCTTTTTTCTGGCTGATGGCATTCAGCTCGGCCACCCATGATATTGCTGCCGACGGATTCTATATGTTGGGATTGGATGAAGAGCAACAGGCTTTCTTTATCGGCATCCGGAATACATTCTACCGCATAGCCATGCTCACCGGACAGGGATTGTTGGTGATGCTGGCCGGATTCCTGGAAAAAACTACCGGGCGGATCCCTTTTGCCTGGAGCATAGTCTTTTTTGTCCTGGCCGGTTCCTTTGTCGGGTTGTCTCTGTGGCATCGATATATACTGCCACACCCGAAGAGTGATATGCCGCATCCGGATGTGAAGCCGCAGACTATCCTGGTAGAGTTTGGGCGTACCTTTGTCAGTTTCTTCAGCAAAAAAGGAATTATCCCGGCGCTGTTGTTTATGCTGACCTACCGGTTGGGCGAATCGCAATTGGTCAAGCTGGCGTCTCCTTTCCTGTTAGACAAGCCAGCGAAAGGCGGCTTGGGCCTTGAAACGGCCCAGGTGGGTTTTGCGTATGGCACGGTAGGTGTGATCTCCCTGCTGGCGGGGGGGATATTGGGTGGCATTGCTATTTCAAAAGGCGGACTGAAAAAATGGATTTGGCCGATGGTGCTTGCTATTGCCTTGCCGAGCCTGAACTATGTCTATATGGCGTATGCCTTGCCGGATAATATGCTCGTAATCAATCTGTGTGTGGGTATTGAGCAGTTTGGCTATGGTTTTGGCTTTACGGCTTATACCATGTACCTGATGTTGTTTGCCGATGGCGAATATAAGACTTCACACTATGCTATCAGTACCGGCTTTATGGCATTGGGTATGATGCTGCCGGGTATGGCCTCCGGGTGGATTCAGGAAATGATCGGTTACCAGCATTTCTTTATCTGGGTGATTGTCTGTTGCCTTCCAGTCTTCTTTGTAATCCCCTTCCTGCATTTCAGGAAATGAGCTGCGTCTGTTGCTGTCAGACAGTATCGAGCCGACGCATATCAAACCATCCTTCTTTTAGGATTGTTATATTAATAACAATGAAAAGTGATCTATGAAAAACGGGGTAATGATGCAATACTTCGAATGGCACCTGCCAAACGATGGTATGCTGTGGGATCATTTGAAAGCTGATGCCGCCCATTTGCATGCGATTGGCATTACAGCCGTCTGGATTCCGCCTGCATATAAAGCAGACGAACAGCAAGACGAAGGATATGCCACCTACGATCTGTACGATCTGGGTGAATTTGACCAGAAGAATACCATCCGCACCAAATACGGTACCAAGGCTGCACTCCAGGCCATGATCGATGAATTGCACCGTCAACAGATATCCGTTTATCTGGATACCGTGATGAATCATAAAGCCGGAGGCGATTATACCGAGCGCTTTCTGGTGGAAGAAGTAGATCCGGCCGACCGCGACAATGCCATCAGCCAGCCGTATGAAATACAAGGTTGGACCGGCTATCTGTTTAATGGGCGAAAAGATACCTATTCTGATTTCAAATGGCGTTGGCATCATTTCTCCGGTACCGGGTTTGACGATGCCGCCCGTCGCAGTGGCATTTTCCGTATCATCGGCGAAAATAAATACTGGAGCGAAGGGGTAGACAAGGAAAATGGCAACTACGACTTCCTGCTGGCCAACGACCTGGACCTGGATCATCCCGAAGTAATAGCCGAACTGAACCGGTGGGGGATCTGGGTGTCTAATGAATTACAACTGGATGGAATGCGGCTGGATGCCATCAAACACATGGAAGCACGGTTCGTCAAACAATTCCTTGAAACAATGCGCACGGAAAAAGGAGAAGATTTCTATGCCGTTGGCGAATACTGGAATGGCGATTTTGACACATTGGACAGTTACCTGGAGGCCGTTGGCGGAAAGATCGACTTGTTCGATGTCCCCTTACATTATAAATTCTATGCCGCTTCCCGGCAGGCGGAGAAGTTTGACCTGCAGACGCTGTTCGAAGATACTCTGGTGGTTAAACACCCCGAGCTGGCGGTTACTTTTGCAGATAATCATGATACACAACCGGGAAGTTCACTGGAATCGTTTGTAGACGATTGGTTTAAGCCGCTTGCCTACGGATTGATCTTCCTGATGGAAAAGGGCTATCCCTGTCTTTTTTATGGCGACTATTACAGTGTGAAAGGAAAGCAGTCGCCCCATAGGCCGGTCATTGACAAGTTATTGGAAGCCCGCCACACCTATGCCTATGGTGATCAGGTAGATTATTTTGACCATCCGCAACTTGTAGGCTTTGTACGTAAGGGTGATCAGGAACAGCCTGGTTCCGGTTTGGCATTCCTGATATCCAATAAAGACAAGGGAAGTAAAGTGATGCAACTGGGTGTTGAGCATGCCTACGAGGTCTGGCATGAATATACGGGCAGTATCCCTGAAACGGTCACGATCGACTCAAAAGGGAATGGTACCTTTCTGGTGAACGGGCGCAACCTGGCTGTCTGGGTGAAGCAATGAGCCCGTTCGGGTTCAGGCCTTGACACCGGTCATCGAAAAGAGCGCGTAAATTTTGAATCATTCTGATGCCGGGTATGGGCAAAGTTTTTACCTTTGCCATCGCCGGTTTTCTTTTGATCCACACAATCCCCACCGGCCACGTAAACAACCGGAATGAAGAGATATTGGGACATCCTGAAGAGCTACAAGGCTGGCTTAATTGTCAGCCCGTTTCTTGTATTGGTATCTGTGTTGAGCGAAGCGATCCAGCCTTATTATATGGCGCAGATCGTAGACAACGGTATTATGCATCACGATTTGTCAGTGATTACACAGACGGGTATCTGGATGGTGGTAGTGGCCGTGTTCGGGCTGGTGGCGAGTATATATAATATGTACGTGTCTTCAGACACCTCGACACGTTTCGGCACCGATCTGCGTGCAGGTCTCTTCCGTAAGATCGGCCAACTGGCATTCCCGGATATCGACCGTTTCAGCTCGGCTTCGCTGATCACCCGGCTCACCAATGATGTAACGCGCGTGCAGCAGATCGTCCTTATAGGGATGCGTATTATGTTGCGTGGCCCGATGATGCTGCTTATGGCACTTTTCTTTATCGTCACCATCAATGCACGGCTGGCATTGGTATTGGCGGCTTCTGTCCCGTTGCTGGCGGTGAGCCTTTACATCATCTTCAGCAAGGGGATACCTTACTTCAAGGTGGTACAGCAAAAGGTAGACCACCTGAATGCCATCGTGCGTGAGAACCTGATCAACATCCGGGTGGTAAAATCTTTTGTACGTGAAGACTTTGAAGCTTCCCGGTTCAGCGATCGCAGCGACGAACTGCGCGACAGCGTGATCCGGGCTGCCAATACGATGGTCTCTATCTTTCCGGTGATGCAGCTCCTCATGAACCTGTCGTTGCTGGCTATCCTGTGGTTTGGCGGTAACGAAGTGATGCAGGGCGAACTGAAAGTGGGCGAACTGATCTCTTTTGTAAATTACCTCATGCAGGTGCTTGTCTCGCTGATGATGATGTCGATGGTGATCATGTCTATCGGGCGTGCATCGGCTTCCTCTACCCGTATCATCGAAGTGTTTGATGCCGAACCCTCACTGGCTGATACGGCCGAAAGCCACGGGCAGGCGCACCGGGTGAAGCGGGGTGAGGTGGAGTTCCGGAATGTCAGTTTCCGTTATGCCGGCAGTGAAAACGATGTGTTGCGCCACATCAGTTTCCATATCCCGCCTGGCGAAACAGTGGCTGTGGTTGGTTCTACCGGATCGGCCAAGAGTTCGCTGGTGCAACTGATCCCGCGGTTGTATGACGTAACAGCCGGTGAAGTCTGTGTAGACGGTGTCAATGTGAAAGACTATACGTTGGACGAGTTACACCAGCGGATCGGCATGGTATTGCAGAACAATGAATTGTTTACCGGAACCATCGGCGAAAATATCCGTTGGGGCAAACCCGAAGCTACGGACGCTGAAGTAGAGGATGCGGCCCGGGCTGCCGAAGCGCACCATTTTATCACTTCCTTTACCGACGGCTATCAAACCCAACTGGGGCGTGGCGGTATCAACGTGTCTGGTGGGCAGAAGCAACGCATCTGTCTGGCGCGCGCCCTGCTGCGTAAACCCCAACTATTGATCCTCGACGATAGTACCAGCGCTGTAGACAGCGAAACCGAACTGCGGATACGGCGTAATCTCGACACCTTGTTGCACGGTACCACCGTATTCATCATCACCCAGCGGGTGCATACCATGCAAGCTGCCGACCGGGTGATCGTGCTCGAAGACGGTGAGATAAGCGCCCTCGGTAGCCCGGCCGAACTGCTTGAACAGTCGCCCATCTACCAAGAGATCTATCATTCACAACAAATCAACCTTGACGGCAATGGCACACGGTGAACCACATAAAGCAGAAGGAAAACCGAAAGACTCGCGGCGTACTGTAGCCCGCCTGCTTTCCTATATGCATACAGACCGCAACCTGATGGTGGTGATATGTTGCCTGATCCTGGTTGAGATCGCAACCAACCTGGTGGGTTCGTATATGCTACGGCCGATTATCAACGACTATATCCTGCCGAGTAACAGGAGTGGTTTTGTACGTATGTTGCTGCTACTGGGTAGTGTATATGTTGTGGGAGGGGTGGCCGTATGGGTGCAATACCGCCTGCTCAACCGGGTAGCCCAGCACACCGTGGCCCGTATCCGCCTGGCTTTGTTCCGCAGCATGGAACGCTTGCCGCTGCGCTATTTTGATACCCACCAGCACGGCGACCTGATGAGCCGTTACACCAACGATATCGACCGCATCAGCGATACGCTGACCGACAGTGTGGCCGAGATCATCTTCAGTGTCCTGACCGTGATCGGTCTCTTTGTAATGATGCTCTATATCAGTCCGGTATTGACCGTGGTTACGCTTATCACGATCCCGCTGATGTTCCTCTGCGCACAAATGGTAGTCAAGCGAAGCCGTGTCTATTTCAAAGGACAGCAGGAGTCGCTGGGGACGCTCAACGGTTATGTGGAAGAGATGATCAGCGGGCAGAAGGTGGTGAAGTTGTTCGGACATGAAGAACGGGTAGAGGCTGATTTTGAGGTGTTCAACCGCGACCTGAACGAAAAATCCACCCAGGCCCAGTTTTATGCCGGCCTGATGATGCCGTTGATGCAAAACCTGAGCACGCTGAACTTTGTGCTGGTCACGATCGTCGGCGGCCTGCTGGCTATCTTTCGCGGATTCGACGTGGGTGGTCTGGCTGCTTTCCTGCAGTACTCGCGCCAGTTCGGGCGCCCGGTCAACCAGTTGGCCAGCCTTTACAACAGTATCCAGGCAGCCATAGCCGGTGCCGAACGTATCTTTGAAGTGATAGACGAAGCCCCCGAACCCATAGATGATGCACAAGCCATTGCGCTGTCTGACGTAAAGGGCGACGTGCGGATGACGGATGTCGTTTTTGGGTATAAACCCGAGAAGGTGATCCTGAAAGGCATCTCCCTCCATGCGCCTCCCGGATGCAAAGTGGCGTTAGTAGGGGAGACCGGTGCCGGAAAGACCACGATCATGAATATGCTTCCCCGCTTTTTCGATATCCAATCAGGCCAGATCAGCATTGACGGACATCCGCTGCAAAACATCACCCGCGAAAGCCTGCGACGTTCGATGGCTATTGTGTTGCAGGATACCCACCTGTTCACCGGCACGGTACGCGAAAACATCCGCTTCGGCAGGCTGGATGCCTCTGACGAGGAGGTGATCCAGGCTGCCCGTCTCACTGCCGCCCACTCCTTTATCCGTCGCCTGCCGCATGGCTATGATACACTGTTGGAAAACGATGGTGCCAACCTTAGCCAGGGCCAGCGCCAGTTATTGAACATTGCCCGTGCTGCCGTGGCCGATCCTCCCATCCTCTTGCTCGATGAAGCGACAAGCAACATCGATACCCGCAGCGAGATCCTGATCCAGCACGGCCTCGACCAACTGATGGCCGGCCGTACCAGCCTTATCATCGCCCACCGCCTGTCTACCATCCGTAACGCCGACCTCATCCTCGTCCTCGAACACGGCGAAATCATCGAACGCGGTACCCATACCGAACTGCTTGCCCTGCAGGGAAAGTATGCCTCGATGTACAGGGAACAGTTCCGGTAAACAGGGCTTATGTTGCTGTGATTGCTTTCAGGTGAGGCCTGCGCCTCACCTGGACGAGGCGCAGGCCTCAGGGGGTGTGAGGCGCAGGCCTCGTGGAAGTGAGGCGCAGGCCTCGTTTGAGCAAGGCCTGCATCTGATCATTTCATCGGGAGGAACAGCGCTAAAACCCACCTTGCAGTGAGCATCCATCTGTTATAACTTCTTACACGAGAGTTGCTTTCAGCCTGTCATTTTTTGCTGGTGGCCAATGAGTTACAGCGACATGAAGGGTGACATCAAAAACGGCTCCTGTCACAAACAACACCCCTCATATCTTCAGATTGGGTTGGTTTTGAATATTCAGGTTTAGTTGGATTGGAGCATCTCCTGCTAATGATCAGACAGCCGGGAGGCTCATCCCAGTGATCTTGCGGTAGAGGTCGAGGGCATAGACATCGGTCATGCCGGAGATGTAGTCCATGATGCACTGGATCTGGCAGTAGGTGGTGGAGGCATTGGTGTCGTATTGTTCGGGGATGCGTTCGAGGAGGAGTTTGTTGTAGAAACTCTTTTTGTCATCCTCATCCCTTTTCTCCATGATGGCGAAGAGGAGGATATCCATCAGGTAGTTGAAGATATAGTGACCTGCCAGTTCGACATCCACTACTTCCTTGGCACAGTAGATTTTGGCATAGGCTACTTTGGAACAGTCGGCGTAGGCGCGTTTGGCCGGTTCGCCGATCTGCTCGATCAGGGGAGTGGCGTAGGTGCCGTCTAGCAATCCCGTTTCGTTATCCAGGAAGGCGGCCGAGCATTGATCCACCAATATGCCGATGATGCCCGAACGCAGATAGGCCAGTTGTTCGTTGGTATCGTCCACCATCTTCATCACGCCGTGCACGTGGTCGCGCTTATGTTCCGGGAAAAAGGCCAGCAGCAGTTCGATGGCTTCGGCTTTGGTCAGGATATGCAGCTTGCAGGCGTCTTCGATATCCATCACCTGGTAGCAGATATCGTCGGCCGCTTCCACGAGATAGACAAGCGGGTAGCGGATGAATTTCTCCGGTGCCTGTGGCTGTCGGCCTATGCCGAGTTCGGCGGCAATGCGGTGGAACCCTTCCTCTTCCGACTGGAAAAAGCCGAACTTCCCTTTCTTGCCTGCATATTTGGATGAATACGGATACTTCACAATCGAAGCCAGCGTACTGTACGTAAGTGCAAACCCGCCTTTCCGGCGGCCGTTGAACTGGTGGGTCAGCAAACGGAAGGCATTCGCGTTGCCTTCGAAATGAAGGAAATCTTCCCAGCGTCCTCCTTCCGCGCGCACCTGCTCTTCGTGCGCTATGCCTTTCCCACTTTTAAAATAA